>JAJFKG010000049.1 GCA_021773335.1 Gammaproteobacteria bacterium
CAAAATCTTTCGCTTCGCCACCGTGTGCTTTCGACGCCACTGTCGTTATCGCCGCTGTCAATGTCGTCTTACCATGGTCTACGTGGCCAATCGTTCCTACATTGATATGTGGTTTGTTGCGTTCAAATTTTTCCTTAGACATTTGACAATCTCCCCAACCGTCATAGAATCAAAAAATGAAAATGCTCTTCACTGCCCAGCACCCGGCTTAAGCAGTGGAGCCCACAACCGGACTTGAACCGGTGACCTCTTCCTTACCAAGGAAGTGCTCTACCTGCTGAGCTATGTGGGCGTTACCTCAACCATCACTCACCGGGATGTGTTTATAGCTCGCTAGCACTCAGCCTAGCGAATTCTAAACCCACCCAACTAAATTGGAGCGGGTGATGGGAATCGAACCCACACTATCAGCTTGGAAGGCTGAAGTTCTACCATTGAACTACACCCGCAGCTCTGGAACGTCCCCAGCTCAGACCGTTACAGAAACCAACCTATACCTTTATATATAATGGTCTTCGTAACGGCCCGAATTCTCATCTTAACTTCGCTGTCGCCAAGTCATTGATAAACCTAAGTTTTCGCCCGGCACCTTCCCCAACCTTCGTCCCTAAGGACTTGGTGGAGGGGGGAGGATTCGAACCTCCGAAGGCGGAGCCGTCAGATTTACAGTCTGATCCCTTTGGCCACTCGGGAACCCCTCCCTAAAAGCAAGCTGCGTATTCTCCCTAACAATCGTAATATTGTCAACTTCTTATAAGGCGGCAGCCATTTTCCTAAAATCCTACCCATGATGATAACCGGCGTTTAATCATTGCAATCTAGTTAAAATTGCATTCTTATATGCAATAATCTGCTTTCGAGCACGAAAAGGTCAAATTATAAACAAAAAATCCTCTCAAGTCCATAAGGATGTGGAACAAAACAATGCCGACTCTCATTAACAAACACCTGGAGGCTGAAAATAGCTTCATCGACGGTAAACGCTACCAAGCACTCTATCAACAATCCATCAATGCTCCAGAAGATTTTTGGGCGCAGCAAGCTAAGCAATTTTTGGATTGGGAACAAGAATGGACCTCCGTCTTAAGCGGCAGCATAGCTCAGCACAATGTGAGTTGGTTTGATGGCGCCAAATTAAATGCCTGCTATAACTGTCTAGATCGCCATCTGCCACAACGTGCCGGGCAAACTGCCTTAATCTGGGAAGGTGACGAACCCAGCCAAACTAAAATCATCAACTATAAACAATTGCATGATGAAGTTTGCCGTTTTGCAAATGTATTAAAAGAATTAGGTGCGGCACGAGGCGAACGCGTATGTATTTACATGCCGATGATTCCAGAAGCGATCGTGGCCATGCTTGCGTGTGCACGCATCGGTGCGATTCATTCAGTTGTGTTTGGCGGATTTTCCGCTCGTGCTTTAAAAAACCGTATCAACGACGCACAATGTTGTTTAGTGGTTACCGCCGATGAAAGCATACGTGGTGGCAAACATACTCCCTTGAAAGCAAATGTTGATTCAATTATCGCCGCATGTCCCAGCGTCAAACACGTAATTATGGTTGCAAACAGCGGGTGCAAACTTGATTTACAATCTCATGATATTTGCTACCATGATGCAATAAAATCGGCATCACCTGAATGCCCTTGTAGCACCATGGATGCCAACGATCCTTTATTCATTCTCTATACCTCAGGTTCAACCGGCAAGCCCAAAGGCATCTTACATAGTACGGGTGGATACTTACTCTATGCTGCCATGACATTTAAATTAGTCTTTAACTATGTTGATGGTGACATCTATTGGTGTAGCGCAGACATCGGCTGGATTACTGGGCATTCTTATATCGTTTATGGACCACTTGCCAATGGTGCCACCAGTGTCATCTTCGCTGGGACACCGAACTACCCCACTCCAGCACGTTGTTGGCAAGTGATCGATAAACATAAAGTAAATCGCTTTTACACTGCACCAACTACAATACGTACCCTGATGCGCAGCGGCGATAAATGGGTAACGCAAACCAATCGCCGCAGTTTGAAATTATTAGGCAGTGTCGGTGAACCTATCAATCCTGAAGTATGGCTGTGGTACTATCGTGTTGTCGGCGAAGAGCGCTGTCCTATCGTTGATACCTGGTGGCAAACTGAAACAGGCGGCATCATGATTAGTCCACTGCCTGGCGCAACCCCATTAAAACCAGGTGCGGCAAGTTGGCCATTCTTCGGTATCGTTCCAGAAATTGTTGACGATACTGGCAATCCCGCGAAACCACAAAGCGACACGGGTAACACGTGTGGCAACTTAGTCATACGCCAACCCTGGCCAGGCATGCTACAAACTGTTTATAACGACCAGCAGCGTTTCATCGAAACATACCTCAGTCCCTATCCAGGTATGTACTTTACCGGCGATGGTGCCTATCGTGATCGCGATGGTTATTACTGGCTTGCCGGTCGTGTGGATGATGTGATTAATGTTTCTGGCCATCGCTTGGATACCGCTGAGATCGAAAGCGCTATCGTCGCCCACCCTGAAATTAGTGAAGCCGCCGTTGTTGGCTATCCACATGCTATTAAAGGCGAAGGAATTTGTGCCTATGTGACGCCACAAGAAAGCGTGGAAGGTAATGCAGAATTACAACAGGAACTCATCGAATCTGTGCGCCAAGCGATTGGCGCCATCGCAACCTTAGACATCATTCATTGGACCAACGACTTACCTAAAACACGTTCGGGCAAAATCATGCGTCGTATTTTACGCAAGATCGCCCAGCAAGAAACTGAAGAATTGGGCGATATTTCGACACTCGCCAATCCAGAGGTCGTACAAGACATTATTGAACTCACTAAGCAAGGTAAGCAATAGCAACAACAACTCACTTTGCTTGCCAGACGAGTTCAGTTATACTTTTGCCACCTGCTTTTTAGCAACGCCAAGCTGTGTAGGCTACTGTCTTTGCGTCAAGCTCATATGTAGCCTTGATAAGCGCGTGAGCGCGCATCGAGGGAATGTATTGGCAAACACCGCTCCTTGATGCGCACCTACGGTGCTTATCAAGGCTACGGCTCACTTATGAACAAATGCTAATGTAGCCTTGATAAGCGCCACCGGTGCGCATCAAGGCTTATCAATAAAAGGAACTTACTTATGAATTTACGAAGGACTTTATCAGCATTTTTTATCTTCCTGTCCCTAGCACTTTTCACACAAACTGGCTTGGCCACAGACATTTACTTCACTCCTGATTACTTACACGTCGCCACTAATGATACGCCAACCAACACAAGTCCAAATTCAAGCTCAAAACAAACAAAAGCCAAAGCCCCTACGCAAGCCCGCCAAACAGCGATGTCACCCACCCAAGCGCTCGCCGAACTAAAAGCCGGCAACCAACGTTTTGTGCAATCACAACAAAAAAAGCGCGATCATAAAAGTGACGCCCAATCTACCGCTAAAAAAGGCCAATTTCCTTTTGCAGTTGTGCTAAGTTGTATTGACTCGCGCGGCGCACCAGAAATAATTTTTGACGAGGGTCTGGGCAGCCTATTCGCAACACGTATTGCCGGTAATGTTGTCAGCACAAATGTACTCGCTAGTCTGGAATTCGCTACCAAAGCTGCTGGCGCTAAATTAATCGTCGTTATGGGCCATACTGACTGTGGTGCCGTTAAAGCCGCGTGTAGCATGCAAGCCTTTGGGCATATCAATGAATTAATTACTCAGATCGAACCCGCCGTTAATGCCATTAATCCACAAAATGATATTAAGGCATGCTCGCAACCCAAAGTTATCGATGCCATTGCTAAACAAAACGTACTGAATCAAATAGAAGCCCTGAAAGATCAAAGTGCAATTATCGCAAATCTTGAAAAAAATAAAAAAATTAAAATCGTCGGTGCGATGCAAGATCTAACAAGCGGACAAGTCACCTTCTTTGATGACACTGGCAAAACAATTTAGAGTGAGGGGGAAAGATGCGCTGGCATCATGTTTTAGGCCTGGCAGCAGGTATTCTTTTATCGACATGTACTTACGCAAAATCTAATGCTCTTGCGCAATCTATCGATAATATCATTAAAAATGTCGATCCTAATGTGAACATTGGGATCGAAATCGCCGATCTAAATACCAATACTATTCTCTACCAGCGCAATGCCGATCGATCGTTCATGCCCGCAAGTAACTTAAAGCTCTACACAGCAGCAGCGGCACTATTATACCTAGGCCCAGACTATCGTTTTACGACAAGCTTGAGCACAGATGCCAAACAAATTAATAACGGCGTACTAAAAGGCAACCTGTATTTAAACCTCAGTGGTGACCCCAGCTTAACACAGCACGATTTAGCCAACCTACTGAGTCAATTACGAGAATATCCTATAACCTCGGTCAAAGGCGATATCATTATCAACAATGGCATATTTGCCACGCAAGCACACAGTCCGGGTTTTATGATCGACGACACTCAATATGGTTACGGCGCAAGTCCACTACCAGCAATGCTTGACGAAAATGAATTAGATATTCAGATTAACCCCAGTAGCAAAGTTGATAAGAAAGCCAATTTACAATTAGCACCCAATCTAGAAACCATCAAACTCATCAACAACGTTAGTACTGTTGCCCCTGGCGAAAAGAAATGTAAAATAAAATTCAGCAGCGACAAAAAAAACACGATTACAGCCGATGGTTGCGTCTATCAAACACAGCCTGGTTATACCCAAACCATTGCCATTGCCCACCCAGATGAATACTTAAAACGTGCACTTTTAACCATATTACGCGAACAAAATATAGATTACACGGGGAAAATTATTTTCGCAGCAAAAACGCCGAAGACCAAAACCCTAGCTCAACATCAATCTGCAGTCTTAAGCCAATTGCTCTTTAAAATGCAAAAAGTCTCCGACAATTTATATGCCGATGCTATTTTCTTAAAGCTTGGTGCCGTCTATTTTAACAAACCTAGCTCTTGGCATTTAAGTGCAGACGCAATAGAAAAAATACTAACAGACCGCACGGAAATTGAGTTTTCTGGCACGCGCATGGTTGATGGCTCAGGCGCATCGCGCTATAACTTAGTATCGCCAGCCCAACTGACACAACTATTAAGTAATGTTTACGATAATTTTTCTGTCTCATATGAGTATATTGAAGCCCTACCTGTTTCCGGGCGCGATCATACACGCGTCTTTAAGCAAGCCCAAACACCACTCAATGGTTGGATACGCGCAAAAACAGGCAGTATGGCCGGCGTCTCTGCACTATCCGGATATTTGATGACGCGTAAGCATCATCTCTTGGTATTTTCAATCATTATTAATGGTTTTGCTGGGCCGATTAATAAGTACCGTAGGATCGAACGCGACATAAGTAAATATTTGATCGAGAAAGCACCGATTGCACAGAGTAAGGGAATTGCTAAACTACGTACTACTACTCACCTCAAAGCGCCAACACTTGATAACAATGCACAACAAAGCGCATATCAAGAGAAGCTCGACAAGGAAGCACAAGCGTTACGGCACGCATTCAAGAATACTCACACCGACATCACCCGTAATGTAGACAGTATCTCTGTCACCCTTCCGATATCTAGCGCTAAACAAGCACAACAAACGTCTCTGCAAAAACTGCTCAATGAGTTAGTCAAAATATGCAAACCCTTTAAAAATGAGCTTTATCTAGTTAATACAACAAATCCCAATATGGCAGTTATTGATAATCAACAACAAAAACTTGCTAAGCTCATGCGTAAGGCAGGAATTACTAAAGCAAACATTTTACAGATTATCAATTCAGACACATTGAATAGTGAAAGAGTCTCGATCAGAATCAGTTAAGCTTATGCTGTTCGACCGGACCAGTCTGTGTAGGCTACGGTTTTTGCGTCAAGCTCATATGTAGCCCGGATAAGTTGCGCAGCAACGTCATCCGGGAACAGCAATGACAAACAACCTCCCCGGATGACGCGCGTCCCGCGCTTATCCGGGCTACGGCTTACGTATGAACAAATGCTAAGGTAGCCTACTGCCTTTGCGTCAAGCTCAGATGTAGCCCGGATAAGTGGCGCAGCAACGTCATCCGGGAACAGCAATGACAAACAACCTCCCCGGATGACGCGCGTCCCGCGCTTATCCGGGCTACGGCTTACGTAGGAACAAATGCTAAGGTAGCCTTGATAAGCGCCAGCGGCGCGCATCAAGGGAATGGATTAGCAAACCCTGCTCCTTGATGCGCACCTTCGGTGCTTATCAAGGCTACAAAACAGGCGTAAAAGCAACTACTCACCCAACGCTAAATATTCTTGAGTTCTCACAATCGCTTCGCGCTCTTTAAATGTCACGATCTGTTCAGCCAAGGCTTTACTGTCACCCGACTTATAAATCTCAGCTAAAATATTTTCCATCGCGCGAATCGCCGCACGTTGCAAATCTGAAGGAATAATGACAATACGATAGCCCATTGCTTGTAAGTCTTTTTTAGGTACAAGTGGTGTTTTCCCACCATAAAACATATTCATTAATTTAGGTTGCGGAATCGCCCTAGCAATTGCTTCAATTTGTTCAACTGTCTGCGGCGCTTCAACAAAAATCATATCGGCACCCGCAGCTAAATACTGCTGAGCACGTTCTATAGCAGGCTCAAATCCTTCCACCGCAATCGCATCTGTGCGCGCGACAATCACAAAATCTTTATCACTGGCACTCTGCTTGGCGACTTTAACTTTTTTCACCATGTCATCAGGACTTACCAACGTCTTATCATTTAAATGACCACAGCGCTTCGGAAACTGTTGGTCTTCAATATGAATCCCCGCCACGCCAGCCGCTTCGAACAATTGTATAGTGCGTTGTACATTGACTTCATTACCAAAGCCCGTATCCGCATCGGCCAATACTGGGATATTCGTCACCGCGGTAATTTGTGCTAAGCGATCGCGCACTTCTGTCAAGCTCAACAAGCCAATATCAGGCACGCCGGTGCTGCGCGCAATCGCGCCACCACTGGCATATACTAATTGAAAGCCAGCCACCTCAACTAAACGCGCAGACAAACCATCAAACACGCCCGGGGCAACAATAGCTTTATCACCATCGATCATGCTGCGCAATTGTTGACACTTATTCATCGCTCACTTCTCCTTCAATTCTCTTACCATTTATCCTAACAAAGGATGGTTTTTAAGCCCGATATGGTAACATAGGCCAATGAGCGTCACCCAATTTTTTCTACTCATCTTACTTGCGGCAATCTGGGGTGCCTCATTCCTCTTTATGCGTATTACCGCGCCCATACTTGGGCCCTTTGTAGTTACCGCGTCACGCTTATTACTCGCGGCCATCTTTTTGATAACTTACAATGCGTGTAGCAAACAAGTACCCTTCAAACAATTACCCTGGCGTAAAATCACCATCCTGGCTTTTTTCAATGCCGCCTTACCTTTCACCCTATTTGCCTTTGCCGAGATGCATATCACCGCATCACTTGGCGCCATCTTAAATGCAATGACCCCGATCTTCACCGCGGTACTTGCCAGCATTTATTTACGTGAACGCTATCGCAGCATGCAAATGTTGGGTTCTTTATTAGGTTTCTGCGGCGTTATCGTCGTGGTAGGTTGGCATCCATTACCACTCAACCTCACCAATACACTCGCCATCCTGGCATGTTTAGGCGCTTCCATTGCTTACGCCATTGGTGCAATCTACGCTTCCAATCAAGTCAAAACGAATGCCCCACTTGCCGTTGCCATCGGCCAGCAATGCGCAGGCTTTATGATCTTATTGCCTTTTGCTGCCTGCGATTTACCGACGCAGTTACCCAGCCTTTCCATCGCCAGTGCGCTATTGTGTTTAGGTATACTCTCAACCGGCGTTGCTTATTTAATTTATTTCAAACTCATGCATGAAATTGGCCCAAGCAAAACCATAACGCTTACCTACATACTGCCTTTTTTCGGGGGACTGTGGGGATTTCTGTTCTTAGGTGAAGAAATTCACGCTTCTCTTATCGTCGGTTTAGTGATTATTTTGCTGGGCATATTTCTAATTAACGGCAAATTCAAGACTAGTCGCTGAAGGGTTATTTTGGCCAATTATAACCTATACTTGGCCAAAATAACGATTTTTCATTGATTTTGGCCAAGTATAGGTTATAATTGGCCAAAAACCTGGTGATATGCATGACTAAAATTCTCTTTCGTGAAAAAGAAATTCAACTATTAGATGATATACGAGCATCAAAAAGTGCCGAGTTCATTGCTATTTATGGCCGCCGCCGCATCGGCAAAACTTACCTTATTAGCCAATATTTCCAGGATAAAGGTACTTATTTCGAATTGACCGGCGTGTACGATGCCTCACTAAAAGAACAGCTTTATAATTTTATGGTGACTTATAATGATATATTTTTCGATACGCCATTATCATCGCCTCCCACCACATGGCAAGAAGCCTTTTTATTATTAAGAAAAAAAATCGAAACGTTACCCAAAACAAAAAAAATCATCCTATTTTTTGACGAACTTCCCTGGCTCGCAAGTAAACGCTCTAAATTTCTTCCCGCACTTGAACATCTTTGGAACCGCTATTTATCGCGCATGCCGAATATCATCCTTATCATTTGTGGTTCAGCCGCAGCCTGGATGATTGACAATATTATTAATAATAAAAAAGGCTTGCATAACCGCCTAACCCGCCACATCAGGTTATTGCCATTTACCCTGAATGAAACCATAAAATTCTTAAAAGCCAAACAAATTCAGCTAGCAGAAAAAGATTATATTGAGCTCTATATGATTCTTGGTGGTGTCGCCAAATATTTAAATCTTGTTAAGCCTGGAATTTCTGTCGCGCAAATTGTTAACGAGCTTTGCTTTTCCCGCAACGGTTATCTCTTTCAAGAATTTAATCGCTTATATCGCTCGTTATTTGATGCTTATGAGCAGCATGTCGAAATCATTAAGGCACTCTCTCAACATCATTATGGCTTAACTCGCGCACAACTCATTACGCATACTGGCTTTAGCTCAGGTGGCGGCATGACGCGCTTACTGAGAGAGCTAGAAGAGTCCGGCTTTATCATTAAGGTCGCTAACTACGGTCAACGCAAAACAAAGGTTACTTACCGACTTGCTGATGAATATTCACATTTTTATTTGCGCTGGATTGCCAATCTAACTCCCACCAAACTGGAGAGCATCGACCCAGATCACTGGCTCAAGCAACACAATACACAACGTTGGAATAATTGGGCGGGTTATGCTTTTGAAAATTTATGCTTTAAGCACAACCAAGCCATTAAGGCAGCCCTAGGTATAGCCGGCATCAGCTCAAGTATCTCTAGCTGGCAACATACGACGAAAGAATCAGATAAAAATGGTGCCCAAATCGATTTAATCATTGACCGTGCCGATAATTGTATCAACTTATGTGAAATTAAATTTCTAACAGGCGAATTCACTATAAAAAAAGACTATGCAAAGAACCTAGAAACCAAAAAGCAAATATTTCTAGAACAAACAAAAACTAAAAAATCACTGTTCACAACATTAATCACCAGCTACGGTTGCAAGCAAAATCCTTATTTTCTATCAACAGTACAAAAGTCCCTTCAGCTAACTGATTTTATTAAGTTCTAAATGGAATTAGCTAGCCCACAACGCCAGACTAAATAACTTTTGTAGGTTGACGCTGAACGCAAGTGAAACCCAACAAATGACGTTGAATGCGAATCGCTTGTTAGGTTTCGCCGACTTGGTCTCGGGTGGATTTGATAAGCGGCCTGTCCCTAGAGGGGCGTAGCCACGCATCAAGGCTCTGACGAATCGACGCGTTGTATGCTCACGCAATGCGTCGATTCGTCAGATCAAGGCTACAACACTGTCCAGTATTATAAACTAGAGCTTGAAGATAGTGATGGTGATATACTTACCTCGTCCCCGTTACTTTCGTTACTGCTATCGATTGAAGCAAAATCATAGCCAGCATCATCTCCGGAACTGCCAGTCTTAGAACTATCAGTTTCAGAACTTGCAGCCTCACTTCTTGCTCTTCCAATAATACTAGCGCGCCCACCAGTAGCAGCTGCTGCTGCTTTAGTACTCTTCCTCCACTGCGACGAACTAGCCCCTGCTGCAGCACTTCCGGCGAACAAACCAGGCCCTTCCAAACCCAAGCCAGGTGGTACAGGAGGCGCAGGAGCAACCCCCAGGTCCGCAACCACAGCAGCTACATCAACGAATGAAGCCTCGGCCTGCTCATTAAATTGTTTCCAATCTTTATTCAACGTAGCTAATGTTCCATGTAATTCTCTCGCTATATTTTCATCGAGATGCCGTCTAACAGTGTGCCACTTACCAAGATCACTCGATTTCTTGGTACATGGTGTGCCTACTTCATTTTTATAGAGGTCGCGCACCTGTTGCCGCAATCCTGCAAAAGCTTTCACACATGCTAATGGATCTTTTAACTCTGACGTTAGGCTTAGTTGTGTTTTTATTCGTCCCACAAAGTTAGTTAATGCCTTTTTCATTGCTGCACTAGGGGCGCTTGCACCCTCTTGATCAATCCACCTTTCACACTGACGCAAAGCACTATACAAACGAGACAATATCACAGCTTGTTGCAAATTACGCAAATAGCTGTAGCCTTCAGCATAAAGTATCTTCCCATCAAGCAAATTAATAATAGTCTTCTTAAGACCCAAATTATCTTGCTTTAACAGGTTATTGACAACGGCGCGCAAGATACTAATATAGTATTTTTCTGCTGGGTCTTCTAATTTGGCTTTAGAAACAACGAGCTCTTTTAACAAAAGCGTAATCACTTCTAACAAAAACAGCATATCCAGCTTTAAATTGCCTTGATCGCTTAACCTTACCTGCAAGGCGGCAACCTCTACCTCTAGTATATCGGGGTTTGATAATGTTGTATGGCAATCACTCAATATCTGTTTAATTCCTGCGAGTTTTTCTTGACTGTCACGATCACAGGCTGCATATTTTAACTTTTCAACAAAAAACTGTGCCCCTTCAGCAGCATTTAAAGCGCCATTTCTCGCCCTATCTTTTGCCTCAGTACTATCTGCTCTAGAAAAGGCTTCGAGTCGGCTTGCTAGTATAACCTCGATGCTGTTAAAAATACTCTTCACCCTTACATCCTGCTGACTGTTAATCTTAGCTCTTAAATCATGAAGTTTTAACAATTGCTCTAATCGCTCCTGGTAGCCAGCTATCGCATCCACTTCTTTCCCACCAAAACCAATAGCACCACCTGAATTTTTCACTAGCTGTTGGCGCAGGTCTTCCAATTGTCGTGTCGGAGAATCATCACGACCTACAACCACATCAATTTTAGCTTGCAGTCTTTGGCAAGCCGCAATAAACGCTTGCGCTTCAGGATAATCTATCCCTTCACTACCAGAACTTGACGATGAGCTCGCCGCAGAACCACTTGTTTGCTGCGCTTCTTTAGCAAAGGATCTGAATCGCGCCTCGAGGTATTGATGTGCCAGCGTAAGGGCTGCAACTTCTTCCGGCATTCTTGACAACACCGCCTCAGGAAATTTACTCAAAACACTCCTAAACAAGGTCGTTCTAATTCCTGTAAGACGACTCTGCACTTCCCTAGCGTCGCTAGTCAATGCCAGGGAGTGCTCATCTACCATTAATGACTGTAATGACTTACGGGCTTGCTCAAGCGCATCGTCACTATCCGCCACATGCGCAGAAATACCCAAATACTTCCTTGCCGCGACACAATATTCACCTTTATCATCAAAAAATGAGACTTGATCACCCGATACTAGGCGCAAATGTTTTGATGTAAAGTTCTTTAACGGTGAACTTTCGCGTGGCTTAATGGCTATACCCAGCTTTAACAAAAGATCAAGAATTAAAAAGATTTTGCCGCTGTCGCTATTGACAAACTGAGTTAGCTCAAACATCACCCTCTTATAACAATCACTTTCTGGGTTGTTAACTTCGTCAACGGATCCATCATAGGGCACCACAAAATCAAACTGATAACTGGCATCTTCATACGTGGAAATAAAGCTAAAAACAACCTGTTCCTCTTCAACTCGACGCTGGATTTTTTTCTCAGTAGGAGAATACTCAGCAATATTTTTTTCAGGTTGTTGCGAAGAACTCGCTGGGGCAATATCGGAGTTAGTCGCACCGCTTACATCACACTCTGAACGCTCTGGATGACGTTCCAATATGTCGGCAATCGCTTTCCAGTCCTTACGCACACCTCCTTGAGCACATAATTCACGTGAAAGAGGGATGCCTACGTCTGAAAAAAAACGATTATCAAGATCACCAAATGCCTTATCAGTCGCGACACCAATCACAACCCCTTGAGATTGCAATGCTTGAATCGCAGGAATGGTTACTTCACTTCTAATCCAACGGCCATTTGCATCTTTCAGCGTTGAATCAATATCAAAGATGGCGAAGGCTGGTTGTTGATAAGCACCCACGCTTTCAGATACTGTGGAAGAGCCTGCTGTGCTGCTGGAGCTACTACTGCTAGAACTACTAGCAGCGTCTGCAGCAACATGAGTAGATGACACAAGATTTTGTCCTAGTAATGCTTTCAACGTCGCTAAATCGGTAGATTCAGCCAAGCTTGAACTTGAGCTGCTGCCACTTCGTGAACGTGAAAACAAACCGCTCAAACGAGAACTAGATGAAGATCCCTGCCTACGGCTCCGACCTCCGATTGAAAATCGCGACTTACTTTTTGTCTTGCCTTTATCTGCTGATACTGCGTCGTTAGCATCAGCAGCTAATTGCTTTTGCGTTTTGTCGCCCGCTTTCTTAGGTGTTGTTGCCATCATTTTCTCCCCAAAAAAATAGCCTCTACTTTCAGTAGAGATAAGTAAAAGGTAAGGATAATTTTTGATCCCCGCACAACTATATAGTCGTTTTTGCCTCGACCTTGAGGAGATAGTGCCAATCCGGTGGTGAAACAACAAAGATAGTCAAGACTTACGCAAAGCACCAATATTAAGCTTGCGCGCACGCCTTAGTAATTAATTATGAATTGAGCGTATTATGCACAATTCAATACAATTTGTCCAGCGATAATTGGATTCACAGCAAGAAACTGACTCGCAGCCAAAAAATTATTTTTGTATTTCAAGCAGATAATTTGCGGAAAACCAAAACCATATTATTAGCCGGCATCTCGTGCTGAGCCAATAAAGCTAAGCCATGCTGCTTTGCCAAACGTTGCATATCGACAATATCGCGCAAGCCCATATGCGCATATTGTTGTTTTAAATGGGCATCAAAGGCTTGATTGCTCGGGCTCGTGTATTGTCCATCACGATTAAAGGGGCCATAGATAACGAAGAAACCAGATACATTCAGGTGTCGTACGATACCAGCAACCATCAATTCCACTTCAGGCCACGCCATAATATGCGCGGTATTAGCGGTATAGATTATATCGTAGCGTTCATCGGCCCAGTACTCATTATGGTTAACATCCAACACCAAAGGCGGCAACACATTATCGTGCTCGGCTGCCGCTATCCACGCATTGATCCCGGCATGGTGTTCCGGCAAATCGCTGGTTTGCCAACTCACCGTTGGCAATGCATTGGCAAAATATAAGGCGTGCTGGCCAGTACCACTGCCAATTTCTAAGACACTCATGCCATCAGTCACATAGCGCTGCAACACCGCCAAAATTGCTTGCTGATTATTTTGCGCTGCTTGTGAAAAAGGTTTATCCATAACCAAACCTAATTTGAGTTATTTCAGAAGAGCTTAATCATAGCATAGAAAACATAAATTCATTGAAAATCAACACATTAAAAAGCCATTAGCTAATGTTACTAAGTATAATTAGTAATACCGCTTGATTTTACTAATTATACTTAGTAACATTAGCTAATGGAACAAACACTCATGGAACAAAATCCACACTGGGAAGGTAAGCAATACGCTCAACCCTACGCTCGCCTACATGATGAACAAGCACTGGATGATTTACAGTTCGATGAAATCCAAATTGTTACCGGTATACGTCGTTGTGGTAAATCAACATTATTAAAACAACTTATCCAACACTTGTGTGAAAACCAAATATCTCGCTCCATTCTATACATTAATTTTGATGATCCTAACTATATAGAAGCATGCAACGATCCAAGCTCACTCTATGAAATCGTCACTACCGCTGAAAAAGTTACCCAACAACCGGTTGCCTACTTATTTCTTGATGAAGTACAAAACGTCATTGCTTGGGAAAAATATATAAAAAGTGCCTATGATAGCCAACGCTTCCAGAAAATAGTTATCACTGGTTCAAATGCCGATCTTCTAAATAGTGATTATGCCAGCTTACTCTCTGGACGTTATATCGAAACGCGAATATACCCGCTTTGTTTTCGCGAATTACTCAATCAAAATGGCATCACAAATATGCTACAGCTCATCAAGCAAAAAGCAAAAGTATTAGCACTGTGTGATGACATGTTAAAGTTTGGCGGGTTTCCACGCATTCAACTGCTAGATGATTCAAACAAGCGACGCAAATTACTGCAAAGCTATTATGAAACGATTGTATTAAAAGATTGTATAGGCAATCACAATATACGTGACACGCGCACCTTACAGACTCTCGCTCATTACTTAATTAGTAATAATAGTACTACCTACTCTTATAATAGTCTTAGCAAAGCTATTGAGAGCAATGAAAACACGGTACAACAGTTCGTGCAAATCTTTAAGAATGCCTATTTTCTTGATGAAGTCTACCAATTTTCTTTCTCGCTAAAAAAGCAAGCTCGAGCCAAGAAAAAGACATACTGCATAGATAATGGATTAATCACTGCGACTAGTTTTAAATTTATGGATAACACGGCCAAATTATTTGAAAATCTAGTTTATACCGAGCTTAGTAAAATGTTTTCCGGAGCAGTGTATTTTCATAATGATAAGCATGAATGTGACTTTATCGTTCACCATGATGATTTTCAATGTGCCATCCAAGTTTGTTATCGACTCACCGCTGAAAATCAAGCAAGGGAATTAAATGGTCTACAATCAGCAATGTCGTTGCTATCAATCGCTAAGGGCATTGTCATCACTTATGACCAAGAAGAAACAATCGATGATAATATCCAAGCCCTACCTTTCTGGAAACTCTTTAGTACCCCCATCGCCCAGGCATAAGTCATTATCGCCACACTAATCACCAAGGTCATCGACGTCGCATCGTTTAGCAGCCCTAAACCACCGAAGGTCTTACTGCCATAATAAGAAATTAATACTAGAGCAGCAACATAAAACAAAAACCAAGCACCATTCATTACTTGCTGCAGCAATTCACGCAAACTACGACAATGCTGCGAACGATATTGGGCAAACAGATAACATGCGATAGCTGGCATTAACAAAACCACAAAATCGCCGGTCAACGGCCACTTTGCCCAATAGAACAATAATGACAATAAAATAAAACTCAGTGGCGCAATAATCGTTATCCCTGGAATATGTAACATATGTTTATAATCGCTACGGCGATAATAGCAAGCTGCAGCTGCGATGGGGCCGGCTGTATATGAAATCAAATATATCACGGACAACAACCCTGCCAAGTGCCCCCAACCTTTAAACAAAAGTAAAAACACAAAACACACACCGAGATTAACTAACAAGGACCAACGTGCAACATGGTACTTAGGATCTAAAAAAGTCATAAACTTCGGCATATAGCCTTGTTCGCCCATGCCGTACAAAATCCGTGCTGAACTCGTCATATACGTCATGCCAGCGGCACTGGGTGAAATAAACGCGCTACAGTAAATACACAGTAACAACAAGTTTAAGTTTAACGCAATCGCTAGTTGCGCAAAGGGCGACGCCAAGTGTAAACCTTGCCAACCATGACTAAGCATATGCGAATCTACCGTACCAATAAAGACTACTTGTAAAGCTTCATACAATATTAAGCACACTACAATACCCACTGCGATCGCAATCGCCACATTACGCCGTGGGTTACGTGTCTCTGCCGCCATCGTTGCTGGCGTTTGAAAACCATTAAACGCCATAACAATGCCACTGGCTGAAATTGCGGTTAATGCTGCGCTCCAGTGAGGCGCGGTATGGTGAGCAATCACCGTGGTAAAATTGCCGGGATCAAAAGCATGTCTAAATAATAAAAATACGGTCATGACTGGGATGATGACTTTAATCGCTGTTAAAAAATTGGCAGCGCGGATCAACAAGCGCATACTGTAGTAATTCATCAATAAAAAGCCAACTAATAACAGGGCTGCCGCAACAAGACCTATGATAGTTAAGTCACCTGTTGTTGAGTTGTATATGGGTGGTAACCAGCGCAAGTGCCATGTGCTTGTCCAATTACTAAAATATTGCAAAGAAGCTTCCGCTTCGATCGGAATGATCGCAACAATGCCTAACCAATTACACCATGCCAACATAAATCCTGCTAAGGGGCCGTGGGTATGGCCGATATAACGCGCCAAACCGCCGGCTTTGGGCATGGCGCTGCTGGCCTGCATAACACACAGCGCTACCAAAAAAACCACGGCACCACCGATCAACCAAGAATAGGTCGCCAAAGGACCAGCAATTTTTGCTGCATAATAGGCACCAAACAACCATCCCGAACCCAACATACATGAGATTGCCATCATTGTTAAACTGAACCAGCCCATGCTACGTTTTAGTTTATAGCTTTGCGGTTGAGCTTTCATGGTTATCCCCTATTTTTTGTAGCCTACTGTCTTCTAGTCAAGCTCAGATGTAGCCCGGATAAGTTGCGCAGCAACGTCATCCGGGAACAGCAATCGCAAACACCCTCCCCGGATGACGCGCGTGCCGCGCTTATCCGGGCTACGGCTTACGTATGAACAAAATGCTAATGTAGCCTTGATAAGCCGCATCAAGGGCCTGTGTTGGCAAATGCTGCTCCTTGATGCGCGCTCACGCGCTTATCAAGGCTACATCTGGGCTTGATGCAGAGACAGTAGGCTACACATTGCCAAATACTCTTCATACTTTGCTCGCACATCTTCAATCTTATGTCGCCTACTGACAATACAATCTTGACAATCACGCCCACACAGCAAACAACGTCGCTTGGGTTCACCCAAATCTGTACGTGATATCGTCTCACCGTGCTTACTAAAACAATCCGCATCTAACAAACGATAAATGGGGTTGCTACTTTCCAAATAAACGCAATGTCGTTTAGCCTCAGTCGCCGTAAGCTCGCATGACAAAAACCCATAATTATTGGCAATATTACGCAATACCAATAATAAACGCGCATCACACTGCCGCTGTACCTCCTGCATAAAGCGATCAAACAGTTCATCAGCTGCTTGACTACGCTTGGGAAATCCCGGCACATTCAAAGAAACCACAATCAGACTGTCACCGATACCACCAGCATTGATTTCCGCTAAGCAACCACGCTTAAAACGATAATAATCATCTTTAGCATTCAGCACCTGTTGTAATAAGTGTTTATTTTTCATCACTAATGCCCACCAAAAATAATAATGCTGCCGTTAAATCCCCCGCGGCTGCAGCGCTCCAACCGTTGTTCTGCATATACTGCTCAACCTCATCCACTGCAGATAAGTTTGATAGCACACCCCCTCCTTGCAAGGCAGCTTGTGCTACTCGCTTTAATTCTACCGCTTTAGCAAAGCCAGCTCGTTTAACAATATTGCTATCTTCGCAATAACATAAAAAGAAAAGGCGCAAATAACTTAAGCGTGTTTCAGCAGACAAGTTTGGGTGCGCTTGGTACCATGCATAAGCTTGTGCAAGTAGAGCAAAGCGATCGACCACCAAACCACGTATACCACGGCATTGGTAACGGTGACACGCCCATTCACCATAGGTTTGTGAAATGCCACGCGGTGTTGTGGCCAATTCAATAGTAATCGTTGGCCCCGCCAACTCATAAGCAATTTCAAGCAATTTCTCAACACTCGACCTAGCATCACTCTTCGTTCGCTTCTGTACGCCGCGCGCCAAACACAATAGACCAAAAATAAAATTAGCGCCTTTATGGGTATTAACGCCTTTAGTCGCAGAAAACATTGCTTGCTCAGATTGCACACCACGTTGTCGCCAGATATCGAATAACTCATCATTGCTTGCATTATTTGCATAACCCAACCTATAAGAATCGACAAAAAAGTCACGCAGCGACTCGGCACTACGTGAGAGTAAAGCATAATTCATATCAGTATGCGTACCATTATCTTGCGGCCCTACCAAACCAAAGCGCGGCCACACACACGGTTCTTGCTGTAAAGCAAGAACCGCGTGGTCAGCAACATTGGTTGCGACTCGAGTCTTTTGTGTCTCACCCCTGGAGGGGAGGGGCGAGTCTATAGCGACGTTAGTCTGATTTGTATTAAGTAACAATGTCATGCTGTTTCTCCTTAAACGTTAGCCATCAATAGCCTTGTAACAACGCCAAAATACCTTTAGGCCACTTTTTCGGATCCACACCATGTTGCGATAAGATCGCCCACACCCAACGTTCGATACCAAATGCTGAACAAGACGTCCATACATCAGCTTTACCCTCAGCATGTTGAATATCGAGTTTCTGCGCAAAGAAGTTGCCATGTACATTAAAGCTTGCTGCTGATAACGAACGGTCGTTATAAATATTCAAACGCAATTCGAACTTAACAATCTCTGGCACTTGAATATTGAGTGATTTGTCTTGTTCACTATCCGACTCTAAGAAAAATGGGTCATTGGCTTCTTCATAATAGGCATCTAACTCAAAACGCTCACACAGTTTGTTGACAAAGTGCATACTACGATTGCGGAACTCCATGACAGAATCTTGTTTGCCAGCACACACAACTTCGCGCATCGAAAATGACTTCATGCGTTCAA
Organism: Gammaproteobacteria bacterium; assembly: GCA_021773335.1. GTDB lineage: Bacteria > Pseudomonadota > Gammaproteobacteria > JAJFKG01 > JAJFKG01 > JAJFKG01. The sequence continues at coordinate 18,926 of JAJFKG010000049.1, forward strand.
GCAAGAACTCTTGGCGACCTTCATGGCGACAACATGTGCCTTTGGAGGTATAGCAAGTACCCTCTTCGATACAACTATTTGATAATGACTTCCAGATATTGTCACATACGGCGATTTGCCAAAACTGCTTGTCGTCGCTACCCAAATGATTTACGCCGCATAAGTTCTTATCACTGGCTTGATAACCAAAGCCTTGCAGATCTTCTTGCTCCCAAAAAGGCTCGGCATAAAAGTCATGCGCCTGCTCTTGTTGGGCGAGCTGTAAGAATTCACGATCTAAAGCATGTAACAAACGCGCCGCTTCATCCAGCAAAACAACATGACCATTCGGTAATAAACGACATAAAGGCGAATCGACGATATCTTTATAGCTAAAATAGCTATCGCGCTTTTTATGTAACAGCTGTACCACTTTGGCTTTCGGTTTGTCCTTAGCATTATCCTCACTCGGTTTTGCTTTGCGTTCCGCTAAAATAGCTAGCAAGGTTTGCCAATCACATTCCAAACTCGTCATATCGCTCGAGCGGATTAACACAGTATTGCCACCTTCTGCCGGTATACGCACATCAGTATTACCTGACGATGCTGAGTTAAACTTATAAGCGACATCACTGACTTCCTTTGCGTCTATTGCATTATTGAGACGACGGATTTCTCTGATTGCGGGACTAGCCATGGGACACCTCCTCATCGCGGTAGTATTGAGCAACACGTTCTGCTTGCATTAGCGTTAACGGCTCAACGATTTTATCGTTAGCGACATAAGTTTCTGCTTCACCTAAATGAACCTGTTGTAAATTATCTAAAATGCCATGTGACCATTGGATCAAATCATCTGATGGCTTAAAGATCTCATCGACGATACTGACTAACTTAGGATTTGGCACTGCGCGGGCACACATCCCCAAATTGCGACTGGCCAAAGAGTCAGCTTTTAAACCGTCAATATCATCGTGCCACGGATAAACGCTATCCATCGGAAATAAGCCAAATTCAGCGGATGCCGCCACAATATTATTGCGGATAAACTCTAGCTCTTTGCCCGGCTTTTTACGCTCTTGCACAAGGTTGTGAGCCCAGTCCTCTGCTCCTAAACATAGCGCTGTGGTACGTTGCGACGCGGCGGCAATTTCTCGGATATGACTCAAACCTTGCGGTGACTCGATCATCAAATGTAATTTAATACTGTTGTAAGAGAATCCAAGCGCTTCCTCAATCTGGGTAATGTGCTGATCAATATGCACAACTTCACTCGCTTGGTTGACTGCTGGCACACGGATCGCATCCGGCTGTGCACTAGCGATCTCTTTAATATCTTGCTCGCAAAGGTAAGCGAACTCTGGGCCATTCACACGCACTGCCACATTCAAATCTGGACGCATTTCATGAATGTAACGCACTGCATGTTTACACAAATAGCGCGCATCGGTTTTTTGCGAATATTTCGTCGCATACTCGAGGTCCAGTACGATATTGTGGGCATTGGTTAGCGGGATGCTATCGATAAAACCGGCATTATTTGCAGGCATATATAGATGTGCGCCCCATAAAGAATGTTTTTTTACTGTTGTACCTTGCATAGTCATCATTAGTTCTCCTTTGATAGTTAGCTTTATGCGGCTAAGGGTAATTGGTCAATTAGATGTTGTTCGAGCTCGTAGGCTTTTTGCATTGCCCCCTCTAAACGCCCTAACCATACAAATTCATCGGGTAAGGTATTAAAAAGCTCGACCTCTAATTGGTAAGGGAAAGCGATAAGTTTGTCTTCTAATAGGCGGCTGACTTTGCAACAAATCTCACGTGCCTTTGGTAAATTTTGGCGTTGCATCGATTTGATAGTGATTTTTTCGCCTTGCGCGTGCGTGACAACGCGTACTATCAAATCATAAGAACTGTCGGAACCGACGCTAATATCATTGCGTGTTGAAGTTTGCATTGTTATATCCCCTGTCTGTAAATGGTAGTTGCTGTTCACGGATGGCTTTATAAAATCCAGATTATTTCCATGAACCCGAGCGCAACTTTAAGGGATTAATATTTCATGCAGATTTAAGTTAAGTAACAGAGTGTAACAGACAGGGGAAAATTGTAGGTGAACTGTCATATACGAATTGCGCGTGCGGAAAGCACTTGTAGGTTCATAGTCTTGATAAGCCCCTCTAGAGACAGGCCGTGTAGCGGCGCATCAAGGGAGGGTGTTAGCGATTGCTGTTCCCGGATGACGTTGCTGCGCAACTTATCCGGGCTACATTAGCATTTGTTCCTACGTAAGCCGTAGCTCGGATAAGCGCGGGACGCGCGTCATCCGGGGCGGGTGTTTGCGATTGCGGTTCCCGGATGACGTTGCTGCGCAACTTATCCGGGCTACATCTGAGCTTGACTAGAAGACAGTAGGCTACACGAGAACCAAGCGCATGCACGATTAATAACCATACTTATGCCAACTATCGCAGATACGCTCACGCATTGTTTCTGGCCAATTGTTGACAAATTTTGCGGGAATTTGTGCTTGTTCAGGATCTTGGTTCGGCGGCAATAAACAATCGTAAACCACTTTACTCACCTTCTTTGCGGCTTTTTCTTCTGCCGAGTAATACACCCCCATCGCGATCGGCACATCGACTTCGTCGAGGATAATATGATTGTGTGGATGGCAACGCGTAGCAAAGGCCCACACCACATCTTTGATATCACTGGTATCGATATCATCGTTGACCACAAAGACCTTACCCATCCAATTACTCGGTGCATGTTGGAATAATAAAGCTTTTAACGTTTGCAATAATTCAGTTTTGGCAGCTTCAGCTCGATCACGCTTATCACGCCAATACTCACCTTCAATACTGATTACCAACCAATGTACTGCACTTTCATAAGGCACAAAACATTGTGCGACTGGGAAGTCATGTTTTCTCAACAAAGCATACACCCGCGCGGCTAAGCCTAACGCCCAACAGGAGTGATTTTCTTCAATCGGATAGCCGCCAGAAACCACGGGTAAGATCGCATTGTTACGATACGTTAAAGCGGTGACGTTCATCACAGGACACACATTATCAGAACTGCGTTTCACATAACCGGTAAAATCAGCCATAGGCCCTTCTAAAGCAGTTTCATCCTGTGAGTAAAAACCTTCAATCACGATTTCTGAATTGGCTGGCACCGCCAGCGGTACAGTCTCGCATTTAACTAACTCGATTGCTTGCCCCAAGTAACCCCCGATCATATCGACTTCATTCACACCACGCGGCAAAGGCAATCCTGAAATAAATGGTATCGCTGGCGCTCCACCTTGGAACACAGCGAATGGCATGGCTTTACCCTCCTCGCGCCACAGATTATAAATCTTGCGCGTATCCCGCACCGCCACTACATTCGCCACCATTTGCGTCGCATTGAGCAACATAATGCGCGCGATGCCCCAATTCACCCAACTACCATCAGGCGTTTCACACACGATGGTACCCCAGGTATTTAAATAGCGGCCGCCATCATGCAGATTGATTTGTGGGCATGGCAATGACAGTAAATCAACGTCTGTACCTGTAAAACTATTTTCTTTGCATACTGCACTTTTAACTAAAGTGGGCTTGACAGGTTTAACATCAGAAACAGACGCCAAGGTTTTCACAATATCGTGCGCACTAGAGGTAGTGGGTAAACCCAGCGAAATCGCCGCACGCGCCAAAGCTTGCTGCGGCTTAGCGCTCAATCCCGCGGGGGCACCAAATACACGCATACCTGAATTAATACCTTTGATGTGATTAAATAAAGGTGCTGGCGCCCCTAAGTCATACGAACGCCGAATAATCCCGCCCAACTCCAGCTGCCAATCAACTTCGACATCAATCGGCTGTAATTCACCCGCTGCCTGCAAGGCTTGTAGATAATCACGTAAATCTTGGCAATGATGCTGCATACTTGTCTCCCAAGGATTCTAAACTCTATAATCCACGCCGCTGACGATTTTCCACCGCCACATTATTTACTGTATAGTAAATTAAAAATTCTGGATAGATTTGCGCTGCTGAGCGCACCACAATCGATGAGCCAGGACCTCTATCTTTTAGCGAGTGATAACCTTCTTTGTAGTAGTTATTACGAGCATTTTGTGACTCATTGGCATCAGACTCCTCTTGGCCGATCAATTCACGATTGTGACTATGCCGATCCCAATCTGCACTATTACCGATGAGTACATTCCCCATCACAATACGGCACAAAAATAATACCCTACGTACTGGATCGCCATTAGCCTTCATACACTGACACTCCGTTGACTTGCCACAACGCCGGCATTTTATATAAGTAATAGCCTTTGCTGCTTGATCAGTAAAATAAGTACCAAGGCCCATTCTGCCATAGCCTTTACGTGGGTCATAAGGTGTCCTAGTAGGATCAAAGTGACTATTCATAATCGATTTCATTATTCCCTTAGAGGTACCATGAAACAATAATACTTCATTAATGCTGCTGTCGACCACTGGTAATGCAAATGCAGGGTCATCGGCAGGGTGGTACTCTTTACGTAAACAAAACATCATATCGCTGCCCGAGGCATTCTCACCACACTCATTGCGAATACGTTCACGCGTTGCATGGTAATTTCCCCAGAGTTTGTTCGACTTGCAAATTAGGACTTTATGCACATCGATACGCCTAACATCTAAACGATTAAGTAACTCTTGGCGTGGGCTGGAAAAAATATTCGAAATAGTACTGCTAAAACCTTGGCGGCCAATATGTACCATACTGTAATGTTCATGTAATAAGCCTTGTTTAGCTGGCATTGCAATAACATTCGACTGGCAATAATCAGCGATCATGTGGGCAATTCTAGGCGGTGCGTCACAAAACATAATATCCGCATTAGAAGCAGCTTGCAGCCAGTTAGGTTTAGCTTGCCAGCCCGAACCTGGCCAATAGGCAGGATAACCTTGTAAATAGCTTTGGATAATATGTACTGGACGCTCAGCCTGAAGCAAAGATTGTAAAATATTCTCGATTGCTGGTGCCTGAACCTCTTCCTCTTTTGCCGGTTTCATTGTTTTTAACTGGATCATTTCCGGTTGTTTTTCCATTCGCCGCGTTGAACGCGGTGACTGTGATTCTGACTGTCTAAAAAGCCGGCCTTGTAGCATGCGGCGGCGATAGTCACAATGGGGGCAATCATTACCATAGGTATCATAATCATAAGTCTTTCTACAACCACGACACATTACCATAATTCTTCTCCTTAATTATTTAGCTAACTCTAGCTCGGAAAATTTAATGAAATAAGCGTAACAAGGATTTGTTGCTGCAGTTTGTAGGGTGAAGTGGGGTTGTGTAACAAATGGTCCTTGATTGGATTATAACTGTTACAAAAAAATACATTTCTGAATTATGCTAGCAATAAAGAACAGTTAAAGTGCTTACTAAGACTAATTATTCCATTGTGGAACGTGTTAATAACTGAACTTTAGTCAGTATAAGGAGAAAGCCATGTATAGCACTGAATTAGACTTATTTGAGCAAGACAATACAATCGACGATCAAGAGTTACCCGGCATGCAACAATTTTATCTTGATTATGCTGCCCAAATCATCGCGCGAGCAGGCTATCAATCAGGTCGCAAATGTACGAGCAATGATATTTGCTTACAACTGAATGCGCTAGCGAGTGCTGGAGACAGCGATGCCAAAGACCTTGTTGAAGAATTACATCGTAACGGTGGTGAGCTATTACATTAAAGTCACGCTCTCACTAACTTGAGCAAGCAAAACCACAAGGGTAGTACATAAGGTTGGCAAAACACTAGCTGGTACGCTTTCTATAGACTCTTAAAATTAACCTTGTTCAACGTTTCTGGGCAATATGACTGTGACTTGTAGACCACCTTGCGGCTTATTTTGCACGCGAATTTCGCCAGCGTGAGTTTCGACTATCTCTTTAACAATGCTTAAACCCAACCCAGAACCGGTGCTACTGGTTTTCTTGCCTGCTTGTGTGCGATAGAATGGTTTAAAAATATATGGCAGTTCATTTTCCGCAATACCCGGCCCATCATCACTGATCGTCACAATCACTTGTTGTTCTTGTACACTAAAGTCTATCCAAACTCGACCTGCATACTTTATCGCATTCTGAATTAAATTAGTAAAACAACGTTTCACTGCATTTCGTCTGCCCGTAAAAGGTTCATATCTCACATCACTCATTAAAGTGACTTCATGTCCCATATCAGTAAAATCATAACCAATCGTAAATAAAAGAGAACAGATATCAAATGCCGTCTTTTTCTCACGCAATCCATCATTTTTACCAAAATCTAAAATGCTCGTTAGCATCGCTTCAATTTCATCAAGGTCTGCCTCTATCTTACGGGCAGCAGCTTTATCCTCAATAAGATGTGCTTTCAGACGCAAACGTGTTATTGGAGTACGAATATCGTGTGAAATAGAGGCCAATAACTGCATACGGTTGTTAATTAACTCTTTGATCCGCGTTTGCATCACATTGAGCATAGTCGACGTTTCTTTAACGACACTCGGACCATGAATAAGCTGTGGCTTTGTATTAATATCGATTCCCAATTGACGTGCTGAAGATTGCAGTTGTTTAAGTGGCACCTTAAAAGCAAGTATCGTCCACCCATAGAATATGATTAACCCCAGACAGATTGTGCCAATAAAAAAGAATAAAGTTGAACGCACATAAGATGGATCGACTATTTTTTCAGAGTAATTTAACCACATACCTGAACGCAACTGATAAGATAGTTGTAATTTTTGTTCCGGATAAAATTTAGTTGTCTCCAGATATTTATTAAGCAAGTGTGCCTTACTTAGTGCCTGCCATTTTGGATGCTTACTGATAGATACTTTAATGACTTGATCATCAAAGCGAATATGTGCAGCAGACAGCAAGGTTAACAGCCGTGTTTTATTTGATTTAGAATCGTCGTCAAGCCTATGAATGAGCAAGGGCAACATAATATAATTATATTGTTTTTGTGGCTTAGACGAAAAATTCATTTCCGGCTTGACCATAAAAATCATCAGGCTAACATAAACGACCATCAACAAAGCTAATAGCATGAAGAAGCTTCGGCTATACTGTGCAAATCGACGCACACCAGGCATAGCTAAATTCATACTAATTCAACTTTCTCAGTAAACATATAACCACCATTGCGGATAGTTTTTATCAATGTTGGGTTTTTAGGATCCTCTTCAAATTTTTGCCGTAAACGGCTAACCAAAATATCGATTGAGCGATCTGAAGGCGCCCCATCACGATTCTTGGTTAAATTAAATAAGAAATCACGACTTAACACTCTTTGCGGATGCTCAACAAAAGCCAGTAGCAACTCATAACCAGCATGTGTTATTGGAACTTCAACACCATCAGGAGAATACAACTGGTGTGCAGTTTCATTTAAAGTCCAACCACGAAACCTATAGCTTCGCGCTTTAGAGCTGACTATCTCTTCCGGTACATGTTGGCTATAAACCTCGATTCGTTTAAGCAAAGACTTTATCCGTGCCACTAGTTCCCTTGGATTAAAGGGCTTCTGAATATAATCATCCGCACCAAACTCTAACCCTATTACGCGATCGCTTTCACAAGTATTTGCAGTAAATAGAATAATAGGGATGTTTGACTCTTTGCGTAAATTTTGACAGAGATTAATACCATCCGCATCAGGAAGCATCACATCTAACAACAATAAATCGTAACTGCCTTTAGCTAAGGCGTCCAACATGTCTTGTCCTGTTTGCGCTGTTGATGTTTTATAACCATGCGCTTTTAACACTTCTTCTAACAATGCCAATATTTCCGTATCATCGTCTACGACCAAAATGTGTTTATTTGTTTCCATAGCCAAGATATCCTTCTATCTGTTTGCATTACTTTCTACTCACTTTCATTTTTCGACTTAGTGAATCTCATGCTAAAACGAAAAAATGGCGTAGTTTTATAAGTAGCATGTAACCATTTAATTTCGTGCAAATAGCGGTATTTATATAAATACCAGAGCATGAGTATAAAGAAAACTAAAATCATCACTAGTGCAGTACTGAGTGTGTGCACATAAGATGAAGCTTGTGTCGTCGTTATATTACTCAAACACCATACGAGATGGTCAATTGCAAAGAACAAGCCCATTGTCAGACCATAGTTTTTTGCATTGGTACTGCGAACCAATACATATAATAACATTGCAAACAGCATATTTTCACTGACACTTATCACCAAGCTATAAACGCCCAATAATGATTTCTGATACCCAGTGAGAATGAACACAATACCAAGCACAACCAAGCTGATACCCACAATCAGCAAGCGGCTCAAATTAAAATGCTTAATTAGCCACGGATAAACAAGCGCAACGAGAAAAAGCGTCGTTAGCGTATTTCTAAGATTAACCGCTGGGTTAGAATATAGTTTTAACGTTGCAAAAAGTGGTGGAATGCTTCTGTCGGAAAGCCCCCAACCATAGAGAAAGATAACAATCAGCCCGAATAAGATAATATTACTTTTTGAAAAAGCTAAGCGCTCGAACTGCTTAATAAAATCACGCAAAAAACTTTTCTGACGGGGAACTGCCTGCTGATATCTTCTTTTAGGTAAATTCAAGCTAGCAACGAATAGAACACTTAGCAAACTAATAATGAAACCGGTTAAGATTAAATTATCCGGCAAATAGTGAATACGGAAAAGACAATAGTTGCCAACAAAGTCTGCCAAATAAACAACGCTATACAAAATCGGCGCTAGGACTAAATATTGTGCCAACTTAACACGACTACTCAAATCACAAAAAATCGCAAAAATTATTGGGTATATACATAGACTGAAATTGGCTAAAGCAAGACTGCTAAATAACAATAGTTTGCTGTGTAATTGAATACTATGAAATGCAAATAAGTAGCCAATAGCTGTTAGTATTAAACAGGCCAATAATACCGACTTGCGACCGATGAAGTCTGAATAGCTACCTATAGCAGGTAAAATGATAGCTTGTATGGGGGAAAACAATGCAAACAAGCTAGTTCCAAAGATGACTGCGCTGATATTATTAGGGTAAGGGCCGGCGGCACTTGCTACCAAGGTGCTTTTATAGGTAAGACTGAGTGAACTAATAACAGATGTAAACAAGCCAAAATTTATCGCGCTGACAATCAATAGCAATGAAAGTTGTAACAATACTCGATTTGGTTGCCTAAATTTCATTTTTTTACCAAATTAAATGTCTTAGTAGAGACAAGTCTACTTAAGAGCTTTTTACATGTAAAGCAATATAGTCACTTCTCGCGATTGACAACCTCTTGATAATTATGGCAATTTGTAACAAGCGTTTCAGCACAGGAAAGACGAGCTATCATTGTTAACTACTTTTCTCACGCTGTCTCGACAGTCACCTGGCCGGGCGTAGCTAAGCTTATAACGCCGGCATAAGCACACATGAGTTTGGAGGTGTTATTTAGACACAGTTTCCCTCCAATCACGACACGTGGATCACCCGGAGCCCAAGGTGCAGCTACCATTGGCACGCAAGGCATGGGGCTGAGCACACCCATTGCTGCCGCCGTAGCTGCTGCAACTTCTGGGTTGGCTAAAGAACTACACATACCAAAGCTCGGAATATTGAGCATGGGCTTATTATCCATGATGGTCGCTGCGGGTAATTGACTTGTCATCACTCGGTTCACTGGCAATACCCCTGTAACAGCAGGAGCGACACCAAAACTACATTGCATACACGCACTATTACAAACTTGATTAGCCATATCTGCCTCCTTGATTTAACGCAGCTTAAGACACCCTCACTATTGCGTTATCTAACTGTTTATCATCTTTAAACTGTAATTTACTGATGACATTGCGTTCATCATCAATAATAAGCATTACTCCTGATTTTTTGCCTGCAACAAATGGTATAATCGCATGTAATTGACCATCTTGATAAATCAGCATACGTCCGTTTAACCAACCATTGCGATAGCGCGCAAGTTGTTTCAGCTGCCCCTCTTTATCATAGATACGACAAATACCGTGTAGTTGACCTGCCTGATAATGAAGCTTCTCTATTAATTTTCCGCATTGTGAATAACGAAAATAATTACCATGCAGCTTCCCATCTAATAAAGCACACTGTTCTTTTAGGCACTGGGTGTTAGTATAATAGCTTGCATACGTTTTCATAACCCCTCTCCAATCACACCATTGCTAATTCAATTGCACAATCCCACCATCGACCTTGACAGTACCACTACCATTCACTTCAACCATACTCGATTTCACATTACACTGCGCACCTGAAGAAATCTCCATCGTTGTCCCAGCCTTTTGTGTAAATGAAGTACCCGCATCAGCCTCTATGCTGGTTGACGATTTTGCACTTATGCCCTGCCCTGATTCTAGTGTCAAATTACCCGCTGCCTTTATCTGGATATCTTGTTGTGCATTCATGAGAATATTACCTGTTGCATTGATATCGATATCAGATTTTGCTTTGATCGTAATCTTGCCTTGATCAACTAAAATATTCAGATCACCTTTTTTTATTTGTAATGTATCATTTTCATCTTCAATGGTAACTAGCCTTTGTTTAGTTATGGTTGTTGTATCATTATTCTTGATTTGTGTATTTCGATCATTTTGCACAACCACCAGCATATCACGGCCTGCTGCAAGCCCCATTTGTTCTTCATCTGATTTATCTTCAAAATAAATTTCATTATATTTTTGATAGGGCGCCTGTGATTCTTTATTCGGCCAACGACGCTTGATTGCAGAACGGGTTTTATTTGCAGATAAGGTGTACAATGGTGACACTACATCATCATAAACTGGGCCAATAATAATGGGACGATCAATATCCGATTGCATAAAATCAATCAAAACAGGCGTACCAACACGAAATGTGCCTTCCCAATGTTGAACGGCTCGTACCCAGCATGAGCTATTTTCATTCGCTTCCCCAGTACGATCCCAATAAAATTTCACCTTATGACATCCCATAGCATTAACATAGATATCTTCACCACTTGCACCAGTAATAATCGCCTCTTGCAAACCAGGCGCGGTGGGTTTCGTTAGTGTAACTTTAGGCCGCATGACCGTCGTAGAAGGAATACATTGAAATTGATTTTTATAAACACTCTTTTTTTCCTGCTCTAATCCTGGTAAATAGCTGTATTCATGGGCTGTGAATTTTAAACTAAAAATGACATATTTAAATTCTGTTGCGCCCTGAAAATCTTTTTGATTCAATTGGATGATTTGTCCAACGTGTAAAGATCGATAATTACTTGTCGCTGAAGTGACATTGTAGGCAGCAGTCTCTGCATCGATTCGTAGCTGACTAAAATTTTCCCCAGCACTTGTTTCTTCATAACTGCTTAACTCATCATAACGCTGAAACTTGCTTAGGTTCTTCAATGGCAAACTACTCGATTTAGTGGCTGTAAGCGTTTGCTTAGAATCACGGTAATTGTGGCTATTACATACCCACTCCCCTGAAGGAAAACTAGACGTATTTACCCATGATAAGACAGAATAACATGCTCTTCCCGCATCCTTGTGCACCAACTCAGAAGCTTGCGCAGGCATATAAGCATCTTTATGATTAGCGAAGACAGCCGTATGCTTACCTTCTGCATGTTCAAAATAGTAAAATATACCGTAATGTTGTAACAGGCGCGAAACAAAATGCAAGTCAGTTTCACGATATTGTGTACAATAGGGAATAGTGGACAATTCACCTTGTAACTTGAAACTAAAATCACGGTAGCCCGCCGCGGAAAATATATCAGTTAAAATTGTTTTTAAATCTTTATTTTGAAAAACCTGACAATTTGAACGCTTACTTAAAAACCAAAGCCACGGCACTAGCGTCACTTCATAGACATAATAATCCTTTAGCATAAAGGCATGACTAGCAAACGTATTGATAATACCATTGAAGTATTGAGGGCTTTTGACTTCATCATCTTCAATCGTAATCGTAACATTTTTGCCTATATAGTCTTGTGCTTTCAAGCCTTGCTGACTTGATATATAACGCAACTTATAACTAAACAACGCTGACATTGTTTCTTGCGCTTCGACTTTAATAAGCAATAGTTCATCACCTAAACTCGATTTTAGTATGCGCTTTTCCTGCGTCGCCGTACTACCCATAACTATCCACCTATACTTTTTGTACTATTTCTGTAACAAAGGTCACCGTCGTATCTAGCTGCTCTAACTGAAAGCAAGGTTTGAGATACATTCTACAAATAAAACTACCGGGACGTGTTATATATTCATTTACCGTCACTTCTGCTGCTTGCAATGGATATTGGGCACGTTTTTGTAACGACAGGTTACTATTTGCAGCCGTATATTGTAATAACCATTGATTCAACAGACTCTGACAGAGAACTGGATCTTGATAAGCCCCAATTAAATCTCTGCCAATAATTTTAATATAATGAGCAAATCGACTTGCACACAGGATATACTGTAACATTGCTGAAATTGCAGCATTTTCACTCGCAATTTCTTTATCGTATTTTTTTGCTTGTTGCAGTGAAGAGTTACTATAAAATATGGCTTTGTCAGCATAATGGCTGTGACACAAAGGAATCAGTCCGTGGCGACTTAATTCCGCTTCTTGTGTATCGCTTACCATACATTGTGTTGTCAGTAGGCGCACCTGCATATTGCGTTTTTTCTGTGATGATGATGATAGTGGTGATAATGCCTGTCCTGCTGTTTGCAAGCTATCCGTATAGCCTCTTATATTTCCAAGCCAGCCATATTCCGAAAACGCATGTACTAAAACCATTGCAAATGCATAACTTGCGTTACCCCAAAGATAATGTCGTTCCTCAGCCAGTTCTAAACAAAAACCATAATTTCTATCGGCCTTACGTGCAAAGCCAATACGTAATAATTGACTTGGTAAAACCAAGCCAATAAAGCGCATATCATCTTGGACGCACATTTGCCGCCAGGGTTGTAATTCAATGCGCTTAAAAATGGCGTTAATGTCTGGCAAACTTCCCAATTGTTTAAATGATGATAAGCCCAGTAATTGCGGGGCCGCACTTGCTATAAAGGGAGAAAAAGCTGCAGCAGCAACCTGTGACATGCCTTGTAAAATTGCTCTATCTTGAACTGTATTATGAAATTGATAGTCACCGATTAACACGCCATAGGGTTCCCCACCCGGCATACCAAATTCTTCGCTATAAACTTTTTGAAAGATCTGGCTTTGATCAAATTCGATTGCGTGATGTAAGTCTTTTGCGAGTGCTGTTTTTGATAAATTCAATAATTTAATCTTCACCGAAGTTACGTGTGGTATTTTTTTTACGAGAAATTCAACACTACGCCAACTTGCTTCGAGTTGCTGCAAGGGTTGTGCTCGCAAAATCGAATCAAGCTGGCAATTTACTTGCCTGTCAATATGACTAATTACTTGCATAATAAACTCAACAGCCGCTTGCCTATCAAGAAAATTAAAGTCTCCTTGGCAATTAGACGTAGTCTGTCGTTTATGATCAGCAAATGCCTTTTCCATAAAATCCCCCTTTAACAAGAGTCTTGCATTAATATGCAAGACTCTTATTTGTCATACCACCTACGATGCTTCAGGTATACGAGCAACTAATCGTAACGATGTCGTTAACTCCTCTAACTGTAGCCACGGGCGCAGCCAAGCAACGGCATTGTATGAACCAGGCCTACCAGGGATTTCCTTAACTTCAACCCTCGCTTCTGCAAGTGGGTAGCTAGCTCTTAAACGTGCACCACAATCGGGGTTGGCATTGACATAATTTATAATCCAACGATTAAGCCAATTTTCGACATCTGCGGCTTCCATAAAAGAACCTATTTTGTCACGCGCCAACACTTTCAGGTAATGTGCAAAGCGTGATGTCGCCATAATGTAGGGCAAACGCGCTGAGATTGCTGCATTAGCAGTTGCTTCAGCAGTATCATACAACAGCGGTTTTTGTATGCTTTGTCCACCAAAAAATACCGCGTAATTAGTATTCTTATAGTGGCAAAGCGGCAAGAAACCCAGTTTACTCAATTCTGCTTCACGGCGATCGGTAATACCAATCTCCGTCGGACACTTGAGATCTAAATCACCGCTATCACTAGTGAAAACATGGGTTGGCAAATCAGATACTTTACCACCATTTTCAGCACCGCGAATCGCCGTACACCAGCCGTACTCGGCAAACGCACTGGTTAAACGACTGCCCATTACATATGCTGCATTCATCCAGCAATATTGGTCGTGCTGTAATTCTTTAGCCTTATGGTTGTTATCAAACTCACCTTCCTCATATGAAAATTCTTCTATGGGTAAAGTATCTTTACCATATGGCAAGCGTGATAGTACGCGTGGCATTACCATGTTTACAAAACGCGAATCTTCTGATTCACGTATACCACGCCATTTTAGATACTCAGCAGACTCGAATATTTTTTCTAAATCACGCGGCTTAGACAAATCACGCCAACTTTGCAGACCCAATAAACTATGATGGGCTGCACTAACAAATGGACAAAATGCCGCTGCTGACACATGTGCTATATTATCCAGCAAATTCAGATCTTCAGGATTATTGCCAAATTGATAATCACCTAATAAAACACTGTATGGTTCACCACCTGGTGTACCAAACTCATTTTCATACAGCTTCTTAAATAAAACACTTTGATCAAAATCTAATGCTTTATTAAAATCCTTATTAAGTTCCTTTTTATTCGCATTAAAAACACGGATTTTTAGATCCGAGCCACACAGCGAATTCTTCACTAAATATGCCATTCCGCGCCATGTACCCTCTAAGCCAAGGTATTTTTGATCATGCATAATTTCTGCGAGTTGTTTAGACACTTGCAGATCGATCGCCTCAATGGCTAATTGCACAGTTTTAGTTAGGTTCTTATCCCAGGTTACCGTCCCCTTTAAGGCTTCATCTGTTAATGCTGACAATAGTTCTTTGGTACGATCAGGCTCGGTTTGGGTTGTTGCATCTATTGCTTGCTCAAGTAAGCTCTTGGTTTCTTGCGGTTGAGCTTCTTCAACATTTTCTTGAACTTTCTCTACTGCTTCACTCATGACTTGTCTCCTTCTTGTGAACTTTCTTGATTAGAGCCCAGTTGCTTAGCAAGCTCATTTAACTGTTCGTTATTTTGCAAGACATCTTCCAGAATACTTTCTAGTTTTTCTGAACAATCAGCCTTACTCAGCAAGTCACTTAACTTATTACGTGTTTCAATCAAGTTTTTAAGCGGCTCAACTTGCTTGACGATATTAATCGGCTCAAAGTCTTCCATTGAATTAAATTTCAAATCAACGGCTATTTCACTATCATCATCTTGCAAGGTATTCGCAACCTTAAACTTTGCGCCCGGCGTCATCTTACGCATAACCTGATCAAAATTATCACCATCTATCTGAATAAATTTACGATCTTTCAACGACTGCAATGGCTGTGTAGAGTCACCAGAGAAATCCCCCATCACTCCTACGACAAAAGGCAATTCTTTCTTAATCGATGCACCTTCTGTCTCCACATCATAACTAATGTGTACTCTTGGTTTACGTATTTTATCCAGCTTACCATGCACACTATCGACACTACTCATAACATTCTCCTCATTAGTTTTACGGCATTATTGCCAACTCTCATTACTTAACTCACCTTCTCCTGACACAACCATTGGTTCACTTGGCGGATTTATCCCCACCATCTTGCAATACATCAGCTGCGCATTTGGGTCCAAGAACATTTCCTCTACCAACTCATCAAGTGGCATATTTCCCCAACGAATAGTACGTTCAAGGGTATATGAAATAGGTGAGTGTGGTTCGTTTTCTCTGAAGTAATTAGCAACTTTCTGTAGTTGAGCTAATGCATGGGTGCGGTTGCTCATTGCTGCGAGGCTCACCGTTTGCTTATCATCAACGCCACTTGAGTTGCTAGCTTCGACTTGTGCCATACTGGCATTTTTTTGCTTAATAAATGCTTGCAAGACTGTTGTACACTGTGAAAGTGCCGCACTGATTTGCGAGGTCGGTGGGGCGAGCTCAGCACATTTTTCTGCGAGCAACCGACTCAACACCGCATAGCTATCGCAACAGTCTTGCAAGGCTTGATCTAAGTTAATTAGTGATTGCAACGGCGTTTGTAACACTGATGCTTCAATTTGTTCTAAACAAATGGCACCTGAATCTATTCTTGACTGACGTT
The DNA here is from genome assembly GCA_021773335.1 of Gammaproteobacteria bacterium. GTDB lineage: Bacteria > Pseudomonadota > Gammaproteobacteria > JAJFKG01 > JAJFKG01 > JAJFKG01. The sequence goes on from JAJFKG010000049.1 coordinate 35,177, forward strand.
TTTCTTCATCGGTAATAGTGGCAATCAATGACGCTTGTTCGTATTGCCATAATGAATAGGCATTGTCACCTTGAGTAAGATTAATGCATTGTATAGGCAAAATAAGCGTACCATTATTGCCGTCACCATTGAGGCCAGCCAGTGTACTTAACTTGAATTCAATATCGTCACCGTCATTGGGGTAGACTTGTGGCCAGTACTTTTCAAGCAATCCCGCTAATATGTCAAAGCCTAATTGCAAACCTTTAAAACCATCTATACGCACCAATGCTTCACATAACCAACAAGCTAACTCTAGATTTTTACTTTTATTGATAAGTACATCACTTATCTCGTTCATTAATTCGTGCCAATCTGTAGGATTGATAACGACTGGCTCACCATCCTGCATCGCTTTTCTTTCGTTAGTACGTGCGGTACTGCGCAAATCACGTAATCGATAATACAAAGCACTATCATCAGCATTATCTTGCAGATCCACACCTACCGATAAATCACCAGCTATTACTTGTAAAATGTTATCTTTGTCGACTAGCATAAAGTTCTCTCTTAAACATAGGATTTCTTTTATTCGATGAGAGATACTATAGCGACTATTCGTTTCAGGAATGTTACGAAAGTGTGGAACTTTGTTAAAAAATGTTAGAGGCATATACCCTCGCACCCAAAAATACGAGCTTTAATGGCCATCGTCTGGTATGAGAGTATAGGGCTTAACTTTTATAGGTGAAATCTTTAGCCTTATTCACCCCGATCTTGAGGGTATTAATCTTTTGCTTATTTTTAAACGAACATAAAAATTGCTCTGATATACCGGGTAATAAACGCTGGTTAATCACGTGATCAATTCGTCGGGCACCACTATTGCGATGATTAGCCTGCGAAATAATCCTATTCATTACCGCCGGCGAAAATTCAATATGACACTGGTGCTGCTGTAAAGCACGCTGCTGGATCTGCGAAAATTTTTGTTTAACAATATTCTTCAATGTTCCAACATCGAGTGGCAAGTAAGGAACTATACTTACCCTGCCAAGAAAGGCTGGCTTAAAATAGGTAAGCAATTCTCGTTCTAATTCATCGGGTAAGTGTCGTAATGATTCATCATCACTATCCTGTAATGCCGATAAGGTAACACTACCCAAATTCGACGTCATAATAATCAACACATTTTTAAAATCAATAACGCGACCTTCACCATCCATCATAATGCCCTTATCAAATACTTGATAGAATGCCTCTTGTATACTCGGATGGGCTTTTTCCATTTCATCCAATAAAATGACGCTATAAGGGTTGCGCCGTACGGCCTCGGTAAGAATTCCTCCTTCGCCGTAGCCAACGTATCCAGCTGGTGAGCCAGTTAACATAGAAAGCTTATGCGGTTCCTTAAATTCAGACATATTGATAATCGTCAAATCTTTTTCACCACCATAAACTAATTTTGCAAGATTAAGTGCGGTTTCTGTTTTGCCAACACCACTAGTACCAACTAGTAAAAATACACCACGCGGCTTATTGGGATCTTGTAAGCTTGCGTGACTCACCTTTAACTGTTTCGCTATGGTATTGATTGCCTGATCTTGACCGAGAATCAAATTATGTAAGCGTGCTTCAAGGTTGATCATGTTTATCGCATCGCCGGCGTTCATATTGCCAACTGGTATCCCAGTCCAATCCGATATCACTTTGGCAATAATGTTCGCATCAACACAATCATGAATTAATGGGCATTCTTTTTGTAAAGTTTTCAACACGTTTCGTTTTTGCACCAACTTTTTCTGGAGGTCACTATCAATATCAAGCTGTGTAGCCAATTTCTTTTTCAGCGTAGCAATATCTCGAATAACCTTTAATTCTTTTTTCCAGCGTTTGATTAACTTATCTCGTTGCTCATTGTTTTTTTTGGCTTTATTTTCAAGTACGGCAATTTGTTCATTGTGTTTAAGACCTTGCTTTTGCTCTTGATTGAGCTTATTTAACGTCGCTTGTATACTGGCAGATTCCTTTGTCAAATCTTCAATGCTGGCTGGCGTCGCCGTTTGGCTTAAGTGAACACGTGCAGCAGCGGTATCTAAGAGACTCATACACTTATCTGGTAAACAGCGTGAAGTAATATAACGTTTGGATAAATTAACAGCCGCACGGATCGCTTCATCCAAAATGACCACATTATGATGGCTTTCAAGTGTATCTAATACGCCTCTCATCATTGCTATTGCTACGGATACAGAAGGTTCATCGACTTGCACAAGCTGGAAACGACGGTTTAAGGCGCTGTCTTTTTCAAAATATTTTTTATATTCACTCCAGGTAGTTGCGGCAATGGTCTTGAGCTCACCACGGGCTAAAGCAGGCTTGAGCAAATTCGCCGCATCCCCCTGACCAGCTTGGTTGCCAGCACCAATGAGATTGTGAGCTTCATCAATGAAAAGAATAATAGGAGTCGCTGCATTTTTAACTGCATTGATAACCGCTTGCAAGCGTTTCTCAAACTCGCCTTTCACGCCGGCACCAGCCTGCAAACTGGCTAAATCCAAATTGTATATGCTTGTATTCATGAGTTCGGGTGGCACATCATTAGCGACAATCCGTAATGCCAACCCTTCAACAATAGCTGTTTTACCAACCCCAGCCTCGCCAACTAAAAGAGGATTATTCTGTTTGCGCCGTGTTAACACATCGATCATTTGTCGAACTTCAACATGACGTCCAATAATAGGATCAATTTTATTTTGCTTAGCCAATAAGGTTAAGTTAGTAGCAAACTTATCCAGTGGGCCTTGTGCATCACTTGTAGTTTCTCCAGCATCATTTTTCTGATCTTCACGAACAAAGTCAGCCAAACGTTGTAGAGAGACTTTTTCTAAACCGCCTGGCAGTGGCATTACCGGGTATTGCTGTTGTGCAATTCCTATTAATGTGTAAATAAGGATTGGTAAATTAATTTTCTTGGCGCTGAACTCTAATGATGCCTGCATCCAAGCCTCTTTAAGGCATTGCACCAACAATTGTGATAACCCTGGCGCTTGTTGGCTCCCAGACTTAAACTTATCAAGTCTGGCTTGTAGTGACGATGCTAAAGTTGCCTGTTCAAGCTGACAATGTGCTATTAATGCCATAAAATTTTTATCCGCCTGGCGCAAACAAACAACAAGAAAATGTTCAATCTCAACATAGTAATGTGTTTGATTCATAGCACCAGCAATAGATTCCTCAAGCGTAGCTATGGCAGTCGCATCTAACTTTTTAGTGAGCAATTCTAAGTTTAATTCGGTCATCGCTGATCTCCTACTAGTGTAATTGACGTTATCGCCTGAGTTGATGCTTGCGCAAAGCACCACGCATTACGACCAAGAATGGCATTTTTTTCATTTGCAAGACGACAATAGATAGATTCATCCGCATATAATTTGATTTGTATATCAAAGCTTAATACATCACCTATGTACAACCTAGTTACTTCACTGATTGCTTTTAAGTATGCTTTATCTAGAATAATCTTCTGAAATTGGCTGGATTTAACTGAACCAATTGTTATTTTTATTTTATTAGCCTTTGTTTTATATCTATCGCCTAATACTGTATTGCGCCCAAGCTGACAATTTTGTCCATCACCAACGCAACCAGGCAATTTCGTCAAATTTTCATTACTTATCGTCAGGTACGAGATTTCATTTTCCATAATAGTCACAGGTAAAGAAAAATAAGTGGCTAACAAATACTGCAAACCCATTGCAGTCCGGGTTTTCGTAAAGAATATCTGACTATAATAAGCAAAACTGTTCCTCGGCAATGGCGTAGAACAAGAGCTGTATGGTGAGTAACCCGCCAAGCTCAATAGAGTATCAGTTAAGATATTTCTCTCATCAATATTTTTGTGGGAGTAATTGTATTTACTATACACATCATATAATAACCAAAGGCTTCGATCATGAAAGATGTCCAAAAAAGCTTTAAACGCAAATTCTTTTTTATGAATCTGATGCAAAACACGCTCAGTATAATGTTGAGGCAATGCACCATCTATACCGATCAAACTCGGCATTTGTGAATATAAAAACCAAGTCCCTTGAGACGCTTCAAGGTTGCTAACATCCTGTTCTGCAAATTCCAAGTTAGGTTCAACACACAGACGCAATTGCTTGCGGTTAATTTTTTTGAACGTTAACAGATAATGTATATATTCAAAAAAATTTTTCTTCTTAATCATATTAAACTCCGCAGACCAATCCTAGCAGGCCAGGCATATAGTGTTTTATGAAATTGATCAGTAGTAAAAATAAGCTTAGTAAAATGATTTAATGTCGATGAAGTCGCTATAAAACGCTCTAATATATTACCGAAAATCAAGATCTCGTGAGGCTGCTCTTCCTCTGTTTTGAGATCAACAATAATCTCTAAACCTTGACAAAACAGATCGATCGGATCTTCAGGCAAACAGGCTTGTGTGCGTCTAACCTCAATCGCGTTTATTGATTCAAAATAACGTTGCACTTCGCTATTATTTGCAACATTATATAAAGACAGCGTCTCACGTAAAACGCTGCCATCTTTTACGCCAACACCCAGTTTTTGTCCACATAAATGTGAGACCAGCTTCCAATGAAGCTCTTGCGTCATCACCTCTGTTAGATAACTTGTCGGCGCGATCAACCAGGTTAAATTTTCTTCGATTGCGGGGCCATTTAACACTTTTAGCTGTGAAATATTTTTTTTAAAATACAAATCACGAGGCAGATTTGCATTAGTACAACGCACGTCTACGCAAAGCGTCCAATCTTGTTGTGCCAGTATATGCGAATCCTGATGCACCAAAGCAATATGAGAATCACCATCTCGATCGTAAATTTGCCAATAATTTTCGCTATCTGACTCATGATGAGTTAAACCAAAAAGTGGTTTGTAATGTATTTTCTCATTATAAGGCGATACTGCAGTAACGCGTTTGACATCATAGATATTTTGTTCACCCACATCGACTCTGCTATTTGCTGTTAGCAAATACTCTGAACTATCTGCTTCGAGATTTATGGGTTCAGCCAATTGTGAAAATAGATTCACAATTGGCACACAACCTAACTTGAAATTATCGCCACTGATCGACTGCTTCAATAATGAAATACTTTCCTTTAAAGAAAAAATTATACTGAAGTTATTTTTGATCGTTTTAAAGTTTTCGCACTGAAGATTACACAGCTCAAAAAACAAAAATTTATTGGGAAAAACACAATACTCGCTCAATAGCTGGCTGGGACTATAATCGACACCATCACTAAGGAATAGAGATTCCTCTTTTGAAAAACCCACATTGCTTATATAGTCATCGCTTAACGTTGTGATTACATCCTCTCCAGACTTTACAGTAAAACCAGCGGCTTTTGCGGTAATAAGCCCATATAAAAAGTTTGTGACACTACCCTCTCCATGCAAAAAAAATCTTAACTTATCTATCTTTAAATCACCGATTGCCATATTTTTGTTTGTACAATTTATTTCAACTTTCAATTCGCTTGGGCTGATAAAACTCGCCGCCTTAACTTCTAGCGGCCACACAGTCGTTGGATAAATAGACTTAAAATAGCAATTCTTTGATTCTGAATTACCCATAGCCAATGTCGTTCCTCTTTCTACCTTGATGCCATAATCTTGATTATCATGCGCGGGAAATTGAATTATTCCCATTGATGGAACTGGCTTCTGATAGTGTGGATAAAGCACACTGCATAGCGCCTTTATACTATTAGGAATTTCATCATCTAGTTGCTTTTGTATACGCGCGTTTAGGAAGGCCATCCCCTCTAGCAAACGCTCAATATGCGGATCTGCAACTTCATGCTCGGCCATACCTAATTTTCCAGCGATAGAGGAATATTTTTTAGCAAAATCTTTTGCCAAATTATTTATCGCATGTAGCTCTTGGGCATAATAATCTTTAAGCTTTTTACTCATATTTCATACCTTTAATTTTGAAGCGTGCGCTAGAGGTTTCAAGTTGTGATTCAAGTCTCACTGGAATACTTGCCTGATTGCTATGAAACATAGCCTTAATATGCATAACAACTAAATGTTTTCTTTGCACATTGATTTGAGGATCCAACTTCACACTAACAGCTTGCAAACGCGGCTCGAATTGCTTAATCGTATTTTCAACTTCATCCGCTAACTCTTGTTGATCAGCTTCAGATTCGGGCCGAAATTGACTAAAATCAGGTAAACCATACTGCAATAAATTTGGTACTAGGCACCTATAGTCTTCATCTAAACAGCGTCGCGTATTCAGCAAATTTTGTATATCTTCTTTTATCTGCTCAAGATCAAACGTATTCAAACCAGCACCGTTTGTTTCGTTTATTAGAACTGATAGTGAACTATTACTCTTGGCGTTTTGCATCATGGTTGCTTACCTTGTTAATCAACCCCATCTACTATAGTTGCGAAACATTGCTAAATGATGTCAGCCAATGTTTTTTTGTATCAAAAAAACTGTGTGTAATAACAAAACCACCCAAAATTGAAAAAATACAGACACAATCTAGTGCTACGCTTGCCCATAAACAATCAGCGCAAACCTATGGCGATTGTTTTACTGACAGCACTTGGCGTCTAGCCAAACTGTTAATAATCTACCAACACAGACGAAAGGAGAATATGCCATGAGTCAAGAATATGATTGCGAAATTGACATTGATGGTAAAAAACTTGGTGACTCTAAACGTAAGGGCTATGAAGGTCAAATTAAAGCACGCGTTTCAACGCCTGCACAATTTACGCATAGCTCAGGTAAAGAGGTCGTTGGCGTCGCTAATAGTCAATTATATATTGATGACGTCCATATCCAAGGTGTCATTCAAAATATGGGTAACTTACGTACAGCAGCAGGCTTAGGTAAAAACACCAAAATGAAAAAAGTGGTTATTACCCGCCTGGCTAAACTAGAAGGCCAGCCACAGGATCAAGTTACGCAAACAATCACATTGCAAAATGCAACATTTAAGGAGTTAGTGAGTGACGATCACAGTAATCAATTCAGCGCAGTAGTGGATTATGAAGAGATTGAAATCAAGGATATTCAAATTAAGCAAGACGGCACCATCGGGTCGCCCATTGTTAACTCTTATAACCGCCTAACCAATGTAATGAATGCATAGGTTAGTGTGATATGCAGACTGAATACTTACCCGCACAAGGTGTATCTGCCTATCGTTGCTAGATATGCCTGGTGCGGGAAAGTGCTTGTGCTGAAACAAGCCGAATCAGACAGAAACAAAACACATACAAACGGATGCATTAGCGCAATCAAACAATAACATTTCATCACTATGATGTACTGAGTTTATAGCCAAGGGGAGCGAATGATGAAGACGAGATACCGACATACTTTAAAGTTTATCATCGTATTAATTTTCTTATTCACTTTGTCTGCTTGCACAACCATGCGCCATATGTTTACCACCCCTGAAGCGGTCATTACATTGAAAACCGATAGCAAATTAAATACCACCCATTCAGGGAATTCACTACCACTAAAAGTCTCTCTCTACCAACTAAGTAGTACCCAGCTAGTTGATGCCAAAATGCAAAACCAAACAACCATGGCGATTAATAACAATTTACAAAAAACATTTACTCTCTATCCAAGACAAGTAGAGAAAATCACGTGGAAATTACAAAAAAATACGACAGTCATTGCCGTTGTTTCTAAATTTCACCGCCTGAACGAAGCAAATTGGCGAGTATTTATCCCTGTCGACCCGAAACAAGGTAAAAACGTTATTAATATCAAATTTGTCGCAAACCAAGTCTATGTAAGGAAATTATAATGCTACACCAAGAAAAAAGAGTCGTATGGACTGAAGGAATGCTATTAAAACCACAACAGTTTCAACAGATGGAACAATATCTCGAATGGTATACTAACATACAATTACATAATAATTACGAAGACCGCTGGGGACTGTCACAACTCACTATAGAGGAGCAATACTTCCCTATGCAACGCTTTGGCATTAGCCAGGCGAGTGGCATTTTTCCAGATGGCACGCCTTTTAAAATCAACAGTGGTAATTCAACCCCCTTATTGCTTGATGTTCCGGAAAATACGAGTGATAAGATAATCTATTTGGCGCTCGCCCTGCAAAAGGACGGCATCCCACTCATTGATATGCAATCCCAAGCAAACACATCAGGTACTCGATTTAGAGCTACGCAATTACCACTCGCAGACAATACAGTCACTAGCGGCATGCCAACGCCTATCAACCTTGCTATTCCTAAATTGCATCTTCTGCTGGAAGGAATGGATTGTAGTCAATACGCAACCATTCCTATTGCCAAAATTAAAACCCTATCAGAAGAAAAGGGTATCACCCTCGATAAAACCTTTATCCCCCCATTACTCAATTGCCAAGCTGATCTGACATTATCGGCGCTGGTTTATGAAACATTTTCTCTGCTAGCTCAACGTAGCAAAGCACTTTCACAGCGCATATTGGCCCCCAGCAGCAATACTGTCGCCGACATGCGTGAGTTTTTATTACTGCAAATAATCAATCGTAACACGCCTTTATTTGCACATTTCGCAAAATGTGCAAACTTACATCCTAAAATGTTTTATCAAAATCTCATCCAACTGGTTGGTGAACTAGAGACGTTTAATGACGAAAAAGCACCTGACGCGTATTTGGATGAGTATTGCCATAATAGTTTAGCCACAACTTTTTCCGCCCTAATGCAAAAATTACGTATTTCTCTCAATCAAATCTTGGACCATCGAGCGCAACTGATTGAGCTTTTGGAAAATAATCCCGGAATCCACATAGGCGCCGTGCACGATCAAAGCCTCATGCATAGTGCCGATTTTATCCTAGCCGTGCGCGCAGACATGGCAGAAAAACGGCTGCAAAAAGAGTTTATTGCGCAATGTAAGGTGGCCCCTATCGATAAAATAAATGCATTCGTAGAAGCACAAGTCCCGGGCATACGCCTGCGTTCATTATCAGTCGCACCACCACAAATACCATACCACGCTGGTTTCACTTACTATCGTTTAGACGACTCACACGATTTGTGGCAACAAACAAAACAGTCCGGTGGTGTCGCCCTGCATGTCGGTGGCATATTCGAGAATTTACAACTTGAACTTTGGGCAATTAAGAGGTGAGCCATGTCATTAACCTATAATACTAATCCAATTGTGACTGCATCTATTGATATATTCTTATATACCGATCTGATTAATTCATCAATGGAGATTGATGAAGTGCGTAATACGCTGACCAATCAAGTTGACAACTTCAAGCACGCTTTGTCGGCAAGCATTAAGGAGCATGATTACATCCAAAACATAACCTATTTATTATGTTGTGTTCTTGATGAATTCATATTAACGAGTGAGTGGGGACGAAATCATTACTGGGCTTCCAACACACTATTAAGTCGGTTTTACCACGACACCAGAGGTGGAAGAGATTTTTTTACGCTGCTACAAGCACACATGAATAGCCCTGCGCAACATATCGACGCTTTAGAATTTATATTAATGTGTATTAACATTGGGTTTCATGGAAAATTCTTGTTAATGTCCGATGGTGACTTGAAACTCAAACGTCTCAAGTCTGATCTATATCACATCGTAAAACAACATAAACCGCAACCAGAAAAGCCGTCTAAACTGGCGCATAGGATAAAACGCCACAAGCCTAAAACGAAACACCTGCACCTTAAACTCTTTATAGGCTGCGCAATACTTGCCGGCATTATTTTTTCAATCTCGACAATTTTACTCAACCAACAGGTTAATCTAGCGCTTGCCACTACTCAACAAGTCAGCGTTTAAGGGGAATGTTATGTTATTTATTACAAAACTAATTTCAGCGACAATTTTATACATAGCGCTTGTTGTTACAACGTTATATTTTGTGCCCAACATGACGTTGCCCTACATAAAAACACCTGGGCTTAATAACTTGCATATGCTATTAATCACAACATTCAGTATCATTTATCTTATTTATCTAGTTTGCGTTATTATAAATAGAAAAAAAGCCAAGCCGAAGAAACAAATACATGAACAACCATCTAATGAAACAAACAATGATGATAAACTTCAACTCGAAACCATAGTTGCTTACGCCAATGCCGCAATCGAAACCGATTTCAAACAGGCTCAATATTTCATTAAAAAACATAAGCTATTGTCTATCCCAAGTTATATTATAATCTCTTCGACACATACACAAGCAGCAACCTTAATCAACAACAAAGCCATATCAATCATTGATGCGAGTCAATTCGTCAGAGAAACTAGCAAAGGGTTACGATTTATTTTTACCGACCAAGCAATATTCATTAGCATTACGCCAAGTGAGTTTAATGGCAAAGATTCGCTTACCTCTCTCGCTCATCATTTGGCGAGCTACCATAGAAAATTCAGCTTAGACGGAGGCATACTATGCACAAACCTCACTGAAGTAGAAACATCAGGTAGTGCTTTCTTCCAACAATGTGCATTATTAATCGATCACATACGCAAAACGCTTGCTATTGAATTAGCCTGGTATTATATCATTAGCGATTTATCCAGTATTAGAGGTTACCAATATTTCTTTACAGGCCCACAAGACAAAATAATACACGACATACTTGGCGTCACTTTAGATAGAAAAGAAAATGATTTGATCCAAAGTTTCACCCAGCGATATTTACAACTAGGAAGAAACTTGGGGTTTCGTCTTTTACAAAAGCTACAACACGCCAATAATCCAACCGTTAATCGTGCAATACTATTTTTCCCGCGTTATTTTCTAAATTTGCAAGCGCCGATTGAAAACACAATTAAAACTTTATTTTCTGGCAATCCTTATCGCCGCCCCCATTGCCTACGCGGCGTTTATTTTACTAACGGCAGCGAGCTAGCTGATAGTTTATTTGTAAAATTAATCTTAAAAGAACACGGCGTTATCAACTACTGTCGATACAAATTCTGGGAAATATTCTCACTCAGAATAACTGGATATCTATTTATAACGGGACTATTCATCGGCACCAGCTATTTATGGGTAAACAGCTATGAACTTAATAAAAGTTATCTCCACAAAATAGACGTTAACTCAAGTAACTTAATGACACTAGCAAACAATGATGCTTTATTTGAGAAAGAAAATACACCGCGCGCGATGCATTGGGGTTTATTTACTGGCAATAGAGTAAAACCCATACTTCAACAAGCTTATGTTGATACAGCACACCCAACTATGCAGAGAATCTTAGAAAAAGATTTTAACAAGCGCCTTAAGCATGAATCCGGCATGGCGCTATATCGTAGCTTAATGATTTACTTAATGCTTGGTGATCCAGCAAGAAAAAACAATGCTGTCTTAAATGCATGGTTCTTAAATCATCCTATTAAGTTTTATCCCAATGATGCAGACTTACAAACACAGTGGGAAGGTCTATTTCTACGTTATATCAATGAAGCCAAGCAACCTATAACCTTAGACCCTAAATTAGTCTCTCAGGCAAGAGAAAAGCTAAACTCACTCAGTAGTGCACAAATCGCCTACTTGCAACTGCAAGAAGAAGCACAAAAAAACAAAAACACGTCACTCTATAATAGTGTGAACTTTGATGGGCGTGTATTTATAAACAATAATGTTGGTATCCCCTTCTTATTTACTGCGCAAGGTTATAAAAAAGTCTATTTAACCTCCAGCACAAAAGTATTGGCCGACTCTATAAAAAGCGATTGGGTTCTCGGGCGCCAAGCTAACCTAGGCACCAACAACTTGAGCTTACTTAAGAGCCAACTCGACTCTCTTTACACGAGTGACTATATTAACGCTTGGCAGAAATCATTGAATAAGTTACAAGTCGCACCATTAAGCAACTTGCAGCGTTGTACGCAAGCAATTAACTTACTTGCGCATAACAACTCTCCAATTGAGCAAGTTTTATTGGCAACCAACCAAGCAACTAACCTTGGCAATTCAACCAAGGTCGAAACCAATATCACCGATGCCTTTGCCAACATCAACGAATTAACAACAGCAGATAAAACTACGCATAAAGTGCCTTATCAATCAATTCAAGCCGCATTTATCGAGCTCGACCAATACTTAATTACTATTGCACAAGCTGATAATCCGAATCAAGCCGCTTATAACGCTGTTAAATCTAATTTTAGTGGACAAGGTGCTAGCTTACACAAACTCACTGAACTTGCTTATCAATCACCTCAACCAGTACGCCAATGGTTATTGACTATTGTTCATGAAATCAAGCAAGCATTAATGCGGACTGCCCAAGTCTATATGGTGAACTCGTGGCAGCAGTGATAACAGTGGCACTGTAACTATTCAGCAAAATTGCTGAATAGTTACGTTTTCTTACAAAGGAGTAATTCAGACGATACAAATTTAGAGTAACCTGGTCGTTAACAAATGTTGTCTATATAGGTGACACAATGAAAGGACAAAAACCCAAAAATGCGACGACAGCTGAAAAATTGATGGCTTGCTGTTTAGTCCCCGTCAAAGGCTTTTTCGCTATTGCCGACATCATTGAAGATAAACTCTACCTTTTTGATCGCGCAATTCGTACAGTTTCTTACTCTGGTTCATTTGCCCGATTTGCCAACATGCCAGAAATGTCCACCAAAAGCGGCATAGGTTTAATCACCATTTCTAACGCTGATTTTGGCGCGCGCGGCTTTATGCAAGTGATTAACCGTATGCTACGCTTACTCTCTAGTCCCAAAGGCTTTGAAAAAAGTTGGGGACACACCGCGCTTTACGTGCGTGTTAACGGTAGGGTTACCTTTAGCGTCGGATTTGGTGCAGACGGGTTAACCCTTTTTTCTCAGGATAGTGTGCGTGGCGGCACCTGTCACGCGGCTAGAGTATACGACAACGATTTCATGTGGGATCTACCCGGCGCTGAAATCACAGAGTTTACCGTCGACGCACAAACGGCATTAGCCGCTGAAGCGCAACTAAAATCCATATTAGAAAGTTATACTGCAAGCGGCACATTCGCAAACATCCAAACAAAGGCAGTCGCTAAACACTACTACACAACCAATCCTAACGAGAAAAGCGAAACGATTTATAAAAATTGTGTGTTATGGGCCTTTGAAAGTTTAGAGGATCTGCTGCAGTGCAAGTTAGTATCACGCCAGTTGTATCGTTCATATGGCAAAGTCTTGCCTTTAGAGAAACCACTTAAGCTAAAGAAGCCCTTATCCGAAGAAGAAGATTTCAAACAACATGACATTAAATTCTCTGAACCCAAGCATTGTGTCAGTACTTTACCTCGCAGCCAATTAGTAAGGCCGGTTGATATTGGTCGCAGACCAAACAGACAGTCTAACCCAATAATAACACCTAATAAATCTAGTCAAGGCCGCCTCATGCGCGAGATCAACTATCTCTGCGTCATCGATAACAGACTGCAAAATGTCTTTGTGGTTGAAGAAAATCAACGATTATTCATCCAACCACCAACTCACAGTAGTGCTGGACAATCTGCGCGTTATCCCAAATCATTACGATTAATACGTACTGGCACTAACGTACTTTGTATTGCTACAATGTGCTATGTTACTTACTCCGAATGGGACAACCTTTTTAAACCCGGTATAGAAGCCGACAGTTATCATCACCAACTAGGCTTGGGTAACATGATCTCATACGAGCATTTCAGTTCTCTATGCACCTATGGTGCGCGAGGCATTTTGGGTTATAACGGTGTTAGGTTTTTACAAAATCTCTATAATTTAGAATTTGAAAGCGCTTTTCGACGTCTTGAATATACTCCAACCGTTTGCCTAGCATTATATAATCCAAGCAAGGCACAAATGGTGGTTAAGTATGTTGTCGCTGTCAAACACGTACCACGCATTGCAGCAAATATCCTCTATAATGCTTATAAGTGGGGAATTTCCTGGTTTAAAAAATCAAAAACCCAGTGATCAAGCTTCGGTAATTACGCCTTACTTGAGACCCCAACTAAGCCCACGCCAGCGGCAAAAAAAAAGCATATCATTGTGTTAATACGCGCAAAAAGTTATATCAAAAAAATATGGCTTTAAAAACAAGAGGATAAAAGGACTTTTTTATTTAACCAGTTAATCTTTTCTTAAGCATTTATGCGTATAATTACGGTATTGATTTAAGACCCATGCGAGATCCCTCTCATAGGTCTACTCGGAGGAGGTAATTATGAAGATTTCGAGCAAAACATTAGTCGCAACCGTATTGGCATTAGCCGGGCTTGGGTTATCCAGTAGCGCGCTGGCGCAGGAATATAATAATGTCGCAACTTATTACGTATCAAACGGTACTATTTTCCCAGCAACTTTAACGTCTGTCGACCAACCTAGTAATGGCAGTATCACTACCACAAGTGGTAACGTTGGAAGCCCTATCATCAAGGGTAATGAATCCAGTGAACAGACAATTACCGACAATAATGACACGGGCTCTTTTTCGACGTCAGGTTCAATAACTTACACTCTCCATGATAAACGTGGCAAAGAATTAGGCAGTTGTACTTTCAAGATAGAAGGCCAATGGAGCCAGGATATGGATGCAAAAGCCGCTGGCACAACAGAAGCGACCGATCAACTGGAAGCCATAATAAGCGTTACTAATAACAGCAATCCCAATAATATTGAATGTATCGCGCGCAATTCTGATGGTATGGGCCCGACAGCGCTAATCAGTACGCCTTACTAAAACTGAGCAATGAAAAATAAGATAAAAGCCCGCAACACGCGGGCTTTTTTTTAGTATTGAGGTTTTACTGCCGTTTTATTCAGTATCGAAAAATCTTCAAGCGGACGACAATGCGTCTCACGTAACAATGGTAATAATACCAGCGCTAGGCCAAGACAAATCGGTAATACTAATAATGCTATAGAGTAAGCATGGACAGAATAGACGCGCGCATCTAAATGCTTAACGCCATGCCAATTCAGATCCAGAACCCACCCAATTAATGGCTGCAAAATCGCCGCTCCAACCATATTTAGCATATTCATAAATCCTAATGCCGTCGCATTCATTTTTGGTGGATTGATTTCGCGTATAGCGGCAAAAGCTGGCAAAAAGCCTGAAGAAAAAATACCAAAACACAGTAAAGGAATATACAACAAATAAAACGGAAGTTTCACATAGACGGCTAAAATTATTGAAATAAAACCACCAATTGCGGCAACATACATGGTTGGCTTACGCCGCTTGAGGTAATCTGAAATAAAACCAAAAACCGGGCTACCGATCGCCCATCCGATAAAAATCATGGACGTCGCTGAGGCTGCTGCGACTTTTGGGACATGATATTTTGTCATCAAAAAAGAGGTGCCCCACAAACCCGCAAACGCAGGCGTTGGTGCAAACATCAAGCCACCATAAATGGCGATCAGCCAAGTTTGTGGCTGTTTAAAAAGATAAGACAAACTCGCAAGAATCTCGCGCAGCGACGTCTTGTGCTCATCAACTTTCTGCAAGGCACTCGGAATAAAGTAATTGGGTGAGTCGCGCACAACCAGCCAAATCATACTTGAAACTAAGACGCCTGAACCCGCTAAGATCATCATACTTTGGCGCCATGTCACATGCTCAACGAGAACAGCCAAAGGCGCACTACCAAACACCGCTCCCATCATACCAATCGTTAGGGTTAAACCTGCGAGAAATGCAAATCGATTAGCGGGAAACCAAATTGTTGCTAATTTGAAAGTGCCTATCGCGGCAAATGCCGAGCCAAAACCAATTAATAGGCGTCCTAACTGTGCCATCCAAAGTACATGCGCGATACCAAATAAAAAGGCACCAACAACACAGGTTGCCGAAGCGGCAGTAAGTAAGCGACGCGGACCAATGCAGTCCAGTAGTAAGCCTGCGGGGATTTGCATGCAAGCATAAGCATAGACATAGAGAGCGATTAAATTGCCTAAGGCGGTTGCGTTGATACTGAAACCACGCATCAATTCATGCACCATCACCGATGGTGAAACTTGTAAAAAGTACTCATAAGCGTAGAAAACCGCTGCCAAGCCCCAAATTATCCAGGGTAGCGCTCGGCTGGTAGTTTTAACTTCTGAGTGAGATTGCACAGTAAATAAGCGCCTTTTGCAAAAAGTTAGCTCAGTGTACGGAATGTTTCCTTCATTTGCAAGAAGCGGCAACGCTATCCGTATTTTTTACGGGTTGCCTGCCACTACCAGATTATCTATAGTGTCACCTCTGTGGTGGTCTCCGGCTGCTCGGTTAGTTCGTACTTACTTCCTTATTGCTTGCTCCCTTATATGGAGTTTTTACGGTGAAAAATGTTATTCTTCTACATCGCCCTCCATTTCGAAGGGTTGCTTTTCCTCTTCACTTATTGCAAGCTTTATCGTGCTATCGTTTCTTTTTGTTTGTTACTAAAGACGACTATTCATTCCATAAGCAACTCGCCACTCTCGATTATGTCAAAGAACTTGTCCCTACCGGCTATACCCTGGATAAACTCACCCATGCTTGCAATCATGTCATAGAAAAACATGGGGAAATATTCAATATTGTCTATCTCACTGAAGAATGTGTTCAGCTAGCTGGTTTACTCCGCCAGCACTATGGATTATCAAAAGAAAATCTCAACCGCTATGTTGACAAAAAAATAATGTTACAAAAATTAATAACTACTGACATACGCAAACCTAGAGCCATTTCATTTAATGAAACAGAATACTTGGCACATAGTTTCGAATATCTATCAACAATAGAACGCACTATCGGCCCATACCCATTTTTTATTAAGCCCACGCAACAATGTGGTA
Source organism: Gammaproteobacteria bacterium (assembly GCA_021773335.1). Lineage (GTDB taxonomy): Bacteria > Pseudomonadota > Gammaproteobacteria > JAJFKG01 > JAJFKG01 > JAJFKG01. Next base: position 51,999 of record JAJFKG010000049.1, read on the forward strand.
GCGCTCACACTCACTTGGTCAATAACCAAAAAGAATTAGTTAAATGGATAACTGCAAAAGATAGCCAACATTATCTAATTCAAGAATATATTGAAGGTACTTTATTTCATTGTGAAAGTTTTATTAGAAAACGAGAGATATTATATTCATCAGTGTTTGAATATTCACAACCAGGCTTTGCATTTGCGAGCGGACTACCAGTAGGCAGCATATCTCTACCAGAAAACAACAAAACCAGAGAAAGAATATGCGAATTTAATGAATTAGTGCTCGAAAAAATGGGTATCATTGACAATGGCATTGCACATTTAGAAGTCTTCCTCAATCAACAGGGCGAATTAATTTTTTTAGAAATAGCCGCACGCCCTCCAGGACTTGTCGGTGACCTTCTCTACCAAAAACATCTGAATATATCAATCGAAAAGGCACACTTTCTATTACAGTTAGGCGAATATAAAACTAGTTCAGAAAATCATTCCGTTGCTAACTACGCTGCTCGTTATATCTTTCCAGTTTCCCAAAGCGGGCGCATCGTGGCGCACACACATCGAAAAACACTACACTCTACATTTATTGAAGATTTTAGGGTTGCTATTAATGACAACGTAAAAAAATCTAAAGACTTATTTAATGTGGCAGGAACCATGGTGCTTTGGCACGAAGATTATTCAACACTAAGAAAAGATTTTCTTACGCTCAGCAACCATACATCTTTTATTATTCAGCCAATCTAAGAGGTAACTCCCATGATAGTAACTCAAAAATCCCCCACAAAAAATCATTCCACTCAGGATAAGAGGCGCTATTATGCATTTTTACTTGATAATGTTGGACCCTTTCCTGAAGAAATTAGCCAAGAGTTACCTGCCGATATTTTTGCTGCAATCTGGACGGAATTTTACTACTATCTAAATTTAGTCGCTGAAACGGCGTTAACTGGCGGTGGGAGGGTATTAGTACAATACATAGAAGAAAATGCACAAACACCAAAGCTACCAAAATTACAAGAAATAACCGACTGCTTAGCCCTCAATAGTTTAAATACATACTCACATAAAGAAGGTCTTGAGTTTTGGCTCAATATTAGTGCTCTACTAGAATATGGTTGCACCTACGATAAACTTACCGACGATGAACGAGAACAATGTAGACGATTTGAGTATCTTCAAGAACTCGATCATTTCAGCGAGATCATGGATTTATCCTTATTGACCAAACATCTCTCTCGAGCTTTTAACCGACTATCAGACATTCAAAAAAAATCATTTATACAAGAAAACGATATTCTGTTTAACAAGTATTTAGGTCTTATGCACAACTTAACTAATGCAGAAGAATTTTACAAACCAATTGCTGGACGTAGCAAATACATGAACTTGGGTTTAGAGCGCATGCTTGGGGAAGCTGCGGCCAAACGCAGGAATTGTGGTTATACGCTCTACGAAAATCAACATAACAGACTTGGGAGCTACGCTAACCACTATTATCCAATAAAATCGGCTGAAAATGTCGAAGCTCAATATAAAGTATTGGATACTGCAAGCATTGGCCTTATTAGAACAAACTATCCCTACCTTACTTTATTGTTAACCTCAAATGCACCACAAGCTCTGCCCCAAGACGATCTCAAAAAGTTAACAACCATAGGCTCCAGTTTAATATTACGCTACGGGATGGAGCTTGGCATAGCAATGTTCGATGGATATGTATTTGATAACAGCTACGCACAATATTGCCTCAGCCTTGTCGCCAATCAACTGTTCAAACCCGACGTGCACTCTGCGACTCAATTAAAGACTATGAGTATTGGCCCATGCGCCATTCTAGCTTACCAAAGTCAAAAACTGCAATATTTACGCATCAGAGGAAATGAAGAGCTTGATAGCTATCTTGGTCATCTTGGTACTAAACAACAACGTGAAATTACAACTCTAGAATGTAATGATAGTATTAAAGTTATCAGCGTCCCCGCTGCATACGGCCTTGCAATGCAAACTATTGCCAGGGAGGAACTACGTGCCACAGCTAACGAACATGCGGAAAATCCACTAGCGTGGCTCATGACAAGGTTCATAAAACCATTTAAAATCCCGAAAGCTGCGCGCAATATTTTGCTCTATCGTGTGAAGCCCACCGAACTGGATGTCGTCAAACCTCCCACTTGGGCGCAGCACGAGATTAAACAGCTACCCGAATTCACCGATTTAATTAAGCAATACCGCAATTACTTGCAAGATTATAAATCGCTTGAAATTAATATATTGTATGCACATCTACACGCGGATCGTTTGATTGATATTCACCAAACAATTTCAATCCACGTTGGAAGAGCGCTAAAAGACGAACTTGCCAGCAAACAAACCGCTTTCAAACTACAACCGCTCATAGACAATTTACATGTGAGAGATGTATTTGACTATAAGCTATATAATGAATTTCTAGCCGAGCAAGGTCTTGCTGCAGATGTCATCTTAACTGAAGATAGCCTATTGCTTGATCGTATTGGTCAGGGGATACTTGACTATATTAATGACAAAGAATCCAGCCATGATTATCGCATCATTTTTGAAGGAAACCGGGCAATGAATGCATTGTTTGCAGACGGCACTGTTGTTCAACTTCTTGATCATATGGATAAGGAAGGTCGTCTTTCTTGTGTCACCTTTGATATGGCTCAAGTTTATTATCGTCAAGCACCCGATCTGTTTGAAGCAATATTTCGAGAAGATATTTTAGCAAACTATCCCGATAGTACCCTCGGACAATGGTTTTTACAGTATCCCCTAAAATCCTACCATCAAATAATGTATGACAGGATTTATACAAACTCAGACGTCACTTATCGCAATCGTTTATTCCGGCAAATAACTGCGGAAATAAGGCCTGATTTAACTGACATCAAACAGGCTCGTCAAAAACGCCACTATGTCGATGTATTACATCGAGAGTTACAAGTGCGCTTAAGTTCGCGCACAAAGAAAGTAGTGTCGCTTTATATACTAGAAGGTAGTTATGATGCGCAATTCGATCGCTATGCTAAAATACACAATGCTTTTGCATTACCTGGCATTGACACTTATCGCATTACATTTTCTTCACAAGAACTTGCTTTTAATACAATGTGTATTAAATCATAACAATGCCAACAATAATCGATAGTTCATTTGCATAATGGATATAACCAAGGATAATCAGTCTCAAATTTCACTCGCTGAAGTTAAACCTTGTACGCAGCCAAGCGCTTCTTTATATTGGCCTGAAGAAAAAACTATCCATGAACTTTTTGAAAGACAGGCACGCGAAACACCAAACGACATTGCTGTTCTCTTCCAAGATGAAAGCCTGACCTATCACGCACTTAACTTAAGAGCCAATACACTTGCCAGACGAATAAGGTCAGAAACCAATGTTATTCCAGACACGTTGATCGCCATATGTTTAGATAGAAGTATTGAAATGATTGTCGCAATTCTTGCTACGATGAAAGCTGGAGGCGCATATATCCCAATTGATCCACGCTATCCAAAAGAGAGAATACAATATATTATAGATAATGCTAATGCTCGCTTGATACTAAGCAAAACTCACCTGATTGACAAACTGAGTCAAATAAATAATTCATCATGCGTAGCCATAGAACCTGCTTATCAACAAGGCTTTCCTAGCAACAACTTATCCCACGTTAATAGCCCAAACGATCTAGCCTATGTTATTTATACCTCAGGGACTACAGGAAAACCCAAGGGTGTTGCCATCACTCATAACGCATCAATAAACCGCCTACTTTGGCAAAAGCATCACTATAATTTTAACTCAAATGACCGAGTATTACAGAAAACACCTTTTGTATTTGACGTTTCCGTGTGGGAATTGCTACTTCCATTATTATCAGGGGGACGGCTTGTCTTTGCAAAACCTGAAGGGCACAAAGACCCTAATTATCTACAACAGGTAATAGAAGCCCATCAGATTAGCAAGCTACACTTTGTTCCAAGTATGTTAGCAGTTTTTTTAGACTATATTGAATATCACAAAATTCCAAGGTTGTCGAATTTAGAGCACGTGTTTTGTAGTGGAGAAAATTTACCAATCTCTCTAGCCAAACGCTTTAAGCACTCATTCCCCCTAATAAAACTACACAACCTCTATGGGCCTACTGAAGCAACGATTGATGTTTGTTCAAACGATGACATTCAGGAAAGTGATGATGTAGTCCATATCGGCAAACCTATTGCAAACATACAGTTTTATGTCTTGTCTCCCAAACTCGTCCCTATTAAAAAAGGCGATATTGGCGAACTTTATATCAGCGGCATTGGTCTTGCTCGCGGCTATATTAATCAGCCCAAACTCACTGAAAAAAGTTTTATTCGCAACTCCTTTATAAATAAAAACAAGACTAGCAATAATCACTCGGTCCTCTATAAAACTGGCGACTTAGTTAGATATTTAGCTGATGGAAATTTGGAGTATATTGGCAGAAATGACTCTCAAATAAAACTACATGGATACAGGATAGAGCTTTCAGAAATAGAAACGATATTGCTGTCCGTTGCTAACGTTAAGCAAGCATGCGTCTTAGTTAAAACCATCAATGATTACAAACAGTTAATCGGCTATATTACCCTTTTCGAACATGTAAACTTCAATGAAAACAAAATGTTAGACGTGCTTGCCGAACAACTACCTGACTATATGCTGCCAAACAAACTAATCTGCTTGCAAAAATTCCCTTTAACTGAAAACGGCAAGCTTGATCGCGACGCTCTGCCAGAGCCAAGCAATTTAACGAGTGAAACAACTTTTGTGGCGCCACATTCAGGGTTACAAAAAAAGCTATCCGCCCTATGGGAAACATTACTGCAAGTTAAAAAAGTCAGTGTCAACGACAATTTTTTTCACCTGGGTGGTAATTCATTACTTGCTATCCGCTTAGTCGGCTTAGTTAATCTTAAGCTAAATTGCAATATTACAGTTAAAGACATTTATACCACAAAAACAATTGCCAGCTTGGCAAATTTAATTACACAGTCACAATTTGGTTACCGCTATAAAGATTATTTGATTACAAAAGGTTTTGTGAATAAGCATGACGCATTTAACTTAACAAATGCACAACAAGCATATCTGTATGGGCGTCTTGATAATTTTGAGCTCGGCAACACTTCCGCTCACGTTTATTTTGAATTGAATTTTAATCGATTTTCTTGCGAGCGTTTCGAACAAGCATTAAACATATTGTTACAACGCCATAGCGCCCTACGAACTATATTTGCTGACGGTAGCCAGCGTACGTTATCTCGTGTTCCATATTACAAACTTGCTCAACACGGGATCATCAATGACAAAAAACTTTTATCTATCCGCCAGCGTTTATCACATAAAATCTACAATACCACACACTGGCCATTATTCGACTATGAATTAAGTCGATATAATAATCAATTTATATTACATGTTAGTTATGACGTATTAATCATGGATGGCGCTAGTGCCGTAATTTTTTTCGATGAATTATCAAAATTATACAATGCCAATGAAATTAACAACGTTAATCTACCAATTTTATCGGTGGGCTTTCGGGACTATATGCTCGCATACGACAGAGTTAGAGCCAGCAAACACTTTGAGAAAGCTAAACAGTATTGGTTGCAGAATTTAAATCATTATGACTTTGATGTAAATCTACCAATGCACTGTAAAGCTTCACAAATAAAAAAACCAAGGTTTGCACGACTGACACAAACGCTAGAAAAAGAAAAGTGGCAGCGCATTGAAGAGAAAGCCAAGCATTACTCAATAAGCACGACTTCTGTTGTCCTATATGCCTATGGGCAAATTTTATTAAAGTGGAGTGGGCAGAACAATTTCTGTATTAATTTGACTTTATTCAATCGCCTTCAGCTACATGAACAGATCAATCATCTTGTTGGTGATTTTACTGTGCTCGAGTTATTTAATTTCAAGCGTGATGTTAATGAAAGCATCAAGCAAGCTATTTCCAATGTGCATGATGAACTATGGGATGACATTGAACATAACTTATTCGACGGCATTGATTTACAACGACTACTACGGGATAGTTTGGCAATAAAACAAACCCAATCCTTATCGCCTATTGTACTAACAAGTTTGCTGGGTAACCCCAATACCCATTTTTCCTTCGATGGATATCAAGACATGGGTTATGGCATCACTCAAACCTCACAAGTGTACCTTGATAATAAAGCATATCAGACACCGGACGGGCTAATTGCTGAGTGGGATTATCTTGAGCAGTTATTTGAACCTGATATTATCAAAAAAATGCATCAAGACTACTGTGTCATGCTAAATAACTTAGCTGAGGCTGATTGGCAAAGCCTACCGCTTGTGCCTGGGCTCTCAAGGCATGATCAAAATGTTATTGATCAAGCTAATAGCGAAGCCTTCCAACTACCCGCTTCAACTTTATTTGATCTGTTTAACGCAAGCGCTAACAGCAAGCCGAATAATGTTGCCATAATAGACTCTCATGGATCATATGCCTATCATGAAATCGCTCATTACAGCCACAATTTAGCAAGCTATCTTTATCAGCATGGCAAGCAAAAAAATCACGGCCTTATTGGTATATTAAGTGAAAAAGGCTATCAACAAGCCGTTGCCGCATTAGGTATTATGCGCATAGGTTCAACTTATTTGCCTCTTGGATACGATTGGCCCCTCGCAAGGATAAAAACCATCCTCGAAGAAAGTGGCGTACAAACTATATTTGTTTCACGCCGAGCCCTGCAACGGTTAGCCAAAAACACTGAAATACACAAACAATACCAATGGCTAATTATCGAAGATGCTATTGTTAACGCTAGTAGCCACCTAGCACTACCTTCCCCACCCAATTCCAGTGATATTGCTTATGTGATCTTCACATCAGGCAGCACGGGCAAACCCAAAGGTGTTACAATCTCACATTGTTCTGCTGTTAATACTATCCTTGCCGTCAACACTAAACTCAACATTGGTGAACAAGACCGAATATTAGCCCTATCCGAATTAAATTTTGATTTGTCGGTCTATGATATCTTTGGTCTCCTTGCTGCTGGTGGAGCAATCGTTTTTCCTACTCAGGAAAGAACAAAAGAACCTGCGCATTGGGCCAAGTTGGTCACGCAGAATAATATAACCTTGTGGAACAGCGTACCGCAATTGATGCAATTACTTGTCGACACAATGACTCACTCCTCAATATATGCAAACTTGCGAGCAATTCTCTTAAGTGGTGACTGGATCCCACTACAGTTGCCTCAGCAAATAAAATCACGCAATACAGGCATCACCATATTTAGCTTAGGTGGCGCAACTGAAGGATCAATATGGTCAATTTGGTATGAGGTAAAAAATATAAACGGGCATTGGTCTTCTATCCCTTATGGTAAGGCAATGCCAAATCAAAAAATGTATGTCCTTAATACGTTTGGAGAGCATTGTCCCTGCGATGTCTTAGGTGAAATATACATTGGTGGTGTAGGCGTTGCAGAAGGTTATTGGCAAGATGAAGAGCGGACGCAAGCAAGTTTCATCAACCATAATACATTGGGCAAGCTCTATAAAACCGGAGACTTAGGCAAATGGCATAAAGATGGCTATATCGTATTTCAGGGCAGAAAAGATCACCAAGTAAAAATCAATGGGTACCGTGTTGAACTAGAAGAAATTGCCTATCAATTACAGCGCTTACCCGGCATAGAAAAGGCGTTAGCTCGCTATCTCAACAACCGTCTAATTGCTTATATAATAAAAACGTCCAACAAACCAAGTGAATCTTCATTAAATAAGAAATCATTCATACTGGCACAACACGGCGTACGTAATGATCTGACACCACACTATCAAATACCGGTCACTCTTAATGAAAAAGCATATCGCTCTAGAAAAAGCTATCGCCAATTCAAACCGCAAGCGTTAACCAGCTTACCGCTAACTCCAGCCCCCCAAATCACACAAGCTCAAATTGCCCCTAAATTTGCTTTAAGTATAGATGAACTTGCAAAATTGCTGAGCCCTCTATGCAGCATAAAGCTACTCGACAAGGCCTTACCGAAATACCGTTATCCATCAAGCGGACATAGCTATGCCATACAGAGCTATTTGTCTATTCCGGCGAATCAAATACTGGGCATTGAATCTGGCTACTACTATTTTCATCCTATCACCCACCAACTACATAGGCTTGATGCAACCACCGCAACCACGGCTCTGCAGATACAATTTAAACTTTACTTACCCGCGATTGAGCCATTATATGATAAAGAATCGCTACGCTTAGCCTACCTAGAAATAGGGCATATTTTATATTGTCTCGACCAGGCTTTCGCGACAATGAAAATTTCTTATGCCATCAAAATTGACGATGAGGCCTCGCATCCTTATATTAATTTATTAACTTTGACCCTGAATAAAAGTGGCGAAACATTAGTAGAACCACCGCTAGAAAGCACTTTTTTACTTAACGATAAAGGCCATTACTCGGCCGAACAAAAAACATATAACTTAAATCAGCAATCCATTTTCTTGCAAATATCGGAACAGGGCCAATTACTAGCGAATGCCAAAGGTATGCTCGTCTTCACAGGCGAGAATAATCCACTAGCATTTATTAAAGCTGGCTTTGAAGCGCAACATCTTGCGGAGCAATGGCTAAAGCACGGCATCGGCAGCTGTCCAATAGGCTATGTACCAATCGACAGTGTCATTTATTCTCTTGTTGTTGGCTATATTGACGATACAGTGTTAGCACAAGCCGTCAGTCAAACATCAGCAATAAAGCTTAACCACTATTTATCAAACCAACTATCGTTAGACTTGCCAACGCACATGGTCCCCAACTGCTACATGCAACTGCATGAATTACCCCTAACCGCTAATAGCAAAATTAATTATAATGCACTGCCTTTGCCCAAATTAGCTGACGAAACTAAATATATCGCACCGTCCACTAAGCTGGAAAAAACCATTGCCATTATTTGGCAAAAATTACTTAATTGTAAAAAAATCAGCATAATAGATAATTTCTTCCAACTAGGTGGCAATTCAATTCTCACCATCAAAGCTGCTCATTTGTTAAGTGAGGCATTAAACAAACAAATATCAGTGCCACTGTTATTCCAAAACAATACAATTAAGGCACTTGCAGTTGCGCTATCTACTCTCGAAGAGAACGTTTTTATTCCGCCAACAACGCAGACAATAGCACCACTATCATTCGCGCAACAAAGACTCTTGTTTATTGAAAAATTTTCAGGAGGCACCAGCGCCTACCATGTTCCTTTGTGCTTTAAACTCGGCCCTAATTCAGATATAGAAAGGCTGAAATATGCACTCCAAGTCACTATCAATCGCCATGAAGTGTTGAGAACAATTTATCGCTATGATTCTCAGGGAAAAAACTATCAACAAGTAATTACTCAAACACTGCCTATCAAAAACATTAAAATTGATGTAGCAAGACTTGAAGACATGCTTGCAGAAGATCTGCAACAAACATTTAACTTAGAGGAAATGCTCCCAATCAGAGCCACCGTCTATCAAACCACATCAAATTACTATTTCTTGATAACCATCCATCATATCGCCTTTGATGGATGGTCGATTGCTATATTTATTGAAGAGCTGACTCACTGTTATTTAAGTTTATGTAGCAATAAACAAACCAACCTACAACCATTACAGATACAATATAAAGACTTTTCCGTGTGGCAAAGGCAATATTTACAGGATAAAGGATTAGCATCACATCTTAGCTATTGGAAACAAACCCTCGCCAACGCAAAGCCACTGTTGTTTCCTTATGATTTTCCGCGCCCAGCTCAAATAGATCACCGTGGTGACAGTATTAAACTTCAATTCAGTGAACACACATCATTGCGCTTGCGTAAAACAGCTAGCAAATTAAATATCAGCCTTTATACACTACTCTTGTCCGGCTTTTTTTGCCTTCTATACAAATACACTGGACAAAAAGATATTGCAATTGGCACACCCATAGCTAATCGCCATTATCCACAAGTCAAAGATTTGATTGGTTTGTTCGCCAATACCTTAGTGATTCGAGAATCAATTGATCCTCTAATGACAATGAGTGAATTTATTCAAAATTTAAAACAAACTTTGTCTGCAGCTCAAACCCACCAAGATGTTCCCTTTGAAGTGTTGGTGGATGCTTTAAACCTTGAGCGCGACCAAAGCCAGCATCCTTTATTCCAAGTTTCATTTAGAGTACAAAGTTTTATTCCTAAGACATCATTTAACCTTTGTGACGTTGATTTTTTGTTAAAAGCATCACCCTTTGACTTTGATATTCTCATCGATGATAGCAATAGCACACTGTGTGGAAAATTAACGTATGCCACCAGTTTATTCAAAAAAGAGACCATTCAACAATTAAGCAATCACTATCAATACCTACTAAGACAATTAACAGAAGCTATCAACCAAAAAATCTGTGACTACCAAAGCTTGTTGCCAGAAGAGCAACAAAAGCTCGTCTATGAATGGAACTTGACCGATAAGGACTATCCCGCGCAAAAGAATTATGTGCAAATTTTCGAGGATCAGGTAAGCAAAACTCCAGAAAAAATAGCACTGTGTCATCAAGGAACAAAGCTCTCTTATTCTCAGCTAAATGCCGAAGCTAATCGTCTTGCCCATCATCTGCAAACACATTTAAAGGTCCGTCAAAATACGTTGATTATCCTTTATTTCGACCGCAGCATCGAAATGGTAATAAGTTTACTCGCCATCATGAAAGCTGGCGCAGCTTATGTCCCAGTAGGCACCAATTATCCTCTGGCAAGAATTCAGTACATCGTCGATGATACTGATACCCAAGCCATATTAACCACGCAACCCTTAAAAACGCAACTACAGGGAATAAGCAATGTTAAGATTATTCCTGTTAACCGCGACCATATTCACAAATACCCAACAAAAAATTTAGGTATATACACGCCCACACTAAATTTAGCTTACGTTATCTATACGTCCGGTACAACTGGCACCCCCAAAGGTGTCATGATTAGTCATCAGTCGCTTAATAATTATATTCATTGTGCGAAGACTTACCTGAAGCAGATTGAGCGTATTGATTTTTCCAGTGAGCTCTCCTTTGACTTATCCGTTACAACCACCCTATTACCACTTGCCACAGGAAAGTGTCTTTTTATTTATAGCGGTAACTTGAGTGACACTAGTCGCTATCTGGAACACCTTAATAAACATAAAATCCAATTTATTAAATCAACGCCTTCTTTTTTACAGCAGCTACCATTTGCAAAATTACTGCATAAACTCGATATTTGCTTTATTGGTGGTGAAAAGAGTGAACTCTCCTTTATTCGTGCCATCAAACAGTTTATCCATAGGGTATATGATGAATATGGCCCTACTGAGACGACGGTCGGGGCAACTTTATTTGAGTGCGATGAGCATACACATAATATAGGCAAACCTTACCCTAACTATAAATTATACGTACTTGATACACACAAAAAGCCAACCCCACTAGGCGTGGTAGGCGAGCTTTATATCGCAGGCGCGGGACTTGCTATGGGTTACTTAAATCAACCAAGACTTACCGAGGAAAAATTTATATCCAATCCATTTGCGACACCAAGCGACATAAACAAAGGCTATACACGTCTCTATCGCACAGGCGACCTTGTAAAACGCTTAGCAAATGGCAACTTAACCTATATAGGTCGAATTGATTCACAAGTAAAACTCTACGGCCATAGAATAGAGTTGGGAGAAATAGAAAATAATTTACTAGAAAATCCCCTAGTAAAGCAAGCCTGCGTATTATTAAAAACGTCTCGACAGCGCAACTTTTTAGTAGCCTATATAGTCACCTGTGGAAACGAAAAATTAAGTGATGAAAAAATACTAGACGACCTTTCTGAAAGAATGCCTGGATATATGCTGCCAACACATATTATTCATTTATCACACTTCCCATTAACAACGAATGGTAAGCTTGATACACAGACATTACCAGAACCTCACATTACAAGATCTAAGCAGTTTATCGCGCCTATTTCCGGTTTAGAAAAGCAACTTTGTCAAATTTGGCAAAAGACTTTAGGCATTGCTGAGGTTGGCCTAGGTGATGACTTTTTCTTCTTGGGCGGAAATTCTATTTTAGCGATGCAAATTACTGCCCGCATGAGCGAGTTGCTAAAATGCCAAGTTAAGGTGGCTCACCTATTTAAATACAAAAATATAGCAAATATCATTGCAAAACTTGAGAGCATAAAAACAGAAGCAAACACCTGTGTCACGCTACTATCTAAACACATTGCCAACGATAAACCCGCCATTTTTTTAGTGCATGGCGTGGGTGGAAATATTATGAGTTATTACAAGTTAGTAAACAGTTTAGAAAAGGGCTATTCGGTTTTTGGAATTCAGGCCCAAGGATTTGACGATGATATTAGTTTTTTTTCAAGCTATCAAGAAATGGTGGAAAAATATGTCAGTGAAATAAAACAAATATTCATTAACTATGATTTGAAGGAGTATAACATTGTCAGTTGGTCCTATGGTGTTGGCGTTGCATTAGAAATCATTTCATCGCTACCCAAGCATTATCGTTGTAATCAAGCCTTTTTGATTGATGGCTCTCCCTGTTGGGTTGAGTTGCCAAAATTGAAGGAATTTAGCACCAGCGAACCAATGGCTCCTAAAAACTTACAACTACTTATTGATTTTTACACTGAGACATTCCACCTTGAGGCCAAGATCAACTCACAAGATTATAACGAGCTGATTTGCTACCTGCATGAATTATTTGGCTATTCCATTAATGCAACCAGCCCAAAAAAGGTTGAGAACCGAGTAGCTGTTGCCTTACATAATATTAAAAATCTATTAGCATCACAAACACATGTGCCTAAGCAATATGCTGCAGATACTTTTCACATTATTAACGCCAAAACGTCTCAACCTCAATATCGCAACTGGGACACTATCTTAACGAGTAATAATCTAAAATGTTTTGAGGTCGCTAGCAATCACTGGTCTATGCTCACCGCCCCCGAATTACTCGCTTATTTTAATTAATCAGATCTCTTCCATTTCATAGGCAGTCACATCCTTTAAGAATGCAATAAAATCAAAGCAGTATTGCAATTGCCACTGATGTAATTCTGGACTATATTTACACTAACCTCAAAGAGATAGAGAAAATAATGTTTTTATCCAATCGCCAAATTGCAAAAAACCTCTGTTTGTTTACATTGTTTAGCAGCGTCAGTGTGTATGGCGCAACAGGCACAAGCTATTGGTTTGAAATCAAAAATAACACTGGCTTTGTCATCGAAGCAAAATCACATTCAACCGAAAACTGCAGCTTTACAACAGGGTTGGATGCGCATATTAGCCCTAATGCAACTGGCAGGGTTTATTTTGATACTCAGTGTGACACCAAAGCCAGCAGCTTATCAGGGCAAGAAGGCCGCTATAATTGCGCGGTATCGATACACAAGGCAGAGGATGGCGACTACACGTCGCTGTGCCACGTCCACGTCGAAGGCGACATAAGCTTTTCAGGCAATGAAACCAGCGGATTTACTTGTCAAAACTCTAATAGCGCGCTTGTGCCAACGACTATAACGGACCGTGACCTAATACTATCATGCTCACCCACAGAGCAAAGTTTTAAAAACGAGACAAGTGCATCTGAAGTCTACGCCGGCGAATTTACGGTAGTGCCAAAATAACTGGGCCTGCACAGCTAAGAAAGAAGGGGTCAGGTATTCACATTACACAACTTGCAACAAATAACAAGTTGTGTAATGTGAATACCTGACCCCTTGTCTCCTCTTACATGTTGTCTGTTTTCGTTGATTAGCCAACTAACGCTCTTCGAGTCTCTCAAGCTAATAGGCCTGTAACCTTCATTAGCGCTATTTGTATCTAATAAAAATAGCGCTAATGAAAAGATATATCTACAATACTGAGTCATCGATAGTAGTTATTAAGACGTTTGCAGATGCCATCATCCTCAACTAATGTGGTGATTTCAAGATGTCCGACAACATCAAATATAAATGGACCATTAGAAAACTAATGTGCGACAATGATGTCACAAAAAATCGCAATAAAACAACCTGTTTTCTGAAAAACAACCAATAGAAATCTATTAATAGGGAGGTTACAAATGTTAGTCGCTTCAAGCTCAAATGCCTCATCAAGTAGCAGTTCATCCAACTCAAGCGCAGCAGCTTCATCGAGTAGTAGTGCAGCAACCTCCAGTAGTGATTCAAACTTAAAAACCAGCCCTGCCGCGTTAGAAAATGACATTAATACGGCTTATTGGTATCAAGATGAAGATATGCAATTGTTAATGCCATTATTAGCAGGACAATATCAACAACAATTTATTGGTCATACAGATATTAGTATTGCTCCACCTTTAGATAACATCAGCCATTATGGACTTGATAACTACCTAGGTGATGAAAAAAAAGAGGCAACGGCTGATAAGCCTCGCCTAATTTGGTTAGTGTACAATAAAGGCATAAGCCATTGGGTCGCCATGGTTTTATACATTGATAAAGATAAATGTAAACAGGCTTACTACATAGATTCATTGTCAAATAGCACAACAGCACCAACTAGACTGCAACAAGATTTAGCGCAACAGTATCCTGATGCGAAATTGACAGTGCAAGTGGACCACAAACAAACAGACAGTGTGAGCTGTGGTCCTTTGGCGCTAGAAAACTTAGTATTAATGACGCATAAAATTAATGAAACTAAACCAATTGTGCCACGCATGACAAGCGGTAGCTTCATGGCCAAGGTCCGTCATCGCCACGTACAACTCAGTTTACCGATACAGCAAACTTTGCCAACGTATCAAACATTTTATTATCGTCAATGGAATAACCAACCTGCCATACTCAGTTTGACCGAACAGCTACAGGTGCAAGAGTCTATTACTTGCCGTTTATCGGCCCGTGAGATAAAGACAGTAAAAAATCTCAGAACCATATTAGCTGAATTTAGCGAAAAGAGCGAAAGAGGTAAACGTATTATTGACGCCCTTGGAAAGCATCATCATCAAATTAATATCGAAGGGCAAGCCTATTTAAACGGTGTTCGTGGTGCATTAGTCACAGCTTTAGCTTTCCCATTAGATAGAGCATTGCGGCTTGATGCCGATACGCTAAAAATTATAGTAGAAACATTATTTAAAGTACCGTTGGATGAAGCACTCATAAACTCAGACGATCCTGAGCAGTGGCTTAAGTCGATCACCTGGTTTAAGTCACTTGATTTTTGCGTGGATTTTGCTGTGCTCCAAGCCATTGTGTTACCACCTGGAACGGATGAGATAGCTTGGTCATCAGAAACTAATACAAAGCTCGAAGAACTAATAGCACAACAAAAATCGACACATGAGCACAGTTCAAAAGCAGAGAAAGTTTGTGCAACGCCATCTTGGGCAACGATGAGCAGCTTAATATTGGCACATAATGCCAGTGAGGGTGATGAAAAAGAAGCCTATCGTCGGGTGCTCATTGATTGTATCGATGAATACGCTCGTACCCAGAAGACTTGGCAATCGATACAAACGATATTAGCGTTGGTCGATAGTGAAAATGAATCTATTGTTGAAGATAGTATCTATCAACACACATTGACCGCGTTTTCCAAATCATCTGAAAGACATAGCTTTCTGGAGATGGTTGGGTTGGCGTGGTTAATTGCAAACGCCCCACCAACCTGTCTTGATGCGACCTTATTGGCTGACATTTTTTCAGCCTACGTGGATAAACTCCCTAACTTAAAGACTAACGAAGAACAGACAATTTTAGCCGTTTACAACGTGATTAATCGTACTTTAGAGGTATTGCATCAAGTCGGCGGTATAAAAGTATTAAAATATACTATCAAAAAAGCCCAAAAAGGTGAGCCAGACAATCCAAGAGATATATTGGCCGATGGGCTGGGCCGTTTTAAGGCATCATGCAAGGGCATAAGTTCTGATGTCGCATTCCAGTCTGCTTATGCTAAGCAGGCCTATTTGCACCTTAAGAGTACGCAGTCCAAAGGTAGTTTAGCATGGAGAAATACAAAAAGAACTGGTCAAGGACTAACGCATTTGGGTGTGGCAAGTGCACATGTCGTTTTATTTGCCATGACGGGCAAGTTATCCAGCCTGGGTAGTGCAGGAAAAGCCGGTTTTGAAGGAGTCAAAACCTTTATCAGTATGCTACCTAAAGAACTGAAGGGTCACAATAAGCATTGGTATGCATCGTTTGTTGCTTTCCAGGAAGCGGTGAATGTGACGTTGGCAGAGAATACATGGGATGCATTTTTTGATAGCTTGCAAGAAAATGGGCTGATTAAAGATGAGTGCAAAAAGATAGACGATCTACCTGCTTACTTGGTAATGGGTATGATAGCAGTGCTGACTCAGGTAATGTGTGTGCACAGACACATTATCCCAGAAAGTGCTGCACAGCGTTTTTTTGCTATGTTAGTTATTTATTATCGTCAGTATGAACCATCCAATATAGTAAAAAAATTTGCAGAAAAGCAACGAAAAGGACGTTCATCAGCGCTATTTATCCGTGAAAAAATTATTCGTAGTTTATTAACCTTACAAAAGACGCGTGACGACTCGGCAGGACAATTCTTACAGACACAAGCGTCGATATGTCTTAAAGATTTAACCGAACTTAAAGAACTCACACAAGAAAAGTTACGAGAGATAAAGAGCAAATGGGAAAAATTACACAATACAATTAGCGATGAGATTAAACTCGGTGTAGACGATACAATGGCTAAGCGATGCTATCAAACGCGTTTTCCTCAAGATATTAGCGCTTATGCGCTTTTTGCAGCATTAAAGCCCATTATTTTTAGTGACCCTCAAGAACAAGAAGGCTTCCCCCTTGAACTTCCTCTTAACGCGTTCAAAAAATTACGCGAGTTAGATAGTGCTATCAAGGAAGATTCTATTAAGCTTTCTCCTTATGGTCAGCGACTCGTCATACAGTTAAAACATGCCACATTAACCTATTTACAAAAGGCGATGATTAAGTGGTACTGTGCAACACTTCAACCACGCATTTCTGATAATAAAGCAATTGATGTGCGGCAAGAAGATTATGTGGAATTAGCGGTAGTTAATCCAAAAGAACAACAATCATCTAGCAGGAAAGTCGTAGCTAAACACCATACTGAAGGTGGATACGAACACTCGTCATTATATCACTTGCCAGCCAGCCATGAAGAAATTTATTATCCTAAACGACCGATCACGTTACCTGCGTTGTTCAACCAAGAAGCTGCACGCGAGATATCAAAAGAAGCCTTGCCTAGTGAGTCACTTTTGTTTTTGGGTCGGGCAGGTATAGGTAAAACCGTCTTTAGTACGCATGTCGCTTGGTATGCGCATTACCGTCAACATGTTGGATGGGTATTGCTGTTACGATGCCGTGACATGTCAGTTTATTTGTCACATCATGAGGTAAATACAATACCCATATTGTTACATACATTATGGTGGAATAAGTTAGGTTTGTCAGTCGATGATGCAGTTTGGCTGTGGGCTGAATTGAACAAAACAGGATGCTTATTTGTATTAGATGGCTATGATGAATTGCACATTGATGATAGCAAGAATCCAGATGCACCACTCGTCATTAGCAATATACTCAAACACCGCACTTTTATCACATCACGCCCCTACGGCCTGTCCAGTAAAATTACTTATACAACGCTAGAATTATTGGGTTTTGGTGGAAAGCAGATGCAACGTTACGTTAACACTTGCTTTGACGAGGTAAATTCCAACGATTTGCTCAAGGTTATTCATAACTATCCTATGGTAAGAACCTTAGGGCATATTCCACTACATTTAGATTTATTGTGTGCAATATGGCAGCGTCCTTCATCGCACGGCACGTTGAAGCAAACAAAGACATCAACGATCCTCTATTATCAATTGCTTATAGAACTCTTACGTCGCCATCTAATTGATAAAAAAACAGTTGAAAAAGTGGAGGCTATGAACGACGATCAGGTTTGGCAAGATGACTTAGTGACAGATCCAATTGATTTTTTGAGTACATTAGCGTTTAGACATTTTGTGCATGGCGATGGTTCTATTTGGATACAAGCAGAGCAAGCACGACAATGGCTTAAGGAATGGAACGACGAGAAGAAGCAAGCAAGAGGAAAACTACCAAGCTTAACATTGGTTAAAGCATTAGGTGTGGGCTGGTTTCAAGGGCCACCCGGTGCAGCAAAATACGGCGTGAGGCATCAACGTCGAAGTACAGAGGCCCCACAAGCCTTTTTTACTTTTCCTCATCTCAGTTTTGAAGAGTATCTGACTGCTTATTATATGGCAATTCATTTCGACGACGATTCTATCAAAGAGACTATCACAAAACATAAATACAACCCGCGATTTCAACACGTTTGGTGGTTTTTATCGGGCAAATTAAACAGTGAGGATGAAAAGAGAAAAACCAAGCAATTACATGATTATTTTTCTCTGTTGCTAGCTGAGCCTCGTGATTTACTGGGATTGTATGAAACTCGTTTATTTGCTGGATGCTTAGGTGAGTCTGGACAATTTTCTAATATAGTCACAGAACATCCGGAATTATTAACACAAATTGATGGATGGCTAAACCAAGGTATGGTTTCACATGAGGGTGTAATACTAACTTACCTTATTCCACTGCTGTTGGTGTATCCACATATATTTGTGCCCTATGTCTGGGCGAAGCTAAAAGCATTGTGTAATACATCACATAACGTAAGTGCGAATGTTTTTACTATGCTTATTACTTGTATTGAGTGCCAGACAAGCTTAGTTGACGAGACAACCATTGCCTGGTTGCTTGATAAGTTGAATACTAAAAAACACACTCAATATGCTAATTACATTTCTGTTATTAGTGCTTGTCTTTCTGTAAGACCAGACTTGCTTTCCAATAGCGAGATATGTGAGGTTATTAAACTCAAATGCTATGATAGTCATGAGGAAGTTCGGCCGATGGCTTTTGCGGTTTACGTACGTTTTATCGTTGTCACGCCTACATTAATTAAGAACGAAACCTTGAACATAATTATTATGAATCTTGAAAACTCGAAGAAACAACTCAGAGACGGAGCGTTCCTGTTATTCAAAGGTTTTCTTGAGCATGATAAGAGCCTTGCGAACCAAGAAGTTATTGATAGGATCCTGGCTAGGGTTGCTCATATTTTACCTAGAAAACTCAGCCTTAGGGGTGATAGCCATGAACGTGCCTTGAAAGTTTGCGTAGAGACTAATCCAGATTTGGCGAATAAAAAATCTTTAGATGAGGCTATAAAAGTACTCAGTGATGAAGATATATTTAACCGAGAGTTTGCCCTCATGAAATTACAGGCCTTTATTAGTGTCCGTCCAGCATTTATAAACAGTGATATTATAAACATCCTCCTTAAGACTCGTTCGATATTTGGTAATTACGCTTACCCGTCGATTCTGAAAGTTTGCTTTAAAAGCCGATTAGACTTACTTAATAGTGATGTTATTGACATTATACTTTCGTATTTCAACGATGAAAGTTGGGGTATTAAAGAAAGAGCCCTTAAAATGCTTCGTATTTGTATTGATATCAAACCAAATCTGATTAACAAAATTATGGTGGAGCATATTCTGGCAAGAATAGAAGACCCAGATATTGATGTTCGCGTAGCTGCTGCGCGGACTTTAGACTTGCTGTTCCAAAAAATTCCAGATTTTACTAAAAAAGTTTTTGATACTATCATGCGAAGGTATAATGATGACAAGCGCCTCGTTAGAGGCCAAGTGGCCACTTCTCTTAATGCATTTTTATTTCTTCAGCCAAGCTTTGCGAATGATACTATTCTTAAACGTGGAATAGAAAGATTGCGCAATCCTGAGCTTCAGGTGCGACAGGAAGGATTGCTTACTGTGGCGTCTTGTTTGCTCGCTAAACCAAGCTTGCCTAGTCGCTCTGGCTTTGTCCCGGCTTTTATTGCAAGCCTTGAAGATAGTAGTTGGTTAACCGATTCTGGAATACGCCTTTTCGAGGATTGTCTTGAGGCACAGCCTGTTTTAGCTAAAGAGAAACTGATAGCTGCTTTGCTAGAAAAATTATCTTGTGACGATTTGTTACTTAAACAAAAAATTCTCAAGCTGATTCAGCTATGTATCAAAGGACAAAGAAAACTAGTTGATGAAGCACTTTTAGTGGCCATAGAGGCTCAGCTTGGTGATAGTGATGTGCTCGTTAGATGTTCCATGCTTAATCTGTTGGATACATGCATTAAGCTAAAGCCACTGTTGGCAACTGAAAAACGTGCCAATCTTTATGTTGAGATGTTTAAACGAGTATTAGAATTGATAGAGGAAAATAGCCCTGTAATGAGAAGCCCTACTGATACAGATCATCTTTTTAGCCCTGTAATAAGAAGGCCTTTTGATACAAATCATCTTTTAACGCCTCATTTAATGAGCTTAATCAAAAGCTGCTTTGAGGCCGATCCAAGCTTAATTGATAAAACGTCGATAGTTACATACGCAGTTTCTATGTTAAGTAATAGCAACAATAAAGGTGATGCTCTACAAATTATCAATGATTGTATTGAAGTATGCCCAAGTATAGCTCATCCTGACCAATTGAAAGTTTCAAGTGCAGATTTACCCCAATTGTCTTTATTGTTTTCTCCTGTGGAAATATTTTTATGGTTATCAACTACAAGTTTAGATATAAACGTTGAAATAATTTTTTGGACTACGCTAATTAAAATGCACAGTGCATTTCGGGTGAATATTGATAATCCAAAACAAATCTGTTGGTTCCAAGGCACAGACTTAATGTTATATTCATGCGCCACTGAAGAATGCGCTGCAGAAGCTTTAGTAGGGATTAAGAATAGAATTACCAATCATTATGCACGCAGTTTAACTGCCGCTAAAATGGATATTCTTGAACAAGGAGATGAAGCTTGTTCATCTTCATCTGCCTCAGCGTCTCGGTCATCTAGTGTTAGTCTACTGTCACCAGCGAGTAACACAACTATACTACCAACTCACCGTAGTACGATGTTTAGTCATACAAGTGAATTATCACCAGCGGCTAGCTCAAGCAGTACTCCCGTGGCTGCAGCGCCCGTTATAGATTCATCATCGGAAGACGAGTCAACTCACCATTTATCTATCTTATAAACAGCTGAGCTTCGCTAATTACTATGAAGAAGGGGTCAGACCGGATGAAAATGGAGCTGGCGATAGGAGTCGAACCTACGACCTGATGATTACAAATCAACTGCTCTACCAACTGAGCTACGCCAGCATTGTTCTAAAATTAAACAATAACGAGGCCTAAATTGTATGGAATTGTTGCCCCCATGGCAACAAGAACCTGCATATAATATGCTCCTAATCTCTCTAGGGGTTCCGTTTTTTTATCACACAGGTTATAATTTGCCCTAGATTGACGAACGCCGCCCTCATTCAACGACTAATCACTTTTATTCATCCATACAATAAGATAGGTACCCATATGCGTGCAGCCCAAAGCATGGCATTGCTAGAACAAGAAATTATCCGCATCTATATTACAAATGCCCCAGGCAACGGCGACCAAAGTGCCACACGCGATTTACTCATATCTCTGGTTAAACAAGGATTCAAGGGAACGTTCGAAGTTATTTACGCGTTAGGCGCTGTTGCAAAAATAAAAAACTTGTTCAATTTGCCCTTTGAATTTTCTGCACAGTCCCCCTTTCATGCGTTGGGGCTTAAGGCAATATTCGTCAGTGCATCTTACTATATCAAGCATCTCCACAGATGCTAAGCCGGCTATTACTAAACCCTAATTTTACAGAAATAACCACATTACTATGGCCAAAGGGCGCCAGTTTTTCGCAATATCGTAGCCAACTACTAATACCTTTATTTCAGCAACATGCATACTTGTCACAAGATGAGGTACTTTCACGACTGAATTTTTTATTTGAGAGCTTTCCTAGCTCACTGCACGATACCATCAAGCGCGATAGTCTGTTACTGTTACTTAGTTTAATTCCGTCAGTGCCAAGGGTAACCTTCATAAAAAATCAACTGTCTCTGCCTGGTAATATAACGCTAGGTGACGTTAATAGAATAAGCTGGGATTTGGTCCATGCAACAGGGGCCGATATTGAGGATGTCTGTCATGATCTACCCGTATTATTTTACCTCTGGAAACTACCGGCTTCTTTATTTTCCCTGATGCTCGACCCAGCAACGTGCCAACAGCTTGCTGAGTCAAGTCAGATCGATGAATATCTGGAAAAGTGGTATTTAGTCGGCGGTTGCGAGAAATTAAACACACTCGAAGCCGCCTGTGGTAACAAGATAACAATACCATCTGCCTATAGTCAACGATGTCGCTTTTTCTCCTCACAACCTCCGCAAGGAGAAACTTCTTTCTCTGTCACTTCGCCTGCACAAGCAACCGTTTCTCTTCAAACTGACTCATCAGAAACACAAGACGGGAATACCAGCATTCACCCTTACCTTTCCTCAGCCGTCAGTAGTTTTTTGCGTGCCTTTTTTATTGAAAGCAGTGTCCGAAAAAACTATTTAAGTCATCAACAAGCAAAGCTTGCTGTAAATTTAATAATGCTAGGCGCAGGCATTTTGCTGCGATATGGCGCAATTATACTGAGTGCAATGCTTTCATTATTGCTAGACTATGCTGCGCCACAAAATGCCTTCTGGCCTTTGGCGCTAGTGTTTGCTGGCATTACTCACGACTTAATTAACGGCGAAGAAATTGCAGATATCATGATACAGTCGATCGGCCATTTGGCGAGTTCAACATGGTGGCAATTCTCCGGCAAAATACTCGCGCAACGATTATTGCCAGAAACAAGTCACAACCCTACGCTCAAAGAAGTTTCGCCTTTGCATCTGAATAGATAATCGAGCTGACTCACTGGATAACGTCTCCCCTGGCATCAACTTAATTTCGCTGCCAATCATTCATGCCTAACCTGTGGTTAACATACCAGAAGCAATCCCTGTTGCCGTTTCACGAATCAAGTAATCATCGTGCTCATCCATTGCGAGGATCTGGATGATATTTAAAGGATTGATCATCGGGCCGCGCAGGCGAATACTCTCTTTGAGCCAAGGGCGAAACCACAACAAGTCTTTCTCGCCACTGACATAGCGTACTAACTGACACGCGGCTCGATACTCTTGCGTAAAGGACTTATCGAAGCGCTTGATTAACTCTGGAGCTAGATCACTATGCTGCAGATACAAACGCCAAATCGGCAATTCAACTTTACTCAGTGTAAAGCCCAATAATTTGATAAACGATCGAAATAACGGCACGGCACGGTAAGCTTGCTGCAAGGTCTTCAAGCTTGCCTCGTCTTGTTTAAACTCACCCCACGCAGTACCAATTCCCCACCAAGTCGGGAATAACACACGTGTCTGCGTCCAACAGATAACCCAAGGAATTGCGCGTAAAGCATCTACCGATACACCTTGACTGCGCTTACTCGGCCTTGAACCAAACATCAATTTACTGAGGTATGGATAGATAGTTGCTTTATCGATCATATGCAAAAAATCGTTATCTTGGATCTGCTGTTGGTAGCTCTGACACGTTATGTCGGCCAAGTTTGCAATAAGTTTAGCGTATTTTGGATCGACCCTTTTTACACGCTTACCACGTGACTGACTCAGCTCATGCGCCAATTTATAGAGTTGACTATACATGATCTCAGGCGTTGCGAAGCTGCGTTCAACCATTTCACCTTGTAATGTAGTTTTATAGACGGCAAACGATGATTGTGGCCACCATGCGGTTTGCTCTTCTAGACTACCACCACCACGGTCAACACTGCCGCCACTGCCATGGAAGAAAATTGGCTTCACTGTATATTCACGACAGATCTTATCTATTTTTTGCATGCATTCAGCAATCGCCAAACGGCTACTGAGCACACCCATGCCCTTAGATGAATCTGAATAACCTAACATGACCTCAAATTTATTATGCCAGCGCTGCTTCACCATATTTAAA
The DNA here is from genome assembly GCA_021773335.1 of Gammaproteobacteria bacterium. Lineage (GTDB taxonomy): Bacteria > Pseudomonadota > Gammaproteobacteria > JAJFKG01 > JAJFKG01 > JAJFKG01. The sequence continues at coordinate 76,100 of JAJFKG010000049.1, forward strand.
AAACTGACACGGGCGAAGGCTTGCTTAAGAATAACTGGCGCCAACTGCAATGCATGTTGTGTTTCGAATAAAGGCACGACGCGAATGGTCTTGCGACTAAACGCTTTACGTGTCAATTTTAACGCGGCGTCGATATCATCTAATGACTCTGTCATACTAATGATCAAGCCTTTACTATAGTATTCAGGATCAACTTGCTGACTCAATCGTTGTAGTGCTTGTAACATACGTAAAATTGCCGGCGGTGAAGAGGCGGTTAATGCTTGATGAATTTGACTAGCATCTTCGCGTAATTCTAACGGAACCACTAAGCCTGGAAAGATTGTCAATATCGTCTGTACCGCTAGCAACTCTGGATGCATACTACCAACCAAACGCTGATAGTCATTTTGTAGAGTTACCACAGCTTTCTCAAATGCCTGTAAGCGACCGCCATCACCATTACGCAGAGTCTCTAGCGCTGACAATAATAGTTCACAACGACAAAGCTGTTTACGCAGGGTGATTGCTTTGAGCAATTCGATCGTTTGCGCCACTTTTTGTAAACGTATACCTACTAACTTTGCTAAACGTTGGCGAGCAATCTGCAACACGTGCAACATGACCTTCTCATCAACACCAGGATGACCATCTTTATCACCACCCACCCAAGTGCGAACACGAACATCAACATTATGCTGCTGCACTTCAAGCAATGTCGTAAAAACATCAGGGCGCAAAATAATCGAAAAAATATGTTCAGCTTCATCTTCAACACTGGGCCGTTGGTGACGCGCAACGGGCACCAACCAGGCTAATTTTAATAAATGCTTCAGCTGTAACTTCCAATCACTCAGCAGGTGTGGCTGCTCCAGTATATTGATACAACAAGACTGTATTTGTTGAAAAATGGCAATATTTTCCGGAGCGCGTGCCTCAGTAGGATGTGCCGTTAACACAAACACGATCGTACGTGCTTGGTCTGTCGCAATCTCACGTTCGCTATTGGCTTGGCGCAAACGCACACTGCGATAGGCATTTTCACAGGCATTGATTAACTCTAACATCAGTGTAAAACTATGTGCTATCACACGCCGTTGCGCAACAGGTGTAGATTGCAAATATTGGTAACACTGAGTGAGTAATTGCGCCTTTGCACTGGCACTAGAAGAACGATAACTCACCATGTCTTGGCGTAGCTTATCGATTTGCCTAAAGACCTTTTGTCCCGCTTGTTCACTAATCACTTCCCCCAGCAACGCGACACTGTCATGCACCAAATGACGCAATAGTGTTGGTAACAACTGTTTCAACCTTGTTCCTTATCTTCAAAATCCACACAAACACTTATCTGATAATTACGCCCGGAAATACGCCTGCGCCGACCAGGCCGGCGCGACGGCATTCAGGGGGAGAATTGCATTTCTCCCTTAAAAATCCCACATCGCATAAGAAAAACACTTTATTTTTAGGGGGGATGCAGGGTAACTGTAATTTTGCTGAATAGTTACAAAAATATTTTGTGTAAATCCAACTTTTACGTAATGATGAACCTACTGTAGCGGAAAACATAGCCCATACGCAACAAGAAAAAGCTCGGGGAAACGCGTCAGTCGGTATTGATAGAGAACATACACCATCAGTTCTTCATTCTTGACAATGCCTATGATTGAACTACAATTTTCACACTAACTCAATATTTTTTTGTTGAAAAATGATCAGTTCATCTAGTTTCGGAAGGTTATCAATAAGCAGTACACTGGCAGTCAAAAGTCAGGTGCGCCGCGTTATTGCCCTAAACGTCTGGTCACTATTTTTCCTCAACACCATGGCAGCCTAGTATTATGAAACATTTTGATATTCTAATAATTGGCAATGGTATTTTAGGTACATCAATCGCTTTTGAGCTAACGAGTAGAGATAAAAATCTAAACCTTGCCATTGTTGGCCCACAACAAAAACCGGGGGCGGCCACAATCGCAGCAGGTGCGATGCTTGGTTGTTTTGGCGAAGTTACCAAAACCAGCTTTAAAACTAAGCATCATATAGATAAATTCAATTTATGCCATGGTGCTTCTACCCTGTGGGATCCATGGTTAAGTTCAATTGAGCAATGCAGTAACGATACAATACCACTCAGTGAAGGTTGTTTTATTATTCGAAACACGCAGTCTGGCGTTATCGATGATCATAATTACATCGCGATTCAAGAAGCCCTCGAAGCATATGATTGTGAATATAGCATATGTCGCACCAGTGATATTCCGGGATATCACCCAATTTCAACGCAACGAGCTTACGATTCATTATTTATTCCCTCTGAAAAATCATTAAACCCAAACCAATTGCTTAGTGCCTTGAATAAAACTCTAGTGAATGCTAACTGTGAGTTTGTCTATCACACAGTTATAGATATTAAACATACGGAAGCAAAAACTATTGTAACACTTAGCAACGGCGAAAAAATATCGGCATCCAATATTGTGATATCAGCTGGCAGTCAATCACAACCATTGATTGACGCCCTGGGGCTACAAAAAAATATCCCTAATCTATTTAGTGGTGTTGGTAGTGCATTCGTCGCACAAGCAGAAAACTTAGCAATAAAACACATCATTCGAACCCCTAATCGCTCATTTGCTTGCGGACTCCATGTCTTACCACAAGCAAATAACCAGCTATACGTAGGGGCGACCAATAATGTCAGTTTATTTCCAGAACATCATCCTCGACTATCACTAATTAATTTTGTCACCCAGTGTTTTGTCGAACAAATAAATCAAGATTTACATAATGCCAAGATCATAAAATTACTGACAGGGAATAGACCTGTATCACTAGATACTTTTCCCTTAATTGGAAAAACCCACAAAAAAGGTGTTTATATCGCAAGCGGCACCTATCGCGACGGAATACATCAGTCGCCAAGCATTGCAAAATACTTAGCGGATGTTATTTTTGACGCTGGCGAAAAAGAGGGTTCTCTTTACAAGGCCTTCACCCCCGAAAGAAAGCTTATCCCAACTTACAAGCACAAAAATGAGGCAATTGGAGATGCTGTTGAAGCCTATATGTCAGGTGCCTATGAGCACAAGCTTTATATGCCTAGAGTTGGCTGGGATAAGTTTTTTGAAGAACTCATTAGAGAACGCCTTAATAAAATATATGATAAATTAAGTTCAAAATATATAATTTCTCCCGATTTTCTCCTCATGATTGATGAAGGGAATGAGCAACAAGTTATAGATATTCTCAATAAGTGCATTGAAGAAAAAGAAGGGGTATAATCTCGCAGTTTAAGACATTGATGAAAACCCTCTGATTACGCAGCGATGACATGCCGGACAAGGACAACACAGCTCACAAAGCAAAGCTTGAAGATTTTATTATTGTTGCACTACCTTGGTTGAGTTGGTTAGCCGCTGTTAGCTTGTACTTCTATGCTTTTGGTTTACTCAATCTACCTGCTGCTCTCACCAGCATGCTGCATCAACGTTTCGCGATGACAGCGGTAGAGGTTGGTATTATTTCTTCCGCATTTCTTTATACTTATGTCATCATGCAAGTGCCCGCTGGCTTAGTTGTCGACAAATACGGCGCACGCAAAGTATGTATTGCGGCGGCATTGCTAATGACTGTCGGCAGTATTCTGTTTGCTATTGCGCAACAGTTTTATCTACACGTAGGCGCCCGTTTACTGATGGGCTTGGGTGGTGGTGTGACTTTTGTAGCGACATTATATTTAGTGCGCTCGTGGTTCACTGCGGCCCTATTTCCAATTCTCGTGGCCATTAGCAGCTCGATGAGCGGCGTTGGTACTGTGGCCATTCCTGCCCTTTACGCTTACCTCATTAAGGTACGCCCAGCCAACACAGTATTAATCGAAATCGCGTTGGTAGGTTTGCTGTTATTTATTTTTGTCGTATTATTCGTACGCGACAAAATAGCTGATAAAAACAGCCATCATCAACCTTCAATCAATATGTTGACTGATTTAAAAGTTATCATCACCAATGGTAAAGTATGGCTGTTAGTTATCTATGCCTCCTTCAGCTTTGCGCACTATGCAGTATGGACCGATATGTGGCGCATCCCCTTTGAGTTAAAAGTATTACATATGAATTACTCATCAGCGATTTATTATAACGGTATAGATGTCACCGGATTTATTGTTGGTTGTATTATCTTGGGCTATTTAGCAACACGCTTTGAAATGGGACGCTTGGCATTACTGTTTTGTATCACCGAGTTATGTTTATTTATTTTGTCGAATGTGAATACTTATTTTTTATTAAGTCATCCTGACAGTGAGTTACTAAAAATCAGTTGGGGCATAATATTATTCGCTCTCGGCCTTACTACAGGAGGCGTAATATCAAGCTTCGCCCTAGTACAACGCGTTATTCCAAGCAACACCTATGGTTGTGCCTCGGGCTTCATTAATATGTTTTTTGGTGGCATCGGCATAGTACTAGTTCCAATATTTGGCCTCGTCGCCTCTCACTATGACATCATAACTATAACACCTGTCACCCTCATGCTAGTTGTCTTATCGATCGTAAGTATTGTTTGTTTAAGTGTTTTTTTAAAGCTTAGCAGCACACACAGTGTATCTTAGCTTGCATCTCAATGGCCCCAGGCTAAGAACGCATGCTTACGCTTTGTTCTTAAAGTCGCACACTAACTTCACCACTTGAAAACACATGGGCTTGACCATTGACATTAAGTTGCAAGCCCCCAAGTTCATCCACTCCCTGGGCAATGCCGTGGATTTCATCGCGTTGAGTCAGTACTTTAATCTCTTTGCCATTAAGGACATCGAGCATTTGCCAACTGGATAAAAAGCCACTGAAGCCTTCTTCCTCAAACCTTGGCAGAGCACACAAAAGTTCATCCAAAATAAGTGCCGTAATCTTATTACGTTGCACTGGCTGGCCAGTGATCGTCTCGATATCGGTCCATGGTTGAGTGATTTGTGTTTGAGTTGATTCTGGTAGTTTCAGGTTGAGGCCAACACCGATCACGGCGTGACAAACCCCAAGTCCATCAACGAACATTTCAACTAAGATACCTGCCAATTTACGTTGATGCCACAATACGTCATTTGGCCATTTCAAACCTAGTTCATTCAAGCCATAACGCTGCAATGCTTTAACAACGCTAATTCCAACGACTAAACTTAAACCGGCTAAGGCCGATGGCCCGTTGGCAAATTGCCATAATAACGATAGTGCAATATTACTCGCGTACGGTGTAAACCATTCACGGCCACGACGGCCACGACCGTGCGTTTGCTGTTCGGCCAAATACACTAAACCTGATTGTCCGCCATCGTGTTTTGCTTGTTCTAATAATTGTGTATTTGTCGAATCAACCGACTCAAACAATGCTATGTCACTCAACTGTGCGCGCACATCTGTACTTAGGTGATTTTTTATTTGTTGTTCATCTAAAAATTCAATACCGCCTGGAATGCGATAACCACGCCCACGCACACTTTCAATTTCGATACCATATCGCTGCGTGTTACGTGCCAATGTCTTCCATACGGCACTGCGGGTAACACCAAGAATTGATCCAATCTCTTCGCCTGAATGAAACTTACCGTCAGCAAGTAATGAGAAAATTTGTCGCGTTTGTTGCATGGGAATTCCTTACAGCTTGTCTGACTTTCACGCTGCTTAATGCAAACAGCCACCGTCAAACATTTCCATTTTTCGTTTTAATCGTCATGTGGGCCGGCATTATAACGCGAGTATTCGCAGCGTGCAGCAAAATTTACTAACAAAGACAATCAATTACTATAACAATCTAGATAGTCAACTTATTCAAAAAAAAAATTCAACGGTAAGCTCGTTCGCGACTGTTGTGAAGTCGATACCACATAGCCTAGAGCTCATGTAGTCTTGGCCACACACGTAGCCTTGATAAGCGCGGGACGCGCGTCATCCGGGGAGGGTGTTTGCGATTGCTGTTCCCGGATGACGTTGCTGCGCAACTTATCCGGGCTACATCTGAGCTTGACTAGAAGACAGTAGGCTACACAAGATCATAGAAATTTGCCCAACGAGGGTTTTGTTTTTTTCAACCCCCTAACGAGAAAAACTCCGTAGTGTGTTACCACTACGGAGTTTTCTACTAAATAATTACCTGGCAATGTCCTACTTTCACATGGGGAGACCCCACACTATCATCGGCGCTATACAGTTTCACTTCTGAGTTCGATATGGGATCAGGTGGTTCCTATATGCTATGTTTACCAGGTAAACTGGTTGCAGAGCTAGCTAGCACTTGTATTTGCACTTTTAGCTTTCTTGCAAGCTCTCTCACAATCCTCATTTACACCAAGTAAACTCCGGTTGCTCAATCGCTTGCGCCTCGCTAAAAGCACAACTACTGCGTGCTTCTAACTTACACTTCTAGCTTCGTTACAAGCTCTGCATATTCTTTGGATAAAGCTGGGATTAAGCACGACTAATGCTTGTATTACAATTCACGTGCTCAAGCCTATCAATAACCTTATGAAAAACTCATTGGGGTTATATGGCCAAGCCTCACGGTCAATTAGTACTGGTTAGCTTCATGCATTACTGCACTTCCACACCCAGCCTATCAACGTCGTCGTCTTCGACGGACCTTAAGGGACCTTAAAGGTCCAGGGAGATCTCATCTTGAGGGGGGCTTCCCGCTTAGATGCTTTCAGCGGTTATCCCTTCCGTACGTAGCTACCCGGCAATGCCACTGGCGTGACAACCGGAACACCAGAGATACGTCCACTCCGGTCCTCTCGTACTAGGAGCAGCTCCCTTCAAATTTCCAACGCCCACGGCAGATAGGGACCGAACTGTCTCACGACGTTCTAA
>JAJFKG010000050.1 GCA_021773335.1 Gammaproteobacteria bacterium
CCCAGAGGTAGCCCGGATAAGTTGCGCAGCAACGTCATCCGGGAACCGCAATCGCAAAGACCCGCCCCGGATGACGCGCGTTCCGCGCTTATCCGGGCTACGGCTTACGTAGGAACAAATGCTAATGTAGCCTTGATAAGCCGCGCAGCGGCGCATCAAGGTTATTTAAAAAAATTATGCATTCACGCTTAACTTAGCATTGGCTAAAGCAGTCGAAGGATAATAGGCATAAACTAAAGTACCATCCTTAATCGTATTGATCACTGGCTTGTATACTTTCATGCTCAATGCAGGACAACCCCAGCTGCGACCAAGACGACCAACGCGATTGACAAAACCTTCGCTTACATAGTTTGCACCATGAATCACGATATCACGTCGCATTGCATTGTTATTCAAACCTGGGTTCAAACCAGCCATACGTAATGACAAGCCGTGCTTACCATAATAAGTATTCTTGGTTTCAAACAAACCTAAGCTAGATGCTTTACTTTGCGCTACGTTAGAGAAATTCGTAGCCACGTTGCCACCACTGTTTTTACCGTGGGCAACCAGCTCATCAAACAGCACGTTATCGGTGTTTAAATCAATTACCCAAAAACGCTTCTCACTTGAAGGCTTAGAAAAATCGATAATAGTTAATAAGTTTTTGTTGTCCAAACCACGTGCATGGGCTTGACTATAAGCCTTTAATGCACCTTTTAGTGCCTTTGGATCAACTTCTGGATTATTGTGCATGATCTTAGTGAATTCAGCATTCACATTCGTCGTATCGTGATCAGCGGCCGTTGCATACGTATTGTTCGCATACATAGTGCTAGGGCCAAAACATGCTACTGATAAAATAGCAGACATAGAGAACATCGTTAGCTTCTTCATAATATACCTCGCGCTATTAGCGTCATCATCATTGTTTACGTCATTTCGTCTGTATCGACGATTGAGTAAAAATATACCAGTCCAAAATTAAGACAGAATTAATGGCAACTTAAGAGAAGCTTAAAGTGACACTAACTTGTTCAATATAAAGGAAAATAAAAGCAAAGTTTTTTTGCAAATTGGGGTGAATTTAGGCGTAAATCCCTATATAATCGCGGAAATTTGTAAAAGTTTGGCACATCGAAACCAAGCCCAAACTAGCGACAACACTTGTAACTCTTTGATAAAATAACATTTTGGAAGCGAAGCGTATGGGAAAAAAGCTAATCGTTTGGGTCGTCGTCATCGTCTGTATCGTTGCCGGCATCTGGTACTTCTTTAAAGATGTCGCCGATAAAAAGCCTAGTCATCAATTACCAACTGTCGGCGTGCAAACCACAACAGCCCAACAAAAAAAATGGCAAGAAAAGGTACAAGCGACGGGTACCCTATCCGCTAACCAAGGCGTCATGGTCAGCACCGAAGTTTCAGGCAAAGTCACACAAATCTTTTTCAAATCCGGACAAATGGTGCAAGCCGGTACACCACTTGTACAACTCGACCCCAGCGTCGACCGTGCTGCGCTAGCCAGCGCCCTATCGCAAATTCCTTTGGACGAAAATCAATACAAGCGCGCCCTAGACTTGTACAAGAAAGGAGTCGGTTCTAAATCTGACCTTGATGAACGCCAAGCCGCACTCGAACAATCACGCGCCGAAGCAGCCAAAGCGAAAGCAACGTTAGATCTGAAACTGTTAACTGCACCCTTCTCTGGACGTCTTGGGTTGCGCAAGATCGACCTCGGCCAATACGTCAATCCGGGCGCTGCCGTGGTCAACTTACAAGCAATCGATCCGATGCGTGTTGAATTTAGCATCCCTCAGGTTTACTTGGAAAAACTCGCGCTTGGTCAAAAAGTCACAATCACGTCTGATTCTTACCCAGGACAAACATTCGATGGGAACGTTTATGCCTTGGACTCCGCCGTCAATACCAACACGCGTAGCTTGGGAATTTGGGCATCAATCCCTAACCAACAACACGAACTGGTGCCCGGTACTTTTGCTGAAGTTACCCTGTTCGTCGGTCAACCGATGGAAGTGATCACCGTTCCTCAAACTGCAATTGTATATAACAATACCAGTGATTTTGTGTATAAGGTTATCAATGATAAAGCGGTTAAAACCGATGTGAAACTTGGCCAACGCGTCGGAAAATTGGTGCAAGTGGCAAGTGGCCTCAAGGCAGGTGATGTCATCGTCGCCGCTGGGCAGAATCGCCTTTACGATGGCGCTAGCGTCAAGATTGAAACAGCCCATCCAAGTGTTAATGGCAAAAATGCTTCTTCTGGCACAAATCAACCTAGCCAGCAAAAAGCGAGCGATAAAAAGCAGAACGACAACAATCCTGCTAAAACTCAGCAACAGAGTCAAAACTAAACATGCATTTTACTGATATATTCATACGCCGCCCGGTCTTTGCAACGGTATTAAGCTTGGTTGTCTTGATGATCGGTATCATTTCCTTTATGAATATGGAAGTGCGCCAATACCCAGAAATCGAAACCTCCGTTATTCAAATTGGTGTTACCTATCCTGGCGCAAGCGCGGGTTTGATGGAAGGCTTTGTCACCACGCCAATTGAAAATGCCGTGGGTAGTATCGATGGCATTGATTACATGACATCGACCAGTAGTCAAAGCCAATCAACCATCACCATCAATTTGAAACTCGGTTATGACATTAATGTGGCTATTACCGATGTCGGGAATAAGATTTCATCCGTGCGCTATCAATTGCCAAAAGATATACAAGATCCCGTAATTTCCAAAAACGACCCCGAAGCTTATCCACAAGTCTATATCGCCTTCAACAGTGACGCTATGTCGCCTGAAGAAGTCACTGACTATTTGTTACGCGTGGTACAACCACAGTTACAAACCCTTGATGGCGTCAGTGAAGCGAAAATCTTAGGTGAACGTGAATATGCCATGCGCGTCAATCTCAATCCGAAGTTAATGACCGCGCACAATATCACCGCATCCGATGTCTACGGCGCTATCGCCCGCAACAACCTGCAAGCCACCGCCGGTACCGTCAAAGCGCCATCACAACAATATAATGTTGTCGCCGATACCGATATGGCCACCCCAGAACAATTCAATAATATGGTCCTCAAAGAAGATAATGGCCATTTGATTCGCATTCGTGATGTAGGCAACACCATTCTCGGTGCAAAGAGTTATGACAGTTCGGCAATCATTAGCGGTAAAGAAACCACTGTGGTTGGTATTATTCCCAAATCAACCGCTAACCCGCTCGCCGTTTCTGACGAAGTTGAAGCCATGTTGCCAACAATCAAGAAAGAATTGCCAGCAGGTTTGACCGCAGAATTAACCTGGGATAACTCGATGTTTATTAAAGCATCGATTAAAGAAGTCTTCGAAACCATTATCGAAGCAATCATCTTTGTGATTATCGTGATTTTCTTGTTCGTGGGCGATTTCCGTGCTGTTTTCATTCCGGCAGTAACGATTCCACTGTCGATCATCGGGGTGTGTGGCTATATGTACGCCATGGGGTATTCGATCAACACTCTCACCTTACTAGCCTGGGTATTGGCGGTTGGCTTGGTTGTCGATGATGCGATCGTGGTATTGGAAAATATCCACCGCCACTTAGAAAATGGCATGAAAGCGACACCCGCCGCAATCAAAGGGGCGCGTGAGATTGGCTTCGCGGTAATTGCGATGACCTTCACTCTCGCTGCAGTATACGCACCTATCGGTTTCACCACGGGTTTGACAGGTATCTTATTCCGTGAATTCTCATTTACTCTCGCGGGTTCAGTGATTGTATCGGGCTTTATTGCTTTAACCTTGTCGCCAATGATGTGTGCCAAAATCATGGCGTCTGGCCCACCAACCGGTAAGTTCAGCCAATTCGTAGAACACACGTTTGACAAATTCATGAACGCGTATAAACGCACCCTATCGCGTGTCATGGATGCGCGCACGCTCGTGGTGATTGTTGCCCTCGCCATTTATGCGATGTGTTTCTATTTATTCACCATCATTCCGGAAGAATTGGCACCCGTGGAAGATCAAGGGGTAGTCCTGGCCTATATTGAAGCACCCTCTGCAGCGAACATTAAATACACCGAACATTTCACTAAGCTCTTAGAACCGATCTACGACAGTGTGCCCGAAATGCTCAACTACGGGATCATCAATGGCTTTAATGGTGCTAATACCGCGATTTCATTCTTGGATTTAATCCCATGGGATAAGCGTAAGCGCACCGCCATGCAAATTACCGCAGCGATCGCACCGAAGATGCAAGCAAACCCGGGTTTAAATATCTTGCCATTCCCGCCACCACCACTACCAGGTGCGGGTATCACGCCGGTTTCTTTCGTGCTCAAGACGACAACAGACTATAATCTGTTAAATAATTCTATGCATGAATTGATGGCGGCAGCGCGTAAGAGCCCGATTTTCCAATCGATGAATACGGATATCAAACTCGACAAACCACAAACCAATGTCGACATTGACCGCGATCGTGCCGGTGACTTGGGTATCAGCATGGCTGACATTGCTAATACATTAAAGGTCATGATGGCTGAGCCGCAAGATTATCTCTTTGATATGCGTGGCCGTAGTTACTATATTATTCCAGAATTCACCAAAAACTTTGATTACAAAAACAATCCGCACAATATCAATAACTACTATGTACGTACTAAGAGCCAAGACTTAGTGCCATTGTCAAACATTGTTAAAATCAAAGATACCGTGCAACCACAAAGCTTGAACCATTTCCAACAGTTGCCATCGGCAACCTTGGACGCGACGGTAAATGATAAATACACCATCGGCCAAGCATTAGATTTCTTACGCGCTGAAGCTGAAAAAATCTTACCGTCAAGTGTACAGGTCGATTACTCTGGCCAATCACGCCAGTTGATGGAAGCCAGTAGCGCGATGGAACAAGCGATGATCTTCGCCGTTATTTTCATCTTCTTAGTTTTAGCGGCACAATTTGAAAGCTATCGTGATCCCTTGATCGTGATGTCAACCGTACTGCTATCAGTGATGGGTGCCCTGCTCACCTTAAAGCTCGCCGGCGGCACCTTAAATATCTACAGTAAGATCGGTTTGATTACCTTGGTTGGCTTGATCAGTAAGCATGGTATCTTGATCGTTGAATTTGCAAATCAATTACAGAAAACCGATGGCATGAGCGTACGCGAAGCGGCAATTGAATCGGCGTCACTACGTTTACGACCGATTTTGATGACCACCGCGGCCATGGTCTTGGGCGCGTTCCCACTCGCGATAGCAACCGGCGCTGGCGCGCAATCTCGCCACCAAATCGGTTGGGTCATCGTCGGTGGTATGTGCTTTGGTACTCTCTTCTCGCTATTTGTCGTACCAACTGTATATACTTTAATTGCGAAAAAGCATGAACCGGAAGAGTATAATGCTGCTGAGTTAGAAGCTGCCATTGCCGGTGAACAAGTTCATAAAAAACCGAGTGATAACCCTGACGAAGAATAAGTACTGAAAAGAATAACTGACTAAACTATAGGTTCATCATCCATGTTCAAACTCCAACAAATTATCGAGAATGCCTTCGATAATCGAGCCCATATCACCCCAGAAACTGTCGATCATGATACGCGTGAAGCCATCAACGAAGCATTGTATCTTTTAGATACCGGCAAACAACGCGTCGCCGAAAAACTCAATGGCCAATGGGTCGTGAATGAGTGGTTAAAAAAAGCGGTGTTATTATCGTTTCGCATTCTCGAAAACCAAACCATCAAAGGTGGTTATACCCAATTTTATGACAAAGTACCGTTGAAATACGCCGACACTGGCGTACAAGAATTTTCCTTACACGGCACACGTATTGTGCCACCAGCGACAATTCGGCGTGGCGCCCACATTGCGGCAAACACCGTCATCATGCCAAGTTATGTCAACATCGGTGCCTATGTCGATAGTGGCACTTTGGTCGACACCTGGGCGACGGTTGGTTCCTGTGCGCAAATAGGCAAAAATGTACATCTATCCGGCGGTGTTGGCATCGGTGGCGTGTTGGAACCACTGCAAGCCAGCCCCACCATCATCGAAGACAATTGCTTTATCGGTGCACGCTCTGAAGTCGTGGAAGGCGTCATCATCGAAGAAGGTGCTGTGCTCTCTATGGGTGTTTATCTTGGCCAAAGCACGCGTATCTATAACCGTATGACCGATGAAATTACCTACGGGCGCATCCCTGCGGGCGCTGTTGTTGTGCCTGGTAATTTACCCTCATCTGATGGTAAATACAGCCTGTATTGCGCCGTTATCGTTAAACAAGTCGATGAAAAAACCCGCGGTAAAGTTGAAATCAACGAATTATTGCGTAACATTGAATAAACACTATGTCAGCCACTTTAGAACTCAGCAAGCAATTAATCGCGCAAGAATCCATTACCCCAAATGATGCTGAATGTCAGCAAATCCTCGCTGCGCGTTTACAAGCCATGGGGTTTGAGATTCAACACTTACCCTTTGGAGATACGCACAATCTCTGGGCACGACGCGGTACTGCAAAGCCTTTATTTGTTTTTGCTGGTCATACTGACGTTGTCCCCACTGGACCATTAAAGGAATGGACATCACCACCCTTTGTACCCACGATTCGTGATGGCTTTCTTTATGGACGTGGCGCTGCCGATATGAAAGGCAGCCTGGCTGCGATGGTTACTGCCTGTGAAGCATTTATAGCCGAGCATGCTAGCTATAATGGCTCTATCGCCTTATTGATTACCAGCGACGAAGAAGGTAAAGCTACCTATGGCACGCGCAAAGTTGTCGAATGGTTGCAGCAACAAGGCGAACAAATCGATATGTGCTTAGTTGGCGAACCCTCATCACATGAAAACGTCGGCGATGTGATCAAAAATGGTCGTCGTGGTTCACTCAGTGGCGAGTTAACCATCCATGGCAAACAAGGCCATATCGCCTATCCACATTTGGCCGACAATCCGATTCACAAAGCATTAAAAGCGTTGGATGAATTGTGTAGTACCTTGTGGGACACAGGTAATGATTCATTTCCCGCGACGAGTTTTCAGATTGCTAATGTTAATGCTGGCACAGGTGCTACGAATATCATTCCAGGCGAATTGCAGCTTCAGTTTAATTTTCGTTATTCAACCGCAGTCACTAGTGATGTACTGAAACACCGCGTCATCACCATTCTCGACAAACATAATCTTAACTATGCTATAGATTGGCACTGCAGTGGACAACCCTTCTTAACTAATAATGGTGCATTACTGCAGGCTGTTCGTGATGCAATTGCCGATGTCACTGGCCTGCAAACCCAAGTCTTGACCACAGGTGGCACTTCCGATGGACGTTTCATCGCGCCTACTGGCGCTCAAGTTGTTGAACTCGGCCCTGTTAATCGCACCATTCATCAAATTGACGAATGCGTGCGCATCGAAGATTTGGATATCTTAAGCGAGCTTTACCAACGTATTCTGCAACTCACTCTGGTTTCATCCTGAGCAGACATATCCCCACGAATAAAGCCTTAAAGTAGCCGACTGTCTCTGCGTCAAGCCCAGATGTAGCCTTGATAAGGCGCATAACGGCGCATCTCAAGGCTACATCTGGGCTTGACGCAGAAGCCGTAGCCTTGATAAGCACCGAAGGTGCGCATCAAGGGCCTGAGTTGGCAAATGCTGCTCCTTGACGCGTCGCTACGCGGCTTATCAAGGCTACATTAGCATTTATTCCTAGGTAAACCGTCGCCCGGATAAGCGCGGCACGCGCGTCATCCGGGGAGGTTGTTAGCGATTGCTGTTCCCGGATGACGTTGCTGCGCAACTTATCCGGGCTACATCTGAGCTTGACGCAGAAGCCGTAGCCTTGATAAGCACCGAAGGTGCGCATCAAGGGCCTGAGTTGGCAAATGCTGCTCCTTGATGCGCCGCTACGCGGCTTATCAAGGCTACATTAGCTACATTAGCATTTGTTCCTACGTAAGCCGTCGCCCGGATAAGCGCGGCACGCGCGTCATCCGGGGAGGGTGTTTGCGATTGCGGTTCCCGGATGACGTTGCTGCGCAACTTATCCGGGCTACATCTGAGCTTGACTAGAAGACAGTAGTCTACGTGGTAGCGCGCTTTTGTCGCCTTGATAAGCTCTGGATGGTGAGAGAATACAAAAGCCAATGCTTTTAAGGTATCATCTTGCACAGCAAAATAAACCCCAAGGATCAGGCTTTAAAATGAGCAACAATTGCCTAATTATTGATTATCCACGTGAAAACGTTGTGACATTGCGTCTTAATCGACCAGAGGTACACAATGCGTTTGATGATGTTTTAATTAATCAATTGACACAAACTTTGCAAAGGATCGACACTGATGAACAAATCCGTGTCGTCACCCTCGCCGCTGAAGGCAAGAGTTTTTCCGCTGGCGCGGATCTCAATTGGATGCAAAGCATGGCAAATTACAGTGAAAAGGAGAACTACCAAGACGCCCTCGCCCTCGCCGCGCTTATGCAAACTCTCAATCAAATGAGTAAACCCACCATAGCGCAAGTGCAAGGCGCCACGTTTGGCGGTGGTGTTGGTTTAGTCGCCTGTTGTGACATCGCCATCGCGAGCGTTAAAGCCAGTTTTTGTTTATCGGAAGTTAAGATCGGTTTGATTCCAGCAGTAATCAGCCCCTATGTGATTGCTGCCATTGGTGAACGTGCATCACGGCGCTATATGCTAAGTGCGGAACGTTTCGATGCGCATCAGGCTCATTATCTCGGTTTAATTCACGATGTCGTGGAACACGATGCCTTACAGGCAAACACCGAACAACTCATTGCTACACTTTTAAAGAATGGTCCACACGCGATGCACACCTGTAAAGATCTAATACGTCACATCAATCCGTTGCATTTAGATGCACAACTCATTGCAGACACCGCCGAGCATATTGCCAAAATTCGCGTATCTGCTGAAGGTCAAGAAGGCTTGGCTGCCTTTTTAGAAAAACGTCAACCACAATGGGCGCAAAACTAATATGTTTAGCAAAATCCTCATCGCCAATCGCGGCGAAATCGCCTGTCGTATCATGCGCACGGCCAAGCGTCTCGGCATTCATTGTATTGCGGTTTACTCCGAAGCCGATACTAAAGCCAAACACGTAGCATTAGCCGATGAAGCCTACCTGCTAGGCCCAGCGCCCAGCAAAGACAGTTATCTCAAAGGCGATGTCATTCTTGATATTGCGAAACGTAGCGGTGCGCAAGCGATCCACCCTGGCTATGGTTTTTTATCTGAAAATGCCAAATTCGCCGCCGCCTGCGCTAAAGCCAATATTGTTTTCATTGGACCTCCCGTCAAAGCCATAGAAGCCATGGGTTCAAAGAGCGCGGCTAAAGCCATTATGGCAAAAGCCAAAGTACCATTGGTCCCCGGTTATCATGCACAGGCCCAAGATGAAAAAACACTCGCCAAGGCCGCGGATGAAATTGGTTACCCCGTACTACTCAAGGCTTCAGCCGGCGGTGGTGGTAAAGGTATGCGTGTCGTCGAAAATAAAAAAGCCTTCAAAGAAAATCTCGCTGCCGCGAAACGCGAAGCCAAAGCCGGTTTTGGCGATGATACGATGTTAATTGAAAAGTATTTACAACAACCACGGCATGTCGAATTGCAAATCTTTGCGGATCAACATGGCCATGTCATTCATTTATTTGAGCGCGATTGTTCGCTACAACGTCGCCATCAAAAAGTCATCGAAGAAGCCCCTGCCCCTGGCCTTAGTGCAGCAACGCGGCAAGCCATGGGCGCAGCCGCGATTAAAGCTGCACAAGCGATCGATTATGTCGGTGCAGGCACAGTGGAGTTTTTATTTGATAAAAATGGGGATAGCAATGGGCAATTCTATTTCATGGAAATGAATACGCGCTTGCAAGTTGAACACCCGGTCACCGAAATGATTACCCAGCAAGACTTAGTCGAATGGCAATTGCGCGTAGCCAATGGTGAATCATTACCCTTACAGCAGGATCAACTACACATGCAAGGCCATGCCTTTGAAGCGCGCATCTATGCCGAAGACGCCGCTAAAGATTTTTTGCCATCCATCGGTGACTTGGTCTATTTAAAACGTCCTGAAGAAGATAAGCACATTCGCATCGATACGGGGGTGCGTCAAGGTGATGCAGTAAGCATGCATTATGATCCTATGATCGCTAAATTAATCACATGGGATACCAATCGCGATAACGCCTTACGGCGCTTAGCGCAAGCCTTACGCCAGTATCATATCATCGGTGTAACCACTAATATCGATTTTCTTAGCAAATTAGCCAGCCACCCGGCTTTTATTGCAAGTACATTTGATACGAGTTTCATCGAGCGTCACCGCAAAGATTTATTCAACACACCCTCACCTGCCAGCGATGAAGTCATCGCCCTCGCTAGCTTGTTTGTGTTATTGCAACAACAGCAACACGTTGCCCAAACAGCACAAGACAGTGGTGATCCCTTTTCACCGTGGCATAGCCAAGACGCGTGGCGCATGAATTTCAGTGGTAAACAAGAGTTGCACTTTTTACAAGGTGAGATCGAACATCAAGTCTGCACACACTACCAACCAGACAGTTATCAACTTGCCATCAGCCATGATGAAATTTTAGCGCAAGATGTGACCATTAGTGGCTATTTTATCGCGGACGATACGATTCATGCTGATTTAGATGGTCGTCAATTGAATGCCAACGTCGTCGCTTATAAAAATGAAATCCATATCATTGTGCATGGCGAGCATGCTTGTTTACATTTGCGTGATGATGCTAGCTTGCACGCCCACGATGAAGAAGCAGTTGGGCGTTTAAGTGCCCCCATGCCAGGCACGATTGTCGCTATTATGGCTGAGCCCGGTACTAACGTTGAACGTGGCGCCAGTTTAATCGTGATCGAAGCGATGAAAATGGAACACACAATACACGCACCTGGTGACGGTTTAGTGAAAGATATCCATTACCAAGTGGGTGAGCAAGTCGCTGAAGGTGATGAGTTACTCGCCTTTGAATTATCAGAATCATAGGAAACACGCATGCCCTTGCCCAGCAAAATCACCTTAGTCGAAGTCGGTCCACGCGATGGCCTACAAAATGAAAAAAATATTATCCCAACAGACATTAAGATTGAGCTCATCAATCGTTTGAGTGATTCGGGTTTATCGGTAATTGAAGTTTCGAGTTTTGTATCGCCCAAGTGGGTACCACAAATGGCCGACAATAAACAAGTGTTTGCCGGCATTAAACACAAAACTGATATTATCTATCCAGTGTTAGTACCCAATCGCAAAGGTTATGATGCTGCTAAGCAAGCCGGCGCCACTCAAATTGCCTTATTCGCGGCTGCATCTGAAGCCTTTTCGCAGAAAAACACCAATTGTTCGATCGAAGAAAGCTTTAGACGTTTAGAAGAAGTCGCCAAACTTGCCAAGCAAGATAAAATTAAAATGCGTGGCTATGTCTCGTGTATGTTAGGTTGTCCTTATGAAGGTGATATCGATATTGTTGCGGCATGCGAAATTGCCAAGCGTTTGTATGATCTCGGCTGCGAAGAAATTTCTTTAAGTGATACTATCGGTGTCGGCACTGCGGGCAAGGCGCGTAAAATGGTCGAAACAGCCGCAAGTATGCTGCCATTAGAGCACTTGGCGATTCATTTCCACGACACATATGGCCAAGCATTAGCAAATATCTACGCCTGTTTGGAAGTTGGTATTAGCACCATCGATAGTGCTGTTGGTGGCTTAGGTGGCTGCCCATACGCACAAGGTGCGGCAGGCAACGTCGCCAGCGAAGATGTCTTGTATATGTTAAATGGCTTAGGCATTGAGACTGGTGTTGATATCAATAAGCTAATCGATGCAGCTTTATTTATTTGCCAATACTTAGGGCATAAACCAACGTCTAAAGTTTCACGCGCCTTATTAGCCAAGCGCGAGGCCAAACAAGAAGCCGGCCAGAAAAACTCATGAGTGATTCACGTGTGCATATTATCTTTTTACATGGTTTTAATTCTTCACCGTGCGCGCCCAAATGTGCGATGTTTGCAGAATACATGGCTGAATTGGATCGCTTTGATCATTTCCACGCGCCGAATTTACATTGCCCACCCAATGAGGTCGTCGCTAAGCTCGAACAATTGATCGCACAAATCAATAGTCCACACATTACGTTGGTCGGCAGTTCTATGGGTGGTTATTTCGCCGCACATTTTGCGCACAAATATGACTTAAAAGCAGCGTTAATTAATCCAGCGTTAAAACCCTATGAGGCGTTAGCTGCTTACTTAGGCAATAATGAAAACCCTTATACTGGTGCAATTTTGACATTAAAACCAGAACACGGTCCACAGCTGCAGGCTTTAGAGATTGCGCAAGTCACAACACCAGAACATTATTTACTGCTATTGCAAACTGGCGATGATGTGATCGATTATCGTCAAGCTTTACAGAAATTTCCAGATTCACCGCGGATTCTACAACAGGGTGGCTCGCATGCATTTGATGATTTTGATCGGCAAATTCCGACGATTATGCGTTTTGCTGAGGGAGAAAGTCTGCGTGAAATAATGCCCTAAAGCAAACAAATGTTGCTTCCCAATAGGTCCGCAAGCCGCTACAATCACAGTTAGTTAAGCTTGAAAAGCAGCATCTTGAGGCGCTAGGCAAATAGTAGTTTTTAAAGGCAATCGTTTTTAGTAAATTCACACAATTAAGGTATTGAAAATGATAAAGAAAATATTCGCATTATTATTCGCTTGCAGCTTAATCACTAGCGTAGCCACGATCAGTGGCTGTGCCAGCACAACTAGCGACAGCAAAGCTAGCAGCAGCCAAACAGCGAATAAGGCACCCGCCCCTCCAGGCACTAAACAAGCTGAACGTGACAAGCAGGCCCAAGAGAAAAAGGCCGTTGAAAAGAAATTGCTGTTGCAACAACAGAATTCGCCAAATGCGATCGGCAGTAGTATGCTCGGCAACTGATAGAGCGTCGTATTTTGGTTCAGGGCTGCGTTATGACTTAATTTTGACTCAGTCATTTAGGAATACTAAACTCCTTCGCCAAAATTAAATCATGCCTTGTCCTGAACCAAAATACTCGCTCTATCAATTTATTCACGAAGAGTCCCATCGCTCTGCGGTAAGACCCAATCCTTTTCCCGGATGACGCGCGTACCGCGCTTATCCGGGCTACGGCTCTATTGTCTCTGCCTCAAGCCCAGATGTAGCCCGAATAAGTTGCGCAGCAACGTCATCCGGGAACAGCAATGGCAAACACTCTTCCCGGATGACGCGCGGGCCGCGCTTATCCGGGCTACGGCTCTATTGTCTCTGCCTCAAGCCCAGATGTAGCCCGGATAAGTTGCGTAGCAACGTCATCCGGGAACAGCAATGGCAAACACTCTTCCCGGATGACGCGCGTACCTCTTCATCTCTTTAACAACCGTTGAACTGACGTATGGGGAACGCTATGCCCACAGGGATGGGACGAGGCCCCCCATTTCTTTATACGCCAGATAACAGATGTGCTATACTTGCCCACATTATGAGCGCCAAGCAAATCAAAGCCAAACAATACTCACCCTACCTCACCTTCGAGCGCGATACCTGGAAGCAATTCGCAGCCAATGCCTTGTTGACACTGACTGAAGATGAGTTAGCAAAACTACGCGGGCAAAATGAACCCGTGTCACTCCAAGAAGTTGCTGACTTTTACTTGCCGCTTTCACGTCTACTGAACCTTTACGTGAATGCTTCACAAGATTTACACCAAGTGACTGGGCGTTTTTTAAATAATCCAGTCCCTAAAGTGCCTTACATCATCGGTATAGCAGGCAGTGTTGCGGTCGGCAAGAGTACGACGTCGCGGATTTTACGCGCCCTACTCTCGCGCTGGCCCAACCACAACCACGTCGAAATCGTGACTACCGATGGTTTTTTATACCCAAGTGATGTGCTCGAAGAACGCGACTTGATGTCACGCAAGGGCTTTCCAGAAAGTTTTAACACCCGTGAACTTATACAATTTTTGTCAGACCTAAAGGCTGGTAAACCAAACTTAAAAATCCCAATTTATTCTCACCGTGTTTACGACATCTTGCCGAACAAATTCAAAACTATCAACCAACCCGATATTATCATCGTCGAAGGCTTGAATGTGTTACAAAATAGTATTAATCCTAATGATAGCGCCTCCACGGTGTTTGTATCCGACTTCTTTGATTTTTCAATTTATGTGGACGCCAAAACCGACGACATCAAAGCATGGTTTTTGCAACGCTTTATGAGTTTTCGTGAGCGTGATCGTCATTCTCCAGAGCTTTTCTTTCATCGTTTTCGTGATATGACAGATAAGGAAGCATTAGCTTACGCGCTGGATATTTGGCACAACATTAATGAAGCCAATTTGAATGAAAATATTCTGCCGTTTCGTGAACGCGCAAAATGTATTTTGAAAAAAGCAGCAGATCATTCAGTAGAACGGGTATTGTTACGGAAGTTATGACGCCGCTATTATCCTATCCGGATAATCACTAAAGACACCATCCACGCCCCAGTCAAACAATTCCTTGGCACGCTCAGGATCATTGACCGTAAACGCCAGTACATACTGTGCGGTTTGTTTAGCTGTGGCAACGCGTTTGCTATTTAAGGCTCTATGGTGGATATGTAAAGCGCTACTGCGGCTACCTTCATAGCGGCGTTGCCACCCACGCTGCCAGCGTTTTAATAAGAATCCACGTGGGTATTCGCGTGCTTGTTCACTCAGGTAGTCCGTCACTACAGCGGAAAAACTCGATAATAAAGGTAACGGTTTGTTGCTAGGCCAATGCGTTTTTATCAAATCCAAGGTACACATGACTGTTGGCAACACCCGCCCTGGGCAAGGCTTGATTTCAATATTAGCGCGCATATTCGCTTGCACGATAAAATCTAAGGCATGCACCAAAGTCGGTGCTGTTTCACCGATATAATCGCTGCTAAAATGACTACCGACATCAAGTCCGATAATGTCTGCATAGCTCATATGTGCAACTTTTCCACGTCCAGTTGAGGTACGACTGAGTTTTTCATCATGAAACAAAATTAAGGCATCATCGGCGGTAAGTTTGACATCGAACTCGACCCACTCAATCCCAAGCTCTTTAGCTTTGCGCAAAGAAGCCAAGGTATTTTCAGGGGCATAACCGCAAGCACCGCGGTGGCCGATGATGACAGGTAATTGTGGAAAAAGTTCATCCATGAATTCTGGGTAATGGTCTCTTAAGTTTAATTATTCACTGAACCTGGGCGTGAAGCTAATACCACCGTTGCTGTTTCCATCACTTTATTACTGACTGGCATGGCTTCGGCCGCAGCCGTATTACCCGCCACTTTCATCGCCATCATGCGTGGTTGCACAGGCCCCGGTATCACTCGCTCATTGAAATTGATTTCGTGTGAATAATATTTTTGATCTAGGAAAGTCTTATTCAAACTCGCCAATTCAGCACGTGCTTGTGCATAGATTTGTGCGCGTAATTGCGCCCGTGTTTTTTGTAACTCTGCCACACTAGGGGTATATTGGATACCAACTACCGTGTATTTTTGTCCCGCTTGGCTGATAGTCTTGGCTTGACTACGAATACTCGCTAATTGTGACGCCGGAATACGTGCTTCAGCGCGTACTGACAATTGCTCCAAGCCTGACTGATTTTGGCTACGGTCAAAACGGGTCACATGCCATTGTGCTTTAGGCGCCAATTTTTGTAAATTTTGCATAATATCCTGATGAATTTGCGCTAAGCCTTGCTGGTTGAGTGACGCATTCACACCAATGACGACTTTCGCCGTATTTGTACTCGCCCATTTGCTCGCTGTAAATTGATAACTGACTTTATTCAAAGGCGGCCAAGTATTAATCGTAGTGCTTGAATCAGCCCACACGCTCACACTAAAAAGTAACATAATTGCACAAAATAGTCTAATCGCTGTATTTTTCATCATCATAAGTACCTCAATGTGTAATCAAAACCGTTTAGTAACTTTTTATCCTCATACCTGACTCAAATGGTTTATTCGCTGAGCGTTTATTGCTTCGGAAATCGAGTTTGTTATGTTATGCTTTGGCGCCGAAATAGTAGCACTGACAGTAGGATACGTATACACATTCTTTACAAAACTGTCCTCAAATTGCTCAACTTTTAACATTGGCAGAACTTACGTAA
Source organism: Gammaproteobacteria bacterium (assembly GCA_021773335.1). Taxonomy (GTDB): domain Bacteria; phylum Pseudomonadota; class Gammaproteobacteria; order JAJFKG01; family JAJFKG01; genus JAJFKG01. Next base: position 16,215 of record JAJFKG010000050.1, read on the forward strand.
AACCTCGCAGCACAGCACACACGTTGTGGTGGTGTTTTATGTAATTTTTGCAAAACTACAAAACTATCATGCAGAGGGAAATTTAAATGACCACTGACACAAACCAGGACAAAGCCATCCGTGATGACATCTTCGAATACGCTTCTTACCTCGAATTTGGTGAATTACATTTTAAAGTTGATAATACAACGGGCTTGCGCGCATGCATCGCCATCCATAGCCTTAAACGTGGCCCCGCGCTGGGTGGTTGTCGCTTTATTGAATATGGTTCCACCATGGATGCCGTTCGTGATGCCATGCGCTTAGCCAAAGGCATGAGTTATAAAGCCGCTATCTGTGATTTGACCTTAGGTGGCGGCAAAGCTGTCATCATGAAACCTGCGAATATGGGCGACCGTGAAGCTTTTTTTAAGGTCTTCGGGCAATTTGTTGATAGTCTCAATGGCCGCTACATCACGGCAAAAGACAGTGGCTCAAGCACCGCTGATATGGATGCCATTGCCACTGAAACCGCCTATGTAACGAGCACTTCAAAAATGGAAAATGGCTTAAATGGCGATCCGTCACCGTTTACCTCTTACAGTGTCTGTCGAGGTATTGAGGCAGCTGTACAATTTAAATTAGGGCAGACGGGTTTAAATGGGATTCACGTCGCAATTCAAGGGGTCGGGGCCGTCGGCTATGGCTTGGCAAAGCGTGTGCATGAACTCGGTGCCACCTTGACAGTGAGTGACATCAACCCAGAATCCACACAACGATGTGCACAAGAATTTGGTGCCCAAGTAGTCGAAGGTGACGCCATTTACCAGGTTGATTGCGATGTATTTTCACCCTGTGCGTTGGGTGCAGTATTGAATGATGATACCATCCCATTGCTCAAGGCGGGCATCATTGTCGGTGCGGCAAACAATCAACTCGCACGCACACGCCATGGTGAAATCTTACGTGAACGCGGCGTACTTTATGCGCCAGATTACATCACCAATGCCGGTGGATTAATTCACGCTTCAGCGCAATACCACAAGTCATCTGAAAAAACGGCGATGGAACAAATCAGCCGCTTGTACGGCGTCTTATTAGGTGTATTCGATCGTGCCGAACAAGATGGCAAACCAACTAATGAAGTCGCCGATGCGATGGCGGAAGAAAAATTGTAGTCCCTATTTGTGACCGCGCAGGATGGCGAGAGAACAACGATGTAGCCCGGACAAGCACCGTAGGCACGGCATCCGGGCTACGATCAAAAGATGACTAAACACAAGAGCAACAAATAATGAGGAGAACATCGGTGACCACTGTCGCTAATTTTGCAATTGACTATCGTCAATACCTTAATGAACACGGCGAAGTAAATACTAAGTTACCAGACTTTGCTAATAACAGCGATACGCTCATACAAAACTACCAAGACATGGTGCTGACACGCACCTTTGATTTAAAGGCAGTGACTTTACAACGCACCGGTAAACTCGGGACTTTTCCGCCAATCTTAGGACAAGAAGCGCTTTCTGTCGGCATCGGCAGCAGCATGCAAAAAGATGATGTGCTCGTTCCCTCTTATCGTGACCATGGTGCCCAATTTCAGCGTGGCGTCAGCATGCAAGAAGTTTTGCTCTATTGGGGTGGCGATGAGCGCGGTAGCAATTTTGCAAGCGCCAATGCCAAAGATGATTTGCCTATATCGGTACCGATAGCTAGTCAATATTTACATGCTGCCGGCATAGCCAAAGCCTTTCAATATCGCCAACAAAAACGTGTAGCCGTGACATTTTGTGGTGATGGCGGTACTTCCGAGGGCGATTTTTACGAGGCTATCAACCTCGCTGGCACTTGGAAATTGCCTGTCGTTTTTATCGTTAGTAATAATCAATGGGCAATCTCAGTACCCCGCGACATTCAAAGCGGTTGTGAAACCCTCGCACAAAAAGCGATTGCTGCTGGCTTCACCGGCGTACAAGTCGATGGTAACGACATAATAGCAGTGCGTGAGGCATCCCTTAACGCATTAGAGCATGCGCGCAATGGTAATGGCCCCGCATTAATTGAAGCAATTACTTATCGCCTTGGCGACCACACGACTGCCGATGATGCCAAACGTTATCGTAGCAGAGAAGAAACCAATGCCGCATGGCAGCGCGAGCCAATAGCGCGTTTAAAAAGTTATTTAGTGAATATCGGCGTATGGAATGAAGAACAAGAAAAAAACCTGCAAACACAGTGCGCAGCTAAAGTCGAAAAAGCCGTCAAAGCCTTCTTAGATATGCCCAAGCCCAACGTCACTGAAATTTTCGATAGTTTATACGCACAATTACCTGAAGCTTTGATCGAACAACGCGAAGAAGCCATTAGCGAAGCAAGCAGTTGAGGAGCCCGCTTTTATGCCTGAAATTACCCCCGAGATTACATTAGTCGAAGCCATACCCCAAGCTTTGGCTTATGAAATGCAACACGACAAAGACGTCGTGGTATTAGGAGAAGACGTTGGTGCCAATGGAGGTGTGTTTCGCGCCACAGCCGGCCTACACGAACGTTTTGGATCTGAACGCGTCATGGATACTCCCTTAGCCGAGTCAATGATTGGCGGCATGTCAGTCGGCATGGCGACACAAGGCATGAAGCCCGTGGCAGAATTCCAATTCATGGGTTTTATCTATCCGGCCGTCAATCAAATCGTATGTCACGCGGCGCGCATGCGCAACCGTACGCGTGGACGTTTGAGTTGCCCTATCGTGTATCGCGCGCCTTATGGCGGCGGCATACACGCCCCAGAACATCATTCAGAAAGCACCGAAGCGATGTTTGCGCATATTCCAGGTTTACGGGTGGTTATACCCTCTTCGCCTGCGCGCGCTTATGGTTTATTGCTGGCGGCGATTCGCAATCCGGACCCAGTAATTTTCCTCGAGCCCAAGCGTATCTATCGTTTAGTCAAACAAGAAGTACCTGATAATGGCGAAGCATTACCATTAGATAAGTGTTTCGTTTTGCGTGAAGGCAGTGACATTACCCTCGTTACGTGGGGTGCGATGACGCATGAAACCCAACAAGCCGCTGACCAGCTCGCGCACCAAGGTATTCAAGCCGACATCATCGATGTCGCAACGGTAAAACCGTTGGATATCGATACCATTCTCAATTCCGTCGAAAAAACTGGGCGTTGCGTGATTATCCAAGAAGCGGCACGCACCTGTAGCGTCGGCGCTGAAATTGCGGCGCAAATCGGCGAAAAAGCCTTTGATTACCTACAAGCACCATTGCGTCGTGTCAGCGGTTATGACACCGTGATGCCTTATTACAAGCTCGAAAAACAATATATGCCCAGTGTGAAACGCATCTTAAATGCCGCACATGAATTAATGGAGTATTAACATTATGAAAATTTTTAAATTACCCGACCTTGGTGAAGGCTTACCCGATGCTGAAATTCACGAATGGTATGTCAAAGAAGGCGATGAAATAAAAGCTGATGAAAATATGGTATCGATGGAAACGGCTAAAGCTGTCGTTGATGTGCCTGCGCCGCGCAGTGGTAAAATTGCCAAGCTGTATGGCAAATCAGGCGATGTTATCAATACTGGTGCGCCTTTAGTTGAATTTACTGATGCGGGTGAAGAAGAAACAGCTAGCCCTGATGCCACCGCTACAGCTAGCGAAACCAAGGCCGATGCCAATGCCGCTACTGTTGCCGGTGCGATCGAAGTCGGTAATCGGGTGATTAAAGAATCCGCCACGGGTATCACGCCAACACAAAGTGGTTCAGGCCAACGTATCAAAGCCGTACCCGCCGCACGCGTACTGGCGAAACGTTTAAACATCGATTTGACGCGGGTCATTGGCTCAGGCGCGGCAGGCACAATCCGCTTAGCCGATGTTGAACAAGCCGCCAAACAAGGTGGCGCCACTTTAGCACCTACTGCACCACAAACACGCAGTGCACCCAAAGCAGGTTACGAGCCAGTTCGTGGTGTGCGCCGCGCTATGGCCCAAGCGATGTCTGAGTCACACGCGCAAGTTGTCCCTGTGACGCTAAACGATGATGCTAACCTTAGTCATTGGATAAGCGGTAATGATATCACCTTACGCGTCATCCGCGCGATCGCTGCTGGTTGCAAAACCGAGCCTGGTTTGAACGCGCATTACGACGGTGCAGCCAATGCACTCAAGCTTAACGATACTATTAATCTCGGCCTGGCAATGGATTCCCCTGATGGCTTATTCGTGCCCGTCTTAAAAGACATAGGCAACCGTGATGGCAAAACTTTACGTGACAACATCAATCGTTACAAACAAGAAGTGAAAGACCGAGCGATTGCACAAGATGATTTGCGTGATCCCACACTTACCCTGTCTAACTTCGGCATGTTCGCTGGTCGTTATGCCAATCCAGTTATTGTCCCCCCCACCGTGGCTATCCTAGGTACCGGACGTTTATATACGACAGCCGCTATTAATGCTGAAGGTGAAGCCGTACAACAACGTCTCATGCCATTGTCCTTAACCTTTGATCACCGCGCTTGCACCGGCGGCGAAGCCGCACGCTTTTTAGCCTCAGTGATTAAAGACTTAGAATTGGCGGAGTAAGAAACTCGTGTCATCCTGCCTGTCCCTGTGGAGGGCACAACGAAGGATCTTTTTGGTTTACTACGGTGCGAAAACAAAAAGATCCTTCGTTTTGGAAATTCTCAGTGTTGCCATTAGCTAACTACAAACCAACGCACAAACAACGATGCCTTTGTTATGGGGTCAAGATGACAAACGCTCAGGATAACGAGAATTGTGTACAAGCTGATGTTTTATTTGGGTTGCATGCGTATCGCGCCGTCAAGCCGCACCACCGACCCATTCATCATTTCATTCTCAACAATAAACTTCACCAACTCCGCGAACTCTTGCGGTTGCGCGAGACGTTTGGGGAATGGTACTGAGGCAGCCAAGCTGTCCTGTACATCTTGCGGCATATTCAATAATAGAGGTGTCGCGACTAAGCCAGGCGCAATTGCCATGACGCGTACGCCAAACTGTGCCATTTCACGTGCTGCGGGTAAGGTCATACCCACTACCCCACCCTTCGATGCACTATACGCGGTTTGCCCGATTTGACCTTCATAAGCAGCAACCGAAGCCGTATTGATCACGACACCACGTTCACCACTATCGCCTAAGGATTCTTGTTCCACCATGTCGGCAGAAGCTAAGCGCATTGCGTTAAAAGTACCAATAAGGTTGATATTAATGACTTTGGCGAAATCAGCTAAAGGCATGGGCCCTTTGCGCCCTACCATGCGTTTTGCTGGTGCAACGCCGGCACAACACACACAAATGCGCACTAAACCGAGTTTATCGTGAATAGTATCAAAAGCTTGTTGCATATCCTCAGCGCTGGTGACATCGCAAGGAATGGCAACCCCCCCCGTCTCCTTAGCAACTTCTGCTAAGGCTTCTTCATTAACATCTAACAGAGCAACACGTGCGCCTGCGGCGGCAAGGTGTTTTGCGCTTGCTGCGCCCATGCCCGAGGCAGCACCGGTGATAACAGCAATTTTATCCTTGATTTGCATGATTGATCCTTAGTTTCAGCATTTTGTAACCTTGATAAGCAACCTAGTCGCGCATCAAGGTTATCTATAAAACATCCAAAAAAAGCCTTGATGCGCCGCTAAGCGACTTATCAAGCCCATATCTATTTTTAAGTTGATTAGAATTTCAGCGCCAAAGGCGATAGAATAGCGACTTTTTAACCCGAATGAAAGTATGAACAAACCAACAATAAATGCCTCAGCTAACCCCATGCAACCTCCAATCCCACGCAAAATTGGCACAAAAATGTACTGGGGCAATTTGCACGGTGGTAGTGACACACTGGCGGTTGCCGAGGCTGCCAAAAGCTGGGCAGACTCTGCGCATGCAGGGCCAAGCGTCTTGCTGACGCCAGATAGTTTTAGCGCCCAGCGTATTGCGGATGCCTTACGCTTTTTTCGCGCTGACTTTAACATTTTGAATTTCCCGGATTGGGAAACACTACCTTACGACACTTTCTCGCCACACCAAGACATCATTTCTGAACGCTTAACCGCACTCTATCAATTACCAAATTTACGTGCCGGTATGTTAATCGTGCCCATCAGCACCTTGATGCAACGCTTGGCGCCGCCTGAGCACATTAGTGCACACAGCCTGGTAATCGAAAAAAAGCAGCGCTTAAATATCGATGACATGCGGGCACAATTACAACATTGCGGTTATCGCGCGGTATCACAAGTGATGGAGCATGGTGAGTTCGCGGTCCGCGGCGCCATTCTCGATCTCTATCCTATGGGCAGCCGCTTACCCTATCGTATCGAATTATTCGATGACGAGATTGATACTATTCGGACGTTTGATCCAGAAAACCAACGTTCAATTGAAGTTATTGAACGCGTGCAACTCTTGCCTGCACACGAATACCCAATGACAGATGATGCTATCAGCCAATTTCGCCAAGCCTGGCGAGCACGCTTTACAGGTAATCCAGCAAATTGTCCGATCTATCAAGACATCAGCGATGGCGTGAGTCCACAAGGTATCGAATATTACTTACCTTTATTTTTTGATAACACGGTCACTTTATTCGACTATATGCCTGACAATAGCTTGCTGTTTTGTCTCGGCGACTTGCACCAAGCAGCTGAGCATTTTTGGCAAGAAATCAAAGAGCGCCATGCACAACAAGCCTTCGATGTCACCCGTCCTTTATTGCCACCAAATGATTTATTTATCGCCAGTAATGAATTATTTGCACGACTTAATACATTTTCGCGTATTGATATCACGCATGCAGAAGTTAAAACAACAGCTGAGCGTTATAACTTTAACACCGAAAAACCACAAGACCTAAGTGTCAATCATAAAGCTCAACAGCCATTCACCGCGTTAGATAATTATTTAAAGCAGCATCTAGGACGTGTGTTGTTATGTGCAGAAACAGCGGGTCGTCGTGAAGTCTTGCTTGAAATGCTAACTAAGATTGATGTTCATCCACACGCATTTGCCAACTGGCGTGAGTTTATCTGCAGTAATGAAAAAATCGGCCTGACAATTGCACCACTCGAAGAAGGTATTAACTTAATCGATCCATCATTGGCTTTAATCGCTGAATCACAGCTCTTTGGTCAGCAAATCATGCAACGTCGCCGGCGTAGTAGCAGCGAGAAGCAATATGACAGTGATGCCATCGTACGCAACTTGAGCGAATTACATGTCGGCGCGCCAGTTGTGCATATCGATAATGGTGTCGGGCGTTATCTGGGCTTACAGCACTTAGCCTTTGGTGAACATGAAAATGAGTTTTTAACCTTGGAATATGCCGGTGGTGATAAACTGTATGTACCGGTATCATCATTGCACTTGATCAGCCGTTACAGTGGCGTCGATGTCGAACATGCCCCCATCAATCGCCTTGGCAATGATCAATGGAGTAAAGCCAAGCAAAAAGCGGCTGAACGTGCGCGTGATGCCGCCGCAGAATTGTTAGACATTTATGCTCGCCGCGCTGCACGCAAGGGCTTTGAATTTAAAACTCTCGATGATCAGTACTTGGCTTTTGCCAACGCCTTTCCTTTTGAAGAAACACCGGATCAGGCACAAGCCATCGACAAAACCTTGCAAGATATGCGTTCGAGCAAAACCATGGATCGCTTGGTGTGTGGTGATGTGGGCTTTGGTAAGACCGAGGTTGCGATGCGCGCCAGCTTTTGTGCGGTGCAATCCGGCAAACAAGTCGCTATCTTAGTGCCGACCACCCTGCTCGCGCAACAACATTACAATAACTTTTGTGATCGCTTCGCTGATTGGCCGATGCAAATTGAATTGATTTCGCGCTTTCGCAGTGCCAAGCAAGAGACAGACATTGTTAAACGCCTCGAAGAAGGCAAGATCGATATTATCATCGGCACGCATAAATTGATCCAAGGCAAACTAAAATTTAAAGATTTGGGTTTGATGATTATCGATGAAGAACACCGCTTTGGCGTACGCCAAAAAGAAAAGCTCAAATCATTACGTGCCGAAGTGGATATTCTCACGTTAACAGCTACGCCAATTCCACGCACATTGAATATGGCCATGGCAGAAATCCGCGATTTATCGATCATTGCTACGCCACCGGCAAAGAGGTTATCCATCAAAACTTTTGTGCGTGATTATAATAATGGCTTGATCAAAGAAGCGTTATTGCGCGAGTTATTACGCGGTGGACAAGTGTATTTTATTCATAATAATGTCGAAACCATCGAACGACGCGCACAAGATCTAGCGGAATTAGTCCCGGAAGCACGTATTGCATTTGCCCATGGACAAATGCGCGAAAAGCAACTCGAAAAAATTATGTCGGACTTTTATCATCAACGCCATAATGTCTTATTGTGTACCACGATTATCGAAACCGGCATCGATGTCCCCACAGCAAATACAATTATTATCGAAAATGCCGACCGGTTTGGTTTAGCGCAAATGCATCAATTACGTGGGCGCGTCGGGCGTTCGCACCATCAAGCTTACGCTTATCTACTGACGCCGCGCGGGAAAAAGATCACGAAAGATGCACAAAAACGCTTAGATGCCATCGCTTCCTTGGAAGACTTGGGTGCAGGCTTTACCTTGGCGACACATGATTTAGAAATTCGTGGTGCCGGTGAACTGCTGGGCGAAGAGCAAAGTGGCCAAATCCAAGCAGTGGGTTTTTCACTATATACTGAGTTGCTCGAAAATGCGGTTGAAGCCTTAAAAGAAGGCAAAGAACCGGCATTGACACGGCCCTTACAACATGGCACTGAAATTGATTTACAGATCACAGCGTTAATTCCTGAGGATTATTTACCTGACGTACATACGCGTTTAATTTTATATAAACGTATTGCCAGCGCCAAAGACAAAGAAGCCTTGCGTGAATTACAAGTCGAAATGATCGACCGCTTTGGATTGCTGCCACCTGCAACCAAGAATTTATTTCGCATTACTGAGTTAAAGCTGAAAGCGCAAGCGTTAGGGATTAATCGTGTCGAAGCTGGCGCCAAAGGTGGCCGTGTTGAATTTAGTGAAAATCCGCAGGTTGATCCAGCGCAGATTATTAAACTCATTCAAGTACGCCCCAAAGAATATAAACTTGATGGCCCTGAGCGTTTACGCTTTATATTGGCAAGCGACAGCGTTGATAAGCGTATCGCAGTGGTGAGTGAGGTGTTGGAGCGTTTAGCAAGAACGAATACAAAGCGCTCGTAGTTGTAACGTCCCCCCTTACCTTAACTTATTGAAAAAATTTGATTTTAAGTCTTAGCGAGGATTCTATGGATTTTGAAGATTTAAAATTTGACAATAATCTCATATTGAGATATTATTAGAGCATAAATAGATCAAAACCCCTCTAGGGACAATCGTGCATATAATAACTCAAAAGCGAATTGTGGAGGCGAAGAAGTGCCACCCTGAATGTAAATCAGCGCTTGATGGCTGGTTGAAGGTTGTTAAAGGCAATAACTTTTTTAGTTTTGCAGACTTAAAGCAAACATTTAATAGTGTTGATAAGGTTGGCAATTTGCACGTTTTTAACCTAGGTGGCAACAAGCTAAGGTTGATTGCAAGTATCCACTTCAATCGACAAAAACTTTATATTAGGAATATCCTTACTCATACAGAATATGATGAGGGTAACTGGAGAAAATAAATGGGCACCGCATTAGCAAAACAAAATTTTCAACAGATGCTTAAGTCTTGGAAAGCGATTGCTCCGATCGTGCATGAGCCGCAAAACTCCGATGATTATGAGAAATTGTCACACTTACTAGATAAACTGCTTGACCTTGTCGGTGAAGACGAATCGCATGAACTTATCGGCCTTGTTGATGTAATTAGCCACATGATAGCAATGCATGACGAATACCAAGGTTACCACGTTGATTCTTTATCAGGCATTGATGCTTTAAAGTTTCTTATGCAGCAACATAACCTGAAACAAGCAGATTTAAGTGATATCGGCAGTCAAGGTGTTGTGTCTGAAATTTTAAACGGAAAGCGCTCGCTCAATATTTCTCAAATCAGAAAGCTGTCAAAACGATTTAATGTTTCAAACAGCACTTTCATAGATGATTGAACCCCGCTTAGCAAATTATAAATACTCGCGATGCAGAATTTCGGCAATCTGTACCGCATTAAGCGCTGCACCTTTACGGACGTTATCCGCTACTACCCACATATCTAAACCACGTGGATGAGATATGTCTTCACGCACACGTCCAACAAAGACATCATCGCTGGCATCGCCTAAACTAATCGCGGTGGGATAAACCTCTCGTTCAGTGTTATCTAGCAGCTTCACGCCCGGGGCTTTTTGGAGTAATTTACGTGCTTGGGCAACAGTGATCTTGTCACGAGTTTCAATGTGTAAAGCTTCTGAATGTCCAAATGCGACGGGCACACGCACAGCCGTTGGATTGATTTGTATATTTTTATCATCAAGAATTTTTTGCGTCTCCCACACCATTTTCATTTCTTCTTTGGTGTAACCATTATCTTCAAACACATCAATATGTGGCAATACATTAAACGCAATTTGTTGGTTAAACACGTTAGCTGTAGCCGGGCGCCCATTTAATAGTTCGCCGGTTTGACTAATCAATTCTGAAATGGCTGAGCGCCCTGCCCCCGACACGGCTTGATAGGTCGCGACATTAATGCGCTCAATACCAACCGCATCATAAATCGGCTTTAACGCCACCAACATTTGTATGGTCGAACAATTCGGATTGGCAATGATTTTACGCTTGAGATAATAATCCAATGCTTCAGGATTAACTTCAGGGATCACCAAAGGGATATCTTTATCACGGCGGAAATGTGAGGTATTGTCGATGACGATACAATTGACCTCTGCCGCACGTGGTGCGTATTCAGCTGAAACAGAACCACCCGCTGAGAATAAGGCGATATCGACGCCGGCAAAGTTAAATTTTACTAAGTCTTCGACGATATAGGGTTTACCTTTGAACTCAAGTGTATCACCCGCTGAGCGCTCACTGGATAATAAATGTAATTCACCAATTGGGAAATCACGTTCAGCAAGAATTTTCAGCATGGCTTTACCCACTGCCCCGGTCGCGCCAACAACAGCGATGTTAACTGCTTCCATCATGAGCGTATACCTACCCCTTTATTCAAAAGCCGCATCGCAAAGATAAAAAATCCTGCGCTAAATAATATAATAATGCCGAAGGCAAAACCGACATTAATATCAGAAATCCCTAAAATACCGAACCGAAAGGCATTAACAATATACAAAATCGGATTGATCAATGACGCATGTTGCCAAAAACCTGGCAGCATATCGATACTATAAAACACACCGCCAAAATAAGTTAATGGTGTTAATACAAACGTCGGCACAATCGACACATCATCAAATTTTTTCGCATACATCGCATTGACAAAGCCCGCAATTGAAAACAGCATCGATGCTAACAATACAATCGAGAGCGTAATCCACACATTATGGATTTGAATATGAGTAAAAAACAATGCCACAACCATCACAATAATCCCTGTGAGTAAACCACGCGTCATGCCGCCGACGACGAAGCCTAACAAGATCATAATATTGGGGATCGGTGCGACAATCATTTCTTCGATATTGCGCTGGAATTTACTGCTAAAAAACGACGTCACCACATTGGCATACGAATTGGTAATCACTGACATCATCACCAAACCAGAAACAATGTATTGCATATAAGGATAGCCTTCGATGGTGCCAATACGACTACCAATCAAATGCCCAAAGATCACAAAATACAAAGCCATCGTAATAATTGGTGGCACTAAGGTTTGCACCCAAATACGACAAAAGCGCCGCACTTCACGCTGCACAATAGTGGCGAAACCAACAAAGCTCTGACGATTAAAAGCAGACAGCTTAGGCGTTATTGACTTAGACATTGTCTACCTCCTCACCTTTGGCTATCATTTTAATAAACATTTCTTCAAGACGATTGGCTTTATTACGCATGCTTTGTACTTCAATATTATGTTGGGCTAATACCGCAAATAAATCATTCATGCTTTGATCACGTTGAACATCGACGGCTAAGGTGCATTTATTCTCTAAATAACCATTAAATTCACCTAAGTCGGGCAATTCCCATAATTCATTTTTGAGATATAAAATAAAGGTTTCTACATGCAGCTTACGTAGCAAGCTATCCATACCTTCATGCGTAATAATGTTGCCTTGGTTAATAATCGCGATCTTACGGCATAGGGCTTCGGCTTCTTCGAGGTAATGTGTCGTTAAGATAATCGTAATACCTTGCGCATTGATTTCACGTAAGAAGTCCCACATAGAACGACGTAATTCAATGTCAACACCGGCCGTGGGCTCATCGAGAATTAATAGTTTGGGTTCATGTACTAAGGCGCGCGCAATCATGAGCCGGCGTTTCATGCCACCAGATAATTCGCGGGCTTGTACATTGCGTTTATCCCACAAGCCAAGTTTTTTTAAATATTTTTCCGCGCGTTCATTTGCGAGCTTAGCGGGAATACCATAATAGCCCGCTTGCGTGATCAATATATGCATGACTTTTTCAAAGACATTGAAATTAAACTCTTGCGGTACTAAACCGATTTGCGATTTAGCGGCTTCTAATTGCGTATCAATGTCATAGCCAAACACACTGACTTGGCCAGCAGTTTTGTTGACTAAAGACGTGATAATACCAATGGTTGTCGTTTTGCCCGCACCATTCGGCCCCAGTAGCGCGAAAAATTCGCCTTCGCTGACGTCGAGGTCAATGCCATTTAAGGCTTGGTGACCGCCTGCATAAACTTTCGTTAATTGTCGGATTTCGAGTGCTTTCATGGTTATTCAATAATCTCTGTGCCCATATAAGGCTGTAATACGGTTGGGATGTGGATGCGTCCGTGCGCATCTTGATAATTTTCAATAATAGCAACTAAGGTGCGTCCTATGGCGAGCGCAGAACCATTCAAAGTATGCACCCATTCAGGCTTAGCGCTGACAGGATTACGCCAACGCGCCTGCATACGGCGTGCTTGGTAATCTTGCATATTGCTGCACGAAGAAATTTCACGATAGGTGTTTTGTGCAGGTAGCCACACTTCGAGATCATAGGTTTTCGCCGCGGAATTACCCAAATCACCACCACACAAAGCCACTACGCGATAAGGTAACTCCAATTTTTGTAGAATAGCTTCGGCATTTTGGCATAAGGTTTCGAGTGCTGCATACGATTTATTGGGCTTGACTATCCACACCAATTCAACTTTTTCAAATTGATGTTGACGTATCATACCCCGCGTATCTTTACCGTAAGACCCGGCTTCACTGCGAAAACACGGGCTATGACAGACATATTTTAAGGGCAATGATTCGAAATCAACGATTTCATCTCGCACCAAATTCGTCACAGGAACTTCCGCCGTTGGAATCAAGTAAAATGGATGCTCATGTTCACCTATCGTTTTGAATTGGTCTTCTTCAAACTTAGGCAGTTGACCAGTGCCATACAAAGAGTCGGCATTCACCATATAAGGCACGTACACCTCTTGATAGTCATGCTCTTGAGTATGTATATCTAACATAAAGTTAATCAAGGCACGGTGTAGGCGCACCATCTCGCGGTGCATCACCACAAAACGCGAACCAGTTAACTTGGCAGCCTTATCAAAATCCATCCAGCCACGTGCGGTCGCCAAATCAACATGATCTTTAATGTCAAAATCAAATTCACGTGGCGTACCCCAACGACGCACTTCAACATTGTCTTCTTCACTATTGCCCGGCGGTACACTTTCATGTGGTATATTAGGGATCGAATAATAAAAATGTTTAAGCTTAGCTTGCAATTCATCAAACTGTGCTTCGATTTCTTTTAAGCGTTGACTGAGTTTACCCATGTCAGCTAATAATGGTTGAATATCTTCACCACGCGACTTTGCATTCCCGATTTCTTTTGAACGCGTATTGCGCTCATTTTGTAGCTCTTGTGTTTGCGTTTGCAAGACTTTGCGTTGTTCTTCAAGTTGTTTGAAAGTTTGTGTATCAAGGGTATAACCACGCAATTTGAGTGCCTTGGCAACGGCATCGATATCTTGGCGTAACAGTTTAGGATCTAACATACGTATCTCAGTCTTTATGAGCGGTTATTAAAATTTCTTGCCTTGGCAGACCAGGTAATTATGTGGCCAGGATCAACCAAGGTTTCAAGATGAGAAAGAATTGTATCAATCTTGTCGGGTAAATCAAAAAATTCTACAACTAAAGGTAAATCCATCGATAAATCAAGTAAATTACTATCATGCACCATCCCTGATTTACCAAAACCACTGATTCCGCGGAAGACTGTCACCCCCCTTACCTGCGCTTCATCATGTAAATAGTCAAATACTGCCTGTAAACGATGTTCACTCTCGGCCAAATAGACTCGTACCACGGTGATTACTCGATTAGTCATAATTGCCTCGCTATCATTATTCCAATCCAAGTGGCGATTAAACAAAATCCCACATTTGTGAAAACATTCAATAAACTTTTCAATATTTCTCCTTGTTCCAAAAACGAGAGTGTCTCGTAAGAAAACGTTGAAAAAGTCGTAAATGCGCCTAAGAAACCTATTAAGATAAAACCACGAATAGCACTACCAGTGACACGCTCTAATAACAAAATCGCAGCAAAACCAATCAATAAAGAACCGAGCACGTTCACGATTAAGGTACCATAAGCAAAGTTACGCCCCAATACCGCATGGCTTACATTTGCGAGGCCATAACGACCGAGTGCGCCCAAGGCACCACCAAGCGCAATCATTAGTAACTGTTTTAGCATCCTGGTTTAATTCCTAATTTTTAAATGGATTCTCCGCCTGCGCGGAGGATGACATTTTATCTAACTCACGCAATTTTGTGAGCTTTTCGCCAATTTTAATCTCAAGGCCACGCGCTGCTGGGAAATAATATTGCTGTGCATCCATGCCCTCCGGAAAATAACGCTCACCAGCCGCATAGGCATTCGTCTCATTATGCGCATAACGATAATTTTCGCCATGGCCTAGGTCTTTCATCAGCTTAGTTGGCGCATTGCGGATATGCATCGGTACTTGCAAAGAACCGTGTGCCTTAGCTGAACGCATGGCGTCACCAAATGCGGTATATACGGCATTGCTCTTGGCGGCACACGCCATATAGATGACTGCTTGCGCGATAGTCAATTCGCCTTCGGGACTGCCCAAACGTTCTTGCACATCCCACGCATTTAAAGCTAACTGCAACGCGCGCGGATCGGCATTACCAATATCTTCGCTAGCCATACGCACCACGCGGCGAGCAACGTATAAGGGATCACAGCCACCATCGAACATACGGCACAACCAATAAAGCGCTGCATCCGGATCTGAACCACGCACGGATTTATGCAAGGCTGAAATTTGATCATAGAAATCATCACCACCTTTATCAAAACGGCGCACACCACCGCTGATCACTTCTGCAAGAATCGCATCTGTTATGGTGATGCTGTCTTGGCCGCTGCCCGCTAAATCAACCATGATTTCAAGGAGGTTGAGCGCACGACGGGCATCACCATCAGCGATTTGTACCAGTCTTTCGCGCAAATTTTGCGGAAAATCAATAATCAAGTGGCCGAGACCTTTATTTTTATCCGTCAGCGCCCGGTTAATTACTGCAAGCAAATCTCCGCTTTGCAGGCTTTTTAGCACATAAACCCGGGCACGCGATAACAACGCATTATTGAGTTCAAACGAGGGGTTTTCAGTGGTTGCGCCAATAAAAGTGAGTGTGCCATCTTCTACATGCGGCAGAAAAGCATCTTGCTGCGATTTATTAAAGCGATGTACTTCATCCACAAATAAGATCGTCGCTTGCTGCTGAATCTGTTGTGCTTGTTGCGCACGTTCTATTGCAGCGCGAATATCTTTAACCCCTGCTAATACTGCAGATATTGCCTCGATACGCGCATCGGCGTTAGCAGCCAAGATCTTCGCCAAAGTCGTTTTGCCAGTACCGGGTGGCCCCCATAAAATCATCGAATGCAAATGCCCATCTTCAATCGCTTGGCGCAAAGACTTGCCTTCGCCTAATAAATGTTGTTGCCCAAAAAATTCAGCGACATTACTGGGGCGCATACGTGCAGCCAAGGGTTGGAAAGCTTGTTGTTGCTGAGGGTTAAGGTTGCTATCAAACATAAGTGGCTTAGTTACCTTTGGCGCGAATCACATCGATACCGCGTGGTGGTTTGAAGACAAAAGTAGCTGCTTTCAATTTTGGGTTAAGAACGACGTTACTGAAATTTAAGGTGGTTAGCTGATCGAGGTTATCTTCAAAACGCATACTTTGAATTTTTTTATTTTTAAAATTTAAAATAGCGTATTGAAATAAGCCTTGGCTATCGTTGGGCATGAGTTTAAAGCGTTGCTGTCCTTGTTTCGTCGGCAATGCTTGGACTTTAAAATTGTTGTGGATATAGTCGGTCGAACCAGCGAGCAATAACGCCGGCACATCACCACCTTTATTAGCCAAATTTTCTACCGTGATTTGTTCTAAATCGATATCGTAAAACCATAGCTGTTTGCCGTCGGCGACAATGAGCTGCTTTGCGGGTGATGAGATTTTCCAGCGGAATTTGCCGGGGCGTTGCAGCGCCATCTTGCCTTTTGCGGTTTGTAATACTGTGCCGGCATTATCACGCGTCGCTTGCTTGAAGTTAGCCGTCATACTGTGAAAGTTGCCAAGGATAGCGTCGAGGGATTGGTTAGCATTGTTGATTGTGGTGGTTGCGTGGCTAAGGGAAAAAGCTAGCAAAAGCATAACAACCAAACAACTAGACAAATAGTGTTTAAACATTCGTTTAACCTCAAATATTGCTCACATACGTCATTCCGTGCTTGACACGGAATCTAGAAGAATATTAACCGCCACCGTAGGTGGCGCACCAATAAGGTCGATTAAAAATCGCCCTCAAGTCGGATGCAAAGCATCCGACATCTGTTGCTCGCTACGCTCACGTCCCATATGCCTCTGGATTCCGCATCAAGTGCGGAATGACGTAGTAGAATTACCTTAATGCTCCTGTGGAACCAATACCTCCCGACTCCCATTCGACTCCATCGGCGAGACTAAACCCGCTGCTTCCATATCTTCAATAATACGCGCCGCGCGGTTATAACCAATCTTGAGGCGGCGTTGCACATTAGAAATCGATGCACGCCGCGATTCAATTACTATCTGCACAGCTTTATCGTAAAGCGGATCACTTTCACTATCACCATCACTGGTAAAATCTGGAATACCCGGCACCGCATCAGCATCGACACCATCACCACGCAAAATTTCTTCGTGGTAATTCGGTTCAGCACGCTTTTTCCAATCATCAACGACATTATGCACTTCTTCATCCGCGACAAAGGCACCATGCACACGCACCGGCACACCCGAGCCTGGCGGCAAATACAACATATCACCATGCCCAAGCAATTGTTCAGCACCTTGCTGATCGATAATCGTGCGTGAATCAATGCGCGATGACACTTGAAATGCGATCCGTGTAGGCACATTCGCCTTAATCAAACCGGTAATCACATCCACCGAAGGGCGCTGCGTGGCAAGAATCAAATGGATCCCAGCAGCTCGGGCTTTTTGTGCAATACGCGCGATGAGTTCTTCGACTTTCTTGCCGACTACCATCATCATGTCGGCAAATTCATCGATCAACACGACGATATAAGGTAAGGTCTCTAACTCGGGCGGTTGCTCTGCGCCCTCACCTGCTTGCCATAAAGGATCAATAATCGGTTGGCCTTTGTCTTTGGCGGCTTTGACTTTTTTATTAAAACCACTGAGATTACGCACCCCTAAAGCTGCCATTAAACGGTAACGACGATCCATTTCCGCCACACACCAACGCAAAGCATTGGCCGCTTCTTTCATATCAGTCACTACTGGCGTTAACAAATGCGGCACGCCATCATAAATCGATAGCTCTAACATTTTGGGATCGATCAAAATCATACGCACATCATCAGGCGATGCTTTATAAAGCAAGCTCAACAGCATGGCGTTTAAGCCAACGGATTTACCCGAACCAGTCGTCCCAGCAACGAGTAAGTGTGGCATTTTCGCCAAATCAACCACGACTGAATGTCCTGCAATGTCTTTTCCTAAAGCCATACTCAAGGGTGACACGGCATTTTGATATTGATCGGAGCACAGTGCTTCACTCAAACGCACCATCTCGCGATCTTCGTTGGGCAATTCTAAACCAACGACCGATTTACCGGGGATCACTTCCACCACACGCACACTAACAACCGACAGTGAGCGCGCCAAATCTTTCGCCAAACCGGAAATCTTACTGGCTTTAACCCCTGGTGCTGGTTCTAATTCGAAACGCGTAATCACTGGCCCAGGACGCACCGCAACCACTTGCGCAGTTACACCAAAATCTAACAACCTGGCTTCAACATCGCGCGACATTCTTTCGAGAACTGTATGCGAATAACCTTTTTTCTTAGTTTGATCTGGCTTATCCAATAACGCTAGGCTCGGCAATGTGCCCGTACCCATCTTAGCAAAAATTTCGCGCTTATCTGTCTTGGGCGGCGCTGGACTCGGCACTTTGATTTTGAGCTTTTTAGACTTGGCTGGTGGTGCTGTCTCGGTTTGAGCCACAGCAATTTTGGGTTTCTTGCGCGCATTTTCTTTTTCTGCCTTAGCAGCAGCGACTGCCGCTGCTTGGCGTTCTCGACGCAATTCTTCTTTGGCCACAGCACGCTCTTCACGACGTTCGGCCCAACGTTCGCGCCAAGCGTCGAAAGTATCAAGCAGATAATCCCACACATATAAAAACAAACTCGGCAAATTCATCGCAGCACGGCCAACACCCTCAAGCATGTTAAACCAAGAAACACCGGTGCATAAAGTTAATCCTGTGAGAAAAAAAGCAATCAGCAATAACGTGCTACCAATCGAATTCATAAAGCCATTCAAACCATAACCAACAACATCGCCGAGCACGCCACCAGCGCTGTAAGGCAATTGTTCCGTCAATCGATCTAAATGCAAACTCGCTAAACCACTACCAGCAAGCATGACCATAACAAAACCAATAATGCGCCATGTCATGCCATGATGATGCCTTTCTTCCACATAATGACGCTGGCGAAACACCATCCATGCGGCCCAAGCGATCAAAATGGGAAGCAAATAAGCGGGGTAACCGAAAATATACAGCGCAAAATCCGCGAACCATGCACCCAAACGGCCACCTGCATTTTCGATTGCAGTGCCAGTACCCGTTGCAGACCAACCGGGATCGCTTTGATGATAAGTCACCAATGAGATAAATAAATACACAGCAATCGCTGAAATAATAATCAACACACCCTCTTGAATGCGCTGACCAATATGGCCACTAACCGATTCTGTTTTGTTCTTTTTTTGGGTTGCCTGGCGCAAAGCGTTCCTCGCTCAATAAGTTATCAATTAAAAGTCATAAAGCGCTACATTTTAATCGATGTCGGCGTCGGGCACCAGGAGAAGCTACGCACTTGGTGCTCGGCCTCATTTTTAGGTACCATAGCCGGCACAAAAATACAGGAGCAAAGCACGCCATGAGCGAAACACAGCATCACAAACTCATTATTCTCGGTTCAGGTCCCGCGGGTTACACCGCCGCCGTCTATGCAGCGCGCGCAAATTTGAACCCCGTGTTAATTACAGGCATGCAGCAAGGCGGACAATTGATGACCACAACCGATGTGGATAATTGGCCGGGTGATGTGGAAGGTTTGCAAGGCCCGCAGCTCATGGAGCGCATGCTCAAACACGCTGAGCGTTTCGATACCAAGGTGATTTTCGATCACATCAATGAAGTCGATTTCAAAGGCAAGCCACTTAAACTTAAAGGTGAGTCGGGCGAATATACTTGTGACGCCTTAGTGATCGCTACCGGCGCTTCGGCACGCTATTTAGGTTTGCCGTCCGAGGAAGCCTTCAAAGGTAAAGGGGTATCGGCGTGCGCAACTTGTGATGGTTTCTTTTATCGCGGGGAAGATGTCGTCGTGATTGGCGGTGGCAATACCGCAGTCGAAGAAACCTTGTATTTATCAAACATCGTTAACAAAGCCACTATCGTGCACCGCCGTGATGAATTCCGCGCCGAAAAAATTCTTTCGCAAAAACTGATTAACAAATCAAAAGATGGTAATGTCGACATCGAATACGATAGCGTGTTAGAAGAAGTGTTAGGTGATAATAGTGGCGTCACTGGCGTGCGCATCAAAAATGTTAAAACCAAAGCAACCAAAGAGCTTACGGTAAAAGGCTGCTTTATCGCCATCGGTCACAACCCCAATACTGAAATCTTCGCCGGCCAATTAGACATGAAAGATGGTTATATCAAAATCCAAGGTGGTGCCGATGGTAATGCTACCGCAACCAGCGTACCCGGTGTATTTGCCGCAGGTGACGTCAGTGATTATATTTATCGCCAAGCCGTGACGTCGGCTGGCTCAGGCTGTATGGCAGCGCTGGACGCAGAAAAATATTTAGATAGTATTGGTAAGGCGTGACCAGCTTACATCCCTACGCCTTATTACCGAACACCACCGAGTTTCCACCGGTAGAACAGGCACTCTCAGAGCCAAACGGTTTGTTGGCGATTGGCGGTGACTTAAAGCCACAACGCTTAATTGCGGCCTACAGACAAGGTATTTTCCCGTGGTATACGCTGGGTAGCCCCCTACTCTGGTGGTCACCGGATCCACGTTGTGTTTTGCGTTTCGAAGATTTCAAACTGTCACGCAGTTTACAAAAAAACTTACGCAATAAAGCTTATCGTGTCACATTCGATCAAGCCTTTCGTGAAGTCATGCAAGCGTGCGCTGCACCGCGCGAAGGCCAAGATGACAGTTGGATTACGCAAGCGATGCTCGACGCTTATTACCGCCTGCACCAAAGTGGTGTTGCTCATTCAGTTGAAGTCTGGGATGGCGAGCATTTAATTGGTGGTTTATATGGCATCAGTACAGGCCGTGTATTCTGTGGTGAATCCATGTTTAGCAAAGTCACCGACGCTTCAAAAATTGCTCTTGCGATATTAGTCGAGAAATTACAGGAATGGGATTATTGTCTAATTGATTGCCAAATTACCAATAAGCACCTGACGCGCATGGGCGCGAGCAATATGCCGCGGATAGAATTTGTGCGATTACTGTGCGAAGAGCGCGATAAACTAACCGTGCCAGAAGCTTGGAAATCCACGCCATCCTGAGCTGACGTATCCTCACGAATTTTTTTTCAAATTTACTTAAAATAAATGTCACTCGTGTAGCCTACTGTCTTCTAGTCAAGCTCAGATGTAGCCCGGATAAGTGGCGCAGCAACGTCATCCGGGAACAGCAATCGCAAACAACCTCCCCGGATGACGCGCGTGCCGCGCTTATCCGAGCTACGGCTACCGTCTTCTAGTCAAGCTCAGATGTAGCCCGGATAAGTTGCGCAGCAACGTCATCCGGGAACCGCAATCGCAAACAACCTCCCCGGATGACGCGCGGGCCGCGCTTATCCGGGCTACGGCTACTACATCTGGGCTTGACGCTGAGACAGTAGTCTACAAATGAATCAAACCTACCTTAAGACTTTATTCGTGGGGATTCATCAGCTCAGGGCGACAACAGTGGTAGAGAGACCAAAAAGACATGCACCTAAAATTTGCTAAAAAGCATTTTTTCAGGCAGAATTCCACCGCTTTTGGAGTAAGATAGGTTAAAAGAGAGCTAAATGGCTAAAGAAGAACACATTGAAATGGAAGGCGTTGTCCTTGAAACGCTACCGAATACCATGTTTCGCGTCGAGCTGGAAAATGGTCACGTCGTGACGGCCCACATTTCTGGGCGCATGCGCAAAAACTACATCCGCATTTTGACCGGGGACAAAGTCCGCGTGCAACTCACTCCATACGATCTGAGCAAGGGTCGTATCGTTTATAGAGATAAAGACTAATTTCAGACTGTACTTCATAAAAAACGCGGCATGTAGCCGCGCTTTTTATTCGTTGTGAAATGAGATCAAGCAAGTGCTATTCAATTTCTTCCGTTTTATTATTCGGCTTAGATTGCTTAGCACTATCATCGGGCTTAACCTCAAAAACCAATTCACCCTCTTTTTCACTTAAGCTGACATGCCCACCTTTAGCAAGCTCGCCAAACAGAATTTCATCAGCCAAGTGTTTTTTGATTTGCTCTTGAATCAGACGCGCCATTGGACGAGCACCCATTGCCGGATCATAACCTTTTTCAGCCAACCAATGTTTCGCATCCTCATCGACTGAAAGGGTCACACCTTTTTGTTCAAGCTGTACTTCGAACTCAGCCAACAGTTTATCAACAACCATACTGATGGTATCTTCATCCAAGGCTTTAAATTGGATAATGCCGTCAAGTCGGTTACGGAATTCAGGCGAGAAGGTGCGCCCAATCGCTTCCATACCGTCTGTACTGTGATCTTGTTCGGTAAAACCAATCGAGCGACGACTGACTGTTGCTGCGCCCGCATTACTGGTCATGACTAAGATAACATGACGGAAATCCGCTTTGCGCCCGTTATTGTCCGTCAAAGTACCATGATCCATGACTTGTAATAAGATATTAAAAATCTCTGGGTGTGCTTTTTCAATTTCATCGAGCAGCAACACTGAATGCGGATGTTTAGTTACTGCTTCCGTTAATTGGCCACCTTGATCATAGCCAACATAACCTGGAGGTGCACCGATCAAACGTGACACAGCGTGGCTTTCCATATATTCCGACATGTCAAAACGTAACAACTCGACACCCAATAAATTAGCAAGCTGACGTGTCACTTCGGTTTTACCAACCCCGGTAGGTCCAGCAAATAAGAAGCTGCCCACGGGTTTATTGGGATCATTCAAACCTGAACGTGACAGTTTAATCGCTGCCGCCAATGACATGATTGCTTCATCCTGCCCAAACACCAACATTTTAAGATCGCGCTCAAGATTTTTGAGGGTATCGCGGTCTGAAGAAGAAATTTTCTTCTCGGGGATACGTGCCATCTTAGCGATGATGGCTTCAATTTCGGCAACGCCAATGGTTTTTTTGCGTTTTGACGTAGCCAATAAGGCTTGGTGCGCCCCTGCTTCGTCAACCACATCAATCGCTTTATCTGGCAAAAAGCGATCAGTAATATAACGGTCTGAAAGCTCTGCAGCAGCACGCATTGCCGGCATGGTGTATTTAAGGCAATGATGTTCTTCGAATCGATCTTTCAAGCCCTTGAGGATTTCCACAGTATCTTCGACCGAAGGCTCTAACACATCAATCTTTTGAAAGCGTCTCGCCAAGGCGTGATCTTTTTCAAAAATACTGCGATATTCATCATAAGTCGTCGAACCAATACAACGTAATTCACCGTTAGACAACAAGGGCTTAATCAAATTCGAGGCATCCATGACACCACCTGAGGCAGCACCTGCACCAATAATGGTATGAATTTCATCGATGAATAGGATCGAATGAGGTTCATCACGCAATTGCCCTAGCACGGCTTTGAGGCGTTTTTCAAAATCACCACGATATTTAGTTCCCGCTAATAAAGCACCAAGATCAAGTGAATAAACAGTACTATTGGCAATGGGTTCTGGCACATTACCTTCAACGATCAATTTCGCTAAACCTTCTGCAATCGCAGTCTTGCCGACGCCAGCTTCACCAACCAGCAAGGGGTTATTTTTACGACGACGACCCAACACTTGAACCGCACGCAAAACTTCATCTTTACGCCCGATAAGGGGATCAATATTTCCCGCAAGCGCTTGTACATTGAGATTAGTTGCATAATTGGCAAGTGGGCTACCTTGACCACCAGTGCTACCGCCAACACCGGGTCCTTCGCCCTCTTCACCTTGACTTTCATCCTCGAGTGACTGTGGATTGCCGGGTTGCGAAGTCGGATCATTATTGATCTTAGAAATACCGTGTGAAATATAATTCACCACATCAAGGCGGGTGACATTTTCACGCTTTAAAAAGTAAACAGCATGGCTTTCTTGTTCACTGAAAATGGCTGCCAGCACATTCGCACCGGTCACTTCGTTTTTACCCGCAGATTGCACGTGGAAAACCGCGCGCTGTAAAACACGCTGAAAGCCCAAAGTAGGTTGGGTTTCACGATCGTCTTCATTCGCGGGAATAATGGGTGTGGTTTCACCAATAAATTTGCCGAGTTCCGTGCGCAACTGGCCGAGATTGGCTCCACAAGCGCGTAACACACTCGCTGCCGCCGAATTGTCGAGCAGAGCTAATAATAAATGTTCCACGGTCATGAATTCATGACGCCTATCCCTGGCTTCTTTGAAAGCCAAATTTAGCGTGAATTCAAGTTCTTTATCTAACATCGCGCACCTCCAGCAGAACCACCCCTAGGCTGGTTCCATAGTACATAATAGAGGGTACTCATTGAGGCGGGCGAATTCATTCACTTGTGCGACTTTGGTTTCAGCCACTTCGTGGGTAAACACACCACACACACCTTGTCCCGTATTATGCACCAGCAACATTATCTCTGTTGCTTTTTCCTTGTTAAAATTGAATATTACCTCTAACAACTCAATTACGAATTCCATAGGCGTATAATCGTCATTGAGAAGTATTACTTTATACATCGTGGGGCGGGCAACTTCTGGTGTAGCCTCTTCCGCTACAACACCCCATTCGTTCTCTCTCTCTCGCTTGCCGGTCATATATACAATATTAGTCTATTTAAAATTAATTTATGCATTTCTCTTCAATGACAGCAAATTTCATAACGAATTCCACAACTTACGCTAACTGACAAAAGCAGCGTAACTCATTGTTGTCGTACTGATTTTGCTGTTTGGGCGAGAAAGCTCAAGCAGATTAATGCGTTTAAATCAACACTTAACTGTTCATTTGTTGAGCATTATATCAAACATTGGTTAGCAGAACTACTTATATTGTGCGCCATAGCGGGGTAATAATGTATTCTCGCTGCGTTTGCCGGCTTGTCACCAAGGCAATGTAAGTCTGGGCAGTAATAGAGAGAAGGCTACAAATGAGCTTGGCGCAAAGACTGTAGTCTACAAAAGCTCAAGACTACGACACGCAAGCCCTTAGAGATCCTTCACTACGCTTAGGACGACATAGCTTCTGCAAAACCTTGTCACATATTTTTGATAACGGCTTGTCCAAACTCAGAGCAGCTCAGCAATTTAGCACCACTCATTAAGCGCTCAAAATCATAAGTCACCGTTTTGGCTTTAATCGCCCCTTGCATACCTTTGATGACCAACTCCGCCGCTTCAGTCCAACCCATGTGACGTAACATCATTTCACCTGAAAGGATCAATGAACCCGGGTTTACTTTATCTTTGCCTGCGTATTTAGGTGCGGTACCGTGCGTCGCTTCAAACATCGCAATGGTGTCACTCAAGTTTGCACCCGGCGCAATACCGATACCACCAACTTGTGCTGCCAAGGCATCAGAGACATAATCACCATTAAGATTTAAGGTCGCAATCACGCTATATTCTTTCGGACGCAATAAGATTTGTTGCAAGAAGGCATCAGCGATGACATCTTTGATAACGATTTCTTTGCCAGTATTCGGATTTTTAAAGGAATGCCAAGGGCCACCATCCAACGCTTTCGCGCCAAACTTATCGCGTGCAACCGCATAACCCCAGTCTTTGAATGCGCCTTCGGTAAACTTCATGATGTTACCTTTATGCACCAAAGTCACTGAGTCACGGTCATTGTCGATGGCGTATTGGATCGCTTTAGCCACTAAGCGAGTGGTCCCTTCCTGTGAAACAGGTTTAATACCAATACCGCAGTTTTGTGGGAAACGGATTTTTTCCACTCCCATATCGTTACGCAAAAAGGCGATGACTTTATCGGCTTCAGCGGTACCGGCTTGCCATTCAATACCGGCGTAAATATCTTCAGAATTTTCACGAAAAATCACCATATCAGTGTCTTCAGGCGCTTTGACTGGGCTGGGCGTACCCGCAAAATAACGCACCGGGCGTAAACAAACGAATAAATCAAGCTGTTGGCGCAAAGCCACATTCAGAGAACGAATCCCGCCACCGACCGGTGTGGTCAACGGGCCTTTGATGGAAACCACATAATCACGCACAGCCTCTAATGTTTCTTCAGGTAACCAAGTATCTTTGTCATACACTTGTGTGGCTTTTTCACCAGCATAGACTTCCATCCACGCAATCTTGCGTTTGCCACCATAGGCTTTTTCGATCGCAGCATCGAGCACTTCACGCATCGGCGGCGTGACGTCTACGCCAATCCCATCGCCTTCGATAAAGGGGATAATGGGGTTATTAGGAACGTTAAGTGAATCATCATTATTAACGGTTATTTTTTCACCAGAATTAGGAACTTGGATGTGTTGATATGCCATGACCATTGCCTCATGCTTTTTGCGAATTATTCGGGCCGCAAGCATACCATCATTAATACACCTTGGAAATATTGGTCTATTTCGATACAATCACCTCTGTTATCCTGAGCTGGTGATTCCCCACGAATATGTGCATGAATAGAAATATAAGCCTGAGTATAGACTACTGTCTTTGCGTCAAGCCCAGATGTAGCCTTGATAAGCGCCACCGGCGCGCATCAAGGGAATGTATTAGCAAAGACTGATCCTTGATGCGCCGCTACGCGGCTTATCAAGGCTACAAAACTCAGGGTGACGAAGTTGGGAGAATACTTAAGTGACGAATTTATTTAAAAGAGCAAGCCATGTCTAACCATCACATTAAAGTCATCGTCGGGATGTCGGGCGGGGTCGATTCTTCCGTCAGCGCCCTATTGCTGCAGCAACAAGGCTATCACGTCGAAGGCTTATTCATGAAAAACTGGGAAGAAGACGATAGTGAAGAATATTGCTCTGCTACCGAAGATGTCGCTGATGCGCAAGGCGTCTGTGATCACCTCGGCATTAAATTACATCGCGTTAATTTTGCTGCCGAATATTGGGATCGCGTGTTTGAGTATTTTCTTGCTGAATACAAAGCCGGTCGCACCCCCAATCCTGATATTTTATGTAATAAAGAAGTTAAATTTCGCGCCTTTCTCGATTATGCGCAAATGCTCGGTGCCAACTGTATTGCCACGGGACATTATGCGCGTATTCACCAACATGGCGATGCTTACCAATTGCGTAAAGGCTTAGACAACAATAAAGATCAAAGTTATTTCTTATATACGCTGGGGCAGCAGCAATTAAAACACAGTCTATTCCCCGTCGGTGAACTAGAAAAACCTCAAGTACGCGCCCTCGCCGCCGAGCATGGTTTTGACAATCACAATAAAAAAGATAGTACCGGAATATGTTTTATCGGCGAACGCAAATTTAAAGACTTTTTACAACGTTATCTGCCGGCGCAACCAGGCCCCATCAAAACACCCGAAGGCAATACTCTCGGCCAACACCAAGGCTTAATGTATTACACACTGGGACAGCGTAAAGGTATTGGCATCGGTGGACAACACGATGCGGCCGAAGACGCCTGGTATGTGTTACAAAAAGATTTGAGCGATAACACGTTAATCGTAGGCCAGGGACACGCTCACCCCTTACTCTTGCGTGAAGCCTTGACGTGCCAACAATTGCATTGGGTGGATGATATCGCGCCACACATGCCGTTGCAGTGCGTGGCAAAAACCCGCTATCGCCAGCCTGATCAAGCCTGCGAAATCAGTCATATCGATGATGATTGTTACCATGTGCAATTCAAACAGGCACAACGTGCGATAACGCCGGGCCAATCGGTGGTATTTTATGATGGAGAAGTGTGTTTAGGTGGTGGTGTGATTCAGTGAAACTATCCAACCCACGCTGTCTGGTACATTTGCGCGGGTTAGATAAAGTTTGTTTTATATCAGCTACTGAGGACCGGGGGTTTCTTCTGCTAGGTCTTCTTGTTCAGGACAGTCTGAACGCTGTGGTTGAGACGGCTGAACTGTGCGTATCAGGATATCCCCAGCCAAGATGATTTTAAAACCCTCTAAAGGGCTAATCCCCTTTTCCGCAACAATACGCTGAAACTTAGCAAGCGCAGCGGGGTCTGATAACATACCATTCAACTTAGACTCTAAAGCGTCAAGCTCAGCATTCGTCAACGCAGTATCACCTTTATTGGCTATTTTTTCACTAGAAAACAAACAAAATGGATTTGGATTTTCGTATCGCGTCGGATGTTTCCACGATTCCTGACCTACTGTTAGACGATTATTGGCAATTGCTGTAACCAGCTCTGGATCTCTATAATCATCAAAGCGAAAATTATGTCCTAGATGATTTTTCTTAAAGCTATGCGGGACATGGATCTGAGCTGTCTTGACGTCAAATCCAACTCGCGAGACCGACACTCTAAAATATGCCAGCGTAGCACCACTTCCATCGCTAGATGCCGCATGAAAACTTGGCGAATAACCTCGCTCTGCTGAAAATCGCTCTACATGAAATTGAAGGGAAATTGCACCAGCAGGTTGCTGTTGTTTTGCCTGCTGTGATAATTCACCTTTCTGCCATTTGTCTTTGTCTGGATGCGCTGCCATAAAGAATTCCTCTCGGTCTATCAAATTGATTTATAATGCGAAATCAGCCGTTTTTGTTTAGCTGGCCAATTCATGACTGGAGCTATTTTAACCAAAAGCACGAGTTTTGTCCAGGGTGGCTGTGTTTATTTTGACCGAAAAGTGGATATATTATTCATTTTAAAACAAAATTATTTTTTAATTTTGCATAAAAATAAGCAAGAAGTGTCTTAAATTGTGTTTAAAAACTGAGCCTGGCCTCAACCAGGGTAGGAAAAATAAGCCCATGGCACTCGGCGACCAGGCGTCAGCCCTCTTCAGCTAATTGATGTTGTAATGACACTTGGAGCTGTTTGATTTTTTGCAACGGTAGTCCGGTAATATCAGCAATCATTTCCAAAGATTGGCCTCTATTTATCATACGTCGGGCAACTGTCTGTGTCGCATTTAGACTACCCCGCTCTATCCCTTGCTCTATCCCTTGTACTATGCCCTGTTCAAACGCTTTACCATTCATATATTCAGCTAGTGTAATACCCATTTTATCTCCATGCTTCTCTTCCAACGAGTTAAATATTATATCGATTAATTCTTGTGGGCGCTCAGCCACAGTTGTATAAGCCACATATTTTACCGTTGAGAGCATAAAATTAATAGCACCCGCATAAATAAGGTCATCAAGTAATTCAATCACAGTGTGAACATTAGCTTCAATAGTGCGCAGCTGGGTATGCTTGAGCACAAACTCCATCACGCCAGACCAAGCTTGTTTCGTGATTTCTTCATCACTTAGCTGAGTTAAATCAACCAACCGAAATGGCTGCAAGAAAATGCGCTCTATCAGTTTATCAGGCGCATTAACCAATGCCTTAATATCTTGACTCGCATGATAAGGTCGGCGCCCCGCATATAAAACTATCGGATAAACTAATGGTAACGGCTTTTCATTTTTTTTATTTTGATGGGCTTCCATAATGCTTAAGACGTACTTCCACATACGCAAAGGCATCATTTTATCGCATGTGCTTTGGTGCTCTACTAATACATAAATAAAACTATTTTTGCCTCCAATCTTTGCAGAAAATAGCACATCACTTTTTAATAATGTGAGACCTTTTTCTACGTAGGTGTCAGGTTCAAGTCGCAATGAATCGAAATCCACTTGTCTTTTTATATCAGAGGGTAAGTGGTTCTGCAAAAATGCCTTCGCAACTTTTTTCTCGGTCATAGCGTGGCGAAAGAAACGATCATGTAAGGAATGCCGGCGAAGCTTTTTTTGTTTTTTTATTTTCATGCCAGTCTCTCATGTAAAAGAGTAGCTACACTTTACCTGAAAAACTACGCAACAGATGTAGGAAATTGTCCAGAGATGTTAATTTTTTTCAGTAAACATAACGTTACTTAGATCATAACAACACACAAGACTGCGACAATGATTAGCCCTGCGTGCTGTTACTAATGACTGATAACATTAATGGACGGTATTATCAACAGCAAGGCGCAAGCGTGGTTTTTTACGCTGTTCTTCTGCGCCAGCACGCACGACTTCGAATTCTTCATAAATTTCTGAACTCGCCGCATCAACAATTTCAACCGCTTCTTTATCTTGATCTAATAGCACCACATCCAATTCTATATTGTCGAAATTTTCAATGCCGTATTGCTCTTGGAACATCTTCAGCATACTCGCTAAGCTCTCGATGGCTTCATTAGTATTATGTAGTCCCTGAAATCTGATCTTCATGCTCTTACTCCGCGTCTTTTGCTCCCAGTGGGTTAACGGCAGTCTGCTCAATAACTTAAACGCACCCAGCAGATAACTCGTTGTTTATGAGAAAATAATAGGCAAGATCAGTGCCACAGAATTGTTCACAAAAGAAGTGATAGAATAAACGGCAAAAAAACTAACGCAGCTAAAGCAACTAGCTTTGCTGTCATGCCCTTGGCAAAATAAGGCATTACAATCAAGGCAATCCCGGTGAAGGCAAAATAGAGATTTTTTTTCTTGCCGTAACCAATATAAATCATACCAATTATTGAAGAGACAATCGGAATAATTAAGAGTTTCAGGTCAAATTGCGGCACGCTAACTTCCTTTTTTGCCATTACCAAGATGACAAATGGACACAAATAAAACTATTTATGCCTATTTTCAAGAAAACATAGTATACTACGCGCATTCAAACTGTAAAGATAAGCAAATGATTCTAATAGATAACCAAGATATTCGTGAAGCTCGTCTCAACCTCGCGCTCGAGGAATACGCCGTCCGCAACTTGGACTTAGACGATAGCCACCTGCTTTTTTATATCAATGACCCAGCCATCATTATTGGTAAGCATCAAAATACCACTGAAGAAATCAACGCCGCTTATGTCAAGCAAAACAATATTCACGTGGTGCGCCGTATCTCTGGTGGTGGTGCTGTCTACCACGATAACGGTAATTTAAATTTTAGTTTTATCACCCACTTTAGCAACGATAACTTCAATAATTATGAAAAATTTACTAGGCCCGTCATCGAAGCATTAAACCAACTCGGCGTAAACGCTGAATTAGAGGGGCGTAATGATATTGTCGTCGCTGGGCGTAAAATCTCAGGTAATGCACAATATCGTTGGAAAGATCAAATGCTCAGTCATGGCACCCTGCTGTTCGACACCAATTTGGAAAACGTAGTACAGGCATTAAATGTCAGCGCTGAGAAAATCATATCTAAAGGGATCAAATCGATCCGTAGTCGCGTAGCTAACATCAAAGAATTTTTGCCACGCGACATGAACATTGAAGAGTTTCGCCAAATATTGCTCGAGCATATCTTTGCTGCACAAAAGGATATCCCTCAACGTCCATTCAATGAGCATGATTGGGATGCAATTCAAACTTTGGCGCGTGAAAAATACCATAGCTGGGATTGGAATTATGGCCGTTCGCCAGCGTTTAACCTACAGCGTCGCAAACGCTTTGCTATCGGTACTATCGACATTAAGCTCGATGTTATGCGTGGCTTGATCAAAAACACTAAAATCTACGGCGACTTCTTCGCGCAAAATGATATTCGTGAACTTGAAAAACAACTCATCGGCACACGTTATGATTTCGATGCATTAAAGATGGGCTTGCGGAATTTTCCTTTGGATGCCTATTTCGGTGGCAGCTTAGATCGCGATGAGTTTGTACGGTTTGTGTGCGGCTTGGATGAGAGTAATGCTAGCGCAGAATGATGGTCGGGACGGCCGGATTTGAACCGGCGACCACTTGCGCCCCATGCAAGTACGCTACCAGGCTGCGCCACGCCCCGACAAAGGGTTTGTTATTTGATGCGCACAAAAAATGTACATCGATAATAAAGGCGAAAGTATACAGGGTTGGGGTGAGTGGTGCCAGTGGTACGCATTCAAGGGCGATGCACCATCGCCCTTTCGTCGAGAGCGCATCACGCTCGACAGACGCAAGTGGTGGCGCGGAGGATGACGAGGGTTGCTTGAAGCGAGGATTTTGCGCACCCTCAGTGCACAGCATAGCGTTCCCCATAAAAACTGGGCAAAGCCTACAGATATCACAGAAGATACCGCCTATAAATTGGTTATATGCAATCCTGTAGCCTACTGTCTTTGGGTCAAGCCCAGAGGTAGCCCGGATAAGTGGCGCAGCAACGTCATCCGGGAACAGCAATGGCAAACACTCTCCCCGGATGACGCGCGTGCCGCGCTTATCCGGGCTACCTGTGTGGCAATGATTGACAATAATAAGCCAACCAGCGATACCTCATCATCTCTTTAACAACCGTTGAACTGACTTATGGGGGACGCTATGGGGCACAGACCGAGCGAGGCGTCTTTTAATTTTGGCGAAGGAGCGCTTTTGAACATCCTTTAAAGCAAGTAGTTTGTGCGTGAGCAAGGCGCGGCGATTTTTTTACGAGGGAGTTTATATGACATAAATGACCGAGTAAAAAGAATCGCCGCAACAAAGCTCACGTGCAAAATACGCAGCTTTAAAGTGCTTCGAGCAAACTTTCGAGCTCAACAATCACACCCTCAAGCTGCGTCTGCTGTTGCTTTTGATTGGCGTCTTCAGCACGCTCATTACGCATTTCTGCGCCAAGCTGGCTACGTGCGCCACTGATAGTATAGCCTTGATCATACAAAAGGCTGCGTATGCAGCGCACCATCAAGACATCTTTGTGTTGATAATAGCGGCGATTGCCGCGACGTTTGGAAGGACGTAACTGCGCGAACTCTTGTTCCCAATAACGCAGTACATGTGGCTTCACCTCACATAGGTGACTGACTTCGCCGATCGTAAAATAACGCTTATCCGGGATCGGCGCTAAGTCATTACCAGTTTTCGGATGGGTTGTCTCCGAAGCCGGATTGCTGCTGGCCTCCGCCGTTTGATTGTTTTTGTTGTTCTGATTCAGCATATTCTTCAACCCGCGCCTTTAGTTTTTGTCCCGGTCTGAATGTTACCACACGACGTGCAGAAATTAACTTTTCTTCACCGGTTTTGGGGTTACGACCAGGACGGGCATTCTTGTCACGAGTTTCAAAGTTTCCAAACCCAGACAATTTTACCGCATCCCCTTCTTCTAAGGCCGTACGAATAGTTTCAAAAAACAATTCAAGGACTTCTTTTGCTTCACGTTTGTTGAGACCTATCTCTGCTACGATCCGCTCAACCATTTCTGCTTTGGTTAGTGCAGTCATATCAATTCCTCAAAGTAGCATTAAACTCTTGTTTTAGTGAACTAACAATCCGTTCAATCACCGTGTTGACCTCATCATCAACCAAGGTCTTGTCAGGGTGTTGCAGAGTCAAACCTAAAGCTAAACTCCGTTGTTCTTCTGCAATCCCTGCGCCACTATAAACATCAAATAATTGAACATTTTTCACTAAATTTCCAGATATTTCAAGTACTTTCTGTCGAATTTTCGCAGCGGTTATCGATTTATCCACAACAATTGCAATATCTCGTCTTATCGCTGGGAACTTCGACAATTCTTTGAACTCTGGAACTCCCACTTTCTCAAGTATAGATAAGGATAGCTGAAATAGGAAAATTTCCTGATTAATCTTCAACTTCTGAGTAATTCGCGGATGAATGGCGCCTAAATAGCCAATTTGTTCATCATTGCCCCATATTTCAGCCGAACGCCCTGGGTGTAAGGCAGAATGTTCACATTTTCGCCATTCATATTCATGAGAATGACCCGTCATCGCAAACAAGCGCTCTAAATCACCCTTAACGTGGAAAAAGTCCACCGCCTCATCACACATGCCCCATTGCTCAGGATAAGCGTTGCCCGTCACCAAACCTGCTAACACCCTTTCTTGCTGTAGAGCATCACCCTGCCCTCTAAAACACAGGCCCGCCTCAAACAAGCGCAAACGCTCTTGCTGGCGCGCGCGATTATGCAGTAAGGTTTTCAGCAAACCCGGCCACAAAGTATTACGCATCACCGTTAACTCACTGGTAATGGGATTGACCAACGTCAGTGGTTCTTCATCTGGCGTCAACAACCCTTGGATTTTTTGATCCACAAAGCTATACGTAACCGCTTCTTGATAACCGCTATCGACCAAGACTTGTTTAATACGGCGCAAACTAAGAACAGTTTCTGGAATGTCGCTCGCATCAAGTCGCGCATTTGGCTCGTGTTCAGGCAAACGCGCATAACCATACACGCGCACCACTTCTTCAATCAAATCGATTTCCAGTTGGATATCAAAACGGTAATTTGGCACCGTCACCTTCCACCCGACTTTATGTGATTTGAGATGCATGCCCAAATGCGTTAACACGCTTTCGATTTTTTCATCATCGACCACAAACCCGAGCACCCGCTTAATGCGTTCAGGGCGCAATACAATCTCTAATGGCGCGGGCAATGCCTTTTTGTTAGCAACTTCAATCACTGGCCCCGCTTGACCACCGGCAATCTCTAAGAGCAATGCTGTCGCCCGTTCTATCGCATCGACTTGTAATTGAGGGTCAACGCCGCGCTCAAAACGATAAGAAGAATCCGTCTGTAAACCATGTGCGCGCGCTCGAACCCCAACACGCACAGGGTCAAAAAACGCACTTTCGAGGAAAATCTTTGTTGTAGTACAACGTTCATCAATGCCCGAATCTTTTCCTCCCATGACACCAGCGAGCGCTAATGGCCCTTTTTCATCACAAATCACCAAATCTTCCGGAGTCAGGGTAATTGCTTTCTCATCAAGCAAAGTCAGCGTTTCTTTGGCTTGCGCACGACGCACAATAATAGCACCTTGCAATCGCTCTAAATCAAAGGCATGCATAGGTTGTCCTAGCTCCAACATGACATAATTAGTCACATCAACAACCACATTAATGCTACGAATATCACTGCGTCGCAAGCGTTCTTGCAACCACATTGGGCTAGGTGCATTGGCATCGATACCCTCAAGAACCCGTCCCACATAACGCGGACAATCTTCGCTCGCCTTAACTTGCACCGGGAATATTGCTTTGCTGTTCGCTGCGATTTTTTTAATCTTAATCGGGGTAGTTTGCGTATCGGTGATCGCGGCAACTTCTCGCGCAATACCTGCAATTGATAGACAATCACCACGATTTGGTGTCAAATCGATACTTAAAGTGTAATCAGCTAACTGTAGATAATCGCGTACATCTTTACCGACAGGTGCATCAGTAGGCAATTCCATAATGCCTTCTGAGGTTTCTGCTAAACCCAATTCTGAGCTCGAGCAAATCATCCCTTGTGATAACACACCACGTAATTTGGTTTCGCGTATTTTAAATTCCTGATTGAGTTCTGCACCCACAACGGCCACAGCAACGTTAAGATCAACGCGCACATTAGCACCACCACAAACGATATTAAGTAGCTCACGGGCACCCACATCCACCTGGCAAACACGCAAGCGATCCGCATCGGGATGTGGCTCAACGCTTTTCACATGCCCTACCAACACTTGTTTAAATACGCCTGCCACCGGCGCAATATGGTCGACTTCCAAGCCGACCATGGATAACTCTTCACTTAACGCTTCACGTGTCATCGTGGGATTGACCCACTCGCGCAACCATTGCTCACTGAATTTCATTGTATTCGTTCCTGGTGATCATGCCGGAGATTATTTAAATTGCTCGAGGAAACGCACATCGTTTTCAAAAAAGATGCGCAAATCATTAATTTGGTAACGCAGCATTGCTAAGCGTTCAATGCCCATCCCAAAGGCAAAGCCTAAATATTTTTCACTATCAATGTCACAATGTTTAAACACATTGGGATGCACCATGCCACAACCGAGCACTTCTAACCAACCGGTGTGACTACACACGCGGCAACCTTGGCCATCACAATACACACAAGCGATATCCGCCTCGGCCGATGGCTCAGTGAATGGAAAATACGAGGCACGAAAACGCACCGGCAAATCTGTTTCGAAAAAATGTTGAAGAAAATCGGTTAAAATGCCCTTAAGATCCACAAACGTGACAGTTTCATCGACCATCAAACCTTCCAGCTGATGAAACATTGGCGCGTGTGTCAAATCATAATCACAGCGATACACACGCCCTGGCGCAATCACGCGCATAGGTGGCTCTAGGTTTTGCATGACGCGAATTTGCACAGGTGATGTGTGCGTGCGTAAAAGTTTGCCATCGGGAAAGTAAAAGGTGTCACACATTGCCCGTGCTGGATGCGTCTCGGGGATATTCAGTGCTTCGAAGTTATGGTATTCGTCTTCAATTTCAGGGCCTTCGGCAATATCGAAACCCAGTTTTGAAAAATAATCAGACACTCTTTGCATCGTGCGCGTGATCGGATGCAAGCTACCCATGTTTTGACCTTTACCGGGCAACGTCACATCAATGGCTTGGGCTTCGAGTTCCGCTTGTAATTGTTGCTCTTTCAGTAAGATTGTGCGCGCTTGCACCGCTTGTTGTAGGGTTTGCTTGGCCACATTGACGGCTTTACCGGCTTGTGGTTTTTCGGCTGCCGGCAAATTATTCAACTGCTTCAAAAATTCAGTAATTTCGCCTTTCTTACCGAGATATTGCACCCTAATGGCATCAACTTGCTGTAAGTCTTGGGCAGATTCAACGGCTGCTTGCGCTTTAGCAACAATGTCCTGGAGTTCTTGCATGAGAATATAACCTCGACCGCCCGCAATTAAATATGTTAACAGAGCGCCGTATTCTACTGATTGAACAAGGAAATAGCAAAAAATATACGCCTGAACATGTGGCTATGTCACTAGGTAGATTTGCACAGTCGTAGCCGCGGACGCTCCAGCGTCCGTTCCTTTATTTGTCGGGCGCACAGCGCCCGCTGTTTTACCGTCCCACCCCACAGGGGTGGGACGAGGCTAACCCCACAGGGGTGGGACAAGGCTAAATTAAAGTGTTGCACGTGAAACATTGTATGGTAATTTTGTAATCAATTACGCCGTGGCGACAAGCGGCATGCTCTTAAGCGGCCCAGCACTGTCGATCGCATCCTCTACGCTTGGATCGAATTCGTCTGATTCATCCGATCCGCTGTCGATCGACAAGTCTAGTTCCGCCCGAATATGCGATACCGACGGTTTGCCATTTACCAAAAATTGCGCAACCAGGTGCAAATTTTCAACACTTACGCCCTCGTGCTTTTGCACACTGAGTATACTCATCAGCAAGTGATGAGATGCACTGTCAAACCGACGGATTTTTTCCAACGCAATTGCTTCCGTTTTGGACTTGGTTAAGCGGAAGTTTTGCTCAGTGCGCCGTATTTCGAGATCGTGCCCAGTCCGTACGTGCCAACCGTAGGCGTTATCCCCAGCATGAGCAATCAAGTCAGCGAGATAGAAAAGAATATCAATTTCAACATCTCGACCATCTTGCCAAGCACTAATACAAACACCTAACCATAAGCTAGCAACATGCAAACTGTCACTCGTTTGCCGCGCCTTAATTGCTCGCAAAGCAAATTCATTCGCCTGCCTAAGATCCCTTTTTGCAAAGGCGTCTCGCATAGCTTGCTTCGCTGTCCCAATATCTACTACCTGTGCTTGCTCCTTGGCCTTGAGCCTTGTGCGCATTTGCCGAGCCCAGGCCGAGTGCTTATTCTCTTGTTGCTGCTCTTTTTGTGATTGAGATCGCTGCTTCGGCGAAACTCCCCACATTATTGTTTTCAATGTTGACAAAAATTGCATTCATTCCACCTTTTGACGTCGAGAGACAGAAAATTAAGCGCTTGCTTTTACTTTACCGGCTTTTTCTAAAGCTGCTTTGGCTTGTTCAACCAACACGCTAAAGGCATTTTTATCATGCACGGCAAGATCAGCTAAGACTTTACGATCAACTTCGACTTCAGCAAGTTTCAGACCATGCATGAAACGACTGTACGATAAGCCATCGGCTTGCGCAGCAGCGTTGATGCGCACAATCCACAAGGCGCGGAATTGACGTTTACGCTGACGACGATCACGATAGGCATATTGACCCGCTTTGGTAACCGCTTGTTTGGCAATCTTAAAAGTGCGACTGCGCGCACCTTGATACCCCTTGGCTTGCTCGAGAACTTTTTTATGACGGGCGCGAGCTTGAACCCCACGTTTTACTCTAGACATTCGATTTTCTCCTCACGCACTCTATTCTTCGTTTAACATTCGACGCACTAACTTGGCATCACATTCTTGTAACGTCAGCGATGAACGCAATTGGCGTTTACGCTTAGTACTCTTTTTGGTGAGGATATGATTGCGAAAAGCTTGGCGAAACTTCACCTTACCACTTTTGGTAAGTTTGAAACGTTTTGCCGCACCACGATTGGTTTTCATTTTAGGCATTTTAAAACTCCGCGATTAAAGTTAATTTATTCATTTAAAGCCACTCAAAACTCTACAACCTGTAACCTACAGACTGGTCTGGTCCATCCCATAAAGACTGGTCCCACCCCATCAAGGCTGGTCCCACCCCTCTGGGGTGGGACCTTAAGCCCACGGACGCTCTGTGTCCGTTCCTTAAAGGGTGGTGACGATCCATAGAAATAAACTACAAGTTATCATTTAAAACGACTCACTTCTTTTTAGCAGGGGCTAAAACCATCACCATTTGGCGTCCTTCCATCTTGGCTTCCTGTTCTACAGTGCCAAACTCACTCACGTCTTCACGCAAGCGAGTTAGAATTTTCATACCTAATTCGCGATGGGCTAATTCACGGCCACGAAAACGAATCGTGACTTTGACTTTATCCCCAGCTTCTAGGAAACCGCTCAGGTTGCGTAGTTTCACCTGGTAGTCCCCTTCTTCCGTTCCCGGACGGAATTTCACTTCTTTCACCTTCGTGCGCTTTTGCTTTTTGCGCGCTGCTGCATCCCGTTTATTCTTCTCAAACTGGAACTTGCCATAATCCATGATACGGCACACAGGGGGTTGAGCATTCGGTGAAATTTCAACAAGATCTAAATTGACATCTTCTGCCTTTGCAAGAGCATCCTTTAGAGAAACAACCCCAAGTTGTTCGCCTTCGTTATCAATCAGGCGGACTTCAGGGGCTCGTATATCTCGGTTAATCCGCGTCTTAGTACGTGCGTCGGATTTGCGTTGTATTTCGCTAATTTCTATTTTCTCCTAGTTAATTTCAAGCTTCTCGGGTGACGCGTTCCGCGCTTACCCGGGCTACAATACGACAATACGTCTTGCCAGCTCTCAGCCTCGTAGCCCGGATAAGTTGCGCAGCAATGCCATCCGGGAACAGCAATGACAAAGACCTGCCGCATTGTTTGGCCTACACCTTACTGGCAATCTCTGCCTTGAGTTGCTCACACAAAGTCTCGAGAGATAAACTCCCTAAGTCTTCACCATTGAGTTTACGGACTGAAACGACTTGCTCGGCTAACTCTTTATCGCCAATAATCAATTGGTAAGGCACACGCTGTAAAGTTTGTTCGCGGATTTTAAAGCCGATCTTCTCATTTCTCAAGTCTAATTTTGCTCTAAAACCCCGTTTTTGCATATTTTCGACGACATTTGTTGCATAATCGGCGTGACGGTCGGCAATATTCATCACCACCAGCTGTACTGGTGCCAGCCATAAGGGGAATTTACCCGCATAATGCTCAATCAAAACACCGATAAAACGCTCGACCGACCCGAAGATCGCGCGGTGCAACATTGCCGGTGTTTGTTTACTTCCATCTTCCGCGATGTAATAGGCACCCAGACGTTCGGGCAAGAAATAGTCCAATTGCAGCGTACCACACTGCCAGATACGGTCCAAACAATCTTTCAACGCGAATTCGATTTTCGGCCCATAGAATGCTCCTTCCCCAGGCGAAAATTCCCACGCCACACCGGCTTCATCAAGGGCAACTTGCAAGTCTTTTTCCGCCCTATCCCAAAAAGCATCTTCGCCAATGCGTACATCTGGGCGCGTCGACAGCTTGATTATCAAGTTTTCAAAACCAAACTCACGGTACACTTCCAGTAACAACTTCATAAAACGCGCCACTTCTGGCTGCACTTGTTCCGGCGTACAAAAGATATGCGCGTCATCTTGCACAAACTGACGCACACGCATCAAACCATGCAAAGTCCCCGACGGTTCATCGCGGTGACAAGAACCAAACTCTGAGATACGCAACGGTAAATCACGATAGCTTTTCAAGCCTTGATTAAAAATCTCGATATGACACGGGCAATTCATTGGTTTAATCGCATAGTCACGATGTTCCGATTGGGTGACAAACATTTCTTTGCCGAACTTTTCCCAGTGCCCAGAGCGTTCCCAAAGACTGCGATCCGCCATCATCGGCGTATTCACTTCATCGTAGCCGTTAAGCCACAATTTATTGCGTAAATAGGTAATCACAGCTTGGTACAGTTTCCAACCATTGTCATGCCAAAAGGTCATGCCCGGCGCTTCGTCTTGGTGATGGAAAAGATCCAGCTGCCTACCAATCTTACGATGATCGCGTTTTTCCGCTTCTTCCAGGCGATGTAAGTATTGCTTTAAGGCCTTTTTATCGGACCAGGCGGTACCATAAATACGTTGCAGCATTTCATTGTTAGAATCACCACGCCAATACGCGCCTGCCAACTTCGTCAATTTAAAAGCTTTGAGTTTGCCAGTACTTGGCACATGTGGCCCACGGCATAAATCAATAAAATCCCCCTGTTTATACAGGCTCAAAATTTCATCTTGCGGAATATCGCGAATGATTTCGGCTTTGTATTTTTCACCAATACCTTCAAAATATTCAATCGCCGCATCACGCGCCATCACTTGGCGTTCGACAGAGATATCTTCTTTGGCCAACGCATACATCTTGTCTTCAATTTTTTGCATATCTTCAGGCGTAAATGAACGCGCAAAGGCGAAATCATAATAAAAGCCATTTTCGATAACCGGACCAATCGTCACTTGCGCCTCGGGGAACAAGCTCTTAACCGCATGCGCCAGCAAATGCGCGGTTGAATGACGGATGATTTCCAAACCTTCGGCATCACGATCGGTCACAATCGCTAACTCGGTATCCGCTTCGATTACATGCGAGGTATCGACCAAATTACCATTGATCTTGCCGGCCAAAGCCGCTTTCGCTAAACCCGCCCCGATATCTTCAGCAATTTGTTGCACACTGACCGCCGCCTTGAATTCGCGCTGGCTGCCGTCTGGCAAAGTAATTTTTGGCATCGTTTTTCCTTCAATCCGTAGCCTTGATAAGCGCGTAGCGCGCATCAAGGTTTTTGTGCTTTGCCTAATCAACTAGACCTGGTTCACCCCCTAAGGGCTTCTAAACCTTGATTCGCCCCTTGCAAGGCTGATCAAGACTACAATCCAACTTTTCCCCACACACAATTCAGCCGCGTATTAAACCATTAATCGTGCAAAAAACATAGGGCCAATGCAAAAGCAAATTAACTGGCTTGACGCTAAATACTTGCCATCATAAAAGCAAACCGATAAAATTATTACCAATTTTCTCTATAATTTTTTATTTCCCAAAGGCCACTCAAATCATGCCAAAGACAGAAATCGACGAGTCTGGTAGCTCACCGCATTCCCAAATTGAATCAATCAAGACTGACAAAACCTTTATGGCTGCACTCAAAACCGCTTTAGTCTCGAAACGCCCCAATGAATATACTGAGGAACGTGGACTTGGCACATTCGTATGGACAGACGAAGGCAGCCGAGAATTAACGGTGCATTACTTCCTCTTAGCAAAATTCTGTAAAGATCATAATCGCCGATGCAGTATTTACTGACGCAATCATCGGCTCAACGCATCCTGATGATAAAGCCCAACACGCAGGCAGCGATTTTACTGGCGCAGACTTCTCAGGAACAACCATCGTCAATGCAGATCTCACCCTCTCTAAACTAGCCGGCATCACAGCATCATCCAGTACTAAGTTCGACCATGTCGATTTAAGACACAGCAAATTTACTAGAATGAGTGTATTTTCTGAGGATAGCATTAGCCAACAAGCTTTCTCTCTCAATGGTGCTAAATTCACTGGTTGTGATTTGCGTAGCCTGGATTGCGATATAGTAACCCGTATTCAGAAAGTTCAATCACAAGACGAGCAAGCTGCAAATGGCGTGAGCTGACTTATTTCAGTCGCGTCACCAGGTAACATCAGCACCGGCATGCGTCTGTCTTGCTGTAACTGCGTGAGAAAAGCACTTAACTGCCTGTCATCCATTAAGTGCCGACATCCCATAACAAGCACCGCAGACGCAGTCTTGCTAATAATGCTTGGCAAATGACGCTCAAGGAGCTTTATCATGCGCATATCACCATCATCTAAGGTACCTTTATGGTATAAGGTGCTAATCAACTGCTGAAACTGTGCATTGTACGCTTGCAATTTTTCAAACATGATATTCGACTTTACAATATGCAGTCCATTCGCATCAGGACGTTTCAACGCATTTACCACGCGTCTAAGCTGTGTCATTATGCCTGTTTCAAGCTGTGTAACTAACATTTGCAACGTAGTAAAGTTAATATTTTTCGCGCTATCTAGAGTAAATCCTTCCTTAAAAACAGGTAACTTTTTCACAAATCTACACGGCTTAGTCTCTTTGGAACCTGCAGTAGAAAACACGTCCCGACAATAAGCTTCCATCGCTTTCGCAAAGCCCAAATATTCACGCGCCAAAGATTCAAAGGATTGTAGAGACACTGTGCCCTTGAACTGAGAAGGTATGACCTCAGTACCAACACATTGAGTCGGCGAGTTAAACTGAACAAAAAAACCACCACTTCTGCCCTTAAAAGAGGATGCAAACTCGCCATCACCGACATAACGCGCCCAGCTGCCATCTGGCATTACGCCACAATGATTCTCCAACAAAGCCACACATTCCTCGACTTGCCCACTATTCCTTATGTACGCACAGACGTCTTGTACGACCTCGAAAATACGTCCCTGCTCTTCAACGCTAGAATGACATCTATCGGGGATAACAACAATTGTTCCCGGCTCTAATTCAGGTACTGATTCATATTCTGAGCTGACTTGTGATGCTCTCGCGTTACTTTGTGCGCCAGCAAACGTATGCCTAAAATAGATGTTCAACGCTGTCATCAGTAATAATTTTACCGATTGTGGCAACTCCTTGTCCCACAGTCGCTCAGCCATTAACAATGTTCCATACAAAACGATTTCGCTCACTGCGCTGACTGGATCACGATAGGCTCGCCATACCCCAAGCCCAGCATACGCAACCCCTTCTAAGACTGGTACATTGCTCGCAAAGCATTTGACAACACCCATTATGATCAGCGCCATTCCCAACTCAAACAAACTACTGCCAAGACCAAGCGGCCAGAAACCGCCAACAGCTAATAGGCAAATCAAGCCCAAGCTGAATAAGTTCGTATCTGCGCTCATGCGCGTAAAAGCACGATATTGAGAATATGTACGCTGCGGCAGTGTAGCCCCAGCATACTGTCTCGTTAACTTATTTAGCTCACTCTTTTGCTTTATA
Source organism: Gammaproteobacteria bacterium (assembly GCA_021773335.1). GTDB lineage: Bacteria > Pseudomonadota > Gammaproteobacteria > JAJFKG01 > JAJFKG01 > JAJFKG01. The sequence continues at coordinate 59,857 of JAJFKG010000050.1, forward strand.
CTTAAAGTGGCTTGCTTGGCCCCGAGCTCACGCAACAACCAATAGGCGCGTTGCCTATCATTGGTTTGTAACGCCTCCTGCAAGCCTGTGAAAGTTGCATCAACGCCCCCTGGGGTTTGTAAAAAGAACATGGGATTCTCCAAAAATGTTATGTTGGCTAAAGCAGCAAATGCAAAAACAATTACAAGGATTATTCATACGTAGAACGCTGTTGAATAAAAAAGCTACACGAGTATATCAAAAAAATTACACAGCACAAACATTAACCACGCGCTCAGAACTCACTGAGTTAAAAAAGAAAAACACAGGAGAAAAACTGGTAGGCACGAGTGGGATCGAACCACCGACCACCACCATGTCAAGGTGGTGCTCTACCACTAATGATGATTCAGAGAAAGGCGTTGTTAACTGAAAAAGCAGTTATTACTGTGAATCATGTTTTTCTAGTTTACAGTATCAGGAATCCATCATATAATGATACTGTAAATCATGTTTTCATAATCAGCAGTATTTAAGCACGCTAAGGTAAAACAGATGGATCCTAGAGAGCGATTTATTGGGCGAGATAATGAATTAAGTCGCCTAAAAAAATTTTTAAGTAAAAAAACGGCCTCTATGATCGTCGTCCGTGGCCGTAGACGTATCGGAAAAAGCCGACTCATCGAAGAACTTGCCAAGGGTACAACCTTCTACTCCTTTGCGGGTTTAGCACCAACAAAAGAAACTACAGCACAATCACAACGTGATGTCTTCGCGGCACAACTCAGTGCGCAAACTAATTTACCGGAAATAAAGGCCGACGACTGGAGCAAACTATTTCAATTACTGCATGAAAAAACCAAGCAAGGACGCATTGTATTATTGTTTGATGAAATCTCCTGGATGGGCGCAAAAGATCCAGATTTTTTAGGAAAAATCAAACATGCCTGGGATCAAAGCTTCAAAAAAAATCCCAATTTAGTTTTTGTAATTTGTGGCTCTGCGAGTGCTTGGATAGAAAAAAATATCTTAAGCAATACAGGTTTTTTAGGTAGGATTTCATTCACACTCACATTAGAGGAGTTAAATTTAAAAGACTGTGCCCAATTTTGGGGTGATAAATTAAATAACATTTCTCCTTATGAAAAATTCAAGTTACTCTCTGTTACTGGCGGCGTCCCCAGATACTTAGAAGAAATTGATCCCACTGTCAGTGCTGAAGAAAATATTGCCGCACTTTGCTTTAGAAAAGGTGGAATATTGGTTGATGAATTTGAGCATATTTTTTCAAATATGTTTCAAAGAAATACACCGCTCTACCGCACAATTGTTAAGTCACTGCTGAATGGCCCCAAACAAACTGTTGACATTAGCCAAGCCTGTCAAGTTGAGATAACAGGCTTATTGAGCGAATATTTAGAAGAATTATCTTTATGTGGATTTATTAAAAGAGACTACACTTGGAATATCAAAATCGGCCAAGACAGCCGCTTGAGTCATTACCGATTGAGTGATAATTATCTACGATTTTATCTGCGTTATATTGAAAAATACAAAACAAAAATAGATCGCGGCAGCTATGAGTTTACCAGCTTAGCAACGTTACCTGAATGGCGCATCATCCTTGGATTACAGTTTGAAAACCTGGTCTTAAATAATCGGCCCTACATTCAGTCTTCCCTTAATATTCGCCCAGAAGATATCATCAGTGATAACCCTTTTTTTCAAAGAACCACCAATACCCAGCCAGGTTGTCAAATCGATTATATGATTCAAACGAAATTTAATACACTGTATGTTTGTGAGATTAAATTTTCAAAAAATCCTGTTGGCACCGAAGTTATTAAAGAGGTTCAACAAAAAATTGACCGCCTTAAACGACCGAAAGGCTTCTCTTGCCGCCCCACCCTCATCCATGTCAATGGCGTCACCAATGACCTTCTTGATGAAAGCTACTTTGCTAACATTATTGACTTTAGCCAACTTCTCTCGGAGAGGCGATAACCCGAGAATCCACAGGAGAAAAACTGGTAGGCACGAGTGGGATCGAACCACCGACCACCACCATGTCAAGGTGGTGCTCTACCACTGAGCTACGTGCCTACAGCGACGCGCACTTTATCACTCCACCGTGATTCCTTCAACAAGCCCTATTGACCACTACGGTAAATTTTCCCATATAGACAATCGTTCAAAATTTGATAATCTTTTGGTTGCTAAAAATTGAACAGTTGTTTAAGAGGTTAAGCATGGCATCTTCCAGCAGTGACACAGCAGAAAAACTTAAATTCCACAAAAGCATCACAGAAACACGCATGCTCTCCGTGATAAAAAACGTAACCCAGCATGACGACGCTAGATTAGCGATCTACCTTGTGGGGCAATATTTAGCAACTAAAGATTACAACCCTATTCATGTTATCAGTTTTATCAAACAGAACCTTATCTTCTTTTTACAAGATGGCGCTATCACCGAAAAATTTGAAAACTTGCTACATCTATTGGCTCAAGGAAATTACCCTGAAAGCGCTCATCAGCAAGCGGTTGCAGAATTAGTGGAATGGATAATTACGGATTTTTCACACTTAAGTAACCCGGAAATACTCGATAGAACTGGTACAACAGCGACAAAGCATGCAGCAGCAAGCGGCAATACTTTTTTAGTAACATTATTAACGAATCCCAAAGCGGACACAGCCCAAGTCAGCAGCCAATTTTTTGCGGCGAGTTTTGCTTCAAGCTCTTCGTCTAGTTCCTCGGCGAGTTCTGTGTCGAGCCACTTTAGCTCACGGATCAATGGCGTCAAGCTACTCGCCGACGCTTGGCAAAACTTCAAAGATGCTCACTTATCAAGTGCTCATGCAGATATAACGAATAAGTTCGAAGACATTTTTCAACTATTTGGCAAAGCCCCTCTAAAAGCGATACAGGCAGTACAAGAGTGTATTAATGACCGGCACTATGACAATTCTCTAGTTCTTGCTTTCATCAAAAGCTTTTTGCCCTTATTGATGAATAATAAAACCATTGGCACAGGCAATCTCAACGTTTTGCATCTATTAGCTAGCTTTCAAGGTGATAGTGCTAAAGACGCGGCTATATTCCTGTATCGCATTATGAGTCATCATCTCAATTATTTCAGCACTAGGATCAACTCTGCAGAGTTGATGGACAAAAATGGCTCTACCGCACTGCATACCGCCGCATTCTATAGCAATATTCACGCTGCTAAGGTCTTAAAACGCTTTGGCGCACAACATGACATAAAGGACCATTACACGCCCCCAGAAACCGCATTGGAAAAAGTTGGCCCTAATCAGCAGCTAAGACAAGCCATTCTACACGGCGATCCCAATATTGAAGGTTGGGCCAAAACAGATTTTTCTCGGGAGTTTATCAGTAGCTCACTACACAGGATTGCTCAACTGATTAAAGCAAACCAGCATAAGGCAGCAATGACTATCTTGAAGTCCTATGTAGAATCAAATCACGACTATAGGATGGATGCCCATAAAATGGAAAGTTTACATCAATTTATTGAGGTAAACGCAGCGCTTTGGAATCAGTTAATCAGCGATCCCCTGACGACTGATTGCAATGGCAAAAACCTTGCTGGTATTTTCGCGATGGGAAATTATCGAAACGAAGCAGAAGCACGCATTGCTTTGAGTATCGTCAATGATTTCTTGAGCAAGCTAAATCCCGATCAACAACAAGCCGTATTGGCTACACGAGACAAAGATGCCGCCACCCCATTAGGGACGGTTGCCTTCGTAGCCGGATCATCGACATACGGTTTTCGATTCGCGCAACTATTTGTAAAATTTGGCGCAAAAGCTGATGTTGAGGAAGGCAAACAAAATCAAACGCCTTTAACTCAGGTAAAAGAAGCATTTATCTCCGCAGGCATTAAGAGCAAACTTATCGCTGCCATGCAAGGGAAAGCAATCCGTGGTGGACTGGAGCTTGGGGCTTGGTTAGCACAAGACTCAAGACATGAACAAGCCACAATAAGGATAACTCAAGAGCAAGCAGCGCAAACAGAACCTTCATCCTGGTGGCCTTCTTTGACATTCAGCTGAACTCTAACTAGTCTTTTCTTCATCCCCAAGGCGCTAGCCCGGCACTAGATGAACTGCTGCTCGCACCACTGCTGGACGATGCCAAACTGCTAGGCGATGAGGCACCACTGGAGGAAAAAAAACTCATTGAGTTTTCCTTAACCTAATAAAAAAAGGGAACAATATATTGAATGAGCTAAATTCTAATTAACTATATTGCCGCATTTATAGAAGAAGTAAGCCAAGTTGTAGCAAATGGATTTGTCTGTGCTGCCGTCACTCCGACACAATACCCATCGCACTGTCTTGCAGATGCTGCAATTCATCGCGGATACGCGCGGCTTCTTCGAATTCCAAATTGCGCGCGTGGGTATACATTTGTTGTTCGAGCTGTTTGATCTTTTTGGCGAGTTTATCAGGTGGCAAAGCTTCATATTCAGCTGCTTGCTCAGCGACCTTGGCAAAATACTGCGTCGAGCCCGGCGCTTGGCTATAAGCCCCTTCCATAATATCGTGTACGGCTTTTTCCACGCCTTTGGGAGTAATGTTATGTTTTTTATTGAAAACCATTTGTTTTTCACGCCGGCGCTGGGTTTCATCCATCGCGCGCTGCATGGAGCCGGTCACGCGATCCGCATATAAAATCGCTTTACCGTTAAGATTACGTGCGGCACGGCCAATCGTTTGAATCAAGGAACGATCAGAACGCAAAAAACCCTCTTTATCGGCATCCAGGATCGCAACCAGTGACACTTCTGGCATATCCAAACCTTCACGCAAGAGGTTAATCCCGACTAAGACATCGAATTCACCCAGGCGCAAATCACGAATGATTTCCACGCGCTCAACCGTGTCGATATCCGAATGTAAATAACGCACACGCGTGCCATGTTCAGCGAGATATTCGGTCAAGTCTTCGGCCATACGTTTAGTCAGCGTGGTCACTAAGACGCGCTCTTTAACGGCCGTGCGTTTTTGAATTTCAGAGAGCAAATCATCAACTTGGTTCGTCGCCGGTTTGACTTCAATTTCTGGGTCTATTAAACCGGTTGGGCGCACAACTTGTTCAATAACGGCATCGGCATGGGCTGCTTCAAATTTACCCGGTGTCGCGGAGACAAACACCGTCTGCGGTGCCATATTGCTGAATTCATCAAAGCGCAAAGGTCGATTGTCTAAGGCCGATGGCAAACGAAAGCCATATTCGACCAACGTCTCTTTGCGCGAACGGTCCCCCTTATACATTGCGCTCAATTGCGGCACCATGACATGCGACTCGTCAAGGATCAACAACGCATTATTCGGTAGATAATCCATCAAAGTCGGTGGCGCCTCACCAGCTTCACGCCCCGACAAATAACGCGAATAATTTTCAATACCAGAGCAATAACCCAATTCCACCATCATTTCGATATCGTATTTAACGCGCTGTTCTAAGCGTTGCTCTTCGACCAGTTTGTTGAGGTCGCGTAATTGTTTGAGACGCTCAGCCAACTCAACTTTGGCTTTTTCGACGGTATCCAACACCGTCTGGCGCGGCGTTACATAGTGCGATTTAGGGTAAATCGTCAAACGCGGCACGCGACGTAACATTTCACCCGTCAGCGGATCAAAATAACTGAGATTTTCGACTTCATCACCAAACAATTCGATGCGAATTGCTTCTTTATCAGATTCAGCGGGGAAAACATCGATCACATCCCCCCTCACCCGGTACGTGGAACGCTGCAAATCAATATCGTTACGCTTATATTGTAACTCGGCGAGACGGCGCAATAATTTGCGCTGGTCTATCTCATCGCCACGCGATAAATGCAACACCATACGCAAATACGACTTTGGATCGCCCAAACCATAAATCGCCGACACTGTCGCCACAACAATAGTATCTTCACGTTCCATTAGCGCCTTAGTTGCTGACAAACGCATTTGCTCGATGTGGTCATTCACCGAGGCGTCTTTTTCGATAAAGGTATCTGAAGCAGGCACATAAGCTTCTGGTTGATAATAATCATAATACGACACGAAATACTCGACCGCATTATTGGGGAAAAACATTTTCATCTCGCCATACAATTGTGCGGCAAGGGTTTTGTTGGGCGCCATGATCATCGTCGGACGCTGCACCGCTTGGATGACATTAGCCACGGTAAACGTCTTACCTGAGCCCGTTACGCCAAGCAGCGTTTGCGACGCCAAACCATCCTCTAAGCCAGTAATCAGGCCTTTAATCGCTTGCGGCTGATCGCCAGCAGGCTTGAAGGGGCTTGACAGTTTGAAGGGTTTACTCATGGTCTACAGCTTCTTGTGTTCAAAATAATGCTAACCATCGACTATAAGCGCTTAGGTCGAAGAATTCAATGTAGTAGATGTAGCCTTGGTAAGCGGCGTAGCCGCGCACCAAGGCTACGTTTTTTTCGTCTGGGCGAGGCGTCGGTTAATACAGACTCGTCCCCGCCCTCCAGGGTGGGGACGTAAAACCATGGCCGCTCCAGCGGCCATACATACAAGGAATGCCACAAGAGCGGCCATTAATTTAAGGTCCCACCCCTGGAGGGGTAGGACCAGAAAAGACGTTTAGTCAATACCTTAAAGCCAGGATTTTGTGCGAGGGCGAGGCGTCGGGTAATTTTGGCAAAGGAGTTTAGTCTGCCTAAATGACTGAGCCAAAATTACCCGGCAACGAAGCCCTCGCGCAAAAGCCGAAGCTTTAAGCAGGGACTACGCGCGTTTTAGAACCATACATAACCAACACTCGTTCACCCTTATGAATCGCAGGCTTTGTTCCCTGCACCACTGACACAACACGTTTGCTATCCGTTTGAATCACATATTCAAGCGCGTGCTTACGGGTAATTTCTTTATCGATTAAATTGCCGACCACGGCACCGGCAACGGCACCACCAACAGCACCCATGGCATTGTCACGTGGATGATCATCACCACCAGCTAAAGAACCCGCAATACCACCGATAGCACCACCGGTCGCACCACCAAGACCACCTGAACGACGCACTACAACGGGGCGAATGTCGATCACGGTACCACGCACCGTAGGTTGCGCATGGCCAGCACTGCTGTAATCATAGGTATCAGCATTTAATGAAGGAGTACAGCCAGCCAATAAACCAACCGTTAAAATGCCAGCCAAAACAACAAGATATTCAATATTAAATAGTTTCATCACGTTATGCCCTTGAATTTCTATATAAATCTGTCAAAACTGGGCAAATTTTACCTCATTTTTCTTAACAAAATATTAACGATTCGCGGTAATTTGAGTGAATTCAAGGCAATAGTTCGGACGTAAAACACAGAATAGAACGTCCTACAACGTTTTACATAACTCTGTTCGCTTAGTTTTGTCCCGCGTGCTTCTCCTGCTCCATTCAGCCACCAGCAAAACTTTGCTACACTACGTGCCGTCATAAAGCTGTCGACTATTGAGAAATGGCAACCATGCATGCAAAAACACACAGGAACGATTCACCGATGGAAATTCAACTTTCAACTCGCGTTCAAGCGATCAAACCTTCACCCACCCTTGCCGTCTCTGCCCGTGCTGCAGAATTGCGCGCCGAAGGTAAAGAGATTATCGGCTTGGGCGTCGGTGAACCCGATTTCGATACGCCGGTTCATATTAAGCAGGCAGCTATCAAAGCGATCGGTGACGGCTTCACTAAATATACTGCCGTAGATGGCACCCCGCCCCTCAAACAAGCCATTGCTAATAAATTCAAAAACGATAATGGTCTAGATTACACCGCTAAGCAGATTTTAGTCTCCGTCGGCGGCAAGCAATCCAGTTTTAATCTAGCACAGGCCCTCCTAAATGATGGTGATGAAGTGATCATCCCTGCCCCGTATTGGGTGTCTTATCCGGATATTGTGATGCTCGCTGGCGCCAGGCCGGTGATCATTAATGCGCCCATTAGCCAACAGTATAAAATCACGCCTGAACAACTCGACAAAGCCATCACACCAAAGACACGCTTATTTATTATCAATAGTCCATCAAATCCAACCGGCTTGTGTTACACCAAAGCAGAACTCACCGCTCTCGGCGATGTGTTACGCAAACACCCGCAGGTGTTAATCGCCACTGATGATATGTATGAACATATCCTGTGGCACGCTGAACCGTTTTGTAACATCCTCATGGCATGTCCTGATTTGTATAATCGCACGATCGTCTTGAATGGTGTTTCCAAGGCTTATTCAATGACCGGTTGGCGTATTGGTTATGCCGCTGGGCCGGAAAAATTGATCCAAGCAATGAAAAAGATCCAATCGCAAAGTACCTCTAATCCGACGTCAATCTCGCAAGTTGCAGCCGAAGCGGCCCTGCGTGGAGACCAACAATGTGTGGCTAACATGGTAAAAGCCTTTAAAGCGCGCCATGATTTTCTCTATGCGGGTTTGCAAAAAATCTCAGGCATTGAATGCCTACCGGGTGACGGCACCTTTTATAGCTTTCCCAATGTCGAACAAGCCATGAAAAAACTTGGCATCAACACTGATGTTGAATTCGCTGAACATTTGTTACAAGCCGCTGGCATTGCGATCGTCCCCGGTTCTGCCTTCGGTGCCCCTAGTTGTATTCGCTTATCGTTTGCCGTCAGCATGGAAACCTTGGCGGATGCTTTGGCGCGTTTGGAAAAGGCGGTAATGTAGTATGTAGCCTACTGTCTTCTAGTCAAGCTCATATGTAGCCCGGATAAGTTGCGCAGCAACGTCATCCGGGAACAGCAATCGCTAACA
>JAJFKG010000006.1 GCA_021773335.1 Gammaproteobacteria bacterium
TGCGCAGCAACGTCATCCGGGAACCGCAATCGCAAACAAACTCCCCGGATGACGCGCGTGCCGCGCTTATCCGGGCTACGGCTACTGCGTCAAGGCCAGATGTAGCCCGGATAAGTGGCGCAGCAACGTCATCCGGGAACAGCAATCGCAAACACCCGCCCCGGATGACGCGCGTGCCGCGCTTATCCGGGCTACGGCTCTACTGTCTCTGCCTCAAGCCCAGATGTAGCCCGGATAAGTTGCGCAGCAACGTCATCCGGGAACAGCAATCGCAAACAAACTCCCCGGATGACGCGCGTACCGCGCTTATCCGGGCTACGGCTTACGTATAAACAAATGCTAATGTAGACTACTGTCTTTGCGTCAAGCTCATATGGTAGCCTTACACTTGTCTAATGCGCCAAAATTCGCTACATTGCCAAGATGTTTGATATTGTCCTCTACCAACCTGAGATCCCTCCCAATACCGGTAATATTATCCGTTTATGTGCCAATAGTGGTGCACGCTTACACTTGATTGAGCCTTTAGGTTTTGAATTAGATGACAAACGCCTACGCCGTGCGGGTTTAGATTATCACGAATGGGCTGAAGTGAGTGTCTTTCCTGATTACCAAACAATGCTCGAAAAACTCAAGCCACAACGCTTATTTGCTTGTTCAACCAAAGGGACAATGACCTATAACGATGTGAAATTTCAAGCGGGTGATGTTTTACTCTTTGGCCCCGAGACACGCGGCTTACCCGCCGATATTTTGAATAGCTTGCCTAGCGATGCAGTCATTCGTATTCCGATGATGGAAAATAGTCGTAGTTTAAACTTATCTAATGCCGTCGCCATTATTCTCTTCGAAGCGTGGCGCCAATGTGGCTTCGCTAAATAACTATTACCTTAGCCCTCTAAGTTTTGTAGCCTTGATAAGCGCCGAAGGCGCGCATCAAGGGCCTGTATTGGCAAATGCTGATCCTTGATGCGCCGCTACGCGGCTTACCAAGGCTACATTAGCATTTGTTCATACGTAAGCCGTAGCCCGGATAAGCGCGGCACGCGCGTCATCCGGGGAGTTTGTTTGCGATTGCAGTTCCCGGATGACGTTGCTGCGCAACTTATCCGGGCTACATCTGAGCTTGACTAGAAGACAGTAGTCTACAAAAGAATCAAAGCTATTATTCAGCCTTAGGTGCACGTGCCATTAGATTAGTAACAGCATTTTGTGGTGAGATACCCTGATGTAGTACGCGAAACACTTGTTCCACGATCGGCATATCAATCTTATGCTGCTGCGCTAACTCAAACACTTGCGCCGCATTATCTTTACCCTCGACAACTTGGCCTATTTCCTTTTCAGCTTGTTGCGCAGATTTACCTTGCCCCAACGCTAAACCAAAACGCCGGTTACGTGATTGATTATCGGTACACGTTAATACTAAATCGCCCAAACCAGCTAAACCCATAAACGTCTCTTGCTTACCACCTAAGGCCAAACCTAAGCGCATGATTTCACTTAAGCCACGGGTAATCAGTGCCGCACGTGCATTCGCTCCACAGCCTAAACCATCGGCGATGCCTGTCGCAATCGCTAACACATTTTTAACAGCACCACCAAGTTGCACACCAATCATATCGTTACTGGTATAAACACGCAGTGATTGGCTATGTAAGCGCGCCACTAAATCAGCTGCAAATGCTTTATCAACACAAGCCAGTGTCGTCGCAGTTGGTAAACCGGCAGCAACTTCTTTAGCAAAGTTGGGCCCAGACAACACTGCCATTTTTACACCCTCTCCCAACACTTCTTGTACCACTGCATGTAATAACTGATGTGTGTGCGGATCTAAACCTTTGGTCGCCCATACCAAGCGCAAATCACTACGCCAGTGTGGTGCCAATTGCTGCAATACCTTGCGAAAGGCATGGCTAGGTACAACGACCAATACATCATTAGCGTGCGTCAGTGCTTGCGCCAAATCAGGTTCAACCTGTAATGTATCTGGGAAAGTAATGCCTGGGAGATAACGTGCATTTTCACGCTCACGCTCAAGTGTAGCCAGAACAGCTCGGTCGTGCCCCCAAAGCTTAACCTGTTGTTGGTTATTAGCTAGAGACAGTGCGAGTGCCGTACCCCACGAGCCGGCACCCAACACAGTTATAGGCGAAGAAGTTGCTGGTGCATTCACTGGCGGTACCACTAGTTAGTAGTAACTTCGCCACCCGCCGCCGCATCATCAGATTTTTGCTGTTCTTGATACTGTGCATAAACGGCATCAAAGTTGATAGGTGCCAAATTCAATTGCGGATAGCCACCACGAATGACGACATCGGAAACTACTTCACGTACATAAGGAAAAAGGATGTTAGGGCAGAAGCTACCTAAAGCTTGACGTAACTGTTCATCTTGCAAACCGTCTATGGTGAAGATGCCGGCTTGCTGCACTTCTACTAAAAATGCGACTTTATCCCCGACTTTCACCGTCACCGTGACGCCTAAGATCACTTCATGCAAACTGTCTTCTACTTGATTGGTCGTGGTATTAAGTTCCAGATTCACATCCGGCTTCCACTCACCTTGGAACATGGCGGGTGAATTAGGTGCTTCGAATGATAAATCTTTCACATAAATTTTTTGGATAGCAAACTCAGCAGCTTCGCTTTGTTGTGCAGTTTGTTGTTCTTGTTTTTCAGCAGTATTTCCTGCATCTTTACCTTCATTTCCAGCCATGTCGCTTTCCTTCTTTGCTATTTTAAATCAGCCTATTTGCTGAATAATTACTAAACTCAACCTTTGACTAATGGTAAGCTCGCTTGACGCCAGGCATTCAAACCGCCCTTCAAGCTCGCCACATTTTCAAACCCTTTTTTACGCAAAATTAATGCCGTTTTTATTGCATGTTGCCCATTTGAGCAGGCAATAATCACGGGCTTTTGCCTATATTTTTCTAGTTTTTTCAATTTTGCCTCAATTTCAGCGCTCGGCACATTGATAGCCCCAGTAATATGGCCTTGGCGAAATGCCGCCGCATCGCGGACATCGAGTACCGCCGCATCTTGGTGATTGATGGCTTCCGTGAGAGCTTGTGCAGTTATCTGTTGAATGCCCCGCACCTTGCCGCTGGCTTCAGTGGCAATAAAAAGTACTAAAAGAACCAAAAATGCCGAGCAAAGCTCCCAGTGATTTATCACAAATTGAACAAACTGTTCCATAAAGCTCCAAAAATATTGTCTAAAGTATGGGCCGCGAGTATACCACGATGAGGACTTAGGCAAAAAGCCAAGGTCACTATATAATGTGCCCCTCCATTAAATTTGACCATGAGGAATTTAAAATGTCAGCATTTCAAGTCAAACTGTCTTGGCAACACGATGCCAGCCAAGCCTTCGATTACAAAACCTATAGCCGCACCCACACCTGGCAATTTCCAGGCGGCGTCAATCTCGAAGCATCCGCTGCGCCTGCTTTCCTCGGCAAGGCCGAATACCCTAATCCAGAAGAAGCGTTTATCGCAGCACTATCCAGTTGTCATATGTTGACCTTTCTTGCTATCGCCGCCTTTAAAAAATTCCACGTCGAAAGTTATGAAGATAATGCCAGTGGCGAAGTCACGAAAAATGATGCGGGCAAAATGGCCGTCACAACCGTTACTCTCAAACCTTTCATCAAATTTGTAGGCGACGCGCAACCCTCACAAGATGAATTAATGGCAATGCATGAAAAAGCCCACAAAGAATGTTTTATCGCAAACTCTGTGACAACTGCTGTCAAGCTTGAACCAGTCTGGTAAACTCGAGTAGTGATGAATAAACAACATTTACCAATTGTACTGATTATCTTTGATGGCTGGGGCTATCGCGAAGAATCGCAATCTAATGCGATCGCCCTTGCCAATACCCCACACTGGGATCAATTGTGGCAACAGTATCCGCACACGCTAGTCAGTGGTTCTGGCCATGAAGTTGGCTTGCCACCAGGGCAAATGGGTAATTCAGAAGTTGGGCACCTTAATATTGGTGCTGGCCGTGTTGTCCATCAAGATTATTCACGCATTCAAGCTGCAATCGAAGATGGCAATTTTAATACGAACCCTATTTTTGTTGATACACTAAAAAGTGCCGCCGAGAATGAGAAAGCAATACACATTTTTGGGTTACTCTCTCCTGGAGGCGTACACAGCCACCAAGATCATTTGCAGGCAATGTTGCAATTAGCTGCGCAACACAATGTGAACAAATTGTATTTACACGCTTTTCTAGATGGTCGTGACACCCCACCACAAAGTGCACAAGCTTCTATTGATAAAATAGAAACACAATTACAACAACTTGGTTGTGGCCAATTCGCTTCACTGTGTGGGCGCTACTACGCAATGGATCGCGACCAACGTTGGGAACGCACCCAAGCGGCCTATGATCTCATCGCCGCAGGTACAGCAGCATTTCATGCAAGCGATGCGACAGGCGCATTACAAATGGCATATGCGCGCGGTGAAACAGATGAATTTGTACAGGCGACAGCAATCCATCCACAAGAGGCTAATCCAGTGACTATTGAAGATGGCGACAGTGTTATCTTCATGAATTTTCGCGCTGATCGTGCCCGCCAATTAAGTCGCGCATTTACTGAATCTCACTTTCAGGGCTTTACCCGCAAAAAGGCCGTCAAATTGGCACACTTTGTTAGCCTCACCCAGTATGCTGCTGACATAAATACTGAAGCAGCTTTTACACCCGTGCAATCAAAAAACGTATTAGGTGAGTATCTTGCCGAGCAAGGTTTCACTCAATTGCGTATTGCTGAAACCGAAAAATACGCGCACGTTACTTTTTTCTTCAATGGCGGTATTGAACAACCTTTTGCAAATGAAGAACGTATATTAATTCCTTCGCCGAAAGTTGCAACCTACGATTTACAACCACAAATGAGTGCACCAGAGCTGACCGATAAACTCGTCACTGCGATCGAAAGTAAGACTTATGATGTCATTATTTGTAATTACGCCAATGCCGATATGGTTGGGCATACTGGCAAACTCGATGCTGCCATTGTCGCGATTGAGACTTTGGATGACTGTCTTGGGCGTGTCATCACTGCACTACAAAAAGTTGATGGGGAACTATTAGTGACTGCCGACCATGGCAACGCTGAACTCATGCAAAATAAGGAAACTGGGCAAGCACATACGGCACACACCAGCGAACCCGTTCCTTTTGTCTATATGGGACGCCCAGCAACAATCACTAGTAATGATGGTATTTTATCGGATATCGCCCCTTCTTTGCTGCATGTTATGGGTCTGCCGCAACCAACTGAAATGACCGGCACACCCTTATTTAAGCTAACACAGTAAATGGAGTACGGCTTGGCCACACTGCGTAAAGGATCATTAGCACGAATCATTGCACTCACCTTAGTCACCTGTAGCTTGTCTTTGTTATCCCCAAATCTTTATGCACAAGCCAAAAACACCACGCCACTCATTAAGCGTAAAGAAAGTGAGTTACATCACCTGATCAAACAAATTAAAGACCTTAAGCTTAGTATCGGCAAAGCACGCAGCAAGCAGACCGAATTAAATCAACAATTAAAACAAGCCGATCTCAAACTTAGCAAGCTTGCAATCGCACTACAAAAAACTCAAAAAAAGCATCGCCAAGAAGATTTAAAGCTGGCTGAATTACAACAGCAAGAACAAGACTATCAAGAAAAACTGACCCAACAGCGTGATACTATTGGCAAACAAATACGTTCAGCTTATATATTGAGCAAACAAGACTATATCAAAATTGTTTTAAATCAAGAAAACATGGGCCAACTTAACCGCGTCATGTATTATTTTTCCTATTTTAATCATGCACGCATGCAGCAATTGAAACAACTAGCCGCTGATTTAGATAAATTACATGAAAGCCAACAACAAGTGGCACAGCAAACTAAAGTATTAGAAAAACTCGAACAACAACAGCAACACCAGCGCGCAGCACTCAAACGCCAACAGACTCGCCGCCAACGTCTATTAGTAAAACTGCAACATCAAATCAAAACAAAAGCTCAACGCCTCAAAGCATTACAAGGTAATAAGCAAGCCCTTGCACGCGTTATCCAGCGTATTGCTAAACAACAGACGCTGTCCGCTGGTAAACCGTTTGTGAAGCTACGCGGCAAATTACCATGGCCGACCCGCGGGCGGGTTGCAATGGCCTATGGTAGCCAAGTCGCAGACTCCGAGTTACGTCTCAATGGCGTCATTCTACAAGCCAAACGTGGCCAACCAGTGTATGTGGTTGCCAACGGCAAAGTTATCTTTGCCGACTGGTTGCGTGGTTTAGGCTTGCTAATGATCGTTGAGCACGGCAATGGTTACATTACTTTATACGGCCATAATCAAAGCTTGCTTAGAAAGGTTGGTGATGTTGTCAATGCCGGCGATGAAATAGCCAGCGTTGGCCAAAGTGGCGGCCTGGCAAAACCCGGGCTTTATTTTGCCATTCGACACGATGGCACACCTTTAAACCCCCGCCCATGGATATCTAAGCGTGTTCGAGTCTAGGCTCAGATCTGATCCCACCTTCTATTTTTGCCACCTGTTTTTATATTCCTTATATTTATAACCTATTGTAATAAAAGAAAATTTAACCCGTTGTGCTAAAATTGGATTATGGAAGGATAAGTAATCTCCCAATGCTATTGCAGGCTGACCAAGTTGGCACCTATTTTGCTGCTCGAATGTACACAGCAATAACATCAGCATTAGTAATAGCTAACTGCAATAGCAGGAGACCAGTTTAATGACGATTGTAAAACATTACCTGAGTAGCAAAATAGGTATTCTATTTATTACCCTCTTGTTCATCGGTACTACCAGTGCTTATGCGGCTGATAATAATCAGCAGCCAAGCTCAACACAGCAAAATGCAACAACCCAAGTCACTGAATTTCCGCTCGAGGATATTCAACGATTCACGACGGCGATTAGCCAAATCAAACGTTATTATGTTGAACAAGTTAATGATGAAGAATTGTTTGAAAATGCGATACGTGGGATGCTGGCTGGTCTTGACCCTCATTCAAGTTTTCTTGATGAAGATGAACTCAACGATTTACGTAGTAGTACCAGCGGTGAATTTGGTGGTCTCGGTATTGAAGTCGGCATGGAAAATGGTGTCGTTAAAATCATTAGTCCTATCGATGATACCCCTGCCCACAAAGCTGGTGTAAAACCTGGCGATTATATTATCAAGCTGGATGACAAACCGGTAAAAGGCATGGAACTGCGAGAAGCTGTCAACTTAATGCGTGGCCAAAAAGGCAGTAAAATCACTTTAACCATTGTACGTAAAGGTGAAAAGAAACCGTTAAAAATCGACATTGTACGTGATGTTATTCATATCCAAAGTGTGAAGAGTCGTCTCGTGGAAAAACACTATGGTTACATTCGTGTTAGCCACTTTCAATCGCCATCAGCCGAAAACATTACTAAAGCGATCAAAGCGCTGAATAAAAAACACAAAGGCAAAATCAAGGGATGGGTGTTAGATTTACGCAATAATCCCGGGGGATTACTCGATTCGGCCATTCAAGTCTCTGACGTCTTCTTGAATAGTGATGAGCTCGGCAAAAACAAATTGATTGTTTATACTAAAGGGCGTTTACCCAGTTCACTCATCAATGCTAAAGCCACGACTGGTGATGCTTTGAAGAACGCACCACTGGTCGTTCTCATCAATGAAGGCTCAGCTTCTGCCTCAGAAATTGTTGCCGGTGCGCTGCAAGATCATGGCCGCGCTATCATTATGGGTACACCAACCTTTGGTAAAGGTTCCGTACAAACCGTTTTGCCACTCGATGAAATCGCTGGCATCAAGCTCACGACTTCTTTATATTACACGCCCTCTGGTCGTTCTATTCAGGCTAAAGGTATTCATCCTGATATTATCATTCAACCACTGGAGATCCCGCAGCAAGAAAGCGATAACCTAGCCGCCTTCATCAAAGAAGCCGATCTGGAAGGTCATCTTGAGAATGGGAATAATAAGGCGGCTGAGCAACAAGCCGGCAAAGCAAATGCTAAGGGCGCCAAAAACGACAAAGGCCCCTTGGTTAACCGCGACTATCAACTTTATGAGGCGGTTAATCTACTCAAAGGTATGCACGCTTTAAGTAAGCGGGATACGGATGGAAAGACTACGTTAACCGCAATGTGACGAAAAACATACTAAACCGCCACGGCGCCTTTAATATGCGGATGCGATGCGTAGTTCACAATTTCAAAATCTTCAAAGCAGTATTCATTGATTGCAGCTGGCTTACGTTTAATGTGTAATTTTGGCAAAGGGTGCGGTTCACGTGTTAATTGTAATGCGACTTGTTCTAAGTGGTTTAAATAAACATGGCAATCACCCCCCGTCCACACAAAATCACCGACCTCAAGATCACATTGTTGCGCCAGCATATGCGTGAGCAAAGAATAAGAAGCAATATTAAAAGGTAAGCCGAGAAACGAATCTACCGAGCGTTGGTACAATTGGCATGATAACTTACCATTGGCGACGTAGAGTTGAAATAACAAGTGACACGGCGGCAATGCCATATTATGTAACTCACCCACATTCCAAGCACTGACTAAATGGCGCCGACTATCTGGTTTATGTTTAATGTCATCAATTAATTGTTTAATCTGATCAACATGATGTCCATCAGCAGTTGGCCATGAACGCCATTGTTTACCATATACCGGACCAAGCTCACCGTTTTCATCAGCCCACTCATCCCAAATACTCACACCATGGTCGTTTAAAAACTTAGTGTTAGTGTCACCATTTAAAAACCACAGCAATTCATACACAATACTTTTAAGGTGTAATTTTTTAGTCGTGACTAAAGGAAAACCCGTCTGCAAATTAAATCGCATTTGATAACCAAATACACTTAAAGTACCAATCCCCGTGCGATCCGTTTTTTCAACGCCATTGTCTAACACATGTCTTAGATATTGTAAGTATTGCTTCATGCCCAGCCTCGTATATACTGCTCTCAATTATCGAATTATAGGAACCAAAATAATGCAGAGACTCTATCTTATTCGGCATGCCAAATCCAGCTGGAAGCAGGGTAACCTCAGTGACTTTGATCGTCCACTAAATGACCGCGGCCAACATGACGCACCTCTCATGGGCAAAATCATTGCCCAACACGGTGTAACACTTGATCGCTTGATTGCCAGTCCCGCCCTACGCGCCATCACCACCGCGCGCTTGATCGCCGAGAGCCTTAATTACCCGCCTGCAGACATCCAAGAAGACGCCAACATCTATGGCGCCGACACTGCCCAATTGCTCAATACGATCCATAGCATCGATGATCAATACCAGCATGTCGCCCTTGTTGGGCATAACCCTTTTATCTCCGCAACCGCTAATGCTTTATGCGGCCAACCCAACGAAGAAATGCCAACTTGCGCGGTTATTGCGATTGAGTTTAACTGCACATCTTGGAGTGAAATTGCACCTGGTACGGGCACATGTGTGTTTTATGAATACCCCAAAAAACTGCCTAATGAAAAATAAAAATAATCCAAGGTAAAGTAGATATGGAGAATTTGCTAAATGAATTATGCTGAAATCTCAAAAGAAACCATAGGCTATTTATATAAAAGTTATAATAGTCTCAAGCAGTCACCGCTTGATCAAACGCTGCGAGTACTCATTGAGTTACGTGTTTCACAAATGAATGGCTGTGAGTATTGTTGTACTCTACATGCTAACGAAGCAAAGCAAATGGGTATTGCACAAGATAAAATTAATACGCTGGAAAAATGGCCACAATCATCAGCCTTCTCAAAAACGGAAATGGCAGCATTAGCATGGGCAGAGAGCTTAACCTTGCGAGATAAAAATATGGGTCATCACAAAGAGCAACTAGCGAAACATTATAATGAGCGTGAAATAGTAGATATTACGGCCTGTATATC
The DNA here is from genome assembly GCA_021773335.1 of Gammaproteobacteria bacterium. Taxonomy (GTDB): domain Bacteria; phylum Pseudomonadota; class Gammaproteobacteria; order JAJFKG01; family JAJFKG01; genus JAJFKG01. The sequence continues at coordinate 9,962 of JAJFKG010000006.1, forward strand.
AATTATGAATGCGCTAAACCGACTTGCCACGAGTTTAAGGGAGTAATAAGCTCTGTCTTTTCGCTTTTTAAGGAAAGCATTTTAACTCCCTACCATTTTTTATGTCAGCTTTAACTAGCTATTATTATGCCGATACGCCCAGTACAAAAAAGTTATACCGAATAAGATCATCGGGATCGAAAGTAATTGCCCCATGGTCATCCAGCCAAAGGCAACAAAGCCAAGTTGAATATCGGGTTGACGGAAGAATTCTAAGCCGAAGCGGAAAATGCCGTAGCCCAGTAAAAACAAACCGGACACTGCCATGCGTGGGCGTGGCTTCGCAGAAAACCACCATAAAATAATAAATAATAAAATACCTTCACAGAAAAATTCATACAATTGTGATGGGTGGCGTGGTTGCGGTCCTGCGTTGGGAAACACCATACCCCAAGGCACATGCGTCACGCGCCCCCACAATTCACCATTAATAAAATTACCGATGCGTCCCGCAGCTAAACCAATCGGCACCAGTGGCGCAACAAAATCACCCACTGCGAAAAAAGCTTTTTGCGTACTTCGTGCAAACAGCCACATGGCGATGATAACACCCAACAGGCCGCCGTGGAATGACATACCGCCATCCCATACTTTAAAGATCACTAAGGGGTTACTCAAAAAACTCGACAAATCATAAAAAAGCATATAACCAATACGCCCGCCGATAACCACGCCAACCGCACAATAAAAAATAAGATCACTGACTTGCGCACTTGTCCATCCACTCGCAGGCTTACGTGCACGCCACTCCGCTAAACCCCAGGCACCTAAGAAACCAATCACATACATTAAGCCATACCAGTGGATTTTAAGCGGCCCTAATTCGAGTGCGATGGGATTGATTTGTGGGTATTGCAACATGAGATTTGTTATCCTTTACATGATCATATCGAATGCGACTAACAAAAGAAAAATAGCAAAAATTCGCGTTAATAGTTTAGTAGAAATCTTATGGGCAAGCCGCGCACCTAGCGGCGCACAGACAACGCTTGCCGTAGCCAAGCCCACAAACGCCGGCCAATAGATATAGCCAGTCGTCCACGCCGGCAAACCCGGTTCATTCAGCCCCGCCACCATAAAACTTAGCATGCCGGGTAAGGCAATCGGTACACCAACTGAAGCGGATGTTGCCACGGCTTTGCGTACATCGATATTACAGAAACGCAAAAAGGGCACTGTCAGGGTACCTCCCCCCATACCTAGTAGCGTACATAAAATACCAAATATAAAGCCAACGATGCCTAGCCCTGTTTTACCCGGTAAATGGCGCGTTGGTTTTGGCTGCAAATCTAAAGCCATGCGTATTGCAAGGAGTAACACAAACACACCAAAGAAAATCTTTAATGTTTTGCTCGGTAAAACGTCAGCGATCATGGGACCCAGCACTGCGCCGATCACAAGGCCCGGCACCATCGCACGAAAGATTGACCACTGTACACCACCACGGCGATGATGCGCATACGCTGATGAACATGATGTCACCAAAATTACCGTTAACGATGTCGCAACGGCTAAATGCATAGTAATCGTTTCTGGTACCCCAATATGCGGCAATACCCAAACGAGTAAAGGCACATAAATCAAGCCACCACCAATGCCTAATAGGCCTGCCAAAGTACCAGCCCCTACTCCGCCTAAGAGAAAAAAACCCATAACCATAATTGGTGACATAAAATTAACCTGTTGTATTTACCTGGCAATTCGAAAAAAATGAGGGCAGTAAATCAGTTACCAAGCTCCAGCGAATAGTAACCGGATTGTCAGTACGTCACAATCTCGAACCCAAAATCGATAAATCAGTTTACTTTTTAACCAGATTTTATTATACTCGCGGTCAATTATCCTAGAATAGGACAAACTGCCTGCAAACCCAATAAGAGGGTAGAACCAATGTCACACCAATCACCGCCCAGCTACGAGCAAGCAGGTAAAAATCAACATGACGCCTACTGGATGCCATTCACGCCTAACCGTGCTTTTAAGGCCGACCCCAGAATGCTGGTTAGTGCAAAAGGTATTTACTACACAACGTCCGATGGACGCAAACTTATAGATGGTACTGCGGGACACGCCTCTGTTAATGCAGGACATTGTCGTCCCGAAATTATTACGGCAATACACGAGCAAGTGAAGACTTTGGATTATGCCCCGGCCTTTCGCTGGGGGCATCCTAGGGCATTTGAATTTGCCAACCGTCTTGCTGATATTGCTCCAGACAATCTAAATCGTGTCTTCTTTACTAACTCAGGTTCCGAAGCGATTGATACTGCATTGAAAGTTGCGCTCGCTTATCAACAGGCACGCGGACAAGCCCAGCGCAATCGTTTAGTCGGGCGCGCCTTGGCCTATCATGGCGTGAGTTTTGGTGCGATTTCAGTTAGTGGGCTGGGTGACAATCGCAAGCAATTTTCAGCCTTACTGCCACACGTCGACCATTTACCACATACCCATGGTTTGGCGGAAAATCTTTTTAGTCACGGCCAACCACAACATGGCTCTCACTTCGCCGATGCTTTAGAGGATATTATTCATATCCATGGTGCCGAAACCATTGCTGCCGTCATCGTTGAACCTGTCACAGTGGCGACAGGTATTTTTATCGCACCGGAAGGTTATTTGCAGCGTCTGCGTGAGATTTGCAATCGGCATGACATCCTCTTAATTTTCGACGAAGTGATTACGGGATTTGGACGTATTGGTGCACGTTGGGCATGTGAACGTTTTAACGTGATACCCGATATTATTACCTCGGCCAAAGCACTTACCAATAGCACACTACCCATGGGAGCGACGATCGTTCGCGAAGAAATTTACGAAACAATCAATAATAGCGCCCAACAACACGCGATCGAATTTTTTCACGGGTATACGACCTCAGGCCATCCATTAGCTTGTGCAGCAGGGATAGCTAATTTAGATATTTTTGCGCAAGAAAAATTATTTACACGTGCCAGCGGTGAAATGGAAAAATACTTCGAAGACAAAGTACATGGCTTGCGCGATATTGAATTAATACGCGACTTGCGCAACATTGGCTTCCTCGCTGCATTTGATCTAACCCCGCAGCCAGATCAAGTCGGCAAACATGGCCAATATGTCGTCGCAGAATGCTTCAAGCGTGGTTTATTATTGCGTGCCGCCGGCGATATCGCTGTGTTATCACCGCCGCTGACAATAACCAAAGCACAGATAGATGACATGTTTGCAATCTTGCGCGAAGTTTTGCAAACGTTGCAAATGTCAATTCAGCCTACGCTGCCAAACCAAGAGGTGGGGTGCCTTGTGTAGCCTACTGTCTTTGCGTCAAGCCCAGATGTAGCCTTGATAAGCGCCACCGGCGCGCATCAAGGGAATGTATTGGCAAACCCTGATCCTTGATGGCACCGCACGCAGATCAAGGCTACGCGGTGGCATTGTTGTAGCCTTGATAAGCGCCACCGGCGCGCATCAAGGGAATGTATTGGCAAACCCTGATCCTTGATGCGCCGCACGCAGATCAAGGTTACAACTACTAGATTACCGACCAGCGCGGATAAGTCCGCCAAGCCCCGCCTGATCAAGCACAGTTTCAAGGTGACGACGGATCATTAAAGGATTATCCATATGCAACACTTGTTGTAATAATTCTTTGGCGTGCACTAAAGTAAAGTTGCGAATCACCCAACGGATACGCGGCAAACTCGCAGAATTCATACTCAAAGCATCAAATCCCATGCCCAACAATAAAATTGCTGCCAATGGGTCACCCGCCATTTCGCCACAAATACTCACCTGTTTATTCTCAGCATGCGCGCATGTAACAACTTCTTGTAAAGCCATCAGTACTGCTGGATGCAATGCATCATACAAGTTGGCCACCCGCGAATTATTACGGTCAACTGCCAAAATATATTGGGTTAAATCATTACTGCCAATTGAAAGAAAATCAACACGCCTGGCTAATAAACGTGCCTGATAAACCGCCGCAGGAACTTCAATCATCACGCCCACCAATGGCATATTAACTTGGCAACCTTCTTCGATAACCTCGCTATGTGCTTGGCGCAAGAAACGTAAGGCTTCATCTAATTCCGATACATGACTGATCATCGGAAACATAATCCGTAAATTAGGATAACCTTCACTTGCCCTTAGCATTGCACGCATTTGCACGAGCATAATGTCTGGGTGATCGAGCGTAATACGAATACCACGCCAACCTAAGAATGGGTTATCTTCTTGAATAGGTAAGTACGGCAATTCTTTATCACCACCAACATCCAAGGTGCGCATAATCACGGGTCGCGGTGCAAATGCTGCGAGTAATTGCTTATATATCACTTTTTGCTGTTCTTCAGTGGGAAAATGATCACGCGCAATAAATGCCATCTCTGTACGATATAAGCCAACGCCTTCAGCGCCCACTGTCAAAGACAAGCCCGCATCTGCAGCTAAGCCTGTATTAACACACAAAGCTACACAGTGCCCATCGGGGGTTTCTGCCGGCATATCACGTAAGGCTTCAAGATCGGCGTCGAGTTCTTCTTCTTGCTTAGCTAAAGCAAGAAATTGACGACGTAGTTTTTCTGATGGGGCAATATAGACTTGGCCATGGTAACCATCAATAATAACTTCTTGGCCTTCTGCTTCAGATAGCGTGATATTTGCGACACTCATTGCCGTCGGCACACCTAAAGCACGAGCCAAAATCGCGACATGTGAATTGCTCGAGCCACTACCTGACACTACGCCAGCCAAATGACCTTCAGGCACTTCGGCCAAAGCGGCGGCTGTCACTTCATCACCGATTAAGATAGTTTGCTCTGGGTATTGTGCTACTTTCTTTTGTCCGGCTTGCAAATGAGAAAGCACACGACGTCCGATATCTTTTATATCTGTTATACGTTCACGGATATAATCGTCTTCCATCGCCTCAAAAGCACTGATATGCCCTTTGATTACTTTACGTAAGGCACCTTGCGCCCAATTGCCAGCACGAATTTCACTAACCACTTCGTTGCCTAAGCTGTGTCCCGATAACATGGCCAGGTAAGCATCAAACAAAGTTTGTTCTTGCTCAGGCAAATGAGTCGCTATACGCTCTTTGAGGACTTTCACTTCATCGCGGGTAGCTACCAACGCCTCTTCAAACAGTGCAATTTCTGTAGCGATATCTTCGACAGTTTTATCAGGCACAGCTTTAAGATTAGCAGGAGGATAGACTACAACCGCCGTGCCAATCGCCACGCCAGGGACACTGCCTAAACCCTTTAGCACTTGTGCACTTATCTGTTCATGCAAACCCGCAGTATCACTACTTGAATCGACCCCCACCTGAGCACTTGCCTTTGCCACTACACCAGCTAATTGTGCCGCCATAGTTACTAGCAAAGCTTCTTCGGCAACATCAAAACGTCGCTGCTCTTCTTCTTGCACGGTGAGCACACCCAGGACTTGGCGGTTATAACTGATCGGTACACCAAGGTACGCATGTAAGCGCTCTTCGCCACTATCAGGATGGAAAAAGAAATCGGGGTGCGATGGTGCACTTTCTAAGTTTAACGGTTCACCGCGTTGTACCACTAAACCAACCAAGCCTTGACCGGGTTGCACACGAATAGGATCATCAGGATTGACTTTGAGACCATCAGTGGCCATTAAGACATAATCATGTTGCTTGGCATCTTTAAGATAAATTGTACAGGCTTGGGTTTCTAAGGCTTCACGTACACGCTTAACAACGATCTGCAATGCCTCACTCATATCTTGAGCGGCATCAACTTCCTGTAAGATGCGTCGTTGTAACTTAAGCATTACTACCCTTTCCTAATGTAGGTATTCGGTATATATAAACACAAAACGTAGGTAATCAGCAGGTTCGAGCAGGGTAGCCACATGGCGACTGCTCTACTCAGCGATTTCTCTCAGTGAATCGGCAAATGCTACTTTTTCAGTTTCAAGGAGAGGAAATAATTCTTGCATGGCGCGTCGATAAACTTGGCGTTTGAAAAAAATCACTTCGCGTAGCGGTTGCCAATAGCGTACCCAACGCGCACCATCAAACTCCGGTTTATCACCATAAGTAAAACACAGACTGTCTTCATCCGTTAATAAGCGCAGCATAAACCATTTTTGCTTTTGCCCAATACACAAAGGACGTGAATGGTAACGGATAAAATGCTTAGGTAGGCGATAACGTAACCAACCGGTAGTACATCCTAACACTTGAACATCTTCTTGACGCAAGCCAATTTCTTCGTGTAGTTCTCTAAACATGGCTTCTTCAGGTGCTTCACCAACATTGATCCCACCTTGTGGGAATTGCCAAGCGTTTTGACCAATGCGCCTACCCCAGAATACGCGATCCGCAGAATTCACCAGAATGATGCCTACATTTTCGCGAAAACCGTCTGAATCAATCACTTAGAGTGCCCCAATTAACTTATAGATCTATAGTTGCATTGTTCCAAAAAAGCGCTGTTCCAGCAAGTTCTTTTTACCCATTAATTCAATTAATAATAGCTTGCAAATGCGCAAGAAAAGCGCTGGACAAAACTTTAAAAAAACTGCAGTATGAAACGTTAAAAGCAATAAGAGAATTATAAATGCACTATAAAAACATAGCGTAGCGTATGAACTTACTAACAAAAATAAAAAATCATCAGCCCCCTGCATTTTATACGCTCTTTATCGTCGAGATGTGGGAGCGTTTTGGTTACTATGGCTTACAAAGCCTGCTCGTTCTCTATGTATCTACAAAATTCGGTTTTAGCGATAATAAAACCTATGCCATCTTTGCCGCCTTTGCTGCACTTATCTATGCGACACCTGTACTAGGCGGGTATTTAAGTGATCGTGTCATTGGTTATCAACGCACGTTGATTTTAGGCGCGATTTCCCTAGCTATCGGCTACAGTATCTTGGCATTTTCCAATGAGATTGCGCTTTATATTGGCCTTGGCACTGTGATCGCAGGCAATGGCTTATTTAAAGCAAGTCCCAGTAGCTTATTGGGTAAAGTCTATGGCCCGACCGATCCGCGACTAGAAGGCGGTTTCACCCTCTACTACATGTCGATTAACATCGGTAGTTTTGCCTCTATTCTATTGGTTGGTTACATTGAAAAAGACACCGGCTGGCCTGCGGCCTTTAGTATTTGTAGCTTGGGTTTAATCATTGGTTTGATTACTTTTCTGTGTACGCGCCGTTTTGTAAAACAGTATGGCTCTGAAGCAGATTTCAAACCAGTTAGCTTCTTTAAGTTAGCAAGTATATTATTGATTGTAGGGGTATCCGTATTAATATTCGCCGGGTTACTCGATCATTTAGTCTTTACCTACACCTTAATATCAATTTTAGGTGTGTTTATCGTGATCTTTTACGGTTATTTAACAACACGCCTACGCGGTGAAGAGCGTGATAAATTTTTAGCGTGTATGATCATGATTATCTTTGCGGTTGCCTTTTTCTCCTTATATTTCCAAGCGCCAACTTCGCTTAATTTATTTGTTGAACGCAACGTTAATCATCACATACTGGGGATTTATCTACCGACCTCTTCTTTTCAAGCATTTAATCCAATATGGATTTTAACTTTGTCCCCTATCTTAGCTTGGCTATACGGTAAACTTAAAGCTAAAAAGCATGATTTATCTATCCCGTTCAAATTTGCCATTGGTATTATTTTGATGGGCTTGGGATTTTTAATTCTTAGCCAAACCCCTCACTTTGCCAATCAAAATTATCATGTGAGTCCGTGGTGGATAGTTGCAAGCTATTTTCTACAAAGTTTGGCAGAACTTTTGGTGAGCGCCTTAGGGGTTGCCATGGTTGCCAAACTGGCGCCTCCGCGTATGTTAGGCATGATGATGGGAACCTGGTTTTTTAGCGCAGCAGCCGCTGCGGCACTCTCAGGACGGTTAGCCGATTTGGCCAGTGTCTCTGGCGCTAACCGCCTGGATCCCTCTGTATCACTGCCAATCTATGCCCACACATTTGCAATATTTGGTTGGCTAGCCATTAGTGTTGGTGTGATTGCCTTTTTCTTCGTACCTTACCTAACTCGTTTAGCCGGGGATAAAATAATATAAGCGCTCAAACAAGCTAAGGAGCAGAACAGTGACAATTAAGGTTTTTATTAATGGCGCAAATGGAAAAATGGGTTGCGAAGCAGTTGATGCTATTAACAATGCACCACGCTTAACGCTAGTAGGGAAAGGCTCTCGTGGCGATGACTTAGCACAACAACTGCGTGAGTGTGAAGCTCAAGTCGCCGTTGATCTCACCGAACCAGCGGCTGCTTTTGATAATACAGCAACAATTATTGCGGCTGGTGTTCATCCAGTTATCGGCACCACAGGATTTAGCCCAGATCAAATTCAAACTTTGCAAAAAGAATGTCAGAGCAAAAAACTCGGCGGGATTATTGCACCTAACTTCTCTATTGGTGCCATTTTAATGATGCGTTTTGCACAACAAGCGGCTGCCTATTTACCTAATGCTGAAATCATTGAGTTTCATCATGATAAAAAGAAAGACTCACCTTCGGGTACAGCAATCAAAACTTCAGAAATGATTGCAGCTGGCCGCCAGATAAAGCCAGCTGAGCTCACTAACAAAGAAACTCTAGCGGGGGCACGTGGCGCTAATAATAAAGATATTCCCATTCATGCTGTACGTTTATCCGGTTTTGTTGCTAGCCAAGAAGTTATTTTTGGCGGCGACAGTGAGACGCTGACTATCCGTCATGATTCGATTCATCGTCAAGCATTTATGCCTGGCATTGTACTGTGCTGCGAAAAAGTGACGGAACTAAGTGAACTTGTCTATGGCTTAGAAAACATTCTATAGAGCTAGGATTTGTTTGTAGGGGTTAGCTAAGCAGTAATGGCTTGTACCAATTCGACAGGATTAGAAAGATAAGGTGAGTGTCCACTTTGTAGTGTGCGTATTTGGCAGTTGGCCCGCTTAGCCATCCACAGCTGAGCTTGTGGACAGAGCGTATTATCTAAGGCACAGTATATATACTCTTTCTTAACTACGTTAAACCTTTTAACATCGATAACGACTTTATCAAAAAATGGCTGTAATGGTTCATCTTGTAATTGCGCCATTGCACTAACAACAACGTCTTCGTCGCAGCCATAATAAAATAATTCTTGCAAGTTATCCGGCTTCAATTCGACACGTTTAGTATCTTGCTTAAATACCATGTTATTGCCTAGGCCTGGTATGTTTGAACGACGCGCTAAAGCTATCAAGTTCTCGCCATCGCTAGGTAAATATGCTGCAACATAGACGAGCTTATCAATCTCAAGCTCATTCACGGCTTGGCTGATCACTAGACCTGCCATACTATGGCCGACAAGAATTAATGGCCTGCCATCTACGCAAGAACGAACATGCGTAATAAGGCAGTCAACATAATTAGATAGGTGCATCGATGTGAAATCGTCATTTCGATTACTGCCATGACCAGGCAAATCAATAGCATGCACATGGTGCCCTTGTTTCTCAAGCAACGCCACAACTTGCGCCCATGGCCGACTATCTTGCCAAGCACCATGTACGATAAGGTAATTTGCCGATGAGATGGACACGATTATTCAGCTTGCCAAACTAAATCAAGTTCTTTAGCTGCTTTGACATCATCCAAACGATGCACTGGCATTGTGTGCGGTGCTTGCCGCACCAATTCGGGTTCATGCTGCATTTCTTCTAAGATCGAGCTCATAGCTGCGATAAAGCGATCTAATTCTTCTTTACTTTCTGTTTCTGTCGGTTCAATCAACAGGCACTCTGGGATCAATAGTGGAAAATAGGTTGTTGGGGCATGAAAGCCATAATCGAGCAAGCGCTTTGCCACTTCCATAGCATTAACCTTTAAGGTTTTCGCGGCTTTCTTTAAGGTGACAATAAATTCATGGGTAGCACGACGCTCTGGGAATGCTAGCTCAAAACCCACCTCTGCTAAGCACTTCATTAAATAATTAGCGTTTAAGGTTGCATATTCTGCGACTCGGTGCAGGCCTTCGCGTCCCAGCAAACGGCAATAAATATACGCACGGAGGATAATGCCCGCATTACCCATAAAAGCAGACATACGTCCTATGCTATGTGGACAATCTTGTTCTGTTAACCAATAAAAACTATCACCATCTTTGCCAACACGAGGCGTCGGTAAATATTCGGCAAGACGTGGGCCCGCAGCAACTGGGCCACAACCTGGGCCACCACCACCATGCGGCGTCGCAAATGTTTTATGCAAATTCAAGTGAATAACATCAAAGCCCATATCTCCCGGGCGCACTTTGCCCAGAATTGCATTAAGGTTTGCACCATCATAATAGAGTAATCCGCCAGCCTGGTGGATCAATTGTGAAATTTCTTCAATGCGACGATCGAACACTCCCAGAGTAGATGGATTTGTTAACATGATACCTGCAGTCTGTGGCCCGACAATTTGCTTTAGTGCCTCTATATCAACATCACCATCGCTTGCTGTGGGAATCTCGCGCACCTTATAACCACACATTACTGCTGATGCGGGGTTAGTACCATGCGCAGCATCTGGTACTAAAATTTCATTACGCTGCTTATCGCCACGGCTATTGTGGTAGGCGCGAATCATCGCTACACCAGCAAATTCACCTTGTGCACCAGCCATGGGCGATAAAGCAACCGCTGGCATACCGGTTATTTCTTTAAGAATTTCTTGCAACCCATACGCACAACTCAAATACCCTTGACTATGCACATCTGGTGCTAATGGGTGGCGCTCCAGAAAAGCCGGCAAAGATGCTAATCGATGCACTCCACGTGGGTTATACTTCATGGTACACGAACCTAATGGATAAAAATGGGTATCGATAGAAAAATTCTTTTGCGCCAAACGTGTAAAATGGCGCACTACCTGCAGCTCAGAAACTTCAGGCAAGCAAGGCTTGCTCGCGCGCAAAAACTCACTAGGAATATCCAATGTGTCGGCCTGTGCTTGAGGTGCTTGTAATGCGGCACGACGACCTGGTTTTGAATCTTCAAATATTAACATGTTGATATTTCTCTATTAAATGATACTATCTGCTAACGCTTGACAAAATGTCTTAATAGCTTCGGCACTCTTAGTTTCAGTGGTACAAATCAATAAAGCTTGGCCCAACTCCGGATAGTCAGCCGATAAATCGTAACCAGCTTGGATGCCTTGCTGCGCAAGCTTTGCAAGTGTTGACGCTACTGGCTTAGGCAAACGTACCGCAATTTCATGGAAATAGTGACGATTAAAAATGACATCAACTCCAGTGAGTTCCGCCAAATGCTGACTGAGCAATTTACAATTAGCGTGACTCGCCAGAGCAACTTGCTTAATGCCTTCTGCCCCTAACAGACTCATGTGTATTGTTGCAGCAGTCACCGCTAAGCCCTGATTAGTACAAATATTTGAGGTTGCCTTCGAACGTCGAATATGTTGCTCTCGTGCTTGCAAGGTTAAGGTAAAACCCAGTTTCCCTTCGCTATCGACGGTACGTCCAACAATCCGGCCTGGCAATTGACGCACGAATTTTTGTTTACAGCACATAAAACCAAAATATGGTCCACCGGATGCCAATGGCACACCTAATGGCTGCCCCTCACCACAGACAATGTCGGCACCGTCTGTACCCCATTGTCCTGGCTCTTTTAATAAACTCATTGCGATTGGGTTAACAACGCCAATCACTAAAGCATTTTGTGCATGCGCCCAATCCGTAAGGATATCTACATCTTCTAATACACCGAAAAAATTTGGCTGTGGGATTACCAATGCTGCAATATCCTGGCCGCTATACTGCTGCAAACTTGCTACATTAATATGGCCTCCTGTTCCATCGAATGGTATTTCGACCAATTCAATACCTTGGTTGGCAACAATGGTGTGTGCAACTTTGCGATAATTAGGATGCAAGGAACCCGCAACCAACACGACATGTGACTTACTGCGACGATTGGCGCGTATCGCCATTAAGACAGCTTCAGCCATCGCCGAAGCACCATCGTATAAAGACGCATTGGAAACATCCATTCCCATCAGACTTGCCATCATGGTCTGATATTCATAGACAACTTGTAATGTCCCTTGACTTGCTTCTGCCTGATAGGGCGTGTATGCCGTCATGAATTCACCGCGTGAAGTAATATCCCACACTGCAGCAGGAATATGATGTTCATAAGCTCCTGCACCGATGAAACACAGACTGCGCACATCTTGCTGCGCGCATTTACCTAGCAACTGCGCCGCTTGCATTTCGCTGATACCTTGCGGAATTTTATCCATCGGTTGACAACGCAATGATCGCGGAATTTCATCGAATAAGTCTTCGATATCATTCACACCAATGGTGTCTAACATCATTTTAACATCAGCATCTGTATGGGGAATATATGGCATGCTTAAGCTTCCTCGGCAGCAACTTTCTCATTATAGCTTTCACTATCGAGCAACTCTTCTAATTCGGCGTGATTGATAAATTTGATTTTAAATAACCAACCATCACCATAAGGATCTTGGTTTACTAATTCTGGCGTATCTGCTAGTGCTTCATTCACCGCAATGACTTCACCAGAGAGCGGACTGTAGACATCAGAAGCCGCTTTAACTGACTCGACCACACCTGCTTCATCACCACTGCGAATGTTATTCTCAGCTTCGGGCAATTCCACATAAACCAAATCGCCTAATAAATGCTGCGCATGATCAGTAATGCCAATCACGCAGATACCATTTTCTTCCTCTCGCACCCATTCATGGGTTTCGGCATAACGTAATTCACTGGGGACATTTTCACTCATAGTTATTACCTCATATTATCCTAACTAAAGGTCTTTTCTCCATTACGCACAAAAGGTGGTTTAACCACTTTTGCAGTAACATGTTTACCACGGATTTCCACCGCACAAGTCTCTTCAATCTTAGTTGGCACTCGCGCAAAGGCTATAGCATGTCCTAAAGTTGGCGAAAAACTTCCACTGGTAATTTCGCCCTCACTGCCGTTTTCACAAATGACACGTTGGTGATTACGCAAAACGCCTTTACCACTTTCGAGCACAAGACCAACAAATTTGTGGCGTAAACCAGCTTGTTTTTGTGCTTCTAACGCCTTGCGACCAATAAAATCACGCGCAGCAGGCTCCCACGCAACCGTCCAAGCTAAGCCCGATTCTAACGGCGTGACATGCTCATCCATATCGCTACCATAAAGGTGCATGCCAGCCTCGAGACGTAGTGTATCGCGTGCACCCAAACCACAAGGGCTTACACCAACGCGCAGCAAAGTTTGCCAGATCGTAGCAACTAACTCAGCAGGCAAGATAATTTCTACCCCATCTTCCCCCGTATACCCTGTACGTCCAATAAACCAATCATCGATTTCTGCGACAGCAAAGCGCTTGAGCTTATTAATTTGTTTCGCTTGTCGTGGATTACACATCTGGGCCAACTTTTCGATAGCTTTCGGACCCTGTATAGCAACCATGGCTAAATCATCACGCTCTTTGATTGCAACCTCAAACTTAGCTGCATGTTGTCCGATCCATTCAATATCTTTATCACGCGTGCCCGAGTTAACGACTAAACGGTAGGTGCCATTTTCACGAAAATAGACGATTAAATCATCAACAATGCCGCCTTTCTCGTTGAGCATACAGCTATACAATGCCTTTGTTGGCTTAAGCTTATTAACATCATTCGCTAATAAGTAGGCAAGGAAATCTTTGGCTTGCGGACCAGCCACGTCTACCACTGTCATATGTGAAACATCAAAAATCCCGGCATCGTGTCGCACTGCGTGGTGTTCATCAATTTGTGAACCATAGTGAATAGGCATTTCCCAACCAGCGAAATCAACAAACTTAGCGCCCGCTTGCTGATGCTGCTCGAATAATGGCGTGTGTTTACCCATTTTGGCTCCTTTTGGATAACGTGTCTTAATTTCTTGAGGGGGGCATTATACATGGGCTAGTGGTGCGCTAAAACACCTTCTCGAGCGACACAAAGCTTTCCTGTTGCAAGCCTCGAGTTTCAACGAAATCAATGAGTTATATTGTCTTGTGCTGAAGGTTTTGCTAATTGCGGTAAATCACCGACTAATCCCATTGCATGACGAATCAGTTGGTTTTTGATAACTGGCAATTTATTGGTAACGCGCAAGCCCATATTGCGCACTTGGCGCAACAACTCATTATCATTACCAAATAAACGTTTGAAAGCCTCCATGCCTGCAATCATCAACGTATTATGGCCTTTACGCCAACGTTCATAACGCCGCAATGTCGCTAAATCAGCAATATCTCGTCCTTGCGCTTGGGCATTCATCACTACTTCAGCTAAACAACTCGCATCCAAAATCCCAAGATTAACACCTTGGCCAGCTAAGGGATGAATCGTATGTGCTGCATCACCAATCAACGCCAAACCCGAACGCACATAACCACAACTATGCCGCATGCGCAGAGGGAAACTGGCGCGCGGCGATAAAAGATTCACATTACCAAGACGATGGTCGAAAGCCTGACTCACGGCGAGCGCAAACTTGTCCTCGCTCAATTGCATCAAACTATCAGCGTGCGCAGTCCGGGTAGACCAAACGATCGATGACGTGTGTAAATCTTGCAACGGTAGAAATGCTAATGGGCCATCTGGCATAAAGCGTTGCCAAGCCGTGCGCATGTGACTATCTTCTGTTTTCAAGGTTGCCACAATCGCCGTATGGCCATAGTCCCAACCTTTTATTCCCATACCGGCTTGTTCGCGCACCCATGAACGTGCTCCATCAGCAGCAATGCATAAGCGTGCATTAATAGTGCGTCCATCCACACATACTAAACATTGCATTGCATCGACATGCGCAGGCTTATATTGCTTTAATTCAATGGGAGACAGCAAGCTGACGTTACTGTTCTTTTCTAAGTGCTGCCATAACGCCTTTTGTATCACGCGATTCTCAATAATATGTCCAAGATTCTCTTCATCGATTTTTATACAATCAAAATGGATTTCACCTTGCCCTGTTGCATCCCAGACGCGCATATCACTATATGGACTAATACGCTGACTCGCGATCGCATCCCAAACGCCTAAGCATTGAAAAACATTTTGCGAAGCACGTGTAATAGCACTGACTCGCATGTCATATTGAGTCTCATCCCAGCCGAAATCAGGTGCACGTCGCTCGACCACAGCAAGTGATAATCCACTGTCTGCTAAAGCGCACGCTGCGGTGAGACCAACAATACCAGCACCAACAATGACAATATCATAATCCAGAGTATCACGCCGCGACATTAGCTTCTCCTTTAAGCGGGGTAGCGCCTAATAATCCCATTGTTTGGCGTGCTAAGTAATGGTTAGCTTGCGGTAATAAATCAAATGCTAATAAACCAATATTACGCCCCAAGGTCACTGGCAACAGTTGATGTAAAAATACTCTGACCAATAAATCAGTGAATCCCATTGTCATATATTGATCCAAACGGCGTTGCTTATTATATTTTTCAAGTAATAAGGCCGAGCTTTTCAAACTACTATCTGGCAAATGCAAGCAGTGTTCACGCAGCAAAGTTACCAAAGTTGATACATCACGCAAACCTAAATTTAAACCCTGTGCTGCAATGGGATGCAAGGTATGAGCAGCATTACCAATTAGCAGACAACCTGGTCGTATTTGTTGCTTAGCTTTAAGCATATGTAATGGGTAAGTCATGCGCCTACTAACACCCATAAAACGCCCTAAACGATAACCAAACAAAGCTTGTAAACGCACTAAAAATTGTGCGTCGCTTAACCCCATATATTCTTCAATCTGTGCTTTAGGTAACGTCCAGACTAAAGCTGCCTGTTGCTCGGGTAAGGGTAATAGCGCTACCGGGCCGCTTGGCGTAAAGCGCTCATAGGCGGTATTACGGTGATCACGTTGTAAGTGGATATTTGCGACCAAGGCTTGTTGCTGATAATCCCAGTGCGTAGTCTCTATGTTTAATAGTTTACGTACTGTCGAAAGCGAACCATCAGCGCCGATCAATAGACGCGTGCTTAACTGTTGTGATAGTTGGTCATGGCTAATTGTAAGCTGTTGTTTATTGTCGGACTCAAGCGCTACCAATTTAGCTGGCGCAATCACCTCAACATCGGACAAAGCACTCATTGCTTGGGTTAATACACGATTAATTTGCTGCGCGGGGACTACGTAGCCTAGGGCGGATACGTTCTGCTTACTTGCATGGAAACGGGTGACACCAAAGCGTCCGCGATCTGAAACATGAATGGTGTTTATCGGCACTGCCTGGGCAGCCAACTCTTCCCATAAGCCCAGACTATTAAAAATGCATTGTGAACCATAAGATAAAGCAACTGAACGCCCATCATGGCCAGCCGCTAATTTTTTTTCAGGCGTTGCAGCCTCAATAACAGCGATACTTAGAGGTGTCGATAATTCTTGATTAAGCTTCGCCAAAGCAACAGCAAGTGTAGCACCAACCATTCCTCCACCAGCGATGGTGATATCAAAAGTTCCGTGTTGCAATTATCGCCCTGCCATTAACGCTTCTATTTCCGCACGTGCTTTGGGCACATCAGCACTTAGTACTTCGTGGCCATTTTCAGTCACGAATACATCGTCTTCTATGCGCACTCCAATATTCCACCACCTTTCATCGACAGCTTGATTATCCGCTGCAATATAAATGCCTGGCTCTACTGTCAACACCATACCAGCTTGCAAATCACGCCATTGCCCATTTTGCTTATAGCTGCCAACGTCATGCACATCCAAGCCTAACCAGTGCCCCGAACGATGTAAGTAAAAGTTTTCATAAGCTTTTTGTTCAATCAAGGTATCAAGATCGCCGTACAAAATTTCTAAATCGATAAGGCCCTGAGTAATGATAGGGACAATGGCAGCTTGCACTGCGTCCCAAGGCACACCTGGGCGAATTGCTTCGATACCAGCTACTTGTGCAGCCAAGACAATATCATAAATTGCTTTTTGCTCAGGTGTAAAACGTCCATTAACCGGAAAAGTACGGGTAATATCAGCAGCATACTGCTTGTATTCTCCACCCGCATCAATCAAGACTAAATCACCGTCACACAAAGCTTGATCATTCCTGATGTAATGCAATATACAAGCATTACTACCGCCGCCAACAATCGAATCATAAGCAACGCGGCGACAACCATTGCGCTGGAATTCATACACCAACTCTGCTTCTAATTGATATTCCATCATATCAGGTTGACAAACTTGCATGGCACGGCAATGAGCTTGCGCTGAAATACGCGCTGCTTCGCGCATTAATGCTTGTTCATGTTCGCTCTTGAAGAGACGCATTTCATGTAGCATCGAGCCCAAACTAATAAATTCTTGTGGCGCAGGTACGCCTGCACGAACTTGTCGCCGTAAACTCGCGCTCCAGCTTAACACCCGCTGATCAACTTGCGCCATTTCACCGACTGGATAGAAAACCTTTGTCCGGCCAAGCATTAGCGCTGGCATATGTTGATCGATTTCATCAATTGGATAAGCAGCATCCGCACCGTATTCTGCACACGCGCCCTCTTGACCAGCGCGATAGCCATCCCATACTTCTTTAGCGGGATCCCGACGACGGTTAAATAAGATAAATTCGCCTTCTTGACCATTTGGGATCAATACCGCAACGGCTTCAGGTTCATTAAACCCTGTCAGGTAATAAAAATCTTTATTTTGTGAGAATGGATAGTACGCATCAGCACTGCGTAGATATTCAACCCCAGAAAAAATGATTGCAATGGCATCATCGCCAAGCACAGATAATAAACGTTGCCGCCGTTGCTGGAATTCTTGTTGTTCTTGCATAATTACGCCGACCTCATTTAGTGCAATACTGCGGAATCCATACGACTCACCATGAAATGATCATTGCCGGGCATTTCATCCAACGCAAATTCACTATGCACCAGCAAAGTCATGGTGCGCACATATTCAAATATCTGAGTGAACGCCTTTTCATCTTCTTCACGTGCAACAATATTTTCATGATCGAGCTTTGAAATTTCACTACAATGGAATAGTGCTTCGCGCACATCTGGAGAACATGCCTTATCGATTTGAATACCCGCTAAACCTAAACCAGCGAGGAAACCTTCACACCATTTACTGAGGGCTTGTGCGCGGATATTGAGTTGGGTCTCATCATCAGGTAACAGAATCTCAAAACCAAATTCCATACCATGCAACTGCTGAGAAGACGTTTGATAAAGTTCCAATAAAATTTTTTGATTCGTAGTATTGATGCTCGATGCTTCACGACCATTTAAACCCAGCAGGGGTGCAAACCAAGCCTGACCATTGAGTTTAGATCCTGCACAAATAAAGCCGCACATCAAACCATGGGCTTCTGCGCCACAGGCCGACACATTAATTTCTTGTAGGGCTTGATTGACACGCGTAAATTCAGGCAACTTTTCTATCATCGACATCGGCATCCTCTCTTACTCTTTGTGTTTGTCCACATCCTTAAACTATTTGCGCAATATATAGACAGGCATTCACGTTGACCCAGCCCAGCTAACCCACTATATTAGCGCCTGATGTAGTCGGTACTATATCCAGATAAAGGTGAGCTGTTCTCGCCTGCAATAATAACCATGTCGAAAAACAATGGATAAATTAACAGTTGAAAAGTCATTACTCGATCAGCTCGAGCTCCGCGTCAGCGCCCTAGTTCAGACTTGTGAGCATCTAAAACGAGAAAATCATTTATTGCGCGAAAAACAGCTTATTTTAACACAAGAGCGCAATAAACTCATTGAAAAGAACCAGCTCACCAAAGAAAAAGTTCGGCATGTGTTAGGGCGTCTTAAAAGCAGCTTTAACTCAACATAACTTATTAATTTATAACTATTCAGTAAATTTACTAAATAGTTACATTAATTTTAAAATATAAAATGAATAAACTCGCGCTTAATGGGGAACCACTATGACAGATGATAATAGCGTCACCGTACACCTACTCAATCGACCTTTCCGAGTTAAATGCAAGAAGGAAAAAGCTGAGCAATTACAACGTGCGGCTTTTCAACTAGATGAGCAGATGCGTGAAATTCGTGATGGCGGCAAGTTACTCGGCTTGGATCGCATCGCCATTATAGCCGCCTTAAACTTAAGCCACGAATTATTGAGCATTCATGATAAAAATGCACAGAAAATCAATGAGATGAATAATAGACTGAAAAGTCTTCAGCAAAAAATCGATGAAGTTCTCCCGCAAAACGAAGAAATGGAGTTATAATGGAACACTGGCGTTCTCTGTTGTAGAAAGTTCGAGCATAGCGTTACTTGAACCAACACTACAGATAAGGGGTTCGTCCCGTTGCAGTTGTTGTGCACGCCTGCCTAGTAGCAGGAAGCCTGATACAGCAACCCTTGATCCCCACCTGAACCTCACGGTTCAGTGTACGCAGCTCCTACAATGGGGGACGCCTTAAATCTTTTAAGCTTATGCAAACTAAAGCCACCACTCGTCAACAAATACGTCAACAACGCCAACAATTAAATGCCGCTGAAGCGCACAGCGCGGCCACGGCAATCTGCCAGCACATTACAACACACACTAGCTTTAGCAGTAGTAAACATATCGCAATTTACTACACCTACGCAGGAGAAGTTGACACCAGTCTCATTGCACGGGCAATTTGGCGTGCTGATAAACAATGTTACCTGCCTGTACTTGACGACAATCAACAACTACATTTTGTATGCTATGAGCAAGACACACCATTGGTTAGCAATCGTTATAATATCCTTGAGCCCACACCAAGCGCCACTAATGGACGCTCTCCGCAAGCGCTCGACTTAATTTTTTTGCCGCTTGTCGCGTTTGATCTGCACGGCAATCGACTTGGCATGGGCGCCGGCTATTATGATCGTACCTTTGCTTTCCTAGCACAGCAAACACGTCCCGCTAGGCCGAAATTGGTTGGCCTTGCTTACGAATTTCAACATATTGAGAGGCTGTCCAGCGATGACTGGGATATCCCACTAGATGCTATTGTCACCGAAAAGCAGTGGTATAAAGTAACCATTTAACAAAAGGAATTATTAATGAACTATTGGTTAATGAAATCTGAACCCGATGTGTATGGCATTGACCACCTCATGCGAGAGTCTAACAAAACTGATCACTGGGATGGCGTGCGCAATTACCAAGTGCGCAATATGATGCGCGACGAAATGAAGAAAGGTGATTTAGCCTTTTTCTACCATTCCAACTGTAAACCACCCGGTATTGCCGGTATCGTAGAAATTGTCAGAGCAGGATATCCTGACTTTACGGCTTTTGATCCAGAAAGCAAATATTATGATCCCAAGAGTGATCCCGATAACCCACGCTGGTTCATGGTGGACGTCAAATTTAACAAGAAATTTAAACGTTTCATCAGCTTGGATGAAATTCGTCAACACCCACAACTGCGAGAAATGTTGATTGTCCGTAAGGGAAACCGTTTATCGATAACACCGGTGAGTAAACATGAATGGGATACTATCCTTGAGCTTAGCTAAGGCCTTATTGCCACTCCAGGATAACTTTTCCGGTTTTTCCTGAACGCATAATTTCAAATGCTTGTTGGTAATCATCAATGGCAAAGCGGTGCGTGATCACGGGCTCTAGCTCTAAGCCGCTTTGTAACATGCTAGTCATTTTATACCAAGTTTCAAACATCTCACGCCCGTAAATACCCTTTATATGCAAGCCTTTTAAAATAACATGATTCCAATTAATCTGTGTCTCAGCTGGCAAGAAACCCAACAATGCGATACGACCACCATAGTTCATAGTGCCAAGCATCATATTAAACGCACTGGTATTTCCGGACATTTCTAGCCCAATATCAAAACCTTCCACAATATTTAATTCGGGCATGATAGTGGACACATGCTGAGTTTTCACATTAACCGCTCGTGTTGCCCCCATCTGTTTTGCTAAATCGAGGCGATAATCGTTAACATCGGTGATAACAATATGTCTAGCACCTGCATGGCGAGCAACAGCAACTGCCATAATGCCAACAGGCCCAGCACCAGTAATTAATACATCTTCGCCTACTAAATCATAAGACAATGCTGTATGCGTCGCATTCCCTAACGGGTCAAGCACAGCGGCCATATCGTCACTAATATTATCTGGTAGGCAGAAAGCATTAACCGCTGGTAAGACGAGATATTCTGCAAAACAACCCTCACGTGACCATCCCACACTAACCGTATTACGGCACAAATGACGTTTACCCGCACGACAATTGCGGCAATGGCCACAACTAATATGTCCCTCACCAGAGACACGATCACCGACTTTGAAACCAGCGACTTCACTACCTACGCCAACGACCTCACCAGCAAATTCATGCCCTGCAATGAGTGGTAATTGCAAGGTTTGGCTGGCCCAATCATCCCAATTATAGATATGGATGTCTGTGCCACAAATCGCTGTTTTTTTGATTTTGATGAGCAAGTCATTATGGCCTATGCTAGGCTCTGGGACTTCTTGCATCCATATGCCCATTTCTGCTTTTGCTTTAACAAGCGCTCTCATACTTGCTCCTCATGGCTAATCAAAAAGATCATTGGATAACACCGAGCTCGCTTCCCACTTTTGCAAACGCTGCAATCGCTTTTTCTAAGTGTTCGCGAGTATGCGCCGCTGACATTTGCGTACGTATGCGTGCTTGTCCCTTAGGTACTACCGGATATGAAAAACCAATCACATAGACACCCTCTGCAAGCAAACGATCTGCCACCTGGGTAGCTAACTTGGCATCTCCTAACATCACTGGAATAATGGCATGCTCCCCTGGCACCAAGTCAAAACCAAGTTTTTGCATTTCGGTGCGGAAATACTCACTATTCTTACGCAAGCGTTGACGCAATTCATCGCTTGCGTTGAGCAAATCCAATACTTCGAGTGATGCAGCAGTCAACGCCGGTGTTAACGCATTTGAAAACAAATAAGGACGTGAACGTTGGCGCAGCCATTCAACAACTTCTTTTCTACCGCTAGTATAACCACCTGATGCTCCACCCAAGGCTTTGCCAAGCGTACCGGTAATGATATCTACGCGCCCCATCACATCACAAAACTCATGCGTGCCACGGCCTTTTTCTCCGACAAAACCAACTGCATGGGAATCATCAACCATCACCAGTGCATTATATTTATCAGCCAAATCACAGATTGCTTTTAAGTTCGCAATAATGCCATCCATAGAAAACACACCATCAGTCGCGATCAAACGATAGCGACAATCTTGTGCTTCCTGCAGTTTACTTTCCAAATCAGCCATATCATTATTCGCATAGCGAAAACGTTTTGCCTTACATAACCGTACACCATCAATGATGCTTGCATGATTAAGTGCATCACTAATAATCGCATCTTCATTTGTCAGAATAGTCTCAAATAAGCCTGCATTCGCATCAAAACAGGAAGAATACAAAATCGTGTCTTGCATACCTAAAAACTGACTGATCTTTTCTTCCAAATTTCTATGAATAGTTTGAGTACCACAGATAAAGCGCACCGAAGCCATACCAAAACCATATTTATCCAAAGCTTGTTTAGCCGCTGCAATTGGACGCGGATGATCTGCTAAGCCTAAATAATTATTGGCACAAAAATTAATAACATGACTGCCATCTTCCAGCGTAATCGATGCCGCTTGTGGTGAAGCAATATAGCGTTCTTGTTTATAAAGACCCGTTTCACGTAACACTTGTGTCTCAAGTGCCAAATGCTCAAATAGTGTTCTTCCCATTGTGCTTCCTCTTAATCTCACCGGTGGGTATAATGGCTGTCACCATATACGCTGATTTATAAATCGTCAAGCTTCGTTACTAGGAACTGATACAAAAGGAAATTTAATGATTTTTCGCCAATTATTTGATAATGAAAGTTTCACTTATACCTATCTAATCGCTGATCAACAAGCAAAAAAAGCCATCCTCGTTGATCCAGTCATTACTCAAGTCGAACGTGATCTACGTTTGCTTGCAGAGTTCGATCTAACACTGAGCCACACTTTAGAAACACATATTCACGCGGATCATATTACTGGCGCACATGCGCTACGCCAACAAACCAATTGCAAAATTATCGTGCCCGCCAATGCGACAGAAATACATGGTGAAGATAAAAAAATTCAACACGCTGAAGTTTTAAAGCTCGGCCATATCAATATTACTGCACTTGCCACTCCCGGCCATACAGACGACAGCATGATTTATGTTGTTAATAAACATTGTGTGCTTACTGGTGATACACTGTTTGTGCGTGGCTGTGGCCGTACTGATTTCCAGCATGGTGATCCAGGTCAACTCTATGATTCTATTCAAATGCACTTATTTAGCTTGCCCGATGACACACTGGTATATCCTGGGCATGACTATAATGGCCACACGCATTCAACTGTTGGCGAGGAAAAACAGTGGAACCCACGGCTAGCTGAGCGCACACGTGAAGAATTTATCAGCATCATGGAAAATCTCAATTTACCCACGCCGAAAAAAATTAAAGAATCTGTACCTGCCAATCGTTATTGCGGTAATCTAGACGTAGTGCCATAAGCCTTGCCATCCTGAGTCGATGTATCCCCACGAATTACTTTGAAAAAAGAATCGTCGCAACAAAGCTCGCGCAAAAAAACCGAAGCTTTAATTAGGCGTATAAACGTTCTTCTGCATGCGCAGTAACCACCGTCACCCCTAATAAATCACGAGAAAAGGCTGGGTTCTCAATATAAAGATTCTCATCACTTGGATTAGGATAATAACCATGCACATTACAGCTATTTAAAAAACCGTGCCGTAATAATAAGCCTTGTTGGCGACCTTCAACAGCAGCTTCCGCAATACTGACTTTTAAAACGCCGTGGCCAGGCCCCATAAAACGCGCATGTCTAAGGGCTGATCGCTTATTGAAAAACACTGGGCGACGGACAATATATTTATCGATTGCACTAAGCATACGCACTAATGTTTTTGGCAATTGCCCCTTCTTACCAAAACGCGTGAATTCAGGACATAACAAGTAAAGTTTAATATAGTGATTAGGATCAGCTTGATATTGGTGAATCGAAGATTGGCGAAATTGTACTTCACCTAAAAATCTCTTCATTTGGTTTTTTTTGATTGTTTGGCGCAAGCTTGCACGTCGGGTAACGTTAAAACTCCACTCACCAGCTAAGATAAACATGTGGCCCCTCTTCACCATCTGGAATGATTATTAATTTTGTCAATTAGTTTAGTATCGTTAGAACCATTAATACGGACTTAGTGCCATCCAACCAATGCCAAGAAATGTAGTGAGATCCTACACCTAAGCCGAATGATGATCCACAAGCGGCTGCTTATTTCAGCAAGTTATGTGGCTTCCCCAGCTCATTAATAATTCTAAGTGATAGATTGAACGTTATCTTACCGTATAAATCTTAAGGCAGCCTTAACAAGGCTAAAGAGTTTACCAACGTTTTCAATCAGTTGGGTGCACAATACTCAATTGTTGCCAAGTAATGATAATTCATTGAATTAAGATAAAAAACTAGAATTTTCTAAATGTCACATCGATATAGAATACCGGTATTTAAACACTCAGGATCTGACGAATATCCGCGAAGTAATCTTCCCCTGAATTATCCAGAGAAACCGACTTTGGTGTAGCCTTAAGCGCGCCTGCGTGCGCATCAAGATTTGGTGGTCATTAATATTAAACCTTGATGCGCCGCTGTGCGGCTTATCAAGACTGCGAAACTGTTCTGATTTTGGCGAAGGCGCTTAGTCTCTCGATAAACAAAACCCCACTAAAAGTGGGGTTTTGCTAGACGGGGTTAGACCTGGAAGGTACGACGGCTAAAAAGCAAGGATTTTGGCTGTGAGCAAGGCGCGGCGATTTTTTTTCCGAGGGAGTTTATATAACATAAATGACCGAGAAAAAAGAATCGCCGCAACAAAGCTCACGGACAAAAGCGAAGCTTTTTACATCATGCCGCCCATACCTCCCATACCACCCATACCGCCCATATCAGCAGGCATAGCTGGTTCATCTTTCTTAGGTAGTTCAGCAACCATGCATTCCGTCGTGATCATCAGACCAGCAACAGAAGCTGCATTTTGCAATGCAGTGCGCGTTACTTTAGTTGGGTCAAGAATACCTTTCTCAACCATATCAACAAATTCACCATTAGCAGCATTGTAACCTTGATTACCCTTGCTATTAATGACTTTGTCTAAAATAACAGAAGGTTCAGCACCAGCATTGGCAACAATGTGGCGAAGAGGCGCTTCCATCGCACGGAAAGCAATCGTAATACCAGCTTCTTGGTCAGCATTATCGCCTTTCAGGCCTTTGATCGCTTGCTGTGCACGAATTAACGCAACACCACCGCCAGGTACAACACCTGATTCAACCGCCGCACGGGTTGCGTGCAACGCATCTTCAACGCGCGCTTTCTTTTCCTTCATTTCCATTTCAGTTGCCGCACCAACTTTGACAACAGCAACACCACCAGATAACTTGGCAACCCGTTCTTGTAATTTCTCACGGTCATAGTCAGAAGAAGTATCTTCTACTTGTCCACGCAATTGCGTTACACGAGCAGCGATGTCTTCACCTTTACCAGCACCGTCGATAATCGTGGTACTTTCTTTAGTAACAACAACACGTTTAGCTGAACCAAGATCATCTAAACCTGTGTTTTCGAGGCTTAAGCCAACTTCTTCGGAAATCACTGTTCCACCGGTCAAAATCGCGATATCTTTCAGCATATCTTTACGACGGTCACCAAAACCAGGTGCTTTAACCGCAGCTACTTTGACAATGCCACGAATGTTGTTGACGACTAAGGTTGCCAGCGCTTCGCCTTCTACATCTTCAGCGATAATCAATAAAGGGCGACCAGCTTTCGCAACATTTTCCAAGACTGACAACATATCACGGATATTACTGATCTTCTTATCAACCAACAGAATGTAAGGACTTTCGAGTTCAGCACTCATGTTTTGTTGGTTGTTGATGAAGTAAGGAGACAAATAACCGCGATCGAATTGCATACCTTCAACAACTTCGAGTTCGTTTTCTAAGCTCTTGCCTTCTTCAACAGTGATGACGCCTTCTTTGCCCACTTTATCCATTGCATCAGCAATGATTTCACCAATAGCGGTATCAGAGTTGGCAGAAATGCTACCAACTTCAGCGATTTCTTTACGACTTTTACAAGGAACAGACAGTTTTTCTAACTGTTCAATTGCCGCTTTAACCGCCTTATCAATACCACGTTTCAGATCCATTGGATTCATACCAGCAGCAACTGACTTGATACCTTCTTGCAAGATAGCTTGTGCCAATACAGTAGCAGTTGTGGTACCGTCACCGGCGATATCAGAGGTTTGCGAAGCAACCTCTTTAACCATCTGTGCACCCATATTTTCAAACTTGTCTTGCAGCTCGATTTCTTTAGCAACAGACACACCATCTTTGGTAACCGTTGGCGCACCAAATGCTTTATCCAAAACGACGTTACGTCCGCGTGGACCTAAAGTCACTTTGACCGCATCAGCCAAAGCGTTCACGCCAATCATTAACTTCGTACGTGCTTTATCTGCAAAATTTAACTCTTTAGCAGCCATGTTTATTCCTCTTTCACTAGTTAATCTCGGGACTCGTCAGGCCTTAGCCTTCAACAACACCCATGATATCCTCTTCACGCATAACCACGATCTCTTGACCATCGACCTTGACTTCGGTGCCAGCGTATTTACCAAATAAAATCTTGTCGCCTTTCTGGACGTCAAGCGCGCGAACATCGCCATTATCGAGGGCCTTACCTGGGCCAACGGCAACGACAACACCACGTGATGGTTTTTCTGTTGCGCTATCGGGGATCACAATCCCACCGGCGCTTTTACGCTCTTCTTCTTCACGACGCACAATAACGCGATCATGCAAAGGGCGAATATTAGTACTCATGCTCTATACTCCTGTTGCATTAACAAAAATAAAGTTAAATCCTGAAAAAATCCCATGCTTGCTACACCATTCGTCATGATTACTAGCTAAACACTGCCGCTTAATATGTGGCAAACTCACGATTTTTCAAGGGTAACTACAAAGCAGTGTGCCGAATTATCGTTCAATCAATTGATTTTTATAAAAAAAATCAAAAAACACGATTAGCACTCTCACTTATCGAGTGCTAATGATAACGATATAATCAATAGAGTCAAGTCACCTTTAACCAAAATGGCGCGTACCCTTGGCATGGTTACTGTTAAAATTTCACGGCTAGGGTAAAATCGCTCATCCGTTGCTAAGCAGGCCACAATATGTTCAAAAAAAACGCTTTGTTAATACTATTGGTAGCCATATTCATGGCTAGCAGCCTAGTGAGCATGGTGACCCAGGCACAAAATCAGCCCAAAAATACTAAAAAAGAACCCTTACCAATCAATCAGGCCTTCGCTTTCACTGCTAAGGTTGAACCTCCGAATACCTTAGTCCTGCATTGGAAAATGGCCCCTGGCTATTACCTTTACCGCGATCGTTTTCATTTCAAACGTATCAAGCCACAAAATGCTTATCTCGCAAACCAAGACTTACCTCCAGGCTTAACGCGCAAAGATGATATCGTGGGTACGTATCAAGTTTATATGCAGCAACTATCACTACCGTTAACAATTCTCAATAACCAAGGCAACACAAGCAGCATTGAAGTTGATTACCAAGGATGTTCCGACGCTGGTTTTTGTTATCCGCCCACACGCAGATTAGTCTCTTTTGATCCCGCTGATATCAGCAGCAAATCGATTACCATCAAAGAGGTTGAACCTGCTAACCAGCAAACTATACCCATTAGCCAGCAAGATAAAGTCACGCAGTTACTCTTAAATAAAAGTTGGCTGTGGATTTTATTAGGCTTTTTTGGCTTTGGCCTATTGCTCGCTTTCACCCCTTGCGTGTTACCGATGGTGCCAATTTTATCGGGAATTATTATCGGTCATGGCGTTAAGATCAGTACCCGCAAAGGTTTCAGTCTTTCGAGCGCTTATGTGCTCGGAATGGCAATCACTTACGCCATCGCGGGTGTCATCGTGGCATCGATCGGTAGCGGCATACAAGCGGCACTACAAAATGCTTGGGTACTTGGCATCTTCAGTTTGGTATTCGTGTTGCTCGCCCTATCCTTGTTTGGTGTTTATAGCCTACATTTACCGCAACGTTGGCAAGAGCGCATCACGAATGTCAGCCACCGCCAAAAAAGTGGAACCTACATCGGCGTTGCTGTCATGGGCTGCCTCTCGACATTAATAGTCTCGCCTTGCGTTACAGCGCCTTTGGTAGGTGTGCTTGCGTATATTGCACAAACAGGAAATATGTTACTCGGTGGATTAACCCTATTCATCATGGCACTTGGTATGGGTTTGCCATTGTTAATAATCGGTACCTTCGGCAGTCAATTTTTACCAAAAGCCGGGCCATGGACGAATGGTATTAAAGCGTTCTTCGGTGTTTTACTCTTAGCGGTAGCCATCTATCTGCTCGAACGTATTATCCCAGCTCTTGTCGCCATGTTTTTATGGGCCGCACTCTTAATCATTTCCGCCATCTATATGGGCGCGTTTAATGGCCGCACGACGGGCTGGGGTAAGCTTTGGAAAGGCACCGGTATTATTGTAATGATTTACGGCATTGTACTTATGCTTGGCGCCTTCCTCGGTAATACTAACCCATTACACCCTTTGGAAAACTTTCACATTAATCAGCACCAAGGCCGCAGTTTTGCTGCAACCCGCTCGCATAAAGTGAAATTTACCCGCGTAAAAAGCTATAGCGACCTCCAGCGTGAATTAAACCTCGCTAAGCGTACTGACAAACCTGTGCTACTCGACTTCTATGCCGATTGGTGTATCGCCTGCAAAGAAATGGAAAAATACACATTCAATGCACCGCAGGTACGTAACCAGCTACAACACTTTATATTATTACAGGCGGATGTCACCGCAAATGATGCAATTGATAAGGAATTAGAAAAACGCTTTAATGTCATCGCGCCACCCACCATATTATTTTTGGCCCCGAACGGCGGTGAAATCCCCAACTCACGTATTGTCGGCGAAATGGGGCCAAAACCATTCTTACAGCAAATCAATAACATATTGTCTAAAGAAAAAAGGATTTAACGCGCATGGAACGCAGTAATTATTCTCTAGTAAAAAAATTGGGGTTAATTTTACTGAACACCACTCTACTAATTTACGGTATCCACTCATCCGCTGAATCACTTAACTTAACACTATCACCAAACTTTCCAATCTCTATGCCTGCTAAAACAGTCAAAAAGAAAAAAACAACAAAACCCTCGGATGATACTCTCAACGTTATCGCTGCTGTCGAATCATCAAAACAATTAGGCGAGCAGTGCCAAGCATTAGTAGTGTACTGTTATAGTGATAATTTGCTGGGTAAACGCTTTTCCATCGGGCAATTACCCATGGTGCATCAGCGCTTTGTGACAGATCTTAAAGGCAATAACTATTGTGCACCTGAAAGTATTAGCAGCTGGAACCCCGATGCGTGGCGTAGTTTTGTTGGCGCGGAAGAAAACATGTGTAGCCGTTATTTCGCGCAAGCCTGCAAAATGGGTTGTAAAGTGCGATGGCAGCGTAGTCAATAAATCCGTATTATTTTTCAAATTTCTTATTAAACAAAACACGTATTATCTATTGTATTCTGTGCAACTTTTGTTTATTTTTAGCTTATCATTAGTTAACATCCTTACCCTCTCACGCACCAACCGTTTTAACTATATATCCTGATATCCTGGAAAGCACAATCATGCTAACTATCAATAGCTTCAAAAAACTATATACGGCTCTTTATAACTCCGATAACGATCCGAAGTTTATTGCAACGTCATTACGCACACCTATCGAACTAACTTATAAAAACCGCGTGCTAACGGTACATGATCCTAAAAAAGTAATATCTTCATTTTTTCCCAAAAGTCCTCCGCACCAATGCGACAGCACTAAAACACCATTTCGCTATGGAGTACGCACAGATCCGCATCATAGTCTTTGGCATGCTGGCCCTATTGCTGATGATAACCACCATCACTTATGCAAATATAACGCTACGTTCGAAGATTTCACCCCTGACGATTTAAATTGCCTGTTAAAACAAATTGCGACATTCGAAAACGAAATTAAACAAGACGCACAACAGGGTAAAGCAACGAGCTCTTTTACTACAGACGAACGCCATGCAATATGCCATGATTTTGATAAGTTCCGCCAACAGCATGCCGATGTGCTCGCGCGGTCAATTTACGCAAGAATGGAGCAAGCTTATACACGTACTGTCTATGCTGCCGCAACCAGCTTCGCCAACACACTTTTGGAAAACGTCTGTAAACCTTGGTTAATTCGTTTTGGTTTACCCACTTATGCGGCATCTATACTGACTATGGGTTTACAGAGCATGCTCACGTACATGCTGAATACATCAATTGCCGGTGTATTTGGTAACATCACTGCGACGCTATTACGCACGGAAAAAATCAAAGAGGTGTTACAGACTATTGGCATACCACCAGCACTCACCACCTTTATTGCAAATACCTTGATCCCCGCTATCGCACTGTTAACAAGCCCTGTTACCATTCTTGAACTTGGCTTAAGCATAACTGGCGCAATGCTGGGTGCTGCGATAGCTGGCTATGTCGCATTACGTTCCGACGACCAGTTGGAATTTTTGCAACAACGCGAGCGGGATCGGGCCGCAATCGCAGAGTGGAAAAAAGCACAACGCGAGCGGGCGGATAGTTCAAAGAGCGCAACAAGTCCGACTCTCTCTCTTTCACCTGGCACTTCATAATATTATTAGGTGCAAAATTTATCATTTGCGCAAAACATTGGTGCTTTTATTTTCCAACCAATAAACCTTTGCGGCAAACATGTCGCTATCTTGCAGCTAACTTCGGCGAACTAGACACCCGTATTTTTTTCAGGCACAATCACCGCAAAATTAATTAGCAACCTTATTTGTGGTAATTTTATGGCCAAAATCTTAGTCCTAAATGGACCTAATTTAAATCTTTTGGGCAAACGTGAACCAGATGTTTACGGCCCCATTTCTCTGGCTGACATCGACAAAAATCTTGTCCAACTCGCACAACAGCTCAAGCATGAACTCAATACCTTACAAAGTAATGCTGAACATGAATTAATCGATGCCATACAAAAAGCCAGCAAAAACAAAATTGATCTTCTCATCATTAATCCTGCTGCCTTCACGCATACCAGCATCGCCTTGCGCGATGCCTTGGCCGCAGTGGCTATCCCTTACATAGAAGTACATCTATCTAATATTCACGCGCGCGAACCTTTTCGCCAATGTTCTTATTTTTCCGACCAAGCTATCGGTGTTTTATGTGGTTTTGGGGCCAAAGGGTATGAACTCGCCCTCTTGGCAGCAGATAATTATTTACAACAGTGAGCAACAATGACCATGGATATAAGAAAAGTTAAAAAACTGATTGAATTAATCGACGAAACCGGTGTCGCCGAAATTGAAATTCACGAAGGTGAAGAGTCCGTGCGTATTAGCCGCTACGGCAGTGGCGCTGCGGCACCACAAGTTGTCATGGCAGCAGCCGCACCTACGCATGCACCAGCCGCCCCCAGCCACGATGCTGCCCCCAACAGTAGTGACAAATCTGATGCTATACCCAATGGCCACACGGTTAATTCGCCTATGGTTGGCACTATGTACACCTCTCCCTCACCCGGCGCACCCGTGTTTGTTGACATCGGCCAACACGTCGAAGCCGGTGACACCCTTTGTATTATCGAAGCTATGAAAATGTTCAACCAAATCGAAGCCGACAAGGCCGGCATTGTCAAAGCACGTTTGGTCGAAAATGGCCAACCGGTTGAATTTAATCAACCCCTGTTTATCATCGAATAATAACCATAAAAGAAGAGTACACCATGTTAGAAAAAGTCGTTATTGCTAATCGTGGGGAAATTGCATTACGTATCTTACGCGCGTGCAAAGAATTGGGCATCAAAACCGTAGCGGCACATTCGATTTCAGACCGCGATTTAATTCACGTACGCCTGGCTGACGAATCCGTGTGTATCGGTCCCGACATGGTCTCTGAAAGTTATCTTAATATTCCTGCTGTGATCAGTGCTGCTGAAGTTTCCGATGCGGTTGCCATTCATCCAGGTTATGGTTTCTTGGCAGAAAACGCTAACTTTGCTGAACAAGTTGAAAAAAGTGGGTTTATTTTTATTGGCCCGAACGCTGATACCATTCGCTTAATGGGTGATAAAGTCTCTGCAATCGATGCCATGCAAGCAGCGGGGGTACCCTGCGTACCTGGTTCTGGTGGCCCCTTGGGCGAAGATCCTCAAGAAAATCTCGCCATTGCCCGCAACATTGGCTACCCCGTCATTATTAAAGCTGCTGGCGGCGGCGGTCGTGGCATGCGTGTTGTACACAGCGAAGCCGCATTAACAAATGCCGTTGCCATGACCAAAGCCGAAGCCAGCGCCAGCTTCAATAACAGCACCGTATACATGGAAAAATTTCTTGAAAACCCGCGCCATATTGAAATCCAAGTGCTTGCCGACGGCCAAGGTAATGCAATCCATTTAGCTGAACGCGATTGTTCTTTACAACGCCGCCATCAAAAAGTTGTCGAAGAAGCACCGGCGCCAGGCATTACTGTAGAACAACGACAAAAGATCGGAAAACGCTGCGTCGATGCCTGCATCAAAATGAATTATCGTGGCGCAGGGACATTTGAATTTCTATACGAGAACGGCGAATTCTATTTTATTGAAATGAATACACGTATCCAAGTCGAACACCCCATCACAGAAATGATCACTGGTGTGGATTTAGTTAAGGAGCAATTACGTATTGCTGCTGGTGAAAAGCTACGTTACCAACAAAGTGATATCAAAATCACAGGTCATGCTATCGAATGTCGGATTAACGCAGAAGACCCTTACAACTTCACCCCTAGCCCCGGCAAAATAAGCATCTTCCATGCGCCTGGTGGTCCCGGTGTGCGTGTTGATTCGCATGTTTATAGCAGTTACACCGTACCACCACACTACGATTCGTTGATCGGCAAACTCATCGCGCATGGTGAAGACCGTGCCACCGCCATTGCGCGCATGCGTAATGCCTTAGATGAAATCATCGTTGAAGGCATCAAAACCAATATCCAGTTGCACCAAGATATTATGCGCGACGGCAACTTCATACAGGGCGGCGTAAATATTCATTACCTTGAAGAAAAACTTAATCTGTAGAAAAACTTACGTGTCTTTTTTCAAGAGTATATAACTTGTTGCTTTGCCACGACCTAGTTTAGTTAGTAGATCTTGCTGTAATAGTACGTTAAGCTCCCTAAGAGCAGTATCATTACTGCAACCAAGCGCCATCGCTGCTTCACCTATGGTTATTGTTTTTCTTTGTTCCACAAACTGGTACAAACGCTGCTGCCTTTGCGTCAACGCACTTAATTTATCGGTGGCAAGCTTCTTGTAAAATCTTATATTGAAGAAATTGGTAGCACTCACCTCTAGCGGAGGATTGTTATTCTGTTGTAATGCTTGCCGCATACGATCAAAGCCACTGCCAACCCGCTCAATGTAGCCAGCACGATGCAATAGATCAGCAATCAATCTATTCCGTCGCACGCTGCGTTGGCCTAAGCTTGCAATGGTTAATCCATGATATAAGCCACCAGGATTTTCAATCTCAATTTTATCTGGGTAAATATGAATATAAATGTGTGAACCATCATAATTATAATCACGATGTACAACAGCGTTGATAACTGCTTCGCGCAGCGCAACTAGCGGATACTCATGAATTTCTTCATGCACTGGGCTTTGCGCAACAACATTGATAGCGACTGCAGTATGGCGCTGTATGAACGTAAGCGCTTGTTCTATCTGTTGTATCAAACTACCTTTATAATCTTGCTTATCTATAATAGAAAAACGATCCTGACTTTTGTATCTTACTGCCGTGATATAGCCCTCCGGGTAGAGTTTTTGGGGTTCTTTGGCAAAGAATAAGATCCCTGTATTGTTAAGCACAAGCTTGCTAGCGTCTTTGTGAGCGACCGATAAACTTTGTAGTACATCCTGCGCCGGTAACTTAGTTTGAATGTCGCATAGATTGAGAAACTCGTGATAACTCTGTTGGGAAAAGTCACCAGGAAAGCTAAATTTCGGATTTAACGTTTCATCAAACTGAATTTTGGAGGAATTTGTTATTAAAACAACAATATCATCACGTCTTAATTTTTGCGAGTTAGGTCCCATACGTAAGAAAAACCCATCCTTACAGCGATAGGGTTTATCCCCACCCTCCGCAACTCGCACTTCAAGGACATTGCCGTAACTAATCAATTCAACTTTAATGCTAGGATCGCAATTATGGGCAATATCTGTAACCTGGCTTTTTAATTTATTACAAATGTCTATGCCCACAACCTTACCAGCGTCATCAACCCCCAAGTAGACAGAGCCACCTGCTGCATTTGCAAACGCAACGATTTCTCGGTCTAAATGCGCAAGTTTTTCTTTAAACTCAATTTTAT
Source organism: Gammaproteobacteria bacterium (assembly GCA_021773335.1). GTDB lineage: Bacteria > Pseudomonadota > Gammaproteobacteria > JAJFKG01 > JAJFKG01 > JAJFKG01. Next base: position 44,667 of record JAJFKG010000006.1, read on the forward strand.
ATCCTTCGCCTTGCTGAAGAATTATTTGTAACTCATTCATAACAACATTATATTGCAGATCCGTAAATTAAGCAAAAATTTGCGGCGTATTTGCGGCGTATTTGCGGCGCAAATTTTAAGGAAAAAATAAAACTTATAGAATTCAAATGGTTAGGCGGGCAAAAAAACTCTGTCAAATCAACAGGTGACGCGTGCTAGCTTATCCTCTCACCCTTGAGGGTACGCGAGGCACAGCTGTGCTAAACTCTCCTACTTTCGATTTCACAAGAGTGGCTACAATGCCTTGGCAACAACTGACGTTACAAACCGAGCGTGACCGCGCCCAACAAATAGATGATTTACTCACGGAATTAGGTGCTTGCGCCGTTACCATTCAAGATGCTGGCGATAATCCTATTTACGAACCCGCGCCGGGCGAGACACCGTTGTGGCAGGACTGTCAGGTCACTGGTTTATTTACCGCTGACATTCATATCGACGCTATAACGCAGACATTGCGACCCGAGCTTAGTGAAGCAGAAAAACAGAGTCTCAGTTTGAGTACCTTGGCCGACCAAGATTGGCAACGTGCTTGGCAAGATGATTTTCACCCCCAGCAATTCGGTGATAATTTATGGATTTGTCCCAGTTGGCAGAACCCTCCCTGCCCTGAAGCAATCAATATACTGTTAGATCCTGGGCTTGCCTTTGGCAGTGGCTCACACCCGACTACTGCCTTATGTTTAGAATGGCTCGCGCAGCATAATCTACAAAACAAACTAGTCATTGATTATGGTTGTGGCTCAGGCATTTTAGCAATTGCCGCCGCCAAACTGGGGGCTCGTCAGGTGTATGCTATCGATCATGACCCGCAAGCTTTGCTCGCTACACACAATAATGCGGCTAATAATGACCTCAGCGGTACGCACATCACCACTCTGACTCCCGACCAGATACCCGCATTGCAAGCCGATATTCTAATTGCCAATATTGTTGCTAATCCCTTGTGTGAGCTAGCCCCCCGCTTTGCCGAACTGCTAAATCCTGGTGGCAACATCGTATTATCAGGCATCTTACCCGATCAAAACGAGCAAATTAGCCACACGTTTGCGGGTCAATTTGTCCTCGATAAACCCATCCAAAAAGATACTTGGCTGCGCGTTACAGGGCAAAAACACTGCTAAGCCTATGCTCACAAAGGCAATTATGTGTTTCCCACTATTATTTGCGCAATAAAAAGGCAAAAAAAGGCCGTTTGAGCTAAAAAAGTAGCATATCGGCAACTTTTTTTGCAAAAAAAGTCGATTTTTGACTTGAGTAGTTCGTTACCAGTGCTATAATGGGCCTTCCTTGTTCAAAGGGTCACTAACATTAGAGACTTAAGAGCTAAAGGAATTAGCGGGTAAGATGCCTAGCGATTTTCGGATTGTGAAGTAACTTACCAGAACATTGGGATGTTACAACAAAACAACAATTGTACAACCTTCTAATGGATGAGAGAGAGCAAAACGCCAATGAATACATCAGACATTATTGAAACACCAAGAACTAACGAAGCAGATTCTCCTGCTGGTACTGCAACTCCAACGTTGCGTGAGTGCGTTTTAGGCGCTATGCGTAACTACTTCAACCAGCTTGGGGGTCAAAGTGTAAGCAACCTCTATGACATGGTTCTCGCAGAGATTGAAGAACCTCTGTTACGAATCGTCATGGGCCACACCAAGGGCAACCAAACCAAAGCAGCGAAATTGCTTGGCTTGAGCCGCGGCACCCTGCGCAAAAAGTTAAAAATCTACGATATCGATTAATCGTTGATAATTAACGACTAAAAGCGGCTTCTTTGGAAGCCGCTTTTATGTTCGAGCCCTTAATTTTAGCTAGCTGCGCAACTCCCCCAGTAAAGCTAGTTACTAATGCTTACTACTAAAGACCCAATGTCCAAGACAACAACTATTAAACGTGCTTTAGTCAGTGTTTCCAACAAAGATGGCATCGTTCCATTTGTTCAGCAACTTGTTTCCCACGGTATTGAAATCATTTCCACTGGCGGCACCGCCAAACTACTCGCCTCACATGCTATTCCAGTCATAGAAATCAGCGATTACACCGGCTTTCCGGAGATGATGGATGGTCGGGTAAAAACCTTACATCCCAAAGTGCATGCCGGTATCTTGGCGCGTCGCGGTACTGATGATGCTACATTAGCAGAGCAACAAATTGGCACTATTGATATGGTTATCGTCAACCTCTACCCATTTGCCCAAGTGACAGCACAAAGCGATTGTGACTTTGCCACAGCAATTGAAAACATTGATATCGGCGGCCCCACCATGTTGCGCGCCGCCGCCAAGAACCACGCCTACGTCAGCGTGATTGTCGATCCCAATGACTATGATAAAGTACTTACCGAAATCAGTGTCAATCATGGCAATATTAGCGATGATACGCGCCTGCAGTTGGCCAAAAAAACCTTTGCGCATACGGCACACTATGATGCCATGATCGCCAACTATTTGTATGGCCACGCCAGTGATGGCAAGTTCCCCGATATTTATACTGTCCAATACGACAAACAACAAGATTTACGTTATGGTGAAAATCCACATCAGCAAGCAGCTTTTTATCGTGAAAAAAGCGCGACCACAGGCAACATCAGTACTGCCATACAATTGCAAGGCAAAGAATTATCATTTAATAATATCGCCGATAGCGATGCTGCTTTAAGTTGTGTGCAAGCCATGCCAGCGACACACCCTGCCTGTGTCATTGTCAAACATGCTAATCCATGCGGTGTGGCCTTAGGTAACGATCTACAGCAAGCCTATCAACGCGCCTTCGCAACCGATAGTACGTCGGCGTTTGGTGGTATCATTGCCCTGAACCAGACTCTCGATAGCAAAACGGCACAGACAATTATTGCCAATCAATTCGTCGAAGTCATCATCGCACCACACATCGATGACGATGCAAAAGCCATCCTCGCAACGAAAAAGAATGTGCGCGTCTTACAGACGGGGCATTGGACTGTTGGTGCAGCGACTGATTCACTAGATTATAAAAAAGTCGTAGGTGGCCTATTAATTCAACACAACGATAGCGGTTTTATAGCTGATTCAGATTTACGTGGCGTCACCACACGGCACGCTACCGAGCAAGAATTAAAAGATTTATTGTTCGCATGGCGCGTTGCGAAATATGTAAAATCCAATGCCATTGTCTATGCTAAAGACGAACAAACCATCGGTATCGGCGCGGGGCAAATGAGCCGCATCGATAGTGCTAAAATCGCAGGCATTAAAGCACAAGCTGCTGGCTTAACTGTCGATGGCAGTGTCATGGCATCAGATGCTTTTTTCCCATTTCGCGATAGCATTGATACCGCCGCCACGGCTGGTATCACCGCTATCATCCAACCTGGTGGCTCAATCCGGGATAAAGAAGTCATACAAGCGGCAAATGAAGCAAATATCGCCATGGTATTCACTGGCATGCGTCATTTCCGACATTAAACTATAGTAGCTATATAGGGACACGTTAATGGCCGATAAAAATGTTCTTATTATTGGTAGCGGTGGCCGAGAACATGCTCTCGCATGGAAAATCGCACAATCATCTCAAGTTAAACATGTCTTTGTAGCACCAGGTAATGCTGGGACTGCAAACGAAATTAAAGTCAGTAATGTAACAATCGATGTTTTAGATCAACAGCGCCAAATTGAATTCGCGTGCGAAAATCATATCGATCTAACGATTATTGGCCCAGAAGCGCCGTTAGTTAATGGTGTTGTCGATGCCTTCGAGGCTGCTGGGCTTGCGTGTTTCGGGCCACACCAGCAAGCTGCACAACTCGAAGCATCAAAAGCTTTCAGTAAAGATTTCATGCAACGCCATGGCATCCCCACTGCACATTATGCCAACTTTACTAATGCCGCAGACGCCAAAGATTATGTTCGCAAACATGGTACACCTATTGTGATTAAAGCGGATGGCTTAGCAGCAGGGAAAGGTGTTGTGATTGCCCATACAGAAGGCGAAGCCATTTCCACCATCGATGATATGCTCGTTAAGCAATGTTTTGGCGATGCCGGTGGACAAATTGTTATTGAAGAATTTTTAACAGGTGAAGAAGCGAGCTTCATCGTCATTACTGATGGCAAAACAGCGCTACCATTTGCCACCTCACAAGATCACAAAGCACGCGATGATGGTGATTTAGGCCCTAATACAGGCGGCATGGGCGCTTATTCGCCGGCGCCAGTGGTAAATCAAGCGCTATATGATCAAATCATGACTCGCGTCATACAACCTACCATCACCGGTATGGAAAAAGACGGCTGTCATTACCAAGGCTTTTTATATGCTGGCGTAATGATTTCGCCACAGGGTGAAGCCAAAGTTTTAGAATTTAATTGCCGCTTTGGTGATCCAGAAACACAAGCGATTATGCTGCGCCTGCAAAGTGATCTTTATGCATTATGTGATGCTACGTTACAAGGACAACTTGCCAGCCAAACACTACAATGGGATGAACGCCCAGCCCTAGGCATTGTCTTAGCGGCAGGTGGCTACCCTGGGACTTATGCTAAAGGTGACATCATCGATGGCTTAGATACTTTTAATGAACCAGATGTAAAAGTGTTTCATGCTGGGACTAAAGTACAAGGGCAACATATTATTACTAACGGCGGTCGCGTATTGTGCGTTACCGCATTAGACAAAGATATTCAAACAGCGCAACAAAAAGCGTATGCTAATGTCGAAAAAATTCATTGGGATCATATGTACTATCGACACGATATAGGTTATCGAGCTATCGAACGTTAGTTCACGACAAACTGGAGGATAAGATTATGCCATCATTTGATATCGTTTCTAAAATCGACTCTCACGAACTCAGCAATGCCATTGACCAAGCCAACCGTGAAGTCGATAATCGTTTTGATTTTAAAGGCACGAATGCAAAATTCGAATTAAATGAAGGTAAAATCACGCTGATCGCTACCAGCGAATTCCAGCTCAAACAAATGGATGACATCCTGCGTAATAAGATGGTCAAGCGCGATGTCGATACCCTCTCTTTACACTATAATGAACCGCAAACCAATCTCAGCGAAGCCCGTCAAATTGTGGATGTCAAAGAAGGCATCGACCAAGCCAGCGCGAAAAAAATCGTTAAATTGATCAAAGATCAAAAACTCAAAGTCCAAGCCTCCATCCAAGGTGATCAAGTCCGCGTTACCGGTAAAAAGCGCGATGACCTGCAAGAAGTGATCGCCCTGCTTAAGGAACAAAAATTGGAACTGGCGCTGCAATACGAGAATTTTCGTGATTGATCTATAACGTCATATTACTTTAATAAACTGGAATATTTAAGTTTAAATCACATTATTTATACTTAGGTAAAATCCATATAAGCTGCAAACTTATCTGGCAAATCATCCAATGTATTTTTTACAATACTTAATTCTATTGCTTCTGACAGTTTGCTGTCTAGTTTAGAATGCTTTCCTGAACGCTTCTCACGTTTATAGTCACGTTTGAACTGCGAGGTATACTTAATCGTCCTCGCCATTTAATTCGTCCATGAGTGCACCAAGCTTTTAACAGCAGTTAACTCACCACGGCGTGCTGCCTTCATGGCATTAATCGTTTTTTTGTTTGGAATAAGTAGCTCAAACGGTAGCGATTTTTCTTCCGCAATGCGGACCAATAACATGCGGAAGGCATCCGAGACAGTCAAACCCATTGTTGCTAACACACTTGCTCACACGGATGTTCATCACTGCCTTTTTCGACTTGTAGTGTGACATGCTCGATACGGAATTTTTCTTTTAGATCGTGACGAATGCGTTTGTAGTCTGCATCTTCAAGTTGTGAACGCGGCATGACCAAGTGTGCCGTTAACGCCGCTGCTTGGGTGCTCATGCCCCAGATGTGCAGGTCATGGACTTTTTCCACGCCGGCGATTGTAGTTAAGTACCCACGTACACCATCTTGATCGACCCAGTGCGGTACCGCATCCATGATCAAATCAATCGAATCACGCAATAGCCCCCAAGTACCCATTAAGATTGCAACCACAATTAATAAACCCACGACTGGATCCAACCACATCCACCCGGTATACAAAATCACAATACCCGCAATCACAACACCAAGGGATATCAATGCATCGGCGGCCAGATGCATAAAAGCAGCTTTGATATTCAAGTCATGTTTACGTCCACTCATAAACATCAGCGCAGTAGCACCATTGATAAAGATACCAATTGCCGCGACAACAATGACAATCTTTTCGTTCACGACATGCGGATAGACTAATTTTTCAATCGAACCATAGACAATAATCGCAGACGTCATCAACAATAACAGCGCATTGGCGATCGCAGCGAGGATAGTTGGGCGCTTAAAACCATAGCTATATTTTTCGGTGGTAGCACGGGTCAATAACCAACTTGCCCCCCAGGCAAGTAACAGGCCCAATACGTCGCCCAAATTATGCCCAGCATCAGCCAATAAGCTCATCGAGTTAGCAAAAATAGCATAAACGGCTTCAGTAACGGTAAAGGCCAAATTCAAACCAACAGCAAGCGCAAAAGCAAGGTTAAAACTCTCCGGTGCATGCGCATGACTATGCCCATGACCATGATCGTGGCCATGGCTGTGACCGTGATGATGGTGCCCCATATAGGTATTCCTTAAGCTTGATAGCACAATATAATGTGTTGCTAGCGTAACGGCTGTCCTACAAAAGGTCAAATAGCACAACTATTACTCGTGTTTCATTTATAATGAATTAAGCTCACGCAGGACTTGAGGCAAGGGCTAGTCATCCAGTAATATTAAGCCCATGCAGGGCTAGGTATGGCCACAAATCGAACACACTGATCACTTAATGGGTTGCGTACAGAATGACGAGACAGAGCTCAGTTTCACAGACCGCACAGATTCTCACGCGCCAGCGCAAGAGCGCCCCCTTAAGCAAGCCCAACGCTTACTATCGCCCTAAAACCTTTGTTGCCAAGTTTAGTGTGAATTCTTTAGCAGCTGCCGCATCACCCTTATTTACCCTACTGATCAAACTAAAAGAAACACCGAGTTACCATGACACCAAAAGCCTTTATAAAGATTTGGTACATGAAGTAAAAGCCTTTGAAAGTGGCGCCCAAGCACAAGGATATCGCTCAGAGACAGTCTTAGTCGCACGCTACATCTTATGCGCCAGCTTAGATGAAGCGATTCAATCGACTAATTGGGGCAAGCAGTGTCATTGGCAAAAATGCAATTTACTAATGACATTTCAAAAAGAACGCTCTGGTAATCAACGGTTTTTCGTTATCTTAGACCGCCTTAGTGAAGACCCCGCTTTATACATTGATTTATTAGAAATGATGTATCTATGTCTAAGCCTAGGCTTTGAAGGGCGCTATCGTTATTTAGAGCGTGGTAGTACACACTTGGAAAAAATTATTGATGATCTTTATCACTTGATTCGCACTCAGCGCGGCGAATTCAAGAAATCACTCTCCACATGTCAAAGCAGTAATGTAAAGAGGCCGACTCACACCACTTCACCGGCACTATCCTTCTGGCAAATTGGTTCTATTGCCGGCGTAATCCTATTAACACTTTATTCTGGTTTCAATTATATGTTAAGTGTGACTAACAGCCCTGTTGCACAAGAATTACAAAGCCTCGTTGCCGCCGCACCATCGATACACACTGCGGTATCAAATGTCAGTGGGTAACAAACGATGAAACCGCACTTGCGCCGCCTGATTAGCCTGTGCCTTGTCGCTGGCGTTGCTGCAGGTATCTGGTACATTGGTCCCTTGATTGCTATCGCCAACAAAACACCGTTATTACCCGAAACCAATCGCTGGCTAGCAATATTAGTCCTGGTTTTGATCTGGGGATTTCAAAACCTTGCTACGTCCACTGTTGACGTTAGTGAGCTCGATGATGAATTTTCTGATGGCGAAGTTAGCAAAGATGATATCAGCCTATTGAAAAATCAATTTCGTGGCGCGATTCAATTCTTAAAACGTACGACTATTAAAAACCAAGAAGGCGAATCACGCTTACACCAATTGCCATGGTATTTAATCCTCGGACCTAGTGGTTCAGGCAAAAGTACCTTGCTTGCTAATTCAGGTCTTAAATTCATTCTCTCTAAGCAGGCTACTAATAAACAGCAACAACCGGTAGAAAGCACACGTTTGTGCGATTGGTGGGTGACACGTGAAGCCGTTTTTCTCGATACAGCTGGACGCTTTAACGAAGACATGCACCACAATTCGCAACAGCGCCAACTATGGCAAACATTGTTACATCTCATCCGCGGACAACGCCGTCACGCTATTAACGGTATAATTATCGCTTTTAATATTGCAGACTTGGCCAAGCAAAGCAAAGAGGCTCAACAACAGTTAGCTAAACGAGCTCGCGCACTTATTAGCGATACCCACAAACAATTGCGTATTCAAATACCCATTTATATTTTGTTCACTAAAACCGATTTAATTGCTGGATTTAACGAATATTTTGCAGACTTAAACCAAGAAGAACGTCGCCAAATTTGGGGAATAACCTTACCCGACGATAAAACACCTCGGCAACGACGCTTATTACAAACCATTGATGACGAATATAATAAATTGTTAAAACGTTTGAATGAACGTTTAATCTGGCGTTTACATCACGAACGTAATACTGAAAAACGCGCATTAATCGAAGAGTTTCCCACCCAAATGGAAAATATTAAAAAGCAAGTGCTCGACTTCTGCAAACAACTTAGCAATAACGCGCGCTCATATTGGTGGCGTGGCATTTATTTTACCAGCGGGACGCAAAAAGATACTCCTGCCGACTACGTGCTGGCTGAGCTCACTGAGTCATTTGAATTACAACCCTACGCACAGACATCAACACTGCAACAAGAAAAGACTTTTTTTGCCATACAGTTGTTTAAAAATTTAATTTTTAAAGAAGCTGAACTAATTAACTATAACAAACACCTAACCACCTTTAAGACATGGATGCGACGCAGTGCATATGCCATGGCCTTTATGGCTATAGTTACCTGCGTATTAATTTGGTCGAAAAATTTCAGTTATCATGTACGACAATTATCGTATGCACAAAATGCAATTACAGAATACAAATTATTAAGTCAGGGGCTAACAAAAGACTCCTCAGCAACAGGAGAAACACTAAACAATAATAACCTTATCGCTCAACAAGCTAATCATTTAGTTGAAACATTACCATCTTTAAACGCCATACATAAAGCCGTGACTATTTTGGATGACTTGCAAGTACCTTGGATGACCAGTGCGATTGTGCCGCATCATACAGATCTTGAGCAAACGGCAACACTTGCCTATCATCAAGCCTTACAAAATATTTTTATTAATGCCCTCGCCCAACAGCTCGAAGCACAAATCGAACAGGGCCAAACAAATAATCCCGGGTTATTCTATGGCGCTTTAGAAGTGTATTTGATGCTAGCCGAGCCACAAAATATGAGTCGGCCCTTCATTACCGAATGGTTGTCGCGCTATTGGCAGCAGATCTATCCAAACAATAAAGCCGTTCAGCAACAGCTCTTAGCACACTTAAATATCTTGCTACATAGCCCAATAAAAGCAATCCAGATTGATCCTCAAGTGTTAGCCAAAGTGCGCACTACTATGCAACAACACGTCAAAGATCAACAGCGGAAATTAGCCGCGCAAAAAACGCCAGCACAAATTAAGCCAAATACCCCCAAACCAACTTCAATAAACTTTGCGCAACAACAAAATGCCTTGCAACCCCAAGCAATCGATTCGGACAATCCACCAATACCCGCCACGCAAACACAGGCATTACCACAACCCATAACGGTGCCAACTCAAACAAGCTCTACACAAATAACAACGACACAAGCAGAACAGCCAAATACACAACCAAGTCCAGAACAAAGCCTCGCGCAGTTACAAGATGAAATCTTACACACGAAAAGCGATAGTACCTCGTCAATAAAATAACCCCCAACACGGAGGTGATAATGAGAATTAAATTACAATTATGGAAAAGATTAAAAGCACTAGGACTATTTAGAGTATTCAATATTCTACTTATCATCGGCTTGGGAATTTTCTTGTCTTGCCACCGTGCCTATGGCTTTTCTCTTACTAGCCCAGCCTTTAAAAAAGACTCGAGCATTCCGCCGCTATTTACCTGCAATGGTAAAAATATTTCACCCCAATTAAACTGGCAAACTCCACCCGATGGCACACAAAGCTATGCCTTACTTGTCACTGATCCTGATGCACCAAATGGCGAGTGGACACACTGGTTACTTTACAATATTCCTAAAAACTCGACTCAGTTAGTACAAGATCAAAATGAACATCCCTTACCCAAAGGCACTGAAATTGGCAAAAACAGCTGGAATCAAGACAAATATGGCGGCCCATGCCCCCCCAATGGCAACCATCGTTATTTCTTCGTACTATATGCCTTAGACCAGCCATTGAAACTTAAGTCTAAAGATACCACTGAGCAAGATATTAAGTTCGCTATGCATGGACATATATTGGGAACAGCAATTTTGAAAGGGACGTACGCAGGATAAGTTATCCACATTACAAGTATTGCTGCGCCCTTCAAAGTATTTTTCCATGTAAGCCCATATACGAGAAATAAAACCCAAACACAATTAACATATTGAGACACCGCCAGCTGTCGCAGTGCCTACTAACCAGGCAAAAAAAGCAGAAAAAATAACCATAATATCACTAGCAAAACATGCCTAATGAAAAAGAAGAGCTTGATGACGATTAAGACGGCGAATGAACACTACTATCAATTAGTACTTGCCCCAATTCTTTTGTGGCAACAACAGCATCAGCACTGGTGCGTTTGATTATTGCTAGTGCGCTCACGTGGGCCGCATCAGTGGCAGCCCCACAGGCATCACTCACTACAATTGGTTTAAACCCACCTGTCATTGCTGTATTTGTACCAAATAAAATAGCATTATCTGTCGCAACTCCTGTAAATATTACTTCTTTTGCCTCAACCTTTTGTAACGCTTCGAGTAGCCCGCTTCCAAAAAAAGGATTACCTGATTTTTTGTTTATGACCCTATCAGACGAAGTAATATCTAGCGTGTCTATAAACCTAACCTCTTCACTGGCTAATTGAAACTTTTTATTTTCTACTAGCGTTTGTCGATTGGGCGCATAAGCTGGAAGCTCTGCATAATCAGGTTCAAATGCTAGACGAACAAAAAATATGAGCCATTCTTTACTTCGGAATAACTTTATTAATTGGTTAGTGTGCTGCACTACTTCCGGATGCTCACCCAAATACTTCGCGCAAGTTCCCTTACCTGCTATTGCATTTATATAATCAATAACTAACAATACTTTCATTATCTTACTCCTAAGTATCCATTTTATTAAGCACACCTTTTGTTTCTTACACTAATATAACCCTTGTTGAAAAACTCAAATAATTTTATTTTGGAAATTGAGTGCGGTCGTAACGTGGTAATAATTGCTAAAAGCCAGAAGCTAACGCGGTAAAAACTTCGCGGATAATTACCAAGGCTTCATCGAGTTGTTCGCGCGTAATTATTAATGGTGGTGCCAGTCGCACGACGGTTTCGTGTGTTTCTTTACTGAGTATGCCGCGCTCTAATAGTTTTAAGCAAACTTCGCGTGCCGCTGCTTTAGCAGGATCGATTTCTACACCAATAAATAAACCTTTACCGCGCACCTCTTTAATATATGAGCTGTTAATAGCACGTAATTGTTCTGCGAAATATGCACCAAGCTCGGCAGATTGCTGGGCTAGCTTGCCATCAACGATCAGATCTAAAGCACTTAGACCTACCGCCGACGCTAGTGGACTACCTGCAAAGGTACTACCGTGATCACCTGGGGTGAAGACTTCCATCACTTCACGGCGCGCCAAAAACATAGAGATTGGTAACAAACCACCCCCCAAGGCTTTGCCTAAGATCAAGCCATCAGGTTTCACATTTTCATGTTCACAGGCGAATAATTTACCGGTGCGGCCAAGGCCTGTTTGAATTTCATCACATATCAATAAGACATTATTTTGCTGACACAGTTGCGCACTTTGTTGTAAGAAACCGGCAGGCGGGATCACAATGCCACCTTCACCTTGAATCGGTTCAACGAGAAAAGCAGCGGTATTTTCGTTAATTGCAGCACGTAATGCATTAATATCACCATAGGGAATCATCTTAAACCCTGTGACTAAAGGCCCAAAGCCATCTTTATACTGAGCTTCGCTTGACATACTCACAATCGCTATCGTACGTCCATGGAAATTACCACTGCATACGATGATCTCTGCCTTATTCTCGGGAACACCTTTGACTTGGTAGGCCCATTTGCGCGCAGCTTTTAGGGCAGTTTCAACTGCTTCAGCGCCAGTATTCATCGGCAAGGCCATATCTTGCTTACTCACTTCACAAATGCGCTTTAAAAACGGTGCGAGCTTATCACTGTAATAGGCACGTGAAACCACCGCTAATTGTGCGGCTTGTTGTGACATTGCAGCAACCACCTGAGGATGACAATGCCCTAAACTCACTGCTGAATACGCACTCATCATATCGATATAACGCTTGCCTTGATCATCCCAAAGGTGGATCCCTGCACCCTTAACAAGGACAACAGGTAAAGGTAAATAATGATGTGCACCATAGTGCGCTTCTGTTTTGAGTATATTCATAGGTGACCTATTGAAAGTATAGCTAAGCAAACAAGGCTTGTGCTAATTGGCAAACGACCATTTGTGTCTTTTCATCTTTATCTAAGTGAGGATTATATTCGGCTATCTCGGCACCAATCAAGCGCGGATCGCCATTAATAGCGTGTAAAGCTTGTGCTAACTCGTGGGCGTCCAAGCCATTTGCAACCGGACTACCCACCCCAGGTACAGCTTGTGGGTCTAAGGCATCCAAATCAATACTCAGCCCATAACCAACAGTACCAGTCGTCGCAATGTCCAACGCATCACGCAATACTGCGTCTAAACCACGCTCACGTACTTCTTCGATGAAAAAGATACGCACGTCTAGCTCTTGGAGTAACTTAGCTTCACCTTCTTCATAACTGCGCACACCAATCAAGCTTATGTGCTGCGCTTGTACCTTAGGCGCAGGTGTCGCTAAATGTGTGAAGGCCACATCGCCATAGCCTAATAGACATGCCACCGGCATACCATGCACGGCGCCACTTGGGCTGGTTTCTTGAGTATGGCTATCCATGTGCGCATCAATCCAAATCATCCCCATTGGGCCTTGCTCATATACTGCTGAGCTCGCACCACTCCAACTACCAATTGCACAAGAATGATCGCCACCTAATGTCAAAAACGGCTGCCGTTGCTGGCATAGCTCATGGGTATATTGTGCTAGCTCGCCACAAAGCTCTGCAATGGCTTCATTGCCACTTGCCGCTGTTTCACTACCATCGATAATGGCGCGCCAACGTGCAGAGGTATAGGCCATTAAAGCTTGTAAACAACTAGCTTGTTGCAATGCTGCAGGGCCATCAGCACAGCCATGGTTTTTTGCACCAAGTCCCCAGGCGGCACCGAGTAATTGCAGTGTTTTGTTGTTGGACATAATATGCACACTGATTTTCAAATATAAGGATCAATCTACTGTAACTTTAACAGTATAATGCAAACTCGAGAGACTGCGAGATAATGCTTTAAGAGCTAAAGATTTGATCTGCTTTGGTGGGCTTAGAAAAATAAAATCCTTGGATTAGATGACAACCTAATTCTTCCAATATATCTAGTTGTTCTTTGCTCTCAACCCCTTCAGCAATCACCTCAAAATTTAGTGATTTGGCTAAATCAATGATGGATTTACAGATTGCATAGTTTTTGTGATTAGTTGTTATTGCGTTAACAAACATTAGATCAATTTTAATAATGGAAATTGGTAATGCAATTAAATGGTGAAAGGATGAATAACCCGTACCAAAATCATCAATCGCAATTTTAATGCCGCGTTCATGTAATATCGTCAAAATAGGTATTGCCGTTTCTAAGTTATTAATCAATGCTGTTTCTGTAATCTCCAATACAATCTGTTCGGGCCTTAAATGATTTTTTTCTAACGTGTCTAACACAAATTCAGCGTAGTTATCTTGTTTTAATTCACTTGTAGATACATTCACAGAAATAGGCATGGTGATTTTTTTCGCACGAATCCACTCGTCATAATATTGGCAAGCTCTCTCAAAAACCCAATAATCCAGTTGAGTAATTATGCCAGATTCCTCAGCGGTGCCAATGAAGTGTTCAGGAAGTACTACACCTAATACAGGATGTTGCCAACGTACTAGTGCCTCCATGCCCCATATTTTCTTTGTCCTTGAATCAATCAACTTTTGAAAGCAGAGAAAGAACTCATTATTTTTAATCGCGGCCTCCAGATCTTTTTCAATTTTCTCTCTCCGCTTGGTTTCTACGTTAAGTTTTTCAGTAAAAAAGCAATATTGACCACGGCCACTGGTTTTTGCTTTATACATTGCTTGATCAGCATGCTTGATAATAGTTTCTGCATCTCTGCCCGCATCTGGATACAAGGCAATACCTATACTCGCAGCAATCCACATGCGTCGATTTTTAATTTGAAAGGGCTCTTTTAGCTCTGCTACAATTGCCTCTGCAATAACGACAATTGTTCGAAGAGTTTCAATATCTTCTAATAGTAAAATAAATTCATCGCCACCTAATCGCGCTAAGAAATCACTCTTACGAATATTTTTTTGTAGCCGCTGCCCAACTTGTTTTAAGAGTTCATCACCATAATCATGCCCATATTGATCATTGACGCGCTTAAATAGATCTAAGTCAATAAAGAAAATAGCCAACCGAGAATTTTTACGTTGTGCTTTCACTAGACTCCGCCGGAGCACATCTTGAAAATATCGACGATTTGGCAAATCTGTAATGATATCGCACAATGCATGCTCTTCTAATTCTTTATTCAGCACAGCAAGTTGATCATGTTGGTCCTTCATTTCAGCCATCAACTTTTCTTTCTGAGTAACATCACGCAACATAATGATAGAATAACCTTTAGTATCGTGAATAACAGGTTTTTGATATAGGCATTCTATTTTTATCAATTGACTATCTTTTTGATAATCTAACATTTGAGTATAGGACTGCTTTTCAGCACTAGGCTTAATGAAGTCACGTAATAAAACCGTTTCTCCATTATTTTTTAAAGTAATCACATCATCGATAGCTTTTCCTAGTAATTCTGCGCGTAATTTATCGGTGAGTTTAGCAAAAACGTGGTTACACCATTCGATGCAGCCATTACCATCAACCCAAATTATAGATTCATCAATATAACTGAGTGATTGATCCACTTTGCCTAGCGTATTTCTCAATTGATTGATATAAGACAGCGAAAACTCATTCGTCATTGAGACACCTTGTCAATCAACGAAATATTAGCACCAACTACCCAAGTTGAGCCTTCCTGGATAGCTTGAATAAGATGGGCCGCATTGAGTATATCGCCTTGTTTAGTCATGATTTGTAAATTGAGTGTCTTTCCAAGCAAGGTTGCTTCACCCGTCGTCACAAAACGCGAAAAGCCCAAATTATGCGCATCATGTAAAGCAGGCGGTATGATGGTTAACAGCGACTGTTTGACGAGGTCAGCGCTTGTCCATCCATAACTCTTTTCAAATAACGCATTAACATAAGTAATAATGCCATTATCATTGGCAATCACGATGGGTTGATTAACATCTAATTGTAGCTTTTGAATAATTTCGTCCATAAAAACACCTAGTTAACTTTCCTTTACATCTAGTAAAATAGCACCGGATTTGACCATGGTCAAATGATAGGTCACTACAAGCTACTTTTGAATCAATCGGTGAAAAGTTATTTTTGAACAAAGATCTGACTTACTAATAATACTACAAAAGCTGAAACAGTGTAGCCTACAATCCCAAAGAATAACTTGAAGAAATCTTGCATCGCCAGCGACCCCATCACTGTGACAAAAATAGTGGCAACAAACAGATTAATAAAATTTGCCATCGCAGATGCACTTGCTTTACATGAAATACTATTAGATGCGTAAAAAACAGCGCTTGGATAGATGAGACCTGACGCAATAAATAAAAAACCCGTTGATAAAAAGAATAAAAATGGTGTCATCAGGTTCATTTGATTTAAAAACAACAACTGGCAACAAACTATAAAGGATAGCGTTATACCAGCTAGTAGAACAGCTATTGCTGAATAATATTTCAAAACTTTCACCGCTAATAGTGCACCAATAATCATCCCAATAGCATTAATTGTATTCCAACTGCCATATTCACCAGCAGTTAGATCAAAATATTTTTTGTTTTGAGCTATAAGAGGTGCCTCTGTAGCATATAGATAGGATATGACTGTTGCTAGTGCTAAAATCAATGAGAAGGCTATCAGTTGTTTGCTTTTGATTGCAGCCATGTAACCCGCCAGCATGTTTTTAATAGAAAACGACCGCTGTGATATGGAGGCTCTTTCCATTGCTTCAATATAAAATGTCAGGCATAACAATGATAGTCCATGTAAAAATAATGCATACAATGTAGCTTCCCATCCAAAATGCGATGTTAGAATTCCACCAATATAAACACCAAGATATATACCAATAGTAAAAGATAAGGTAGCATAGGATAATATCTGTTTTGCTTTTTGCTCAGGAAATACGTCATTAATTAATGTAATTGTGCAGACCAAACCCGCAGACACACCTAGAGCGGATAACAATCTACCAATCAATAAATACCAAATCTGCTGATTATGAATAGAAATCATACTAACTCCTATTCCAATAAGATTAACAACCATACCCAAACGAAGTGACTTTACTCTTCCCAGTTTATTGGCAAAAGGCCCATAAATCAGTTGGCCGATCGTATACCCAACTAAAAACAAGCTGACAGTGGCAGTCACATACCGACTACTTAAATGCATGGAATGTTGTAAGTCTGGTAAGGCTGGAGAAATAAGCGTAGCCGCTGTGCTTGCTGACGAAATAAACGCAAGCAATGCAACTATTTTTGACAAGCGATTACTCTCTTCGTTTTCTACTGTACACGCAGTTTGTGCTGTTGACATGGAGCCTCCCTCTAAGACCAAAAAAACAGCCCAAAAATGGATAATATCACCTTTCTCCGGTCGGATTCTTATAAATTCCAATCCTTCTTTCCATTTATCGGAAAAACCATAATGATTATCTGTGTTCAATTCTTCACTTTCAGCATCGATAAGTGTGGGTCGATAATTACAAAGAAGCAACTCTCCTGCTATTGTTTATATTTATAAAAAAAAACTTTACTATCACCTGCAACTCTCTGCATAAAATTCTAATCGAGCTGGCACACTATGCTCTAATGTTAAAAAATCAATTATCAACATTCTCACTTACAAAAAAAACCCTAAAAATTTATGTTTTTCATATATGGATATGACAAAACTCGACACGCTTAGCGTCTCAACAGCCCTACCTAATATTTTCATGTTACCGATTCAAACTCATAGTAAGCTTTACATTTCACGCCACATAGTCCCTAAGCTACGTCTTCAAGTCAAATCGGCAATTAAATAGTATTTTTGATTTATTACAACAGGTGAATTTCAATTGAAAAATTCAATTGCAACTAAAATACAAACATAATATTGTCTTACGTAAGAGGACTATAAATTTATTCGTTCGCTAAACTTGATTAATTGCGTGGCTATAGTTTTTAGGGATACAGAAAAATAAATATGAATAATCAAATCACTGTGCTCACCTGGAGTGACATCGCTAATCATGTAAAAAAAATTTCTCCTAAGCTTGCTGAGATAATAGATGAAATAAATCCAAGCAAAAATCATAAATTTGTTAAAGTGAATTATGGTTATGGTGCACACATTTTACATAATGGCCAATTTATGTTGCCGACTGCTTATCAAGAAACGGCTCCCCTCAATCACCATAAGCTACCTAGTCACATTAACAAATTACTCGACTACAGTTCGGTACCAATTGGCTTGGTGTTAGAGAATGGCATAGAGCTCTATGCGGAAAGAAAGCACGATACTATCCCTTATAGGGTACTTAATACTGGTTCTTCTTTCGGCGTATGGGAAACATTAGACACACACAAAAAAGTGACTATACGACAACTTTATAACTGGTCAATTTCCGCTGGTGCGCGCTCAACCTTTCTATTACCCAAAGTAACTGACTCTAGTGCACATAAAAGATTAAAGAAAAAATTTAGTATCCGTTATCATGCGCCAACTTCATTGGATGAGCACTGGCATATCTTTCGCCAGATTGTAAACAAGTATCCAAATAAAGATTGGCATGTGAGTATTTTATATTTTACAAAAGAATGGTTTGAAAATATTAATAGTCTACGCTTTTCCCGCTTAAACCACTACCTACTTCAAGAAGCAGTAGAACAATATTCCAATTGGATCAATAAAGCAAAAATCGAATGTCTATGGGATGATTTCATGGAGGAAATAAAATCACAGAAATTATCTACTAATCATGGTCTCATTAATACCTTACTGCACCTTATTGCTATTGCTAACGGTGATATCCCAGGTTATCGACCAACAGGTAGTGAACAGCTTTTATTACCTACCCAAATTATTCAAGAGGCTTATATCGATGGCTATGGTTTATCAAAATACATGCCCACTATAATGCAGCCATTCATGCTGCCCGTTACTACAAATTCTGTGTGCTATTACTCTTTACAACACCCCAAGATACCTAATGCACCCGTAAGAATTAACTATGCTACTAGCGCAATCAGAGAACTGGAAAAATTAGCTGAACTCATTGATATATTCACTAATTTGCAACAAAATTCAATAATTGGACAATCTAGTGAATTTT
This sequence comes from Gammaproteobacteria bacterium, assembly GCA_021773335.1. Taxonomy (GTDB): domain Bacteria; phylum Pseudomonadota; class Gammaproteobacteria; order JAJFKG01; family JAJFKG01; genus JAJFKG01. The sequence goes on from JAJFKG010000006.1 coordinate 63,607, forward strand.
ATGACCGCCATACTGTCATTAATTACGATTTATTTCATAACAAGATTTATGATAATGACTTGATCAAAAATACTAAGCTGATGATTCATTCTGATCCTGGTTTTCTACAAAGCGCTTATGCACCTAATAATGTGGATAAGAAATTTCCATATAATTGTCGATTTATGAATGGATGTGTGCGCATATCATCAGATATTTATCCAACTGAAGCTAAATACAATTGCCCGCCCCATATACTAAACCTCGCAGACTCACCTCATTCGCGCATAAGAACAAGCTAACGTCCCTAGCTTAACAATTCTCACTTCTCGTCTCAGTGCCAAATTTGAAGAATAAGACAACCGTTACGCCGAGTAAGACACGACTACACCTTTGTACCTGAAGATGCGAAGTGCTAAGCCTCAGATAACCGGGTGTTGTGAGACTTCAAGTACAAGGGTATAGCCATCGGCTCGCAAAAATGGCATCCTTGGCACAAACTATAACTATATAGCGTCCTTATGGAGAAGAACAATTAAAACGCTACTGAAAAAATTTTTATCCGCTCATGAGAAGAAAAATCGTCGTCAACAACACTTGGATAAAGTACAAAATGCCACCATTTATCCTCGTGATGCACATAATATCTCACGGCAAAATATCAGCGAAAATGCACTAAAAGTCCTTTATCGCCTCAATAAAGCAGGCTTCAGCGCCTACCTTGTCGGCGGCAGTGTGCGTGATATGCTACTCAAGCAACACCCCAAAGATTTTGATGTCGCCACCGATGCCAAACCTGAAGATGTGCGCAAATTATTTAAAAATTGTCGATTAATTGGCCGGCGTTTTCGCCTGGCTCACGTTTATTTTGGTCGTGAAATAATCGAAGTCGCAACCTTTCGTGCCCATCATGGTGAAGCTAGCAAAGAACACGGCCATAGCCACGAAGGTTTAATCGTGCGCGATAATGTCTATGGCACCGTTGAAGATGACGCCGAACGCCGCGACTTTACCGTTAATGCCTTGTACTATTCCGCTGCCGATTTTAGTGTGGTCGATTTTTCAACCGGCATGCAGGATTTGAAGAGTGGTATCCTCCGCATGCTGGGTGACCCCGAGCAACGTTACCAAGAGGATCCTGTGCGTATGTTGCGCGCAGTGCGCTTCGCTGCCAAGGCTGGCTTAAGCATTCACCCCGCCACCGCAGCGCCAATTACTGAGCTCGCTGAACACTTAGATCGCATTCCACCGGCGCGCTTATTTGAAGAAGCCCTAAAATTATTCCTATGCGGCAATGCGGTTGAAGTCTTTCGACTACTAGAACATTTTGATTTATTTTCACATTTATTTCCCTCAACCACGCGCTGTCTGCATGCTGGAAATGCCAAAATAGTGAGGGAGTTTTTACAACAAACCTTTTTAAACACAGACACCCGCATCGCCGATGATAAACCTGTCACTCCCGCATTTTTGTTTGCCGCTTTACTCTGGTATCCAATGCTCGATAGGGTACGTGAGTTACAGCAACAAGGCATGAAACGCCACCCCGCTTATGAACTTGCCTGTGAAGAAATATTACACGAACAAAATCAACGCCTCATCATACCAAAACGCTTTTCTTTACCGATGAAAGAGATCTGGCGTTTACAAAACCATTTACCTTATCGCAATGGTAAAAAAGCCTTTCGTTTATTAGAGCGTGGTCGCTTTCGTGCAGCCTATGATTTTCTATTATTGCGTGCTCAAGCTGGTGAAAAAGTCCATCGCCTCGCGCAATGGTGGACAGATTTTCAAGCTTGCAACCGCGAAGACAGACAAGCGATGGTAGAAGCATTACCGAGACGTAATCCCAAACCTATCCGCAAACGCAAACCTTCTGGAAAACCAAAAGCAAAATGACACACGCTTATATCGGAATTGGCAGCAACCAAGATAATCCAGCATTACAAATTAAAAAAGCGGTCAATGCATTAAAAGCTATTCCCAACACACAATATATGATCTGTTCTAGTCTTTACCGCACCCCCCCTTACGGAGGGGTAGAGCAAGATGATTTTATCAATGCGGTTGCACTACTTAGCACAGAGTTAAAACCACTAGCGTTATTAGATGAATTACAAGGCATCGAGCAACAGCAAGGTCGCCAACGCACAGTTCGTTGGGGGCCACGCAGGATTGATTTAGACATCCTTCTATTCGGTGAACATTATATTAATAACGAGCGTCTTACTATTCCGCACCCTGGGCTAACGCAGCGCTCTTTTGTACTTTTTCCACTCGTCGAAATAGCCCCATCATTGGTATTACCAAATGGCGAACTGCTTACGAGCTTATTGACAACTTGTGAAAACAACTTGACGCGCTTACCAACTACTGTTGCGTAAACTTAGCTAACAATTCTTCTTGTATACAGAATCTAGCAGCGTTCCCACGCTTAAGATAACGATATGTCCCGTCAGTTCGCAACTCCCAACTCTGGACATTATCTTTGAGAGGCAGAAGTAAGCTGTTTTCTTTAATTTGTTTTAAATACGATTTATTAAGAATGGGAAAAGCCAGCTCAACACGTTTATAAAAATTACGTTCCATCCAGTCAGCACTCGAGCAATATAACTGCTCATCACCGGCATGGCTGAAATAATAAATACGTGGGTGTTCTAGAAAACGACCCACAATAGAGCGTACTTTTATATTATCAGAAACACCGCGGATACCTGGGCGCAAACAACAAATCCCACGCACAATCAAATCAATCTTCACTCCGGCTTGCGAAGCACGATACAATGCGCGTATGATTTTACGTTCCGTTAGAGAATTCATTTTCGCAATAATTCTCGCTGGTTTATTTGCCTTTGCTTGTGTAATTTCGAATTCAATCAAGTCCATCAATGTATCAAATAAGGTAAATGGAGCATGACATAATTTTTTTAACTTGATTGTCTTACCCATCCCGGTAATTTGTTGAAAAACTTTTTGCACGTCTTGGCCGATCTCTTGATCATACGTTAACAAGCCATAGTCCGTGTATTGTTTTGCAGTACGCGCATGATAATTTCCTGTGCCCATATGCACGTAATGACGCAAAGCACGACCCTCACGCCGTACAACCAAGGTCATTTTTGAATGAATTTTATAACCCATCACACCATAGACAACCAATACCCCCGCCTCTTGTAAGCGGTTAGCAAGCTCTATATTATCCGCTTCATCAAACCGTGCACGTAATTCAATTACAGCTGTCACCTCTTTACCGGCAAGTGCAGCGTCGATTAGTGCGACAATCATTTCTGATTCGGCACCACTGCGGTAGATAGTTTGTTTAATCGCCAACACATTGGGATCAATAGTCGCTTGACGAATAAAATCAACCACAACACTAAACGTTTGATAAGGATGATGAAGTAAAACGTCCCCCTCACGAATCGCTGCGAACAAATCTTTTTTCTTATGCAGTTGAGTTGGCACAGCAGGAATAAAGATTGGATAACATAGTTCTGGACGCTCAACCAATTCTAAAACTTTAGTATAACGACTTAGATTTACCGGCCCACTAACGCGATACAATTCTTTTTCGTTAAGTTCGTGTTTATGCAACAAAAAATCACAGATGTCTTGTGGGCAATCCGCAGCTATTTCTAAACGCACGGCCAAACCAAAGCGCCGCGAACTCAATTCTTTTTCCAGCGCTAATGCTAAATCATCCACAATCTCTTCATCAAGCAGCAAATCACTATCACGGGTGACACGGAATTGATAACAACCTTTGACTTGCATGCCCGGAAAAAGATCACCGACATGTGCCTGTACAATCGAAGTCAAAAGTACAAAGTTATCTCCAGTATCATGTACGACGTCATCTGTAGAATCATCCGGGATTCGCACTACACGTGGCAACGAACGTGGTGCATTAACTACTGCCAAACCGCTATCACGCCCAAATGCATCTTTACCTTCGAGAGATACAATAAAGTTCAAACTTTTATTAGCCAAACGTGGAAATGGATGTGCAATATCTAAGGCGACCGGGCTAAGTAACGGCAAAATATCACTAAGAAAATAACGTCGCACCCAAGCAGCTTGCTTTTCATCCCAATGCTGTTGCTCACGAACGTAGATCCCAGCTTTACGCAAAGCTGGCATTAAATCTTTGTTGAGCGTGGTATAGAGATCATCAACCAAAGGGTGTGTGAGCTCGCTGACTGCCTGTAAACTTTGTGCTGGGGTCAAACCATCCGGACCAGCATGCAAGGCATCAAAGACTTCTTGTTGCTTAAGGCCCGCAACACGAATTTCAAAAAATTCATCAAGATTGGCACCACAGATAAATAAAAAGCGCAAACGTTCGAGTAAAGGAATAGTTTTATCTTGCGCTTGTGCCAATACGCGTCGATTGAATTCTAACTGACTCAATTCACGGTTGATGTACCACTCTTTTTGGGTTAAATCGATATCGGCCACGGTTATCCTCAATGTTCACAGCTAACCGGGCAATAAGACTTATGTAGCACTCAACCAAGCAGCTGCATCTTTAGCATAATAACTCAATATGCCATCAGCACCTGCACGTTTCATGCCGATTAATGCTTCGAGAACAGCCGCTTGCTCATCGATCCAGCCATTTTGAGCCGCCGCCTTAAACATCGCATATTCCCCGCTCACTTGGTAAACAAATGTTGGCGCAGCAAAAGTCTCTTTAACACGACGCACAATATCAAGATAAGGCATTCCCGGTTTGACCATCACCATATCCGCACCTTCAGCAAGGTCTAATTCAACTTCGCGTAAAGCTTCATCACTATTAGCAGGATCCATTTGATAGCTGAATTTATTGCTCTTGCCAAGCTTACCTTTAGACGCAACCGCGTCACGGAAAGGACCGTAGAAATTTGAGGCATATTTTGCAGAATAAGCAAGAATTTGTGTATTGATATAACCCGCTCCCTCCAGGGCTTGGCGGATCGCACCAATGCGGCCATCCATCATATCGGAAGGTGCAATAACATCGACGCCTGCTGCAGCATGCGACAAGGCTTGTTTAACGAGAATTTCCACAGTTTCATCATTCACGACGTAGTCATTTTCATCCACTAGGCCATCTTGGCCATGGCTAGTATAGGGGTCAAGAGCAACATCACTCATTACGCCTAATTCTGGAAATTGTTGTTTAAGACTGCGTATCGCTTGCTGTACCAAACCATCTGGCGCATAGGCATATTCAGCACTGTCTGTTTTATGCTGTTCCTCAGGCACAGGAAAAAGTGCAATAGCGGGAATACCCAAATCAGTAACTGCGCGTGCTTCTTCCAATAAAATATCTATACTAACACGCTCAATGCCTGGCATAGATGCCACCGGTTGGCGCTGGCCCTCGCCAGGAATAATAAACATGGGGTAAATCAAATCGCTGGTGCTTAATGCAGTCTCTCGCATGAGACGGCGGCTAAATTCAGCGCTACGTAGTCGCCGTGGGCGAGTTTCTAACTGTAATCGATTTGCCATGAGCTTGCCTTCTTTGCTGGAAAAAAACGTCTCGACATGATAAAACTCTGCCAGAGAATTGCAAGCACCATACCACCTCATGGCAGGGTGGGGAAAATACGTAGGAAGAGAACACTATGATTATCAGAATCTTAGCTATTGTCGCAGCCATTTTACTCACAAATCCTAGTCTCGCAGCGGATAAGTCCAATGTTAAGACACCGATAAAAAAGACCCAGGTAAACACAAAAAATAATACCAAGCAACCCTTTCAGGCGCTCGATCTAGCCGATCAATTGAGCGGTACGCTTAATAATGAGAAAAGCTCTAATACGCATTTTATTACTGCATTACCCAGTGACGCAACAACAGCAAAACTCACCGTTATGTTCGCCGATCCTGCTTTTCACTTCGATGTTCTAATTCTCGATGGTTTAAGCCAAACACCGCTGGGCAATTATAAGGATTTAAAAGGCAAAACTGTCTCGGTTATTTTTTCAATCCCTAAGAGCCATTCAATTATGATTATGATACAAAAGGCAAAGAATTCTGCTCTACACATTGGCTCTAGTTATACCGCCATTTTGGCAGTTAAATAGCTATTAAGCAGCATCACCTAGTTCTGCAAAATCAATTTGTTTTAGCCTAGAAAATTTAGTCTTATCGTGAGCCCCCCATAGATCATACTGTGCTTGCATAACAAGCCAACTTTCTGGCGTACGCCCAAGTACTATGGATAGTCGATGCGCCATTTCGGGGGATATAGCACTCTCACCATTGATGACGCGATTAAGCGTAGTAAGTGGTTTTGATAAAGCTACCTGGAGGTGGCAGATTGTGCATACGCATTAGTAATAATCCTCATAGTTAAGGTTATAAACATCACCTTCAACAAATTCAAACACTAATCGCCAATTTTTATTGACGGTAATAGACCAACCTTCTTTTCTCCGGCCTTTAAGTTTATGTAAACGATAGCCGGGAATATCCATATCTTCAATTACTTGTGTTGTATGTTATGCAGATAACTGCATCTGTAAACGTAGTTTATGCTTACTTTGAACACCTGTAACTTTACCGGTTTCAAGAAACATCTGTAAGCCCTTATGTTTGAAATTTTTTATCATTGTTATTATAGCGTGTTGCGCATCAAGCAGCGTGGTGAAATAGGGTAGGATAAAATAATTTTGTTATTGATATCATATAATTATATGCCAATGTACCTGTTTAACTGACACTCTACGGAAATTGTTTCATTTTTTAGTGACCCTAAACGAGTATTCCAAGCAAGGTAATTATTGTCATTACCCAAGATAAATTCTGGTGGCTTGAAGTTTTCAATTTTTAATATGACACGCCAACTGCTAGTAACACCAACGTAAGCACGAATTAATTTATGTAATTTCTTTTGCTGTTTACAATCAAGCAACAACTGTCGTGCTTGCGCAAATTTCTGCAAATGTACGACAATCTTAATTTGCTTAGTTGTAGTCAACACTTTGTTACCGAGTACCGTATTCTCGCCTAAACACAAACTAGTTGTATTACTTAAGTGGCAAGCATCTACGTCACACCAACTTTGTACATATTGTTCAATGCTTACAAAACAAGCTAGATAATTAGAAAGCATTGCTTGCAAACCTAGAGCACTTCGTTGCCGCGATATAAAATAGGGTTGTAGGGCAAACAAACAAAAGTCTTCCCTATCTAGAGAACGCCCCGATAAGGCATCCGCAGTATACAAAAAAGCTTGTCGTGCAGGATCCCGCTTGCAAAACAATAACGGATGCATCTTCTTCCAACCTAAATAAAGCAGTTGGTAAAACCGTTGAAAGAATATTGAAAGGAATGCGCGCAAGGCTACAGCATCTTGTGTATCTTGCTGTGAGAGGCCCTGAAAATAAAGCGGGAGTGGCGAATCAACTCCTAGCAATCCCATAAAATTAACCAGTAGTTGGTAATCACCCGCTTGTGTGTGTATTAACGATTCTATATCCGTTGCAGGAAAAGCCAAACTAGCATTAGTACTAATATTCAAATGTGCAAAAAAATCTGGTTGTGTTTGTGCCGCTTGCTGTAACTCCAATTGCCGCAGCAATTGGTAAAATTGATAGTGTCTTGCATCCTGCGTGCTTAAACCCTCTCCTATAGGGTCTGGCGTTTGCCTCGCTGTGGATGCCATATGAATACCTCTTTACTAATTTGGCACGTTATTTTAGTCGTAATAAAATAATTAAGTGGTGCATAATGCTGAAAAAAAGCATGTAACACGCCTACAAACATATAGACTTCAGCATTACCTGCAAACGCAGTTTCATCTATCCCGAGATGGACAATGATACCTTGTTGCAAACACCCCTGTCGTGTCGAATTTATCGTGCGGGTGGTTATTGCTTGCAACGCTTCAATTTGGCGTTTAGCCATCTGATTATCATTCGACGCTAAACAGTTCAATAATGCTTTCAAATTATCAAGACAGGTTAATGTCTGATAGTGAAAGCCTAGTTGTGAAATCAAACGCCATTGGTAATCGGCGCGCTGGCATGGCTCATACATTGGCGTTGGACGTACGAGGTTAGCAACCCGATAGGCTTGTGCCAATTGTTGATGTGGATACCATTGCGCTTGCTGTCCGATATGCGCGTGTGGTGCATCACCCTGGCAAACGCTCAATTGGCAAGACAAACTTTGCGCGGCCAACAAATTTGTCTCGCCAATCGAATGTTTGTTAGAAACACTTGGGGGAGCGTGCTTCTGATCTGAGGATTGCATCACAGCCAAATGCAATTGTCTATGAGTGGCGTTTGGCTTTTGTAAGGTATAAAAATAGGCAGCACTGTCACGCAATTGGGTGTACGAATCCAGACTTGCGTAATGTGTCTGTTTTCCTCGTGCATAATCAAACCCTGTAACTTTATCGACACTGTAGATAACTTCTTGTTGTGCATTCGTGCTATCGATCATTAATGGGTAATCGCTGCAAGTGTGATCTAATAAAATTGGCTGTGCGTCACGCGCGCATAAATTTATTGCTGGCACGCAATTTAATTGCAGCATCTCGGGCTTTATGTCGCTTGCCGTTTCAGGAAGGGTGCGCAGCTGTAATTCAACCACTATTGAACCATGTTCTGTGAGCATCGTATGTGCCAAACTTAGATCGAAGGTAATAAAACGTAGCGCTTCTGGACAGTGAAAATAGCGGCGAACAACGTCAAAGGCGGCTGCGCCAGATACATTACCAGTCAAGTCAACTGAATTAAGCAACGGCCATGAAATCAAAGCTTGTCCACCAAGGTTGACTGCAGTCCTTGCTCCGCCTTGCTCAGCTGATATAGAAATAGCCGCGACCTGTGTCAACAAAGCATGCTGTAGCCTGCAAGCTTGCGACTGTGGCGCATGAATATAAAAGCTCAAGTTCTTAAGTGAATCAAGGCTGATCTCACTATTATCTGCTAAGCATAACTTAAATCGCAGCAAGCCTTCTGCGTTGGCAACCTGTTGATCGCTCGTGTGTAGTGATAGCGAATCGATAGACAAGGGATTAATGTGCAAAGATGAACAAGTATGAAAATAATAAAGCCGATCTTCTTCTGTCGCCTGCGCTGATTTTTCCCCAGTATTTTGCGTGTAAAACATGGTTGCAGTCGGGATACTACACGGTTGTTGTAATTGCCCTATTCTCGGTTGCAGATGCAATACCGTCATCGCCGGCATAGGCTTAAGCAAGCTAGGTTGCACTTGTGCCAATAATCTTTCAGTCAAATCCGGCAAATCATCTTCGATACGTTCACGGATCTTCGCAGCAAGATAGGCTGTGCCTTGTAGCAATCGTTCTGCATAAGGGTCATTATGCTGCGCATTGTTCTGTAGACCTAACTGCTTGGCATGCTGTGGGTGTTCTTGCGTGAATTGTTGCATACCTTGTTTAAGCTGCTGTAATTCATTGTGGAAATAGTCGGGCTTAGACAAAACTTAATCCACCGTGTTGTTCGCTGCCTAAGTCATTCTGAAACCTTGTTATAGGCGGCCATTGGGATTTAGCTCTTCGACCTGTTTGCTTATAAATCGCTCTCAATCTTATCCATTCGGCCTCATGTTTACTACTTGCATCACTAACATAATCTCGCTCAATCTGAGTCTGAAGCCTCCAGACGCAGTCGGAAAATTTAAAAGCGGTTTCTTCACAAGGCACTGTTCTCATTTGGTGAAACAAGCCGTCAAAAGCGACGAGCTGATTATCCAACCTCGTTCTTTCACGGTGTATCTCACTACGTTCTCTAGTATCGCTGAGCTTATGTTTTTGTTGCCAATCATGCATTGCCAAACTATACACAATTAGGCGATCTAACATTTTACTGTAGAAAATATGGTTGTCATTCCTACGCGGTTTTGTGTAAGCAAGCGCTAAAGACCAATATTGCCAATTTGAGAATAAGGTTGGAGCTTTAAAAACATTGGAGAAGCCATTGGGTTTTCTGCTTGCTCCAGTTAGCGTTACATCACTTGCACTACGTCGGCGATATTCCTGTGCTAATCTCTGCTTCGCTACGGTTTTTCTAACTGTACGAGGCTCAATTGCACTGGGTGAACGATATAAACGCTTCTCTCTAAGTTGAGCTGTTCGTAATTTAGGTTTGGCTGGCGTTGAATCTCGGCTACTTATGGTAGCAACTATCATTGTTGCACTTGTTTCTTTAACTTTAGGCCGCCCACGTAAGTCTTGTGCAGCAGCTAGAGTCGATCTGCGTGTAACATCATCAATAATAAAGGAGGACTCTCGTTGTGCAGTGCTTCGTTTAGCCACAGCAGTACCTGTGTGTGAATCCCTACATGGATCGGGAGATTTTGCATTATCAATAACGACCGCATGCGCAGAAGGTAAAAATGCAAAGACGATGGTCATTGCGCTGGCTAAGCGACGTGCAACGCTTCCTATCTGCTCCCAAATAGAGGGAGAAGATCTTGTTAAAGCGTTTCGTTTATGTACTGCTCTTGTTTTATGCTGTCTAATTGATTGTCGTCTATGAGCACTCGTCGTTTTTTTCTTTTTAAACTGAAACCAAGCCATGGCCATAGTCCTTTTTTTGTTATTATTCTCTGCTCATCCTTTGACAGAGAGGCGACATACTTCTGTACTATACAAATTATCGTTTAATGTAGAAGCGGTCTCGCTTTATTCTTTTTATAAACAATCTCCGGATTAATTTTTTGTAGGTTATATACAATAATTAAACTGCAATTGTCATGACCCTTGCCGTGCTATTTGAACATTTGTATGAAATGGAAGCGGGTTGTAAAAAAGGAGTACTTGCTTGACTGCTGAAGAAACAATTGGAGTAGAAATTTGTGCGAACCGTTTCCAGTATTATTGTTATTATCTGCTTAAGAAACGGTTGTTGCTTAATTCCTTTGCCAGCAAGCACTCCTTTGACCCGGCCATTATTATTGTTGTTTTAGCCTTGGGTGCGAATAGAGTAATGTCTTTAAAGATATAAAGTCAACGCCTTTTTATATTATTTTTTAAAAGTCATAACTGTGCAAAAACACCGTTATTTTTTGCATAAAACGCCATTTTTCAACACAGAAAAATAACCACTCAGTCTAGCAAATATCACTCAGCGCAAAGCTCTTCCACTGCAACTTTTGCACAACCTCCACTTAACAAAAATGTTGCGAAGCAAATGTTTTTATCAGGTTTTATTTGTGCCTTTATTGCTAAACAAAGCACGCAATCTTGCCTTTGATTCATCTGCTGTGTTACACATACATTTGTTAGACGCGGCTCATATTTTTCAATCGTATTTTTCACAATATCAATTAAATCATCGAGGCTATAAGGCAGCTCTGTATACAGCACTGTAAGATCGGGCATACCGTATTCTTTATCATAGCTTAATGTGCCTTTACGTGTATTTAACAAATACGCCAAGTGTCTTTGTATACTTATTGTGACTGCTTGTGTCTGTTGTTTTTTAGCATCGGCCTCGAAACAATCTAATAATAGTGATAGCAAGCTATGAGCGCTCTGACCATTTATCATTTGCCGCGATATTGCCATCGAGATATTCCCAGCGTATTTCTTCGTAACGTAGGGCAACACTTTCTAAATGCCCGTACGTTTCTTTCCGCTTGTCTTTGATATCATCCATTATCGGTTGTACCGCAACAACTTTGACATTATTCAAGGTATGGCGAAAATATTCTTCTTCTTGACCTTGATCATTAATCCGGTACCAACTGAGTTTAACCTGTTGTAACGTTTTGCCCGAACAACATGCTTTATTTAACTCAGGTGTTGCGGGGCAAAATGCTTTAGTTATCACGAAAGGTTCATGCTTACGTGTTCCCATTAACGCCCCCGTGTCGCTATCATTGGGAATATAGACACGGTGTTGAAAGCCAATTACTTCGCATGCACCTTCACGTCCAGAGACTTTTGAGTTACTTTTAATTTGGTTGCCTTGGTCATCAAGCAGCCACATATAGCCTGGTATCGCCATTTCAATCTCCTTCTCTTTTTCTCCGAGCTTCGTCTTTTGCGCGAGGGCTTTGTTGCAGCATCACTCTTTGTTAGAAATTGCCGCGCCACGCCCGCCTGTGCCCTTTAGGTGCACACAAATTACTCGCTCTTTGGTGTATTGATTATTCCCACAAAACTCGTAACGTTTAATTCATTATTTATGCTTTATAAGCTCTCTCTTTAAAAAATTTCGAAATAGTTTGGTTAATGTTGCTTTCCCGGCAATTGCCCAACGAGTGATAACGTGACATCGATACCTTCTACTTGAAAGTGCGGCATGGCATAGAGTGACACGGTATAATAACCCGGGTTATCCAGAATTGGTGCCACAACGACGTGGCCAGCTCGCAAGGGGTGGGTAGCAGCCAACTCTGGGCCCGGATTATTCATTTTGGTTACTAAGCGCTGCAACCATGTGTTTAATTCGATTTCTAACTCATTAGCATTTTTATTAGCCCCAATATTTTCACGTTGTAATACCTTCAAATAATGCCCTAAACGCGCCGAGAGAAATACGTAGGGGAGCCTAGCATTGATACGGCTATTCGCGGTCGCTTCTGGCTCACTATATTCGGCTGGTCGTTGAATCGAGTTTGCCGAAAAAAAACAGGCGTAATCACTATTTTTGTAATAGCTCAAAGGAATGAAACCAAGACGCGCCAATTCAAGTTCTTTAGTCTCTGGAATAATAACTTGTGATGGGATTTTAGTTAATAAGCCTTGTCCAACGTCATATTGATGCAAAGGCAACCTTTCAACTTTACCACCTGATTCAGGCCCACGTATATTCACTAACCAACCGTGCTCTTTAAAACTACGCATTAGATTTGCTGCAAACGCGAAACTTGCTTGGCCCCATAAATAATGATCGGCATTAGTGGCTATAACATTTTCATTATAATTGAAAGCTTTGATCGGATTATCTTTGCCGTAAGGCAGACGCAATAAAAATCGCGGTAAGGTTAAGCCAATATAACGAGCATCTTCACTGTTACGCAAGCTATTCCAATTGATGTATTCTGCTCGCTCCATATATGCACTCAAATCTTCAATACGCAAGACTTCATCATAAGTCTGTTTGGCAAAAAATTGGGGGCTTGCTGAAGCGATACAAGGGCAATGCGCAGCAGCAGCAACCTGTGAGATTGGGCATAGCAAATCCATGTCTTGTTTATCGGCAGTAAATTCATAAGCAGCTAACATAGCAGCGTAAGGTTGACCACCTGGCGTATCGTATTCTTGTACATAGACATGCTGATACAAACTAGATTGCACAAGCTCACTGGCTTCTGCAAAATCATCTGCCAAATTTGCTCTACTGACATCCAGAACATCAATTTTACTATTCGCTCGGAACTCTGTACGGTCAACCAAATATTTTAAGCTGGTCCAAAGTGATTCAAGCTCACGAAATTCAGGATGATGTAAGATAACATCGAGCTGAGCATCCAGCATCGTGTCAAGTTGATTAATATAATAATCGACAAGCACGCGATCGACTTTGTCGATATCACCATCGTGCTTAATCAACATCTCTAGCAAAACTTGCAAAGCAGCTAGGGTACGCTTATCACTACTTTGCTGAGCCATTTTCTCACTTGAGCTAAAATCAACAAGTGCCAACTCAGCCTGTGTATCCTGTATGTGCGCCTTTGCGAACAAATCAACAAGCGCATTACTGTGATTAGTATTTTTGTATTTAGCCTCGCTTGTTTGAGACACACTTATTTCCTGATTAGCATTCGCTGTCATTGCTCTACCTATTTATCATTACACAAAAATTATTGCAGTGGGAATACACTGTTTAGCTGTTGTTTCAAATCCAACAGTGATTTTTTATCTTTTAGATGGTTTTCTAACAATTGTCGCAACGGCTTGTTCTCAGACAGGATAGACTTTAATTCTTTAAGCAAATTGCGCATTGCGAGCAATCTAGTTAACTCTGGTATATTTTCTACTAAACGCCGGGGATGAAAATCTTCATATTGTTTAAAACTCAGCTTAACATTCAAATCTTCTCGCGAGTTTTTGATAGTATTAGGCACTCGCAGTGCTAGCTTAGGCGACAAGCTAGCCAACACACTATCAAAATTATTCTTGTTAATACTGGTGCGTTCGCGCTGAGCCAATGGTATCGTATTATTGCCATAGCTAAAGTCACCAAAGACTAAAAGCTTAAGCGGCAATTCTTTATTTTTTTGAGCGTCGCCCGTATCAACATCTAGCGTAATATTGATTCGCGCACGAGGAATTTCGTTTTGGAAACTGTTACTCATTTATTTAAGTCCTTTATTTTCATTATTATTAGAACTTGTGTGTAGTATATCTTAATTTTTTTGAGAGTGATGTAGGAAATTAACTATTCGTTATCATTTTTTTAAAATTATTTTTACCCATTGTTGTCCAACATCCAATAGTGAGGTGTTATCTGCAAAACAAACTTCATTTTTGTTGTTAACGTCAGCCTTGCTCAACCGTGCATATCTAGCCAAACAAAATAAATTATCAAATTTACTTTCCTGATCAACTAATTGTCGCAAATAACTGCTAGGCAATGCTTTAAAATAAATAGTCACTGCTGGCTTACAGCTTGGACTAGGACCATGCCAAAAGACTTGATAATGCCATTGTTTCGCTTCCAAGACTGTGTCTATTAATTGCAACCAAAATGCAGCACTTAAAAATAACTTATTTTCTACAAGTGGTAAACGCATTCCCCAAGGGAGTGCTTGCTGCGCGTGAACCTTAGCGCCACTTAAAACGTCTGCGACAATATTTACCAAGCTAGTTTCATGTAGTGTTGGATAATATCTATTTATACCTTGCATGAACTGTTGCCAGGTTATCGCTGACAACTCCTTGACTATCGTTGTCAAAAATTCTCGCCTATTAAGCTGAGCACTTATGGCACTTATTTGTTGAATATTTTCAAGAAAATCTTGCGAACTACTCTGCGCAGCGATTGTTTGGCAGATTTGAGCCGCACTTTGATAAAAAGCACGTAAAGCAACGGGTATGGCTGTTTGGAATTCCTTTGCTAATGGATTCATTAGACAACGGTTTACTGTTAATGGATAATGGCGACCACAGCTATCATGGCTCATAGTACTCATACCAATATATGGCTGCCTATGTCCATTCCCTAACAAATAATAGATAGGTGGTATATTATTTAATTGCGCGCTTGCAGCATCAGCATCTAGTTGTCGACTAAACCTACTAAACCCCTCTTGAATCCAAATATCTAAGCTTGCCATCGTACCGGGTGTCACCCGATAACGAATAAATTCGGCTTGCAATGCCAATTTACCAAAGCAGGCAATGGGATCATTAACAGCTCTTATATTTTTAATTTTTGCTTTGCAGTGATTTAGCATACCTAACCTTCATCTCCGGGCATTAATTTACTGCTAACAATTTGCTTTGGTAAAGTAAATTTATGCCAAAGTTGCTGTGAAAATTGGCTGTATGGCTTATCACTCCGGATTGCGATCGAGACGCTTTTTGATTGTTGTGGGCCCTTTATATCCCAGTGATAGTTATATTGTGTTGCTGTTACTTTCTTTACTGCTGCTTTATCTAACAGATGAAAAATACCCCATACCCCGACAAAATCCGCGCTATTTAAACTTTCATCACTACTGCTAACGATACTTAACTGTGTCTCTTGCTGTTGCACTTTACCCGGCCAAACGAAATCAACCCATTGTTGAGGACCATTAGAGTAACGTTCTGTTTGCCCAGCACTCTGCAAATTGATTTCACTAATACCTGTCTGCGGTAATGGCATCACTTGATAGCTAAATCCTAGTGTACCTCTCGTATTATCAAACATCGTTGCAGTGAGCAAACGTGCTTGCATCAAAGATTGCGTAAATGCGCGAGAGAAAGGAATACCCAAACCCAGCCATTGTTTTTGCTGCCATCTTTTTGCTGTCACTTGTAAAAATTCAGCAAGGTCATTATGTATAAACTGCCACAAATCGCCATGTTCGGGATTAAAAAAACGCTCAAGTCCCTGCAAGGTAATATCTTCACCCTGCAACCTAAAAGGATAATGGTTTGCAATGCTATTTTCATAGTTATTCCACACTCGGGATTGCCACTGCTTTTGAATATTAATGCTGGCTTGTTGTAATATTGATTGCCAAGCAAATCTTACTGGTATTAATCTCACGAACTGCAAAGCTTGTTTTATAGCATCATCAGAAAATGGGCTTGCCAATGAAATAATGGCTAAATAATTAGTGTAGAGAGGCGCTTTATCAATTTGACCGGATAAAATATCCGCAGCATAAAGCTGCGCTTGTTCCGATGAATTAGGTAGCAAAGATAACTTTTCTAATTCATTCGCAATATTTTTTAAGACATGAAAATATTGTAGCTGTTCAGGCTTAATCTCAACATTATCAACCACAATTAATTGCCGTTGAACAGCAAATAGCAATTGGGCGATTGGCCCTTTAGAATCAGCCATCATCTTCAATTTTTGTGCAGCATCTTGTAATGAGCTTGCTGGCAATAAGCTAATATGGTGCAATAATTCCAAATAATGTTGCTTATACTCAGCAAAATAACGTTGTGTAAGTGCTTGTTGCAAATACTGTCTCTGCTTTTTGCTGAAAGCATTCATAGTGTTCTTGTTATTTAACACCCAATCATTCGCTATCCCATGCTTAAGCAACTCATTAATTTTTGGCTTAACATATGTGCGCCATGCATGAAATGTGAAAATTCCTGGTATCGTATAACGACCGTGTAGCAATGCTTGCCTTTGATTATCTGCTAATAAATTACTCAACGTGATAGCTTTAAACCTATTTTTACCTGTTTCGAGTAATTGCGTATAAAGCTCACTCACTAAATCCAGCGTACGCAATTGCTGGCGTGACTTATCAACAAGGCTCTGATCTAATTGCCAATAATCTAACCCAATGCGTTTACCCACCAAGCCTTGCAAATAAAAGTCTGCTAAGGCTTTTACCTGAGCACTACGCAATTGTGATTGCGCGGATTTAGGTAACTGTTGCATCCATAATGAGCTTAGATACCCACTTGTGCCTGCAAGCTTTAAGCGCTGAGGATAGGCTAACGCCAAATATGCTTTTAATGCTTGATAATACGCTGGTTGAATTATTTTACGTTGTTGCGGTGATGCTGCCGGCCAATAGTGCTGATAGTGATGTAATTTTTTTTCTAGCAACTTCACGCTCGGCTGGAAAAATGAAGTCCTTAGCTGCGGAATCAACAATGCTCGCAAGTTAGGTAAAAATCGGTCTGCCTTATAGAGACCTAAACGATGAAAAAATCCTAGATCCTGTTTATTATTTTCTATCTCTTGGTAATAGTTGAGCAGCTTAGATAAGCTTATTAACTTTTGCGTTATATCCGAATGTGTGTGTAAACTTCTCGTAAAGGTGATGAGCACACGTTGATCTTTCTTTAATAAAGCACGATTATGGGCATAAGCACCACCATATAGCAGTAAGCTTAATATCAACAACGTTGCACTTGCTACAAGCCCCAAGCGCTTAATTAAGTTTATATTATTATAATAATGTTGACTATGTTTAGCCTTATCCTTATAAAAAAACACAATATTGGATAAAGCATTTTTAATAAAATAGCTTTTACTTTTTTTATTGTTTAATCCCTGTGTGCTACTAGTGAAAAACACTTGGCATAATTTTGGTGAAACTTGGTAGGGATTAGCTTGACTTAGCAATTCAACAAACTGGGTAAGTTTGTCAAAACTGGCTTTAAACTTTTCTGGAAACAGGTAGCTTTCTAGCTTCTTTTGCTTATCTTGCGTATAAGCAAGTTGCTTGATTCGCCGCGCACTTAATTTGCCATATAATTCAAGCAAACTATTTTGACAAATTTCCTTTATCGTTTTTTCATTTGGTTTTTCTAGTAATTCAACACCACAAACTTGTTGGCGTTCATTCTCATTTAAATTTGAAAAAAATGCTTCAAAGCCGGTTAATAAATCACACTTAGTTAAAAATAAATAAATTGGAAATTCTAAACCTAAACGCTTATAAAGTTCATCAATTCGCTGGCGAATAATTTTTACGTGACGCTTCAACTCATCAGGTGTGCTATTGAGAATATCTTCTATACTTATCGCCACGAGTATGCCATTAATAGGTAGACGACGGCGAAAGCGTTTTAATAAATTTAAAAATGAAAACCATTCTTCGTGGTCATCACCCCCTAAGGTATAACGTCCCGCAGTATCCAGCATCACAGCCTGATCGGAAAACCACCAATCGCAATTACGTGTGCCACCAAAGCCTTTAATCTGCACTTCCTCGTCTGATTCACTAAAAGGAAAATCTAACCCTGAATGGCGTAATAAAGTACTTTTGCCCGCAGCCGAAGGACCAATCAATACATACCATGGCAACAAGTAAAGCGCCGATTTCCCTTGTAGCCACCGACCAACCAAGCTTGTGCTGTGTTGGGTAGCTTTCAGCGCATTGACTGCGGCTGCCATGCGCTCTTTTAATAGTGCAATCTCAAGCTGGCGCCCTGCCATATTATCTTTTTGTGCTTGTAGTTCATCATAAAACCCAGCGCTTAAGCGTTGGCGACGCAAGCGTATAAAAATAAGGATACTCACACTCAAGGTTACAGTAAGCAATAAGCCCATCAAAAATGCACTCAATGAATGTCGACCTAACCACCAATAAAGCATGAACACCACACAGATTAGGACAAGACTAATGCAAGAAACGATCAATAGTCTGGGCCAATTTTTCTGTACATACCCATAAAGTTTGGTGATCATGTTAACTCCGCTTGTTGAACAGATAATCGACCTTGTATGCTATCTAACGAAACCAATGCCTTATCTACTTGCCAATCTATGGCAATGTCATAAGCGATATAAATCAATATAATGCCACTAAGAAGTGCACATACCTGTATCCAATAAGGAATTGGCCTGCGCCCCTTATGTTGTGTGTTTTTTACTTTTATGGTGTTGACCCGGAGATTTGTATCCACATTACCGCGAACAGCGCTGATTTGAACACGCAATTCTTGAATGCGTGCGCGTAGTTTATCTACGCCTTTCAGCCGATAGATTCCTTCAAACCCCAACTCCAAGCAAGCATAATAGACTTCAATAACATCAACATTAATAATGCCCATTTTGAGCAAATCGTCTAAACGCTGAAAAAAACCCTCTCCTGCCACATGTTCCGCGAAATACTCTAGTTGTAAAGGCTTTTCTAACCATAGTGTTTTATCTTCTAACTCTGAAGCCATCGCCAACTCATCAAGCAAAGCTACTATAGCAAATTTGCTATCCTGTATTTTTACCATTTCAATATTTGAATCGGCGGCTTTTTGTGTGAATAGTTCAAGCGCCTCCACCACCGTGTCGCGATATTCTTGCAGAGAGAAATCATCTGCAACTGGCGCTAACAGCTTCCCCACCAACTCAAAGAGTGGCGGCGTCAATCCTAGCAATTCATTATCATGTGTAGTGCTCATCCCTCTGCTCACTTAGCTAACGTTAACAGTTCAATTTCGGCATTATTAAATTCACTAGAGACGAATAAGCTAAGACTGCGTGTCTCTTTAACTTGCTGCCAATAATCACCCTGTGTCTCTATAAGAAAATACTCATAGCCCGTTTTGTTTGGCAGTTGTATGGGTGGTCGCGATAAATACTTAATAAAAAGCCCAGGCAATGCACTTGAGATAATTGTATGTATGACTGAAGCCGAAGCCACCTTAACTTGGCTTGCAAAACGTTCGGCCCATCTTGTATTTGATTCGTGCAACTTAACTGCCAAAATAAAAGCACTATCATCAAAATATTCTGGCGCGATATCCAATACTTGATAAAAATTTTTATGTGTGCGTTCCAGCACCAAGGCATTACGTAGCTTCGGTGTTATTTCATCTAAGACTTCCTGGTAAGTGGCTAATAACTGAGAAAAACATTCACGCAAGTTGTTATGCGCATAATCCGGCAGACTACCGAGCCGCTTTTTTTGACAAAATGTCATCAAACTTGCAACCGCTTGACATAAGGCCAAGTAGATACTCTCAGGATGCTGTGTTGGCACATGCAAATAGTGCGACAGCGTAATAGATAGGTGGGCACATTGCGCTAGCCCCCCAACGTAACTCACTAACTGGGTTAATGCTTCACGCTGACGTAAAGCATTTAACGCTTCTGCTAAGGCACGCTGTTTAGCTTTACTTAACTCTAAAAACCTCATCAATATACACTGCAACTGCGCGCTTTGATACAGAGAAAACACGGGTGGTATATACTCTTTTACCAAGCTAAAACCATTATGGCTATGCGTTACTATCTCTGCGAGCTTAATACTAACGCGCCCCATTTTTTCATCCGCTTCAGTCAATAAACATAAATGTGGCTTTGCCACTAAGACTTCGCGTCTATTTTCGGGGTTATTACGATCAGGTAATTGGCGATATTCTGTTTGCCAAGCACCAGGCTCCATTGCCTCAGGATATCCATTAATCCCTGCTTGACGGGACGAACTATGCCAAGCTAAGTAAATGCTCACACATGGTGAATCCAAGCCTTGCAAGCAACAGCTCAATTCTCCATCCAACTTAGCACTATGTTGTACATAATCACCTGAAGGAAATATCAGTTCGCATTCGCGCAAACGAAAAGTATTATTTAACAAAGCTTCCTCATCGATATCTAAAGCGATTATTCCCCAATTAAACGTATGACTTAACCGCCATAATCGTTGACGTAAAAAATTATGTTGCGCATCCCACTGTTGAAAGTGCTGCTGTGCTAACATTGTGCCTTCAGTCCATACAACTTCTCGATAAGTTTGCATTTACCAATTCCTTAATTATTCTATAAATTCAATCGTGCTGCGATTTAATTTAATCTTTAGTGTGTGTGGTAACAACGACAGTTTGCTACCTACAGGTTTGATAATTCGCCATCGATAACGTTTTGGTTTACGGAAAACTGCCATCAATGCCACGAATTTTGTCCCTTTCTTTAAAGTGATTTTTAGCTTTTTCTGACTATCCGGATTAAGATTAAAGTCTTTGCGTGTTAATAACGCGGCCCCCAACACTTGATAATCGTTACGCCACAATTCGCTGAATGTGGCATGCATAAAGGCTTGTTGATCGTTGAGTTGATAAATACGTACAACGACAGGGAGTGGCTGACCCACTTGGTTGAGATTGAGTTGTTGATCAGTTTGCAATGCTAGTAATAATTTATTGTTGCTACAGGCCGCTAGGCATAACAGCAGTAAGCAATAAAATAATATTCGTTTTGGGCCATTCATACTGCACCACTTGTTCTTATTGATTTATTCTGTATTTAAACACTGCGCGCGGTTCATGCATTTACATGCCGCCCACGCTTTTTTGTAGTGCTGCGTATGATATACCGAAAATCTCTGAATAGATGTAGGAAATCAACCATTCTTGGTAATTTTTTTGTGGCGACACCTTGCGAAGTCGAACCTGTGCAATCTAACTTTTTGTTTTATAAGAAATTTATGCGTTAATAAAAAGTAAGAAGGCATGCCTTATATACTACCCGAGATTATGAGGCAGCAAACTTTTACGTTATACTAGGCCGCATTTGCGCACCGCCCCGTCACTTGGAGTTAAATAGACTGACATGCATCGCTTTTTCGATAAACTCTTTGCTAACAGCGCACGTTTATTTTGGTCACAAGACAGCAAACTTTCTTACTTAATCATCGCTAGCATTGCCTTACTCTTTTTTATGTTAGGTAGCGCTGAATTGTGGACCCAAGAAGGACGTTGGGCGGCAATTTGTTCGGAAATGATCTTACGTAAAGACTATTTGCATCCTTATTTATTTGGACACGCCTATTACGACAAACCACTTTTCTCTTACTGGCTAGTCTTGGCCTTCGCCTATGTATTTGGTCATCTCAATGAATGGGCGCTACGCTTGCCGTCGGCACTGTCAGGGTTATTAACCATTATTTGTTGCTACTTACTCGGTAAACGCATCTTGACGCGACAAACTGGTTTACTTAGCGCTTGGATGTTATTAACAAGCTATTATTTTGTGTTTTGGTCACGCGTCTCAAGTGCTGATATGCTCAATGTCGCCGGCATTATGGTGGCCGTGACTTGGTATTTTTACCATCGCGAAGACTCGCGTATACGTAGTTATACCGTTTTCTTTTGCATCTTAGCTGTGAGTTCATTATTCAAAGGGCCGGTTGCCACTGTGCTGGCTTGCTTGGCAATTTTACCCGAACTATTGCACAACAAAAGTTGGCGCCAACATGTTAATTTTAAGTTGCTAATCAGTTTAATCCCAGCCATCTTAATCTATTTGGCGCCGTTCATACTCTCAAATCTTACGAGTGGCCAACATTATTCGGAAAGTGGGTTATACGAAGTCTTTCGTGAAAATGTTGTGCGCTACGTACACCCTTTTGATCAAATCAAACCGTTTTATATTTACTTCTATTATTTGCCTATCTACATGCTGCCGTGGGGAATTTTACTCATCCCGGCCATTATCTATTACATACGTCATTGGCGTCAGCTGGATACAGCAGAACGCTGGTGTGCGTGGGCCAGTTTATTAACTTTTTTATTTTTGATGGGTAGTGGATCGCGCCGCAGTTATTACATCTTACCAGTTGTACCCTTTGCAACGCTGATGACCGCTTGTTGGCTCAGTAAGGGTTTCAATACTATACGCAGCAAACGTGCTTGGATTAGCTTTATTTTGCTAGCCACATTTATTGGTTTATTCGCACTTTTTTGTATTCTCAAGCCTATTGCTTATGCTGATCATGGCTTGAAACCTTTCGCCAAACAAGTCAAAGCCGCAGCGCAACAACAAGCTCCTTGGGCGACTTGGCGTGTTATCACCATAGACGCACAAAATAAAACATCGTTTTATTTACAAAATGGCCAACGCGTCGTTGATGTAAACTTGCAACAATTGCCACCTACCTTAGCAAAACTGCAACAGCAACAGATTCCAAGCTTAGTCATTAGCCAACGTCGCGATGCGCAAAGGCTGCAACAGTTACTACCAGACTATCAATTGATTGCAGAACCTGAGTGGTTTGGCACCCAGAAAAGCAAAGATGCGATTGCCTTATTGCCGGTAATGAAAATTAGTCGCACACCCTAGTTTACTATTTATCAAGCCCCAGACTATCCCACAACCGTGCCACGCGTGCTGCAACCGCGGGATCCATACTGATCGCTTGCCCCCATTCGCGTTGGGTCTCGCCTTGCCATTTGTGCGTCGCATCGAAACCAATCTTGGAGCCAAGACCCGCAACCGGCGAAGCAAAATCAAGATAATCGATCGGTGTATTTTCGATAATCGTCGTATCACGCGCAGGATCCATGCGTGTGGTCATCGCCCAAATTACATCTTGCCAACTGCGTGCATTGATATCGTCGTCCGTTACGATAATAAATTTAGTATACATAAACTGCCGCAAGTAAGACCATACCGCCATCATCACGCGTTTCGCGTGTCCCGGATATTGTTTCTTAATCGTGACCACCGCCATGCGATAAGAACAGCCTTCTGGGGGTAAATAGAAATCCACAATCTCTGGAAATTGTTTTTGCAACAGAGGAATAAAGACTTCATTAAGCGCCACACCTAAGATCGCGGGTTCGTCGGGTGGTCGTCCGGTGTAGGTGCTATGGTAAATCGGCTCGGGGCGATGATAGAGTTTTTCAACGGTAAATACAGGAAAGCGCTCAACCTCATTATAATAACCGGTGTGATCGCCGAATGGCCCTTCGTCAGCATACTCATCGGGGTAAATAAAACCTTCTAAAACGATTTCTGCGCTCGCGGGAACTTGCAAATCATTGCCTAGACAACTCACCACTTCTGTCTTATTTCCACGCAATAAACCTGCAAACGCAAACTCTGACAGACTATCTGGTACCGGTGTTACCGCGGCTAATATCATGGCTGGATCAGCACCCAGAACGACTGTCATTGGAAACGGTTCGCCGGGATGCGTCTTTTGCCATTGTGCAAAATCCAATGCGCCACCACGATGTGCTAGCCAACGCATAATGACTTTGTTACGCGCAATCACTTGCTGACGATAAATACCCACATTTTGGCGTGGCTTATCTGGGCCTTTGGTTATTGTTAGTCCCCACGTAATAAGTGGCCCTGCATCACCCGGCCAGCACGTTTGTACCGGCAATTTGCGTAAATCAACTTCATCGCCCGCATAACCGATACGCTGACACGGTGCCTTCGCCACTGTTTTGGGGGTCATCGTCAACATCTGTTTGAGCATCGGCAACTTAGACCAGGCATCTTTCATGCCCTTGGGTGGTTCAGGTTCTTTGAGGTTTGCTAACACATGACCGATCTGACGCAAGGCGCTCGGATCATCTTCGCCCATACCCAAAGCAACGCGCCTAACGGTACCAAATAGATTGCCTAATACGGGAATATCATAGCCAGTGGGATGCGTAAATAATAAGGCTGGCCCTGCATGGCGCAATGTTCTGTCGCATAAGGCGGTCATTTCAAGACGCGGATCGACGTTTGCGGCAACTTGCTTTAACTCACCCTGTTTTTCAAGTTGCGTGATAAAGTCACGTAAGTCCGTGTATTTCATAAAACTTGAGCCTGGTTAGCAATGAGATCCGTCCAGCATTGTAGAATTGTTATTAGCGCTTCATGGACTCGAAGAACTCATCGTTGGTTTTGGTAGCCTTTAATCGATCAATGAGGAATTCTATGCTCGCGATTTCATCCATTGGGTGCAACAATTTGCGCAAAATCCACATTTTTTGTAACTCATCGGGCTTGACCAAGAGTTCTTCACGACGAGTACCGGAACGGTTGATATTGATCGCTGGGTAAACGCGTTTTTCCGCGATACGACGGTCAAGATGGATTTCCATGTTACCGGTACCTTTGAACTCTTCAAAGATAACTTCATCCATCTTCGAGCCGGTATCAACCAACGCCGTCGCCAGAATCGTCAGACTGCCGCCTTCTTCGATATTACGCGCAGCACCAAAAAAACGCTTCGGACGCTGTAAAGCATTGGCATCGACACCACCAGTGAGGACCTTGCCCGAAGCAGGCACCACTGTATTATACGCACGTGCCAAACGGGTGATTGAATCAAGTAAAATGACGACATCTTTTTTGTGTTCAACCAGGCGCTTCGCTTTTTCGATCACCATTTCGGCAACTTGTACATGGCGGCTAGCTGGTTCGTCGAAGGTACTGGCAATCACTTCACCTCGCACCAAACGCTCCATTTCGGTCACTTCTTCAGGGCGCTCATCGATTAACAGCACCATCAAGTGACATTCAGGATGATTCGCAGCAATCGATGTCGCGATATTTTGCAGCATCAAAGTTTTACCCGCTTTTGGCGGTGACACAATTAAACCACGTTGTCCCTTACCACAAGGTGCTGCCAGATCAAGAATACGCGTGGTGATGTCTTCGGTACTACCATTACCGCGTTCCATAGTTAGACGATCATCAGCAAATAATGGGGTTAAGTTTTCAAAAAGGATCTTGCCGCGTGCATTTTCAGGCGGTTCAAAATTGATGGCATCGACCTTAAGACAAGCAAAATAACGTTCACTTTCTTTGGGAGGGCGAATTTTGCCGGAAATCGTATCACCTGTGCGTAAACCAAAACGCCTAATTTGACTTGGCGAAACATAAATATCATCGGGTCCAGCAAGATAGGAACTATCGGCAGAACGTAAGAAACCGAATCCATCCGGCAAGATTTCTAAGACGCCATCACCGTAAATATCCTCGCCACTTTGCGCGTGCGCTTTCAAGATCGCGAAGATCATATCTTGTTTACGGACACGCGCCATATTGTCAAGTCCCATATCACTGGCTATAGCGCTTAGCTCAGAGGGAGATTTTTGCTTCAATTCGGTTAAGTTCATGATCGTATGATATGCCTTTAGCGTTGGTTAATAGAAATAGACTGGCGTGATTGATAATTCTCGAACGATTTATCGGTTATTAATCATTATTGTCTTGGGAGGTTAACACGATAGATTCCTTTCGTCTAGCCTAGCGGCGGTTTTTTCAACGCAATTATGGGACCACAAACACACACTTATAGTTGCGTTGTAGCCGCCATAAAAATTAACATTAATTCAATACGATGCTAGGTGCTAAATACTTTCGTCAAGAAAGCCTGTTAGTTGTGATTTCGTCAAAGCACCTACCTTGGTACCTTCGACATTACCGTCTTTGAATAAAACTAAGGTTGGGATACCACGGATGCCATACTTAGGTGGCGTACCGGGATTGTCATCGATATTCAACTTAGCAATCTTCACCTTACCAGCATATTCCTGTGCGATTTCATCCAAAATTGGCGCAATCATTTTGCAAGGACCACACCATTCGGCCCAAAAATCCACAAGAACAGGGGTATCAGACTGTAAGACATCAGCGTCGAAAGAATCGTCACTAACGTCAGTAATATGTTCACTCATTCAATTTGCCTCTTTGAAAATAACAGGCGCGAAATCGCGCGAGGCGGTATTTTCAACCAAAAGCCCAGGTAAATGCAAGCCTAATTAGCTTTCTTACGAAAGCCTCTGATATAATTCGGTTCTGTCTAATAATTAACCAAGATTCATTATGCATAAAGACGTAACACCCGTATGGCATATACTCGGCGCAGGCGCCATGGGGTGTCTCTGGGCCTATTACCTCAAGTCTGCTGGCCACCCAACTACGTTGCTTTTAAAAAATTGCGCTGCATTGGAGCGCTTTCTCAGTACGGGTAATATCACCATCAATAGTGCCACTAGCTTAGCCAGTCTGCCTGTGCGCGCAGAGTTAACTACGCAAAAAGGTAACATTGATTATTTACTGCTTACCACAAAAGCTTATGATGTCATCCCTGCACTGTCCGCGGTTGCTCATCGCTTGCATCCCAATAGTGTAGTCATCTTAATGCAAAATGGCATGGGTATCGCTGAACAAGTCTGTCAACAATTTCCTGAATTAAATTTTTTACTAGCAACCACCACCATTGGCGCACACCGTAACGCACCATTCTGTATTACTGAAGCCGGCTTGGGGCCCACTTACCTCGGTAATTTCGCTCAATGCATGGATCCAAATTTGGCACAACAGGTTTATAATTATTTGTGCGAAAGTAACCTGGATATAAGCTTTGAGCCAAATCTCAATGCACGCCTGTGGCAAAAACTTGCAATAAGCTGCACAATTAATCCCTTAACCGCCATTTTAAATTGTAAAAATGGCGAGTTAATTAAAAGTGATGAAGGCATTCAATTGATTAAAGCAATCTGTGATGAAGTCGAAACAATCGCGCAAGCCAATAAAATTGCTATCAACCAACCTTATTTCCAACAAGTATTGAATGTAGCTAAACAAACTGCTGAAAATTATTCATCAATGTGGCAAGACATCCAACGTGGTCGACAAACCGAAATTCAATATACAAATGGTTTTGTTATTCAGCAGGGTGAAAACTTACAGGTTGAAACCCCCACCAACCAGTGGTTAATAGATATCTTCAACCAATTAGAAGAAGAAAGTTCACAGGCGCATACGCATGAAAAAAACTACTCTGACTACTTGCATTAATATGCGGCAACGCGGTGAAAAGATCGCGATGCTCACTTGTTATGATGCTAGCTTCGCGCGCGTATGCGAGCAAACAGGTGTGGATATTCTATTAGTCGGTGACAGCCTAGGCATGGTCTGTCAAGGACATGACACCACCGTGCCCGTCAATATGCAAGAAATGTGTTATCACACACAAATGGTTAAGCGCGGTAATCAGCATGCTCTACTCATGGCAGATTTACCCTTTATGAGTTATGCCAACCCTGAACAAGCGTGTAAAAATGCAGCCAAACTCATGCGGGCTGGTGCTGAAATTATTAAGCTCGAAGGCGGCGCTTGGCTAACAGAAACGATTGAAATGTTAACGCAGCGCGGAATCCCGGTATGCGCACACTTAGGCTTAACGCCGCAGTCCGTGCATAAGCTCGGTGGCTTTCGCGTACAGGGTCGTGACCAACAATCCGCCGAAACCATATTTAATGATGCTAAAACCTTAGAGCAAGCCGGCGCGTCTTTATTGTTACTCGAGTGTGTGCCACGTAGCTTAGCTGCCGATATTACCGCTGTGCTTAGTATACCGACGATTGGCATAGGTGCTGGCAATGATTGCAGTGGCCAAGTTCTCGTACTGTACGATGTGCTGGGGCTGAGTGGAGATTATATGCCAAAGCTCGCTAAGAATTTTCTGGGTGGCGATAATGATTCGTTGCTAAAAGCAATTCATCAATATGTCACGGATGTCAAAAGTGGCGCCTTTCCCGGCTCAGAAAATTCATTTACTTAATTAATATTTCATTATGCATACCTTTGAAACCATCACCGATTTACAAACTTTATTACAACAATGGCGTGTGCAAGGACAGCGTATTGCATTAGTTACTACGATGGGAAATTTGCACGCAGGACATTTGGCATTAATTGATACAGCACGTCAACATGCCGACAAAGTGGTAACGTCTATCTATGTTAACCCCCTGCAATTTGGGCCTAATGAAGACTTTACGACTTATCCCCGCACACTAGAAACTGATATTGCACAACTAAAACAACACCCGTGCGATGCCTTATTTTTACCGAGTGACAATGAAATTTATCCCCGCGGGAAAAAAGCACATTCACAAATTTATGTCCCACAGCTGGGTGAGATATTGTGTGGCGCGGATCGTCCGGGATTCTTTCAAGGCATAGCAACAATAGTCACCAAACTCTTTGGTATCGTTAAACCAGATGTTGCCATATTTGGCGAAAAAGACTTTCAACAATTGATGTTAATTAAGCGTTTAGTCAGAGATTTTTATTTTCCGATAGAAATAATAGGTGCCCCCATCCAGCGTGAAATAGACGGCTTAGCCATGAGTTCACGCAATCAATACCTCAGTGCTGCCGAGCGCCAAATCGCACCTCAGTTATATCAGCAATTATGTGAATTACGTGGTGCAATTTTATCGGGAAGTGGTGCTATCGCACCGTTACTCATTCAAAGCAAGATAAAGCTTGAACAGCTTGGGTTTCGCATCACGTACCTGACTGTACGCAAAATAAGCGATTTATGTCAGATGGTAGACAATGCTGAGCAAGCCTCCGATAATAGCATTCTTTTAGCCGCTGGCTATTTAGGTAAAACGCGCCTCATTGACAACATAAAACTATAGTGAACGTAAATTGTAAGAGAAACATTATGCAACTGACTCTACTCAAAGCTAAACTGCATCACGCACGCATCACGCATACAGAATTAGAATACCAAGGCTCATGTGCCATCGATAGTGATCTCTTAGCAGCAGCCGGCATCTTAGTTAACGAACAAATCGATATCTACAATATGAATAATGGTGAACGCTTAACAACCTATGCGATACCAGCTCCTGCAGGCTCCGGCATTATCTCGTTAAATGGTGCCTCGGCGTTAAAAGGCGCGCCACAAGACCGCGTGATAATTTGCAGTTATGCCGGCATGCCTGAAACGCAAGCACAATCGTTTCAACCTAAAGTTGTGTATCTTGATGAAAATAACCGTATTACGCAACCGGCAATAGCACCACATAACCGGGATACGGAAATCTGTCACGCATGACCGACATTAATAAAACTAATATTTGTAAGACTAGAGCATGGAAGCAATTAGCCAAACACGCACAGCAAATTGAAAAATTACACATGCGTGATCTATTTCAGACTGATTCACAACGTTTTAACAGTTTTTCTATTGAGGCTGCTGGTATATTCTTGGATTATTCCAAAAACCGAATCACTCAAGAAACGTTTGCACTACTCATGCAGCTAGCCGAAGATACTAACGTCACAACACATCGCGAAGTTTTATTCAGCGGTGGCATCGTCAATGACAGTGAACAACGCCCCGCATTACATACCGCTTTACGTAGTCCTACTAGCGCCTCGATTAAAGTAAATGAATCAGACATTATGCCCGACATTCACGCCGCACTAACCCGTATGCGTGATATCAGTGATAAGTTACGCCGGGGACAATGGTTGGGATTCCATGGTGAAGCCATCACCGATGTTGTCAACATTGGCATCGGCGGCTCGGATTTAGGGCCACGCATGGTCACACGAGCATTACAGCCTTACGCCGATACTGCGTTACGCATGCATTTCGTCGCTAATATCGATCCGGCTGATATTAACGACACGCTCGCTGAGCTTAATCCCGCGACGACCTTATTTATTATTTCCTCCAAATCATTCTCAACCAGCGAAACCATCAATAACGCTACCGTTGCAAAGGAATGGTTAGTACAAGCATGCTCAACACCACAACAAGCACAAACCAGTTTGTCCCAGCAATGTATTGCCATCACGGCACAAACAGAAAAAGCCATTAAATTCGGTGTAGAAGCAAGTAATATTTTACCACTGTGGGATTGGGTCGGTGGACGCTACTCAGTATGGTCGGCGATTGGTTTGCCCGTTGCTATTGCTATTGGCATGGATCGTTTTACTGAACTCCTGGCTGGCGCACACGCCATGGATGCGCATTTTCAGCGAGCTCCTTTGACTGAAAACATGCCAGTCATCTTAGCCTTACTCGGTATTTGGTACCGCAATTTCTTTGCCCGCCAAACCCACACTATTTTACCTTATGCGCAATACCTTGCGGATTTGCCGGCTTATTTACAACAGCTTGATATGGAGAGTAATGGCAAATGCGTGCAACGCAATGGCGCACCTGCCAGCTATGCCACCGGGCCTGTGATTTGGGGACACGTTGAGAGTAGTGGTCAGCACGCCTTCCATCAATTATTACATCAAGGCACTGATTGGCAGCCAATAGATTTTATTGCTGTCGTTAAAGGCCAACACACGCAGGCAGAGCAACAACGCTTGGCCTATGCCAATTGTTTAAGCCAGAGTCGCGCCCTAATGTTGGGCAAGCAAAGTGATGAAATACCCCCACAGGCTGATGACTCACTGACTCAAGCGAAAGTCATTCCGGGTAATCGGCCAAGCAATACAATTGTCTTAAACGAATTAAGCCCGCATACCCTTGGCGCCCTGCTCGCCTTATATGAGCATAAAGTCTTTGTACAAAGCGTGGTTTGGAATATCAATCCCTTCGACCAATGGGGGGTGGAACTCGGTAAGACCATTGTACATGATATCCTTAAAATGCTAACAGCAGATACCACAAGCCCTAAAAAGGCCGCTAAAATTCAGTTAGATAGTTCGACCTTGGGCTTGCTTAACTACATAAAATAAATTGCTTAAGCGCCTCCAACCAAAAAATTCTTTATTTTTACAATAAGTTACACTCAGGCAAGTAAACAGCTTGGCAACGAAAGCGGTCTATATTTGCTCTTTTTCTAATCAAATGTTAGAATGCCTTCCGTGGGTGTAAAGGTTGGGACATTGGTATCGACTTTAAAAATAACGCCAAATTATTTGTAGCTTGCCTCGCTGGTGGTGGTATGTGGAAAATCATCGAAACTTACGTGCCTGAGAGCTTCGGTGTAGGCAAAGCTGTGATCAATGGCGCTGCCGTAGGTTTAGCCTTTTATGCACCATGGAAAGCTGCTGATCTAATGGAGCAACATGCTGACACGCTGAAATCTTATGCTGATAGCGCGCATAATCGTGTCCGTGATTGTAGTGCGACTTTATTTTATCGTTGTCGTGAGTTACCAGAGGGGTTACGTTGTAGGAAAACAACATCAACAACAACAGCAGCAGCAGCATCCAGCCCAACCGAAGAAAGCCCTTTACTAACCTCGTCATCCTCAATCAATTAAGTAATTGTAGACTACAGTCTCTGCGTCAAGCCCAGATGTAGTCTTGATAAGCACCGTAGGTGCGCATCAAGGGAAGGTATTAGCAAACGCTGATCCTTGATGCGCACCTACGGTGCTTATCAAGGCTACGGCGTTGTTCGTCGGGCGCACAACGCCCGTGGTATCTACGTCCCACCCCAGAGGGGTGGGACGAGGGTTAAGGGGTGGGACGAGGGTTAAGTCTCACCCCAGAGGGGTGGGACAATGGTGCATCACAATAAACGCGCAACAACGCGCAGCCGAAAAGCTGAAACTTTAATTTAATCGGGCTGTGGAGTAGTGCGCAGATAAGGCTTAATCTCTTTAAACCCCTTCGGAAAAAGATCTTTCGCTTCTTCATTACTAATAGAAGGCACAACGATACAATCTTCACCTTGCTTCCAATTGACGGGCGTGGCAACTTTATACTCATCTGTCAATTTCAATGAGTCAATCACTCTTAGCACTTCATCAAAATTACGTCCAGTCGATGCAGGATAAGTGATCATCGCTTTGATCTTTTTATCGGGGCCGATAAAAAACACACAACGTACGGTCATACTATCAACAGCACTAGGCGGAATCATGTCATACATATTTGCAACCACACGATCAGGATCCGCGATTAGTGGGTAGTTAACCTGCGCATTTTGCGTCTCATTAATGTCTTTGATCCAATCTTGATGTGAACCCATACCATCCACACTCAAGCCAATGACTTTGACACCGCGTTTATCAAACTCAGCCTTTTGCTTGGCAACATAGCCAAGTTCTGTTGTGCATACGGGGGTAAAGTCCTTGGGGTGGGAAAATAAGATACCCCAACTGTCACCTAACCACTCGTGGAAATTTACATCTCCTTCCGTCGTCTCTGCGGTAAAATTGGGGGCTTCATCACCGAGTCTTAATGCCATGTTATATTCCTTCTTGCTATGGTTTGCTTCCAATCTCAGAGGCCGTCTTACAGACAATTCCACAGCGACACTCTGAACTCTACTACATTGAGTCTGGCGACTCATGCATCTGGTTGGGTAGGCTAAACTAAATTCTCTAACTTGGCTAGTGCCTAGCTTCAGCCTATTGCCACCACATAGTGCTCAACAACCAAAACTAACCCCCCTGTTTACAATTCAAACAAATTTAAACTGCCCCGGTTTTTTCCATTCTGGTGTTGTTTTTTTGCACCCTTCGTGTATCTTAGCGTGAGATGGAGTACGTGATGCAAGATCAAGCAAATTCAACTCAAATTCAATCCAAAACAGCAAGGCCCAAGGTGCTGAGTGTTTTTTCACTGGTCATGATCAATGTGATTGCAGTTGATAGTTTGCGTAATTTACCCATTGGTGCCGAATATGGTTTTGCTTTAGTCTTTTTCTATCTGTTGGCAGCGATTGCCTTTTTTATTCCCATTGCCTTGGTCACCGCTGAACTCGCGACCGGTTGGCCGACGACCGGAGGATTGTATGTCTGGGTACGTGAAGCATTCGGTAAGCGTTGGGGCTTTTTAGCGATTTGGTTGCAGTGGATTTACAATGTCGTGTGGTATCCAACTATACTAGCCTTTTTAGCGGCAACGTTTGCTTATCTCATTAATCCACATTTAGCCGACAACTTAACCTATACCTTAGTGACCATCTTAATTGTGTTTTGGGGAGCAACCTTTATTAATTGTCTCGGGATGAAAGCATCGAGTCTACTAAGTGCATTAGGTGCGATTGTTGGGACTATCCTACCGATGGTATTTATCGCCATCCTCGGCATTATATGGGTTGCGCAGGGCAAACCCATGCAAATCACAGTCTCATGGCACAGCGTGTTGCCCGATATTCAATCGGTGAAAAATATTTCTTTTTTAATTGCGATTATCTTTGGTTTGATTGGCTTGGAAATGTCAGCGGTGCATGCTGGTGACGTCAAAAACCCGCGGCGTGATTATCCGCGCGCCTTATTGATCTCTGCGGTCATTATTTTAATTACGCTGATCTTTGCCTCATTAGCAATTGCGGTGGTAATGCCAAGCCAACAAATTAGTTTAGTCTCTGGGTTGATTCAAGCTTTCAGCGTATTCTTTGCTGCCTTTCACATGCAATGGATGACACCAGTGATTGTAATAATGATTATTATCGGTGGCATTAGCGGTGTTGGCGCTTGGATCATTGGTCCTACAAAAGGCTTATTAGTCGCGAGTGAAGATGGGTGTCTGCCGGCTTATTTTGGTAAGATTAATAAAAAAGGCGCGCCCGTGCGCTTGTTGCTAGCTCAAGGTATTGTGTTTACCTTATTGTGTACTGTATTTTTATTCATGCCCAGCATCAATACTTCTTACTGGGTTTTGTCTGCTTTGACTGCGCAACTCGGTTTATTGGTTTATATTATTTTATTCGCGGCAGCGATTCGTTTGCGTTATCGACATAGCCATGTCGAACGCGCTTACCGTATTCCGGGGGGCAACATAGGTATTTGGCTTCTCGCTGGCGTGGGAATTTTAACGTGTTGTGCGGCGATTGCTATCGGTTTTATTCCACCAGCACAATTACATTTTGGCAATGTTTATAAATATGAAACAACGCTATTATTGGGCCTGATTATATTCTGCGGCTTGCCGTTTATGATGCGCAAAGACTCAAGCGTGAAGCTTCACTAGCAATATCATCAGGCGGTGCTCCACCGAATTTTTCTTGTTTTTCACTTCCAGCTAAGATTTGCGGTGCGTCGTCTTCTGAATCGCTGCTACTCATTTCACCAAACAAATCATAATCATTATCTTTTGAAGTCCCTCTTCGGCTCATAAAATGTATGCTAGGGAATTCGGGTTCGGGTTCACCATCTGAAGTGACTAACAACCCTGGTCCATTAGTTTTAGTTGAAGGATGATTAACATCATATGCATCTTTACTAGGAACATCATCAGAATCGAGGCCACTATCATCGTCACTCAAACTTATTCTTGCTATTAAGTCCTCCAAAATCGCATCAGTTTCAGCTGTTCTTGGCGGTGTATCTCGATCAAAAATATAAGTCGTATTATCAGCAAATACATCAAATTCATTATCGCCAGAAGCTTTATCCTCTTTAGGAGAATAGGAACCTAATAATGCTAAAACCGCTGCGGAACTTCCCTGTGCTTTATGTAGAGGCGCCCCATTTTCACTATACTTTCCGTATTTTGATTTACGCATATTACTTTTTCACTCTATTCTAACAGACAAACCTATTGCATTTGTCTCACTAAAAAATCTTCCAGAGAAATATTCAGCGCTAAGCTATTGTATTAGTAGTGCTGATGCATTCAGATAAGTCCGTATATAGAATGGGCTCGGGTGAGCAACTGCGATTGTAACAAATCAAGCTTAAGGAAAACTTAAGGAAAGCTTGGTGTATGCTCTAAGCATTTATCATCGTAAAACTCATGACATTGTCTAAAGCATGCGACTGTGCTGCAAGCATTACTAAGCGATCGATGCCTAGGGCCACCCCGGCGCAGGCAGGTAAACCATGCTTGAGCGCTGCCAAAAGACGTTCATCCATAACGACTTTGGGCAAATCCTTCTCGCGACGCTGTTGTAAATCCGCTTCAAAGCGATGACGCTGTTCAGCTGAGTCTGTTAATTCGTGAAAGCCATTGGCTAACTCAACGCCTTTTACATAGACTTCAAAACGTTCGGCGACTGACGGCTCACCTTGCCGGATCTTAGCCAAAGCAGCTTGCGAAACAGGATAGTCATAGATAAAGGTTGGGGCTTGTTGGCCTAACTGTGGCTCAATCAAGTGCGTCATTAGCAAACTTAAATAGGCATCACGATCATCATGCGCTAAACCAACAACGACATCAATACCATGCTGTTGAGCACATTGTTGTAATGCATTTACATTAGCACCATGTGGTTCGATAGCAAGATAATGTTGAAAGGCTTGTGCATAACTCAAGCGCTGTGCCGCAGACACACTTAACACTGTCTGCAGCAATTGATCCATTTCATCCATCAATTGATGGTGATCGAAGCCCGGACGATACCATTCCAAAATAGTAAATTCACCATTGTGTTGACGACCTTTTTCTTGATCACGAAATGCTTTACATATTTGATAGATAGATCCACTACCTGCTGCTAATAAACGCTTCATTGCAAACTCGGGAGACGTTTGTAAATAAAAGCATTCGCCGAAGGTATTAGATTCACCAGGTTGGTGGTAAGCGGTTGCTAAACTATGTAAATGAATATCGGTGACGGTTGCATGTGAGAGCAAAGGGGTTTCTACTTCTAACACATTGCGTTTAACAAAAAACTCTCGAATAGTCCGCAGCACTTGCGCACGTAATTGTAAATTGGCGAGTGACGCTGTTGGCTGCCAATCGGGCTTGGTTATTTTGGGCATGACTATTTTTGTGCGCGTGAAACGTATTCACCTTTGCGCGTATCGACCTTAATGACTTCGCCTTCTTGCACAAAGAGAGGCACTCGCACTATAGCACCTGTTTCTAACGTGGCAGGTTTAGTGCCCCCGCTTGCAGTATCACCTTTTAATCCAGGATCAGTTTCAGTAATTTTCAATTCAACAAAATTCGGTGGGTCGATACTCAAGGGCACACCATTCCATAAGGTGACATTACACCGGTCTTCGCCTTTCAGCCACTTTTGCGCTTCACCCATAGCAGTGGCTTCTGCGGCATGCTGCTCGTAAGTATCAGGCACCATGAAATGCCAATGCTCACCATCACAATAGAGATATTGCATCTCTATATCCATGACATCAGCAGCTTGCACAGATTCGCCTGATTTATAGGTTTTCTCAACCACGCGGCTGGTTTTTAAGTTACGCAACTTAACCCGGTTAAAGGCTTGGCCTTTGCCGGGTTTTACAAATTCATTTTCAATGATCGCATAAGGATCGCCATCGATAAGTACTTTGAGACCGGATTTGAATTCATTAGTGCTGTAACTTGCCATCGTTTACTATTCTCCATAGGATACACAGGTGGCAGCTATACTACCATAACCTGGCCTATTAGGACATAAGTCGAGACTTACGCAAGATGTCTCAATCTTAGTATTTTGCGTAAGTCCCGATAAATGATAAAATGTTTTCTGTTTAACCAATACCGAATACAACGAATGACGCAAACTTGCAAAAAAATTACTGCAGTCGATAAGCTAGGGTGGCAACAAGCTTTGCAGACTGCAATCAATGATCCTGCAGAATTACTGACTTATTTGCAAATTGAGCCCAGCTTAATACCACAACTCCTGAAGCAGGCACACCTTGCCAGTCGCGAGTTTGCCTTGCGTGTGCCTCACAGTTTTGCCCAACGCATGCAAAAAGGCGATTTACATGATCCTTTGCTACGCCAAGTTTTACCTATTAGCGCAGAATTAGAATGCCAAGCAGGCTATAGTTATGATCCTCTCGGTGAACAAGCCGTCAATCCGCAAGCAGGTGTATTGCATAAATACCACGGACGTGTGCTGTTAACGATCGCAAGTAGCTGTGCGGTTAACTGCCGTTATTGTTTTCGTCGCCATTTCCCATACCAAGAAAACAACCCCGGGCGTAAAGGTTGGCAAGCGGCGCTGGACTATATCGCCGGCGATACCAGCATTCAAGAAGTCATCCTCAGTGGCGGTGATCCCTTATTGAATAGTGACAAATGGCTTGCACAGCTTGCCAGCCAACTCGCCGCTATCAAACACGTTAAGACTTTACGTATCCATACACGTTTACCGATCGTAATACCACAACGGATCACAGCTGAATTTATCGCTTGGTTTAATGGCTCACGCCTCAAACCAGTACTCGTGATACATTGTAATCATGCTCGAGAAATCGATGCCGAAGTTGCTGAAGCTATGCAACGCTTGCACACTGCGGGGATAACCTTACTCAACCAGTCAGTATTATTAAAAGGCGTTAACGATTGTGTTGATGTCTTATGTGAGCTGAGCGAACGTTTATTTTTTATTAATGTGTTACCATACTACCTGCATATGTTAGATGCTGTCCAAGGCGCTGCACACTTTGCCGTTGACAAGGAAAAAGCTCGACGTATTCATGAAAAGGTTTCACAGCAATTGCCTGGTTATTTAGTGCCTAAACTTGTAATGGAGCAAGCTGGGGCCAAAGCAAAACTAACCGTTAAGGATTAATATGTTTTTACGTTTAGAGGGACTAACTCAAAAGCTATTTTTACTCGCCAATATTGCCTGTGCGCTACTTATCTGTGGTTGGCTACTATTTGGTAATGGCATGACAATGATCGCCAATTGGCTTGATTACGATTGGGCAACAGCTGAGTTATGGCGACGCGCAACCCTACTAGCATTTGCCGGAATTTACTTTATTCGTGTAGCATTTCATTTGTTTGTCACAGAACGTGATCCCATGAACTGGGATGAAACAGTTTCTTTAGCGATTATTTTATATTTATTTTTATGTGGTTTAGCTTTTTCCGGAGCAAAAGCACTGGCACCATTCGGCCTATGGGATAGCATCGCTATCTGTTTATATATTTTTGGTTCCTATCTAAATACGGTCTCAGAAGTACAGTGCATCTTGTGGCGGAATAAGCCCGGTAACAGTGAAAAGCTTTATACTGACGGATTATATAAACATGTTCGCCATATTAACTATACTGGCAATATCCTGTTATTTACCGGATTTGCGATCGTGACCCACGATGTGTTCGCGTTACTTGTTCCAGTGTTCTGGACAGGTGGCTACATTACTTTTCAAATACCTATGATTGGCGGGTATCTCGAACAACGCTATGGCCAAGAATTTTTACGTTATCAGCAACGCACAAAAAAATTATTTCCGTTTATTTATTAAGTGATAATCTTCCATGTTTAAACGTAACAAGCCACTTTTACAAACACTGCTTCAAGCCAAGTTTTACTTACAAAGTAACAAAGCCTGTAGAATACCAATCCGCCGCAGTGCATTAGCCGCAAGTGCTTTTTACACTTTACTTTTGCTTACTCTCTATAAAGTATTGCGAGTGACTCCTGCCTTTATTAACTATCTTTATACGCTGAGTGTTTTAATACTCATCGTATGGCCACTCTTAGCTATGTATATTTCGCGTCAACAAGCTAGCCTAAGTACGTTATTAGCGAAAGGCCTAACTAATAAACAATTGTCACACCTTGATGCCGCACGCCAAGTAAGCGATCAGCGCGGTGCCGTTTGGCAATTTACATTTTTACGTATTATAGGTGGTATAGGCGTATTTAATCTGCAAAAACCCGGTTATTTCGGTTGGTTAGTTAGCAAACGTTTTGCCTATTTACATGGCCGCTGGGCTGAGGTGCGACATTTTTTACTACCAGCACTAATGATCGAGCGGCATAACTTTCAACAAACCACTGCAAAGCTTCAGTCATTGCTATTACAAAATCCTAGGCGCATTGCGCTCATAACCCACATCGATTATCTCTTTCGTATTGTTGGGATACTTGTCGGTCCCATCAATATGTTATGCCTCTTAGTGGGTGTTGTGCTTGGCCATTATTTCGCGACCGACTTACCTAAAGATAGTTTATTTTTTATTGGTAATTTTCACTTTTCGTGGATACCTGTTTACGGCTTATTAGCCATTGAATTGATCTTACTTGGAATCGCTTACATCATTTTAACCATGCTACAAACCTGCTGCGCCAGTATTGCTTATTTAGCATTATTCCATCCGCATACCTTAAGCGATAAGTACCGAAAAGCTGCACAGCAGTGGTTGGCTACGTTAAACATCACTTAATACGCAACTGGGTTGCATATCAAGGCTACGATTGCCTGATGCTTATAACCTTATGTGTACACTTATATAAATTGCCTCACTAAACACGCGTATGCTAACATCCACCTATTATCTATCTTATCAATCAGAGGAATGGCATGGCGGGCTTCAATAAATGTGTCGATAATTATGCTCAAGCACTTTCTGGCCTAACCAATAATATGACTGTCATGGTCGGTGGCTTTGGTCTATGTGGCATCCCCGAAGGTTTAATTAAGACTGTTTATGAGAATGGCATAATGGGTTTGAGGTGCATTTCAAACAATGCCGGCGTCGATGGTTTTGGCTTGGGGCTTTGGCTAGAAAAACGTCAAATCAAAACTATGATTGGATCCTATGTCGGTGAAAATGCCTTATTTGAACAACTCTCAATTAGCGGTGAAATGGAAGTAATTCTCACCCCACAAGGTACGCTAGCCGAAAAGATTCGTGCTGGTGGGGCAGGCATACCTGCTTTTTACACCGCAACCGGTTACGGCACTCCGGTAGCAGAAGGCAAAGAAATAAAAGCATTTAATGGCAAACCGTATGTGCTTGAAGAATCCTTCTTTGCTGACTTTGCTCTCGTTAAAGCTTGGAAAGCCGACACCATGGGCAACCTAATCTATCGCAAAACCGCGATGAATTTTAATCCCATGATGGCGACTGCGGCCAAAATAACTGTTGCCGAAGTTGAAGAAATTGTTGCGCCGGGTGAATTGGATCCTGAAAACATTCACACGCCGGGCATTTATGTCAATCGTGTGATTAAAGGCTCATTTGAAAAACGTATCGAACAACGCACCATTAAAACTAGTTAGGGATCAACATGGCATTAAGCAGAGAACAGATCGCTCAACGCATCGCCCAAGAATTACAGGATGGTTACTACGTCAATCTTGGTATCGGCATTCCTACCTTGGTCGCCAATTATATTCCGGAGGGCATGCATGTCATGTTGCAATCGGAAAACGGTTTGCTCGGCATGGGTGAATTTCCCACAGAAGCAACTATTGATCCTGATTTGATTAATGCTGGTAAACAAACGGTGACCGCCGCCACCGGTGCTTGTTATTTTTCATCAGCCGATAGCTTTGCTATGATCCGTGGCGGCCATATTGACTTAACTGTGCTAGGCGCTTTTGAAGTTGATCAGACCGGTAGCATTGCCTCTTGGATGATACCTGGTAAATTGATTAAAGGCATGGGTGGCGCAATGGATTTAGTCGCTGGCGCGCATAACATTGTTGTTGCCATGGCGCACGCTAATAAAAAGGGCGAATCTAAACTCTTAGAAAAATGCACCCTACCACTAACCGGCGTACACTGTATCAAGAAAATCGTCACCGATCTCGCGTGCTTGGAAATCAAAGAGGGTGCTTTTCATTTGCTTGAGCGCGCCCCAGGTGTGGAAGTTGAGACCATCAAACAGCTGACTGCCGGCAAGTTAGTTATTCCGACTAATGTGCCAGAAATGTGTTTTGATTAAATAATTCAGCGTGCCCCTTTACGAGATGTCTTTAAAAAGTCACCTCACAGAATATAACGGCTTAAATCTTCATCCTGCGCCAAGTCAGTTAAAAACTTGTTAACATAAGCCGCATTGATAGCGACACTATCACCACCCATATCGGATGCTTTGAAGGATAAGTCTTCAAATAAACGTTCCATCACTGTGTGTAAACGCCGTGCACCAATATTTTCTGCCTGCTCGTTGACTTGCCAGGCGATTTCCGCAAGACGCTGGATAGCATCGTCATGGAACTCAACACTTACACCTTCGGTTTGCAGCAAGGCAGAATATTGCTTAGTCAGTGAGGCATCGGGC
This sequence comes from Gammaproteobacteria bacterium, assembly GCA_021773335.1. Classification (GTDB taxonomy): domain Bacteria; phylum Pseudomonadota; class Gammaproteobacteria; order JAJFKG01; family JAJFKG01; genus JAJFKG01. Next base: position 105,061 of record JAJFKG010000006.1, read on the forward strand.
TCAGTTAAGATACGCTTGAAGTCTTCAGTCTTCAGAGCATCAAGCTCAACACGGATCGGTAAACGGCCTTGCAACTCAGGAATCAAGTCAGATGGCTTAGTCAGGTGAAAAGCACCAGAGGCGATAAATAAAATATGATCGGTATTAATCATGCCATATTTGGTTGAGACAGTACAACCTTCAACTAGTGGCAATAGATCGCGTTGCACACCTTCTCGCGAAACATCGGCGCCACTGCTATGGTCCGCACGCCGACAGACTTTATCGATTTCATCGATAAATACAATACCGTGCTGCTCAACACTCTCTAATGCTTGTGCTTTTACATCATCATCATTCGTTAATTTAGCCGCCTCTTCTTCTTGCAGTACTTTGAAAGCAGCTTTAACTTTCATTTTACGCGCTTTGGTTGGGCGCGAGGACGACATATTTTGGAACATGTCTTGTAATTGCGAAGTCATTTCTTCCATGCCTGGGGGCGCCATGATTTCAACACCAATCTGTGTACCAACCACTTCGATCTCAATGTCTTTATCGTCCAATGCACCCTCGCGCAATTTCTTACGGAAGACTTGCCGTGTATGCGAATCTTTTTCTGCTTTTTTCTCACTTTCTTCGCTGGGCTCACCCTCAAACCCGCGTGCCGGAGGTAACAATGCATCTAAAATACGCTCTTCTGCAGCTTCTTCGGCAACATGCCTAAATTTATTCATTTCTTCTTCGCGCGTTTGCTTAATGGCTAAATCCATTAAATCACGCACTATTGATTCAACATCACGCCCTACATAACCAACTTCAGTAAACTTAGTCGCTTCGACTTTGATGAAAGGCGCGCGCGCCAAACGCGCCAAGCGTCGCGCGATTTCCGTTTTACCTACTCCAGTAGGACCGATCATTAAGATATTTTTAGGCGTAATTTCCGCACGCAATTCTTCGTCAACTTGCATACGTCGCCAGCGATTACGCAGTGCGATCGCTACTGCACGTTTTGCCTTATCTTGGCCCACAATAAAACGATTTAATTCATGGACGATTTCTTTAGGAGTCATAACGGTGCGGTTTGAAAGTGTTTCAGACATCATATTATTCTCAAATTTACTCAGTGTGTTAGGGACTGTTGACAATGTTATTCTGCTTTTAATTCTTCTATGGTTAAACTATGGTTGGTGTAAATACAAATATCGCCAGCAATCGTCAAACCTTTTTCAACGATCTTGCGCGCATCTAATTTCGTATTTTCCAGTAACGCACGTGCGGCAGCACGCGCATAGTCACCACCAGAACCAATCGCAATCAAGCTATCTTCAGGTTCAATCACATCACCATTACCTGTGATAATCAATGAGGCACTATGATCAGCAACGGCAAGTAATGCCTCCAAACGACGCAGCATCCGATCTGTACGCCAATCTTTGGCTAATTCCACCGCAGCACGGGTTAAGTGGCCATGATGCATTTCTAACTTGCCTTCAAAGCGTTCAAATAAAGTAAAGGCATCTGCTGTTCCGCCGGCAAAACCTGCAATCACTTTATCATGATACAGGCGCCGCACTTTACGTGCATTGCCTTTCATAATGGTATTGCCTAGCGATACTTGGCCATCACCACCGATCACGACTTTACCATTACGGCGCACCGATAAAATGGTCGTTCCGCGATATTGTTGCAATGTTATCTCCTCGATATTAGTGAAAACTGAAAAATCGAATCATGCTATATGGGGATGACTACCCGCTTTTCAAGTGACAGAATGCTTCAGCATTAAGCTTTTTTTATGGAACTTTACTGCAAGGTTGTCCTGGTCTTTTTTTGCGCCATCCTTGCTCGCATAGGGTCCGAGCCAAACCCGAAACCATTGCTGCCCTTGGCTATTCTTGTAGGTTTTCACACTGGCCTTGAAACCCTGCTGTGATAATTTCTCACGTAAGTGTTCGGCATCTTGGCGTTGCGCAAAAGCAGCTACCTGCAACACGTACTCTTGCTGCTGAGTTTTAGTCGCGTGCATATGTGTCGTTGCATTCTCATTAACTGTATTGTTAACCAATGCTGGTGTTATCTGTTGTTGATTATTGTCTGTTGGGACTTGTGTCGTCTGCAACAAGGTATAAAAATCAAAGTCTTGTTGGGTTGAAGCTAGCGATTGTTTATTGCTTTTCTGGTGTGCGTTTTTCAGCGTCATTGGCATCTTAATTTTCTGTGCATGCTTTTTAGCGTTTGTTTTTGTAGGCGCGGTACCAACCTCTTTTTTGACATGCTCAACCGTAGCTTCTTGCTGCATAAAAACAAAACCACCAATGAGCAAGGCTGCAAGTAATGCGCAAAACAACCATAGACGCGAACGCCAGGGAAATTGGCTAGCTCGACGTTCATTGTTTTGGGCATACGCCTCCTGTTCGGCGTCTATCTTTGGCGTTGCACTATGTGCGCGCGGTTGTTTGCGGCTCTTTGGAGCATAGTCTTTTGCCATCTTACATCCTTGTTGGCGCTGATACGCCGAGTAAGGTTAAACCATTTTTAAGGACTTGCTGCACGGCTTGGATTAAACATATGCGCGCATTACGCAAGCTGGCGTCAGTCACAATAAATTGATGCGCATTATAGTAACTATGAAACTCATGGGCTAATTCACGTAGATAATGGGCAATAATATGTGGTTCATAATCACGTGCCGCATTGTGTACTATCTCAGGGTACCGCGCCATACATTTTAAAAGACTCTTTTCTTGTTCTTCTTGCAATGCATTTAAGTTATGCATACCTTGTTCAGCATCCCATTCGATTTGCTTATCCTGGAGTTGGCGCATCACACTGCTGACGCGCGCATGCGCATATTGAATATAGTAAACCGGATTATCATTCGATTGTGATTTTGCAAGTTCCAAATCAAAATCCATGTGTTGCTCGTGCTTGCGCATCACATAGAAAAAGCGTGCAGCATCTTTACCAACTTCATCACATAGTTCACGCAAAGTCACAAACTCCCCACTGCGCGTGGACATTTGCACACGCTCTTTACCGCGATACAAAATTGCAAATTGCACTAAGGGTGAAGCGAAGCGCTTAACGTCAATTCCCGCCGCTTGCAAAAAAGCTTTGATGCGTGGGACATAGCCATGGTGATCTGAGCCCAAAACATCAATTACACGGTCATAACCACGTGAAAATGTCTCTAAATGATAGGCAACATCAGAGGCAAAATACGTGGACTGGCCATTTTCACGCACTAATACCCGATCTTTTTCGTCGCCTAAGCTCGTCGCTTGAAACCACAATGCACCACCACGCTCATAGGTATAACCAGCCGCCCTTAGGCGCTCAATACCATCCGTGATTGCATTACGTTCTGCTAGGCCGCGCTCTGAATACCATTGCTGGTATTGCACACCAAAAGCCGCCAAATCATTTTGAATGCCATGCCGAATCGTATCTAAACCAAACGCAAATACGCGTTGATAATCAGTAGCACCCAATAGGGTTTTCGCGCGTTCGATCAAGGCGTCAATATTTGCCTCTTTATCACCACTGATGACTTCACCTGTTTTTTCATCGACACAAGCGTCTGCTGGCAAATCGCTAAAAACTGCGGCACTTGGGTGCCGTAACTGCGCACCACACTGCTCCTGTAATTGCTGAGCGATAGCAATCACATAATCACCTTTATAACCATTACAAGGAAAGCTAATGTCTTCACCGCAAAGCTCGAGGTAACGCAACCAAACACTCACGGCCAGAATATTCATCTGGCGACCAGCATCATTGAGGTAATATTCACGATGTACTTGATAACCAACTGCTGCTAATACATCAGCCAAAGCGGCACCATAGGCCGCGCTACGCCCGTGACCAACGTGCAAAGGTCCGGTAGGATTTGCCGACACAAATTCAACATGAATACGTTGTCCGGCGTATCTAGTCGAACGCCCATAATCATCTCGCTCGGCAAATACTTGCTTGATGATTTCGTACTGGGCTTGCGGTGTCAAAAAGAAATTAATAAAACCTGGCCCGGCAATATTTACCTTAGCAACGCAGCCTGATGCCGGTAAATTTTTAACCAACAACTCTGCTAATTCACGTGGCTTGCGCTTAGCAGGCTTCGCCAACATTAACGCGATATTGCTCGCAAAATCACCAAATTTATTATCGCGCGCCTGTTCTACCTGCGGTGAGACTGATAACCCATCATCAAGCACGCCTTGTGCCTGTAACTCTTTGATTGCATGGTTAATTAGCCCTGTTATGTGTATTTTCATTATCTATTTTCATGTTTAATCAATGGCCTAGCTGCGTATTATCTCTGCTTAGCAGAATCTTGCAAGCTTCTATACTTAAAATATGTCCATGTGGAGCCTCCAGCTGCGTGGAGGATGGCATAGGCAGCACATTGATAGCAATATATTAAGGTACAACCATGAATATCCAAGAACTCCTCGCCAACATGCGCCAAGCAGATGCCTCTGACTTATACCTCAGTCACGATGCCCCTCCTAGCATGAAGGTCAACGGCGTGATGCAAACGATTAATGACACCGTTATCACTGGCGAGCAAATCAAACAAATCGCCTATAGCATTATGAATGAAAAGCAAATTGCAGCATTCGAACAACGCCCCGAAATGAATCTCGCAATTAACGACGCCGATGGTGAGCGCTTTCGAGTTAATATTTTTAAACAAAAAGATCAGATTGCAATTGTGGCACGTTACGTCAAGTCAGAAATCCCTGATTATAAAGTGTTGGGTTTGCCAGAGGTGCTGACCACACTTGTGATGAAAAAGCGCGGTCTGATTTTAGTCGTTGGCGCAACCGGATCAGGTAAGTCAACGACGCTTGCCTCTTTGATTGACTTCCGCAATGCACAGAGTGCGGGACATATTATCACGGTTGAAGATCCGGTTGAGTTTGTTTATCCACATAGAAAATCTATCGTCAATCAACGTGAATTAGGCGTGGACACACAAAGTTATGATGATGCTTTAAAAAATACTTTGCGCCAAGCACCCGATGTCATTTTAATCGGTGAAATTCGTACGCGTGAAACCATGGAACATGCCATTGCTTTTGCTGAAACAGGTCATTTATGTCTATCGACACTGCATGCAAATAATGCCAATCAAACACTAGATCGGATTATTAACTTTTTTCCAGAAGATCGTCGGCAACAATTATTGCTTGATTTATCACTCAACTTGCGTGCGATCCTGTCTCAACGCTTAATTCCTACGTTAGATGGCAAGCGCACACTCGCTTTAGAAGTCATGCTGGTAACACCTCATATTAGCAACTTAATTCGCCGCGGTGAAGTACATGAAATTCGTGATGCGATGGAAAAATCACAAGAAGACGGTATGCAAACTTTCGATGCACATATTATTCATTTGTGTCAAGCAGGTATGATTTCCGAAGAAGAAGCATTACGCAATGCAGACTCGCCTAACAACGTGCGCTTAAAACTGTCTCTGCAACAAAATGGTAAATCTAATGATAAAGTTAAACTATCAATGCAAGGCGGTGGCGACAAAAAAGAGGACTTGCTAGATTTTGTCAATAGAAAAAAATAAGCCGTACTCCACTTAGCGCACTGCTAGCATTGCCATCCTAAGCTAGTGTCTCTCCACGAATAGGTACATGAACGTATTCGGACAAGATAAAGCCTACACCAGTATCGACATTATGTTATATTGGCATGCATGAATGAGAGCTCTCTACAAAAAATTGTCCTGGCAAGCAGTAACCCCGGTAAAGCACATGAGATCCAAGCGGTATTGGCAGAGATGCCTATTGCGTTAATCTCGCAAACAGAATTTAACGTACCCGATGCGGAAGAAACTGGACTCACCTTTATTGAAAATGCCATTATTAAAGCCCGGCATGCTGCGGAGCTAACGGGCTTGCCTGCACTAGCGGATGACTCTGGGATTGCCGTCGATTACCTTGATGGTGCACCGGGGATTTATTCTGCCCGCTATGCTGGCCCTAACGCTGATATGCATGCCAACACCGCTAAACTCTTACGCGTATTAGCTAATGTGCCTGAAGAACAACGCGATGCGCAATTTATTTGTGTCACGGTCTTACTCAAACATGCAGCCGATCCAACGCCGTTGATTTGCCAAGGCCGTTGGCATGGACGCATTATGTTTAAGCACGCTGGTACAAATGGTTTTGGTTACGATCCGATTTTCTATGTTCCTAGCCATGCATGCAGTGCTGCACAATTAACCTCTGACGTAAAAAATAAAATCAGTCATCGTGGCCAAGCGCTACAACAATTGAAAAATGCATTGCGCAAACAATTACACCGCGGATAGAGGTAGCTTACTGTCTCTGCGTCAAGCTCATATGTAGCCTTGATAAGCGCGGGACGCGCGTCATCCGGGGAGGGTGTTTGCGATTGCGGTTCCCGGATGACGTTGCTGCGCAACTTATCCGGGCTACATCTGGCCTTGACGCAGAAGCCGTAGCCTTGATAAGCCGCGTAGCGGCGCATCAAGGAGCAGCGTTTGCGAATACATTCCCTTGATGCGCGCCTTCGGCGCTTATCAAGGCTACATTAGCATTTGTTCATACGTAAGCCGTAGCCCGGATAAGCGCGATACCTCATCATCTCTTTAACAACAGTTGAACTGACTTATGGGGCGTTAATGTCTCAGCATAGTAGAATTGTCTCCCCACCCTAGTATATACTGCGCCCCAAAATCACCACCCACAGGATCTCCATGGATCACAGTACATTATTTATTCTCCTCGCATGTCTGTTTGGGCTTCTCATGACATGGGGTGTCGGCGCTAACGATTTAGCCAATGTCATGAGTACCACGATGGGTTCTAAGGCGATTAGTGTACGCCAAGCCATCATCATTGCGATTATCTTTGAATTTGCGGGTGCATTTCTTGCTGGCGGTCAAGTCACCAGCACTATTCGTAGTGGCATTATTGACACTAGCAGTCTCGCTAACCAACCCAACTTACTCGTGTATGGCATGTTAGCCGTCTTACTTGCGGGTAGTAGTTGGATGGCCTTAGCAAGCTATTTTGGCTTACCTGTATCAATTACGCACACCATTATTGGCTCAATCGTTGGTTTTGGCTTGATGGTGGCAGGGATCCATGGTGTGCAATGGCATATGGTTTTGCCCATTGCATTGAGCTGGCTTACTTCCCCTTTTATTGCGGGTATCTTTGGTTTTTTACTTTTTTTAAGCGTACAGCGCTTAGTATTAATTAGTGCCCATCCTCTACGTAATGCCAAACGTTATGTCCCAGTGTGTATGTTTGTGATTTGCTTTATCTTGTCCTCAGATGCTGTTTTACGGGGCATACACCATATAACAACGGTGAATGTTTCAGATGGTCTGGGAGTTCTGCTGGCACTAATTATTGCCATCTTACTAACGATTATTGGCACGGTTGTCACTTCACGCATTAAGTTGCCTGCCGATAGCAACCGTAAAACGCAATTTTATTATGTTGAAAAAGTCTTTAGCGTGTTGATGCTCTTCACTGCCGCCGCCATGGTGTTTGCCCACGGCTCAAATGATGTGGCCAATGCGGTTGGGCCAATGGCCGTCGTTGTCACTATGGCTCAAAGCGGAGAAAAAGCCATCTCGCAGGCAAGTGCATTACCACTATGGATTTTATTTTTAGGCTGTTCCGGCGTTGTGATTGGCTTGCTTATGTATGGCAAGAAAGTCATTACTACGGTTGGTAGCAGTATTACTGCCTTAACGCCAAGTCGTGCTTTTGCGGCCACATTTGCTGCTGCATTGACAGTCGTTGCCGCAACCGCTACAGGCATACCTGTTTCAGCAACCCAAACCCTAGTCGGGGGTGTCCTAGGCGTGGGTTTAGCGCGAGGCATAGGCGCGCTTAATTTGTATGTCATTCGCAATATTTTTATGTCTTGGATCATCACAATACCTGCTGGTGCCATCCTCACTATTATTTATTTTAATTTATTCAAACACTTATTTGCCAGTTTATAAAAACTGGCAGACTAAGCCGTCAAAACTTTTTTGAACCAAGCCATGCTTTTGGCGTCTAACTAAATAACGGGACCTTAGAATGTCGTTTTAATTAGGAGTTGGGTGCCATAGAGTCTTGCTGACTTGTGGTCCAACTGATTGATGAAATAGCCAACTAACACAATCTGAGGTCCCCTTTTTTATTAACACCGCTTCTATTTGGCAGTGTCGGTAAAATACCTAATTAAGGACTGAGTAATAAAGCATATACTATTGCTTAGGAATGGCTACACTATGACATTGCAAGATCCCATATACTTACAAAATCAATTTTTAATTGCCATGCCCAATTTAGCGGACCCACAATTCACGGATACTGTCACTTACATTTGTGATCACAGTGAAGAAGGAGCTATGGGCATCGTCATCAACCATTCTATGGACATCTTATTGGGCGAAATTCTCGAACAAATGGGCATTACTGTCTCTGAACCAAGCATTAAAAATCAACGCATACATTATGGTGGCCCAGTACAACGCGAACGCGGATTTATTCTTCATCGACCAGGCAAAGAATGGCATTCTTCCATCAATCTAGCCGAAGATATTGCAATTACAACCTCGCGCGATATACTTGAGTCAATTGCGCAAGGCTCTGGCCCCAAGGAAGCGGTTGTGTTTCTTGGTTATGCAGGCTGGGAGCCAGGCCAACTCGAAGAAGAGATCGCGGAAAATATCTGGCTCAGTGGGCCTGCCGATTCAGCTGTACTCTTTGAAACCCCTTGCCATAAGCGCCGCGATGCAGCTGCAAAGCTAATCGGGGTGGACTTAGAACGCTTATTAAGCGATGCTGGACATGCCTGATAACGAAAATCAAAATACGCTTAACGATACATCAGACCATACTAAACCACCCCAGATCTTGATGGCTTTTGACTTTGGTATGAAGCGCATTGGTACTGCTATCGGCCAGACCGTCACTCAGTCAGCCAAGCCTCTCGAAAATATACCTGCGCGCGACGGCATTCCTGATTGGGAAAAACTAGACAAACTAATTAAAGTCTGGGAACCTAGTGTTTTTATCGTAGGCCTACCATTAAATATGGACGGCAGTGAGCAAGAAATAACACTTGCAGTTAAGCGCTTTGGCAAACGCCTTAGCGCACGTTACCAGTTACCAACGCATTTCAATGACGAACGCATGTCCTCACTAGAAGCTCGCGAACACCTTTTTGCTGACGGTGGCTATCGTGCTCTGCAAAATAATGACATCGATAGCGTTGCGGCTAAATTAATTTTAGAAAGTTGGATGCGAAATAAATCTTAATTATTAAGGAAATAGCCTAATGCCCACTCCACATAAACATTTTTTACAAATCGAAGGGATGACGCAGAAAAAACTCGTTGAGCTGCTCGATCAGGCACAGGCATTCATTGATCCAAAAACCTTTAAAGTAAAGCGCCCCCCTTTACTCAAAGACAAAATCGTCGCTAATCTTTTTTTTGAAAATAGTACGCGCACACGCTGCTCATTTGAAATTGCCGCTAAACAGTTAAGCGCAGACGTTATCAACTTTGCCGTTGACACTTCTTCCACACACAAGGGTGAAAGTGTACTGGATACCGTCAGAAACCTTGCAGCAATGGGCGTTGATATCTTTGTTATTAGGCACAGTGAACCTGGCAGCGTCGCTAAAATCGCAAAGGCGATGCAAAATGGTTTTGCCGTATTAAATGCTGGTGATGGTAACCACGCACATCCCAGTCAAGCACTGCTAGACATGTTGACTATTCGTCAATGTAAAGCTGATTTTTCTCAGCTACGCGTAGCAATTGTCGGTGATATATTACATTCACGGGTTGCACGCTCACAGATTCAAGCACTTAAAATTCTCGGTGTGCAAGCAATACATGCTATCGGTCCAGAGGCCTTATTACCCGACAGCTTATCCAAACAAGGTGTCAAATGCTTTACTAAACTTAGCGCCGGACTTGATGGTTGTGATGCTGTTATTGCTTTGCGCATACAAAAGGAGCGCTTTAGCGATTTATTGCAAAGCGAACTTAGCAGCGATCATGAATATTTCATACATTACGGACTGCATAAAGACACCGTTAAATTTGCCAAACCCGATGCCATTATTATGCATCCGGGTCCCATCAACCGCGGCATTGAAATCGACTCTGACCTTGCCGATGGTGCACAATCGGTAATCCTCAAACAGGTCAGAAATGGGGTCGCCGTGAGAATGGCTTTGCTTGCTAATGCCATCTGAAAAATTGTCTGCACATTGAACAGACAAGTATGATATACTGGCGCGTCTTTTTTGGCATGGTGCGGAACGCCTAAACAAAATTTCCACAAAAACAAATAATTATACTAAAGCTACCGCATAACCTCATAATATAATCTGTGTCAACTTTGGAGAGTCAGCACTCCGTGTACGCAATGGAACAAACGCATTCACCTTCACAATCAAAACTCTTGCCCTGGGTTGTGGTTTTAACCGCGACACTTTTTTTCTTCTATGAATTTGTCCTTATGAATATGTTCAATGCCATCGATGGTGGCTTGGCCAGAACCTTTTCCGTCGATGCAACTAAGCTTGGATACTTATCTGCCAGCTACTTTTACGCCGATGTTATTTTCCTATTTCCCGCTGGCCTACTACTCGATCGCTTTTCAACTCGCAAACTCATCTTAGTCTCGATGGGGTTGTGTGTCGGTGCCACCGTTGGTTTTGCCTTATCACCGTTTTTTTGGATGGCAGTTAGCTTTCGCTTCTTGAGCGGTATAGGCAACGCCTTCGCCTTTGTTAGCAGTTTACGCTTAGCCGCACGTTGGTTCGAACCTCGCCACCTGGCGCTCGTGACCGGCGTTATTGTCACATTCTCTATGTTGGGTGGCGTTATTGCTCAAACCCCACTAACAGTTGCTGCGCACGCTTTAGGTTGGCGCCACGCCATTTTGGTTACCGCGGCTATTGGTTTTCTTTTTATACTTTTGATTTGGCGCAATGTAAAAGATTATCCGAAAGGCTTTGAACAACAGTATGTGCGGGAACAACAAGACTTACACTCAATGGGCGTACTCCGCACGATCAGATTAGCTATTCGTAACCGTCAAAATTGGTGTGCTGGCATATACACTTGTTTCCTCAATTTACCAGTCGCCTTATTCGGTTCAGTGTGGGGCATACCCTATCTCGTACAAGCACACGGCTACAACATCACACAAGCTTCATATGTTACATCCATGGTATTTGCGGGCACGATTGTAGGTTCTCCCTTAGTCGGATGGTTTTCAGATTACATAGGGCGGCGGCGTTTGCCTATGTTTCTCGGTGGTATTATATCATTGGCCATAATATTGATAATCATGTATATGCCTAATTTAGATTTATGGTCATTGATTATTTTGTTTTTTGCGATTGGTCTTACCACAAGTTCACAAGTTATCGCTTATCCAATGATTACCGAAAGCAATCCATCCGTACTCACTGGGGGTGCGCTGGGTTTTGGCTCTATGCTAATTATGAGTGGTTATGCTATTTTTCAACCTGTTTTTGGCAAGATGATGGACCTTTATTGGGATGGAAAAATTGTCAACCATATTCCTGTTTATTCTCCATCGGATTATCGCTTCGCACTTTGGATTATGCCTATCGGCTTTATTCTCGGTTTAGTCGCCGTACTCTTAACGCGTGAAACTCATTGCCAACCGTTAGCGCATTTGGCAGCAACTAACATGGACGAAAAATAACAATGATCGCCATTGAAAATACAGCAACTCCAACGATGCAAACCGCATCATTCTCTCGTTTTAAGCCTTGGTTAATCTGTATTACTGCATCACTATTCTTCTTTTATGAATTTGTGCAACTCAATATGTTTAATGCCCTTGATACAGGTCTGATGCAAAGCTTTTCTGTTAACGCTACTGAACTAGGCAAACTATCGGCTAGCTATTTTATCGCTAATATTATCTTCCTATTACCCGCAGGTATGCTATTGGATCGCATCTCAGCTCGTAAGCTTATTTTAACCACCATGATCATATGCGTCGGTGGGACATATATGTTTGCCTTGTCAACATCATTGCACATGGCAGAAATCGCTCGTTTTCTCACTGGTATTGGTAGTGCTTTTTGCTTCTTAAGCGTTATCCGTTTGGCCTCGCGTTGGTTACCCGCACGTCGCATGGCTTTAGCAAGTGGATTTATTGTGACAATGGGCATGCTGGGTGGCATGGTGGCACAAACGCCGATGACACTGTTAGTCAACCATATTGGCTGGCGACATGCCTTAATGCTGAACGCAACTGTTGGTCTCCTATTCTTGATATTGATCGCTATTATCGTGCGCGACTACCCAACAACCAGCAAACTGCAAATGGAACGCCAACGCGCCGATGCGGTAGAAATCAAAAAAATCGGTTTTTGGAAAACTGTCAAACTAGCCTTTATAAATCGCCAAAATTGGCTATGTGGTGTTTACACTAGCTTAATGAATCTGCCTATTTTTCTCCTCGGCGCCATTTGGGGAGCACCTTATTTAACGCAAGTTAGAAATTTTAGTACAACCCAAGCTTCATATGTTACAACGATGATATTTCTTGGCACAATACTCGGCTCACCAATGATCGGTTGGGTTTCAGATCGCATGGGCCTACGACGTAAGCCCATGACGATTGGTGCTCTGGTTACCCTCGTCTTAGTATTAATGATTTTATATTTGCCGCAGCTAAGTCTTGGCAGTTTCATGTTATTATTCTTAGCAGTGGGCTTTTTCTCAAGCACTCAAGTTATCAGCTATCCAACAGTTGCCGAAAGTAATCCCCATTTTCTTACTGCAACCTCTGTGAGTATTGTTTCCATTTCATCGATCTCCGGGGGTGCAATTTTTCAGCCTTTTTTTGGTTGGCTAATGGATCTAAATTGGGATGGCAAAATTAACGAAGGTATGCGCATCTACTCAACAAGTAATTTCCATTTGGCATTGACGATATTACCTATCGCTTGTTTGATTAGTTTGCTAGCAGTTATATTTATCAAAGAAACATACTGCCGTGTAAAAGAAATGTGAGCAGCAAGCGATGAAACGTGTATTTATTCTATTATTTGACTCATTTGGAATTGGTGCTGCCGATGACGCAGCTAGTTTTGGTGACCAAGGAGCCGATACCTTCGGTCATATTGCCCAATGGTGCGCACAGGGTAAGGCAAATATTGCCAATAGCAAGCGCCATGGCGTGTTACAGATTCCAAACTTAGCAAAACTCGGCTTAATTGCCGCTGCTCAACAAAGTACAAACAAAACTATAGCTGGCTATGAAAATTATAATGGATCACTGAGTGGTGCCTATGGACATGCCCAGGAAAAAAGCTTAGGCAAAGATACACCCAGCGGACATTGGGAAATCGCCGGAGTACCCGTATTGTTTGAATGGGGGTATTTCCCACCTGAGTATCCAAGTTTTCCTGAAAAATTACTCACAGAGTTGATCACCCGTGGTGAACTACCCGGCGTATTAGGTAATAAGCATGCTTCTGGCACACAAATCATTGCTGACCTCGGTGAGGAGCATATTCAAAGTGGCAAACCTATTGTTTATACCTCTGCTGATAGCGTGTTTCAAATTGCCGCACATGAAGAGCATTTCGGTCTACAACGCTTATATGATCTATGTAATATCGCGCGTGAATTAGTCGATGAATATAACATAGGCCGCGTTATCGCACGCCCCTTTCTTGGTAAAGCAGGTAATTTTTACCGCACGGCAAACCGTCGTGATTTAGCTACACCGCCACCACAGCCAACGTTGTTAGACTATCTAAAACAAGCACACCATGACGTTATTTCCATTGGCAAAGTAGCCGATATCTACGCCCACCAGGGGATTACCCAAAAATTTAAGGGCGATGGCAATATGGCATTGTTTGATGCAACTTTACAGGTACAACAAGATGCACCTGACGGTAGTTTAGTCTTTACCAATTTTGTTGACTTTGATAGCGTCTATGGCCACCGCCGCAATGTTGCGGGTTATGCACAAGCTTTAGAGGAACTTGATAGTCGTCTTCCTGAATTTATAAAAAACATGCAAGATGGTGATATCGCTTTCATTACCGCTGATCATGGCTGCGATCCAACGTGGCCAGGCTCAGATCACACGCGCGAACATATTCCGGTATTACTCTTTGGCCCAAGCATAAAATCCCAAAATTTAGGTGCGCGTACCAGTTTTGCCGATATTGGTCAGAGCATTGCAAGCTATTTTGGTTTGGAACCATTAGCAAGCGGAACGTCCTTCATTAATACTGAGAATGTGACGCATGGATAGCATTACGATACAGGGTTTAAAAATCGAAACTACTATTGGTGTGCATGACTGGGAACAAAAAATAAAACAAACGGTTATCCTTGACCTGACACTAGAGTGCGACATTCGTGCAGCTGCTCGCAGTGAACAACTGAGTGACACTTTTGATTATTTCGCAATTAGCGAAGCCATCACTGAATTTGTTAAACAGCACCCATTCAAACTTATTGAAAGTTTAGCCGAACAAATTTCTGAACTGTTGTTGACGCAGTTTTCCGTGACCGCACTACAGCTAACGGTTTGCAAACCCCACGCTATTAATAACGCCCAAAATATCGCAATATCCATTCAACGTCATAGGTAAATCATGAGTAACATTCGAGTTTATGTCTCACTAGGCAGCAATATCGAACGTCAGCTTCACATTCATTATGGTCTCAGGCAGTTAACTCGTGCATTTACCACAATTATCGTATCCTCTATTTATGAAAGTCCTGCGCAAGGATTTAAGGGCCCAGCTTTTTACAATATGGTCGTTGGTTTTGATACAGAATTAACTATCACTGAGCTAAAATCTAAACTTCATCACATTGAACTGAGCTGTGGACGTAACGCTGAAACCCAATCATTTGTTTCACGCACCTTGGACATCGATATCCTGCTGTACGGTGATTTAATCGAATATTGTAGAGATTATGAAATCCCTCGCAGCGATATTGTAAAATATGACTTTGTACTCTGTCCCTTGGCCGAAGTTGCGGGACAAGCCTATCATCCGCAACTTAAACTCTCTTATGCTGACCTATGGCATTCGTTCAACAAAAAAACGTCAACGTTGAAAAAAAAGAGTGACCTTAACGCGGAGATTGGTGCTATGTGTTAGTTCTAATATCTGCCTCCAGATACACACAGTGTCTCCCCCGTTACATAATTCGCATCCGCCACTAAAAATTTCACTGCATTCGCAATGTCCTCTGCACTGCCATGCCGCTGCAGCGCCGTGCGCTGAATAATTTTTTGTTTAACTGCATCGGTTAAAGCATTATGTTCTTCCGGCCATGCTACTGCACCTGGAGCAACTGCATTGACGCGCACATCAGGCGCAAATTCCTTAGCCAAAGACTTAGTTAACATATCCAAACCTGCCTTCGCTATACAATAAACTGTATGCTGCTTTAATGGCATACGCGCGTGAATATCACTGATATTGACGATGCAACCTTGGCAAACCCGTAGCAGAGCAAATAAGCCTTGAGACAGAAAAAATGGCCCGGTGACATTGCTGCCCACTAACTCTTGCCACTGTTGCTGAGTCACACTACCGAGTGGTGTCGGATAAAAAGTTGAAGCATTATTGACTAACACATTTAAATGCGAATAATTTTGTTTAAGAGTACTAATCAATTTATCAACCTCAGCTAAATCCATTAGGTCAGCGCAGATCAATTCCGCCGAATTTTCACGCTGCGCATTGAGTTCTGCTGCCAAACATTGCGCGTCAGCGAGCGAACTACGATAATGAATAATGACGTTAAAACCCTGTGCATGTAATTGGCGTATAATTGCAGCACCTACCCGACGCGCAGCCCCTGTCACTAGTGCAATTCGCGTTTGACTGTTCATATGATGTTAAAACCTTGTGGAATATGGCAAAAATTTAGCTATAATAGCGCAAATTTAACTAAGAAAACACTGTCATGGCTACAACCGCCGATACCCCATTGCCGGCCCCCAGTACGCAAGCATTGCAGCATTGCGAAAACTTGGTTGCGCATATTCGTCACGCCATCGCTGAGAATGCTGGTGCTATTTCATTTGCGCGTTATATGGAACTAGCGCTTTACGCGCCTGGGCTTGGTTATTACAGCGCAGGTAGCGAAAAGTTCGGACCACACGGCGACTTTATAACAGCGCCTGAACTATCTCCCTTATTCTCACACTGTATTGCCGAGCAATGTCGCCAGGTGCTAAACATGTCTACTCAGACAGCACCAATGCAGGATATCTTAGAGTTTGGCGCAGGCCATGGCAACATGGCAGCTGATATTTTGTTAGCTCTACAACAAAATGAAACTCTGCCAAAACACTATTACATTATCGAACCCAGCCCAGACTTACAACAACGCCAACACGCCACTATCAACGACAAATGTCCTGATCTTCTCCCCTATATAACTTGGCTACATGAACTGCCGCAAACTTTTTGTGGAGTCATACTTGCCAATGAAGTCCTCGATGCAATGCCTATCCACTTATTTCAATTGAGAAATGGCGAAAGTTATTCCCGCACAGTCATATGGGATACGGAGCAGAAAATTTTTGCCTATAAAAATACTCCTATAAGCCATCCACCATTACGTGCGAGAGTTACCCAATTAGCTGAAAACTATCCTTATCTAGCCACTATGGAAAACTTCACATCTGAAATTAATCTATTAGCACCTGCCTGGATAAAGAGTGTTAGTCAATGCCTCGAACGAGGTATTGTTTTATTGATTGACTATGGATTCCCCGCACATGAGTATTATCATCCGCAACGCCAGCATGGCACACTCATGTGTCATTATCGTCATCGCGCCCACAGCGACCCTTTTTTATACCCTGGGTTGCAAGATATAACCGCACACGTCGACTTCACGGCAATTGCTCAAGCTGCAGTAGACAATCAGCTAGAAGTTGCAGGCTTTTGTAACCAAGCGGCTTTTTTACTGTCGTGTGGTATCGCAGATGCCATGTTAACAGGCACACCACAAATTGATTTTAAACAGCAAGTTATGCAATTAACTTCACCCAATGCAATGGGCGAATTATTTAAAGTGATGGCGTTAACACGCAATATTGAAACACCCTTACTGGGATTTAATTTGCAAGATATGTTGCATCGGTTATAGAATATCACACCATATGAATAACCTAACCTTGGGCACCTAAAATGACTCGCTTAACGACAATCGAACTCTACAAAGAAAAGATGAAATTCTCAGCAGGGCATTTCACCATTTTTTCTGCCAATCACCGTGAACCTTTACACGGCCATAATTACACAGTCTATGCGGCAATCACAACCCGTGTTAATGACAATGGCTTGACCTTTGATTACCGTATTTTTAAGCAACGTTTATGTGAATTATGCAAAGCGTTAAATAGCACATTTTTACTACCCCAGCATTCTCCGCATATGAACATAAAAGAAGATGGAGATTATTATTATTGTCACTTTGCTAATGAAAAATTACCTTTCTTAAAAAAAGATGTAACACTGCTTCCCATTGCTAACGTAACCGTTGAAGAACTGTCACATCTACTACTGCAGCGTTTACTCGACGACAATGACAATCTTGAAAAATATGCAATTCAAGCAATTACCATTAAAGTGTTTTCTGGCCCTGGTCAAAATGGCTCTAGCACTTGGGAAAACCTCGATAAAGGAACACAAGTGTGACCAAGCTATTAGTAATTAGTGGGGCGAGTCGAGGCATAGGTAAAGCAACGGCAGCAACCTTCCATAAGCAAGGCTGGGATGTTGTTAACCTTTCACGCCATGTGTGTGACCTTCGGTATGTAAAAAACATTCAAGTTGACTTTAGCGATCCGCGCGGTATCAGCTCTAAGCAAACTGATTTACTAACCGCCATACAGGGTGCTGCTCAGATTACTTTGGTACATAACGCCGCCATGTATGTTACCGATAACGTGCGTGATTTGGATAGCGTTAGTTTACGTAAAGTCTTAGAAATTAATATTGTTGCGCCGACAATACTCAATAACTTATTAATTCCTATAATGCCAACAAATTCAGCAATTATTTACATAGGCTCCACTCTCGCTGAAAAGGCCGTCACGAATGTCGCTTCATACTGTACCAGCAAGCATGCGCTAGCAGGCTTAATGAAAGCAACTTGCCAAGACTTAGCCAGTAGTGGCATCCATACGTGTTGTATTTGTCCAGGTTTTACTGATACAGAAATGCTACATGAACATCTACAGCATGATGCAGCAATACTTGAAGCCGTTAAGCAACGCAGCGCTGCTAGGCGCTTCGTCCAACCTGAAGAGATCGCGCAAACGATTTATTTTGCTGCCACAAATCCTGTCATTAACGGTGCCATGATTCATGCTAATCTTGGACAAATTGAAAATTAAAAACTTATTGTCCACATAGTCATTTATCCCATGCTTAACTCGCACTACTAGGCTTGCAGTAAGTTTCTTTTAGTAGCATTATGCAGAACAATCCAACAAGAAAACAAGCAGGAATGATTAATAAGGCCCACTGATATTCGTATATTGTATATTGAATTAAGCCACCCATGACTGCTGTGCGACTGGCCTTAAGATGCAGCAAATAGGCCGTCATGGGTTGCAGTATCGGTGCCCATATCATACAAATCATATTAGTAAAACCGATGGCTGTAGCACGCACATTGCTCGCGAATAATTCACTCGCAATTGCAAAATTCAAGATATAAACACTACAAAACAGGCCCAACAAGAAATACAGTACACCGGCCCATGCAAAGGGAACATGACTTGAAAAAATAATAAAACAAAAAACAATAATACTGCTAAACACCCCCACTATAAGTGGAGGTTTGCGCCTTCCAATTTTTGTTGACAACCAACCAGCAAAAGGGCTACCAACAGCAATACCAAAAAATATCATCGAATTTAGCAATGCAATTTGTGTTTCACTATGTCGCGGATAAGCCAACTTTAAATAAGGCACACTCCAAAGCGCAGCAAAAACGGTGACTGTAATAAACATCATACCATTGTAGGTTGCATTCAACCACGCTTGACCCTTTGACATGACGTGTTTAAGGGCGACACCTACAGACAGCTTCTCTTCTGCGTGAACCACCTGTTTTTTTATATCATCACGAATGATCAGCCACATTAACAGGGCAATAATACTCGCAATAACGCCACATCCAAACATCGCATCGCGCCAACCCACTCTAGCAACAACTTCAGCAAAAATGGTCTCACCGCCTCCCGCACCCAACATACCAACCATTTCAGCTAAACCGATCACAAAAGCAAATTGCTTTGCTGGAAACAGCACAGAAACAGTATACATCATGCCGACAAAACCAAAGGCCGCGCCCGCCCCCATCAGGATGCGCGCAAGTTCAGCAATCGTAATTGTCCCTGCCAAGGCGAAGGTAAAACACCCTAAGGCACAAATCGATGTGCTAATAGTTAATACTTTGCGAATTGGAAAGTGATCGAAAAACAATCCTACCGGAATTTGCATAGCCGCATAGACATAAAAAAAAACTGCCGTTAGGGTACCCATCCCCATGACATTGATGGAAAAATCATGCATCAAACCGTCAGCCATTACTCCTGAAGATACTTGCAAAAAAAATTGAAATAAAACAAAGCTAACCGTCACCGCCCACACTAACCAGGGGTAATAACGGTGACTAGTCATCTTATTGTGCTGTAATTCGCGTTGTGCTTCAACCACTATAACTGACTCACGTTAACTTTTTATACGCTACGCGTTAAATTTGAATGATGAATTAACCAATAAATGGCAGCGGTGAAAACGCCGCCAATCAATGTTGCAAATGCCCACGTTACTCCTGAAACAAGGCAGGTAGTTTGCCCTACTTTAGATAATTTCCCAGAATCTTTTGCCACTGCACCTGCAAAAATAACATGTAAAATTGCCGTGATGACTAACAGTAGCTGTGACAATGTTTCCATTTGCGAAGACAAATTTGGCCCAAAAAAATGTTGTAAACTCGCCATGTCCATACTTACGTCCTTGGCTCAGCTTGATTGACTAGATGCACGCGAATAACTCGCATATGTTCCTGAATACGAAAAATCGCAATGACAAATTCGCAAATAAAGCGTAAGGTGATTGGTGCAAATATTAACACTTGCAGCCCTAATGATATCTGCTGACTACGAAAATCGATGACAACCGTCCACACAATGAGGACTAACCCTAGCCAAAAAACTAGTTTTACTATCGCTGGGCCCAACATTTTTCGAAATGCAAAGATATCACGCATATTACTCTCCCTATCTACTCACTCAGCATTACTACGGCTCATATCGTGGAACAGTATATCACTGTTAACGTTCCGCTCACCATCAAGTCAGGGTATAATGTGCCAATTTTCACAGCACCAGTTGGGAGTTCATATGCCGACAAGCAATGTCACCAAGATACCTCATTTAATCACAGCACAAGAAGGGCCGCTACAAGACCTGGAGCGTTTGCTATTGCAAAAGCAAGTCAAGATAGAGACTTGGTTTCGTCAACAGTGGCGACAAAATCCAGCCCCAATATACGGCTCAGTTGATTTGCGTAATGCAGGCTTTAAACTGGCGCCTGTAGATACTAACTTATTCCCCGCTGGCTTTAACAATCTCAATGAAGAGTTGCTCTCCTTGGGTATCGAAGCAGCTAGTAGCACGCTTGGGCAAAATTACCCCCATGTCGATAAAATTACGTTAATTCCAGAAAATCACACACGTAATATGCACTATCTCGAAAGCTTAGCCATGTTACAGCGTATTTTTTCTAGTGCAGGTTACGAGGTTCGTATTGGTTCCTTGCTTCCCGAACTCAAAGGCAAGAGTAAGGCCTTCCCGCTTCCTTCTGGACGCGAAATCACCTTATACGGCGTACAACGAAGCGGTGACAAGCTTACTTTGGGCGAATTCATCCCTGATCTACTTATCCTCAATAATGATTTGACGGGAGGAACACCTGAGTTATTGAAAAATCTAGAACAACCTATCACCCCACCGCCAAGCATTGGTTGGTCATCACGTCTGAAATCTATTCATTTCACACACTACCAAAACATTGCTTCAGAGTTTGCTGATTTAATTAATCTTGATCCTTGGTTTATAACACCCATTTTTAGTAATTGTGGCGAAGTCGATTTTATGAAACGCGAAGGTGAAGAGTGCTTAATAAGCAAAACTCAAAGCTTATTACAATCCGTACAACAGAAATATGATGCGAATAATATTTCAGAAAAACCTTTTGCTGTTATTAAAGCAGATGCTGGGACGTATGGCATGAGTGTGATGATGGTTCAAAATGCGGAAGAGATCAGCGCCCTCAATCGTAAAGAACGCGCACGTATGGCAGCATCAAAAGGCAAACAAGCTGTTAACAAAGTCATTATCCAAGAAGGTGTTTATACGTTCGAAACCTGGGGTGAAGAAGAAGCTGTCACAGAACCTGTTGTCTACATGCTCGGCCATCATGTGATAGGTGGTTTTTATCGGGTACACACTGGACGCTCTCGTAATGAAAATCTTAATGCACCAGGCATGCATTTTGAGCCATTGGCATTTGCAAAAGGTTGCAACATTCCAAGTAAATTATGCACTCCAAATGATTGCAATAATCGCTTTTACGCTTACGGTGTTGTTGCGCGTTTGGCTCTATTAGCTGCCGCCCGCGAGTTAACTTCAAGTTAAAGGAACGTTTATGCCAAAAAAATTAAAATTAGGCGTCGTGATGGATCCAATTGCAGCAATCAATATCCAAAAGGATTCAACTTTTGCCATGTTGCTCGAAGCACAACGCCGCAAATGGCACATTCATTATATGCTTAGTCATGATTTATCGTTGCGCGATGGTAAAGCTTGGGCGCGTATGGCGCCTTTAAGCGTTAAAGATAACCCGAAAAATTGGTATCGGTTAAGTGAATCGACACAACAACCGCTAAATACACTTGATGTTATCCTCATGCGTAAAGACCCACCCATTGGCATGGACTACATGCATGCAACCTATATTCTAGAGCAAGCTGAACATGAAGGTGTATCTATTATTAATCGTCCCCAAGCATTACGTGATGCCAATGAAAAGCTATATACTGCCTGGTTTGCACATTGCTGCCCGCCAACGTTAGTCGCCGCTGATAAGCAGCAACTTCGCGATTTTTTACAACAAGAAAAAGATATTATTGTAAAGCCACTTGATGGCATGGGTGGTGTATCTATATTTCGTTTACAGTTCAATGACCCTAACGTTAACGTTATTCTGGAAACCTTGACCCACAATGGTAAAACCCAAATCATGGCGCAACGTTATATTCCCGAAATCAGTGAAGGCGACAAAAGAATATTGTTAATCGACGGCGAGCCAATCCCTTATGGCTTAGCGCGTATCGCTGCACCCGGTGAAACGCGCGCAAACCTTGCGACCGGCGGCCATGGTGTGGGCATTGAGTTGAGTGAACGTGACTTATGGATAAGTCATCAAGTTGGCGCAAAGCTCAAGGATGAAGGGTTAATTTTTGCGGGCTTGGATATTATTGGTAATTATTTAACTGAAATCAATGTCACCAGCCCAACCTGTATACGTGAAATTGATGCGGCTTTTTCTCTCAATATCGCTGGACAACTTATGGATTGTATCGAGAAAAGAGTTGAAAACAACCCACACCTGCAAAAAGAATAAAAAAGATCAGCATCCAACTGGGGATCGATAAACCCAAAATATCTAGGGAAATTTTTGCACACTCACCTGTGCCTTGAAATAATTGTTGCACTAAATCTTTAAACGGTAAATGTGCAATCATATACTCTAAGCCCGCGCCACAACTCGGCGCTTGATCCGGTGGCAACATTTGCAAGTAAACTTGACGCCCAGAAAACACTGCACCCACAGCCGCAGTAATAAAAATCAAAACTCCGTAAATACGTGCCCCCGTGGCACCAGGATGATGCAAAGCAGCAAGCAGAAATATCACCGCAATCAGAATTAACACCATGCGCTGCACTTCACACAAAGGGCATGGCTCAAGCTGTAAATCTAACTGTATAAATAAGGCAGTCCCGAGCAACGCACAACAAAGCAAAAAAGCTAAAGCATTAAGCATACGGATTGGGTAATTTTTCATCTATAACTCTCCAGTACATGGATTTTGATTGACGACTGTACATTTTTCACGCGCACCTGGTAATGTACAAAAAAGACGTGTCAAAGTTAACCAATAGTATAAGTCAAAATGTTAAGCCTTGCATATGGCACGATGCATTGATTAGAATCGGCACTTGCTTGCTAACAAGCAGTTCAAAACAACTCTCTTTAGCCACTGTAGGACAGATTATGCAAAATAAATTTTCAAAAGCTGCTGCTTTATTAGCGATCGCTACGCTCGGTTTCTCTGTATCAAGTTATGCTGAAACAAAAGCCCCGCAAGTCTCATACAATGGATTCTATATCGGTGCTCAAGGCGGCTACAGTAATGTGCACCCCGACACAAGCGATCCCAATAATGCTAGTGCGTCAAGCGTTGAAGGTCAGGGTGTAGGTGGCACAGCCTACGCAGGCTATGAATTTAATAAATTTCTCGCACTAGAAGGTGGCTATGGGATTTACACGCGTGCTAGGTACAATCGCGTCGGGGGTATTTCCGGTGCAACCGGTCGTCTTCAAGAACAAACTGGTGATTTGGTTGTTAAGGGGATTTTACCCATTGTTAAAGGCTTTGGTGTCTACGGAAAAGGTGGTGTAGGCTATGTTGATGCGCGGGGTGAAATGTCACAGATCGGCGAAAACCGTAACTTTAGTATCGAAAATGAACATGCGTTTACCGGCGTCTTTGCTGGTGGCGTAGAATACGCTATTACCCCTAATCTTAATATTGAAGCGTCATGGACGCACTATTTGAAGACAAGTAATACGAATGCGATTGATTTGGGGGCTGTAGGCTTAGACTACCACTTCGGCTAATTGAGATGTCGTCTTTTGCGCGAGGGCTCTTTATCCTAAGCTAAGCGCCTTCATAAAAACACCCACTCTCATGGGGCTAACGCCCTATGCAACTGCTTACAGATAACTAGCGAGAAACACGGAAAGAAAAATTTATTTAAAAAGTTAAGCGAGTTCTTGTAGAGATTGTTTAGACTTTTTAGTACGTGTCACAACGCCCTGTTGGAAATGGCGGCGACAAGTTGCGACATACCTATCGTTACCGCCAATCTGAACTTGCTCACCATCACGCACAGCGTGGTTATTATCATCGATACGCAGATTCATCGTTGCCTTACTGCCACAATGACAAATGGTTTTAATTTCGATAAGTTCATCTGCCCAAGCTAATAAATATTTACTGCCTTCAAAAGGCTCCGCACGAAAATCGGTACGCAAGCCATAGGCTAAGACTGGCACCCGTAATTGGTCTGGGATCTTTGCCAATTGCAACACTTGTTGCTTTGTTAGAAATTGTGCCTCGTCAATCAAAACACAAGTGATATTGTCGTTACTGGCAACGCGCTGTGATGCATATTCAAAAATGTCACAGTCCTTTTTGAACAAAATGGCATTTGACTCTAAGCCGATGCGCGACCAAATCTTTCCTGGTGAGCGCGTATCAACAGCTGGCGTGAACAGTAAAGTCTCCATACCACGCTCATTATAGTTATAACTCGATTGCAACAAGGTCGTGCTCTTGCCCGCATTCATCGCAGAATAATAAAAATATAACTTCGCCAAAACCGTGATCCTATAAAGGCCTGCCCCAAGCCAATTTCCTGCGCCAACGAATATTTGAAACAATCATTCCTATGAGGAGACTAATAATGACAACCCCGGCACCAATAATAAACCACAGGGGTCTCACATCACGTTGTGCGCGCACATAACTATGCTGTAACTGTGCAACCTCTTTTTGCAGTAATTTGTTCTGTGCATAGAGGGCCTGCAGGGCCATAGGATTTTTATTTCCAGTGCCAACAGTTACAGCCAGCGTATCGCTGCTTGCGCCAACACCCGCTTCTTGCGCTGCCGAATTATCTGTTATGGGCTGAGCTTGTGATAAAGGTTTTTTTGCTGTATCACCAACCTCTGCCTTTGCTGATGCTGCAGCAGAGTTATCGCTTTGCTGTGCATGCTCGCCCATCTTCTCGTGGCTAAAAAATGTTTTTATTTCATCTCTGGTTTTATCGATGAGAGTCTCTTCCTGCTTGGCTTCTACAACCTTGGGCGCTTGTGCCGTCAGATATTTTTTATAGACCCAACCTTGGCCATAGTGTTGAACTTCGATCAGAAAATAGCCACCACGTCCATTTGGACTCACCAACTCTACTGATGTACCTTTTTTGACAGCAGTAATCGCTGAGCTTTTTTTTGTCGGCGCCTTGCGCACATACACACTACTTGCCCCAGTAATGTATAAAGTCTGCGCAGCAGAAATTGTTACCGAAACAAACGCTAGTAAAAGCAATAGATACTTTTTCACTTCCTTAGACCCCTTATTCCATGCTGAACAGAACTTACGCAGCAACGCCGCCAAAAAACTTGGGGGATCATACCTGAAACAAGGCCAACACAAAACTCTCGCAGGACTTACGCGCCAAATATCAATTTAAGGCAATAGAAAAAGCCAATCGACAGTAATGCTCCGGCAGGAAGAGTGATCACCCAAGATAAGAAGATATTGCCAATCACATTTAATTGCAAAGCAGCAATACCGCGCGCCATGCCTACGCCCAATATCGCCCCCACCAATGTTTGCGTCGTCGATACCGGCAAACCTGTGCCCGTTGCTAACACAACCGTACTTGCTGTCGCTAACTCAGCCGCAAAACCTCGACTTGGTGTAAGCTGGGTAATCCGCGTACCAACCGTGCTAATAACGCGGTAACCATAGGTTGCTAAACCTAGGACAATACCGACTGCCCCCAATAATAATACCCATAGTGGAATAATGGATACAGCGGCCACTGAGCCAGCCGATCGAACGACGTGGACGATGGCAGCGAGTGGCCCGATGGCATTAGCCACATCGTTTGAGCCATGTGCAAACGCCATCGAACAGGCGGTGAAAATCATTAAGATACCAAAGACTCTTTCCACTTCGACATAATGAAACTCTCTATGTTTTTCAGGATCTGGTTTTACTTTACGTAATAAGAAGAAACTCAGCAGTGCAGCGCAGACAGCAAGCAAAAATGCAGCACCATAACTAAACGCTGTAGTAAGCGCTAAGCCAATATGCTGCAAGCCCTTATTAAGGGTCACCAAGACAATAATAAAAGCAACCACAAAAACATAAATGGGTAAGTAATGCTTTGCTTTATACAGCGGATCTTCAGCTTCTAGAATCAGCCTTTGGATACTCCGAAAGATCAAGAACGCTAATACGCCAGCAATAAAAGGCGTTACCACCCAGCTCGCTAAGATGCCTGTCACTTTATGCCAATAAACCGCATGAAAACCGACATCTGCGATAGCAAAGCCAATGATTGCACCAACGATACTATGCGTTGTCGACACTGGCCACGCAAAATAAGAAGCGATCAGCAACCACACTCCCGCCGCCAATAAAGCAGCCAGCATCCCATAAACAAGTAACTGTGGATTTTGTAAGAATACCTGTGGGTCAACAATTTTGGCGCGAATGGTATGTGTGACTTGTCCACCAGCGAGAAGAGCACCAGCAAATTCAAAAATAGCAGCAATAATAATAGCTTGCTTGATAGACAGTGCTTTTGAACCAACTGAGGTACCCATCGCATTGGCTACATCATTAGCACCAACACCCCATGCCATAAATAGGCCGAACAGACTTGCTAAACCAATATAAAGTAAGCCGTGTTCCATGGTCTGTCCGTAATAACTGTTGCCCGATATAGGCTAGCGTGCTAATAAAAGCTGTAAACAATTTCCAACGTGTTCCGCGCTATCAGCTAACTCACCTACAAGTTCAATAACCTTATACAAAAACATCGCGTCTATAGGCGATAATGTTTCTTCAATACTGTAAGCACTGTGTCTTACAGTAATCTGTAATTCATCGGTATCATGCTCTGTACGATCAAGTTCTTGGATCATTTCCTCAACATGCTGTACTTCGCTACCAACAAACCCTGTTTCCAGTAATTCATCAAGCTCATTAATCGCTTTTTGTGCCTGGTTTGTTGCGTCTAAAGAGCGCTGTAAAAACGCTTTGAAGCTCGGCGCAATCGTTTGCGGAATTATTAAGTGGCGTCCCAAAACCAAACCGGCAATATCTTTCGATTTATTCGCAATTTTATCTTGCACACTGAGGATTTCGAGTAAATCACTGCGCGGTACCGGCAAAAATAGGCTCTTAGGCAGGTGCAGACGCATTTCATTGCGGATATGATCCGCGTCCTTTTCTAAGGCAGCAATACGCACTTGGTGTTCCTCAACGCGTGGCCAATCCTGCGCCATCACCGCATCGAAAAATGGCAGCAACTCATGGCTACAAGCATGCACTTTCGCCATATGCTCTTGTAAAGGTCTGATTGGAGAACGCCCAAATACGTTAAAAATCGATACCGGCCCCATAGTTACACTTCCTTGCTAGTGACATAACGGCGTAGATTGTAGCACACGGTTTTTTTTTGCGCTATAGGCAGGACAAAGGTCGAGAGTTTTAAGTCAGCGCTATTTCTAGAAGAGAAAACTTCTTAAATTTAAATTGTGTTCTTGCGTATTCATCACCATTCTTTCAATAGAAGCAACGCCACAAGAAAGATGCAACTTAGTATACTTCTCAAAGACTTTACGTGAAGACTTGTGTGTTTTTACTCCACCGGGTTTGCATGGCAAATCACTTACCAACATGAGTGCACCAACAGGTACCTTGCGTGCAAAGCCAGTGGTAAACAGCGTACTACACTCCATATCGATGGCTGTGGCTTTCTCACCTCGCAAACGTGCACGAAATTCTTCATCAAATTCCCACATACGATAGTCGGTGGTATGAATAACACCCGTACGAAAAGGAATCTTACGTTCCATTAATTCTTCTGCTACAAATTTTTGTGTCATAAAAGCAGGTAAACTTGGCACTTGTGCCGGCATATAATGGCGGCTGCTTCCCTCATCACGTATTGCTGCCATAGGTAAAAGAAAGTCGCCGACTTTTTGACTACGATGTAATCCACCACACAAACCTAACATTAATACGCACTGTGGCGACGTATAAGATAAGACATCCATGACTAAAGCAGCCATCGGTGAACCCACCCGGTAATCGATAATTGAGACTTTTATATTTTTTGCATGGGCAACCCGTAAGACTGGGCCTGAATAAATCTTAGCATCATATGCTGTGGCAAAATCATCAACATAATGTGGAAAATTAGTGAGTAAGATAAATTTTTGAAAATCTTTGAGAGCTGATCCTGAATAACGTTCTAAGGTATCACACGCAATTTGTCGTCGTGTCTGTTGTGAAGTATTAGCTTTGTGCTGTAAGCTGATATCTAAGGCTTCATCTTCGCGCCGGCTTGCACCATGACTTTTTTCTGTATCTGATTTCATAACCTGCCTAACTAAACTGTCTGCGATAGGATTGGCAGTAATGTGCCTGCATGACTGGTATCCTTGCGTATACGTCTAAATCCGTACTCTTAAAATGTTAGTATAAGCATAGTACAAAGCCAGCATGGCGACATTTCTTTTTAAATCAATAGATTATTGCTCAGCCTCCTGTGCCTGGGCAGCTAGAAGCACACTCATCTGTTCATCTTTCCTGCGCCACAACTCATTCATCCAAGAATGTAAACGTACGCGATAAACCTTATCTTTAACATAATCGCCCAACATATCTTGTGTCACTGGAATGCGTTCTACACGCACGACGACTTTGCGCATACGCCCACAAAAGAAATCCCAAGCACCAAAACGTGTTGCGCCCGGATAGGCAATGGTGACATTTAAAATCTCGTGTGTGTATTCACCCATTACCGATAAGGCAAACACAAACCCAGTCGGCTTAGCCTTTAACAAATGTTGATAAGGTGAATTTTGACTCTGTTTTTTTGCTTCCGTAAAGCGTGTACCCTCTGGAAAGATTGTCATTGTGATTGGAATATATTTAAATTTTTCACACGCCTTGCGGGTTATTTCGATATCCTTACCTTTCATCTCAGGATGCTTTTTTAAATAGTCTTTACTGTAACGATAAAGAAAAGGAAAATGTAAAAGCTTACAGGCTATGCCAATAATCGGTATCCAAATCAATTCTTGTTTCATGAAAAATTTAATGCTGGGTACTTTACGATTAAAAATTCGGTAAAGAACAAAGATATCGGCCCAAGACTGATGATTACAAATTAGAAAATACCAATGTTTTTTATCGAGCTTTTCAACGCCTTGCACATCCCACTCAAGCTTGTGAGTCAATGCCAAAGCAAAATTATTCCCATCCACCCATAGGGAAGGCATAGCATGTAAGATGCCATTCCAAAAGTTTCGCCACGGCTTAAATGGGAGAATCAAACGTAGTCCCGCCAGAATAATAATAGCCACAGGAGCAATAAAAATATTAAGGGCAACAATTAACGAACAAATACATCCTCGCAAGAAGGCCGGCAGAAAACTCAACATAATCGTATAATTTCCTTATATTATTATAACGGCTCATACGCTACGCGCGGGACACGCCCGTGCTTGCGCTCAAGGGGCGAGTAGTTACCTATTATTAATCTTCCAAATACGTGTAACCCTCTAAACCCGATTCGAGCTCAGCTAAGAAAACAACGCGCTGTGTCTGGCTTAAATCAGCAGATTCGAGCTGATGCCGGTAAGAAGCCAACAATTGTTGCGGCTCAAAGTGCACATAACGCAAAACATCACTCACGGTATCACCCAATTCAATTTGCTCTAGATGATAGCTACCATCGTCATTTAAAACAACATTAACAGAGTCGGTATCACCAAATAAATTATGCATATCGCCCAAGATCTCTTGGTAAGCGCCTACCAAGAAAAAACCCAACGTATAATCAATGTCTGTATTGCTATCAGGGATTGGCAAGGTATTTTCCAAACTTTGGCTATCAACATACTTATCGATGCGTCCATCTGAATCACAGGTGATGTCTTGCACAATTGCCCTTTGGCTTGGTTCGATATGTAGATGACTTAGCGGCATGATAGGAAATACTTGTTGTATTGCCCATATATCAGGTAAAGACTGAAACAATGAAAAGTTGGTAAATAATTTTAGGGCCAGTTTTGTATTAATCTCATCAAGCACTTCACGTTGTGCGCGCTGTCGCAACGATAATTTCTGTTGTAACACAGCACATGTCGCGAAATAGAGCCTTTCAGCATATGCCAACTCCGCTAGTGTTAATACTCCATGCATATACATGGTATTGGCTTCGGCAATCGCATGACAAGCGTCGTGATAAATTTCTAATAAAGAACGCTGCTCAATATTGTGCGCGCTACGATAAAGATCCTGCAGTACTGTTGGCATATTATCGTCGATCTCTAAGTTTGAAATATTAATATCGCGCTGTTCAGCATCAATAACATTACTAATTAAGACCGCATGATGTGCTGCAAGAGTACGTCCAGACTCAGTGATAATATTAGGGTGGGGCAGATCATTTTCACGACAAGCTTCATCCAATACATGCACAATATTATGTGCATATTCCTCTAAAGTATAATTCATAGAACATTGTGTACGCGAACGACTCCCTTCGTAGTCAACGCCTAAACCACCACCCACATCAACGGTTTTGATATCAGCACCCATGCTACATATTTCGACATAGTAACGGACAAACTCACGCACACCACGCTGGATATCGCGAATATTGGCAATTTGTGATCCCATGTGACAATGTAATAACTGTAGCGCATTCAAATTTTTGCTGGCCTTGAGTTGTGCTACTACTTGCAGTAATTGACTCGCTGTCAAACCAAACTTGGAACGTTCGCCACCCGTATTTTGCCATTTGCCGTGGGCAATTGCATTCAGCCGCACACGCACTCCCAAGGTTGGCTGCACCTCTAAATTTTGTGCTTCCTGCAGAACTAACGCTAGTTCTTTGACACGCTCGATAATTATATAAACGCGATGCCCCAACTGCTGCCCAATTAGCGCTAAACGTATATACTCACGATCTTTGTAACCATTACAAACAATCACAAAGGGTTGTTTCGTTAATTCTCTGCCTTGCCCCGCCATTGCCAGCACCGCCATCAACTCAGGCTTACTACCCGCTTCTAATCCTATAGAGGCATTGCTGATCTGCGACTGCCCCATAGTTTTGATAAATTGTTGGATGACATGTGATTGTTGATTGACTTTAATAGGATAGACACAACTATAATGTGCAGCATAGTTCATCGCTTGCATTGCCTGCGCAAAAGATTGTTGCTGCCGCATAATGCGATGCGTGAGAATATCTGGAAAACGTAATAGGGCGGGTAAACGCAAACCTGCTTCCGTGATTCGCGCGATAATGTCGCTTAATTCAATTGCCGTTGCATTTTCTTTCCCACGCGGGAAAACCACCACATTACCCTGCGCGTTAATATCATAATAACCATCACTCCAGTGGGTAACGCTATAGGTCTGGCGCGCTGCCTCAATATCCCAAACTGCTTTCATTGATTTTGTCTCTTAGTGATTAACAAGCTAGCCACGAGGTGCGTGCAGGATACGTCTCGAACACATAAAATGGGCGCCAACCGCGGTAGGGAATTCTACAATAACCTTGTCTGCTAAGTAAATAGCAATGTATAATTGATATCTTTGCCCTAATGCGAGAATATTACTTATGCAACAACAAGTTAATAACGAATGGTTTACTGAAATCTGCAAAGAAGGTGGTATTGCTTTAGGGTTCAAACTCAAAGACAAATTACACGAGGAAATAACAGATTTCCAAAAAATCGAGATCTATGCCACCGAGCATTTTGGCAACCTCATGGTAATTGATGGTTTTATCATGTTAACCAGTCGTGATAATTTTCTCTATCATGAAATGTTGTCTCACCCTGCTTTATTTACCCATCAAAATCCTAGCCAGGTAGTAATCATTGGTGGCGGCGATTGTGGTACGTTGAAAGAGGTGCTCAAACACCAAGAAGTTGCAAAGCTTTGGCAGATTGAGATCGATGAACGAGTGACACGTTTAGCACAAGCATATTTCCCTGAACTGTGTGATGCCAACGATGATTCACGTGCCAATTTTTATTTTGGTGATGGACTGAAATGGATGACGCAAGCAACTGCAAAGTCTATTGATGTTATTATCGTTGACTCCACTGATCCCATCGGCCCAGGTGAAGTATTGTTTACTGAAGCATTCTATAAAGATTGCTTTGCGGCGCTTAGAGAAGGGGGCATTATTGTTCAACAGAGCGAATCGCCACTTTTACACCGTGATAGTATTATCGCGCCTATGCATAAAAAAATGCGTGCCGCCGGCTTTACCTCAACACATACACTACAATTTCCACAACCCTGCTATCCTTCCGGCTGGTGGACAGCGACAATGGCGGGTAAAAACTGTAATTTGCAAGGATTTCGCCAAGCTGATGTCGCTAATAAACCCTTCAACACAGGTTACTATAATGAAAGCATACACCTTGCCACACTCGCCGTACCTGAGTTATTACTTGGTATATAATGACACTTAACAAGGATAACTGACGCAATGGATGCGCAACGACAAGCCTTATTTAAAGCTGCAGGTGTGAGCCAACGCACTGGGGAGACAGAAAAAACGCGTCAACTGTGTCAGCAAATTCTTGCGCTTAACCCTGAACAGGCGAATGAACTGCAGGCCTTAGCGATTCTTTTCGCCAACCTCGGTGAGCCTGCACAAGCTATAGAATTGCTTGAGCGAGCGATAACAAAAGACCCACAGATTGCATCTTACCACTATAATCTCGGCGTTTTGTATGCAGAGAGCCAACAGCAGGAAAACGCTTGTCGTTGCTATCGCAACGTATTAGCCTTACAACCCGATAATGCCCAGGCACTGAATAATCTCGGTGTTTTGCTACAAAATACTGGGCAAACACAAGAAGCCATGGATTGTTATCAGAAAGCCATCCAGATCGATCCCAAACAAGTAAATGCCTACAATAACCTAGGTAATATTTGCAAAGAGAAAAACCAATACTCACAAGCCATCGCGTATTACCAAAAAGCCATTGCGACTAACCCTAACTATGTGCAAGCTTACGCAAATATGGCCGCTGTCTATGGCAAGCAACGTAATTTTGCCAAAGCCATAGAGTTATTTGAAAAGGCATTAGCTATCGCACCACAACATGCCGATATACACGCTAATATGGCATCCATACTGACGGATGCCAACCAAGTTACTGATGCGATTAAACACCTACAAATAGCACTACGGATCAAATCTAATGATCCGGATTTACTAGGCAAATATGTAACAACGCTAGTACGTGCGCGTAAATTTACAGACGCTGAAACAAAAATCCAGCAGTTACTTAAGTTAGCGCCTCAATATCCCCCTAGTTATCTCATCGCCGGTATGTGTTATGTGCAGCAAACTAAGTTTACCCAAGCAGAACAAATGTTCAAACACGCACTATCATTAGACTCTGAATGTGCAAATGCGCATTTCTACTACAGCATGGTCTTGCTAACCAAAGGCCACTTTAGCCAAGGTTGGCAAGAGTTCGAATGGCGTTGGCAAAAGCCCGACTTTACCTCACAAAAACGTGATTTTGCACAGCCACTTTGGGATGGCAAACCACTGAATGGTAAAACCTTATTGGTCCACACCGAGCAAGGCATTGGCGATTCACTCCAATTTATCCGTCTGCTAAACAAAGTCAAAGCGTTTGGTGATTCAATTATACTTGAATGCGAACCCGTGCTTGAAACATTATTCCGACGCAGTTTCTCGCTCAAACAAGTTGTCAATAAAACGCAGAAATTACCAAAATTTGATACTCATATACCGCTATTGAGTTTAGCCAAGTTATTTAATATTACGCTGGAAACTATCCCTAAGGACACCCCCTACCTGCAAGCGGATGCGGAACTATGTGCACACTGGGCTGAACAATTCAAACAATATTCTGGATGTAAAATTGGCATTGTTTGGGCAGGGAATCCTCAACACAGTAACGATTATAACCGTTCTATGCCATTTGCTACCATCAAGCCTTTATTGACAGTGCCTAACACGCATTTTTTCAGCTTACAAAAATTACTGTTTGGTAAGGAATCACATAAATTACCGCTATATACCCAAATGATTGATTTGGATCCTTACCTGAAAGATTTTGATGCATCGGCAGCAATTATTGAGAACTTAGATCTGGTCATTAGCGTCGATACTGCCACAGCACATTTAGCCGGAGCCCTTGGCAAACCCACTTGGATATTATTACCATTCTCGCCCGATTGGCGTTGGTTATTGGAGCGCGATGACAGTCCTTGGTATCCTTCGGCACATCTATTTCGTCAGACAAAACCCGGCGACTGGGCTACAGTCATTGCAAAAGTGGTGGATAGTTTGCGCGCGCTATGATTTACATTTTTGTATAGCAGCAACAGATCATTGCCAGGTATCATTTGGATCTTTTACTTGCCGTAATCCCTTAATGCTATACCGCGAATCACGCGGCAAACAAAACATATTGACTGAGACTGTGTTTGCAAAAATATTCTCAGCATTTTGAAAATAGTTACTTGGATTATACAGTGGTGGTAAATGCCAATATAGCGCGTAATCTAATGACATAATATATTCGATTAACGCAGATGACTTTTCCGGGCGGTCATTCTCAACATACAATAGGGGTTGGTGTTGTTTTATCGTTTGTTGGGCGCCCATCAATGCTTCCTTTTCCATACCCTCAATATCCAGTTTAATGAAATCACAGTTAGATAGGTGTAACGAATCAATGGTGAGGACAGGGACAGACTCACCCTTTTCATACCCACCCAAGGCTAAGCCGCCATAATTAGCTTCATGTGCATAATCCAGTGGTGGTATTAGCACACTACCAGGCTGCTCGCCAACCGCACGCTGATAACAATGTACATTAACTCGACTATTTAGTGCCATATTGGCACATAGCGTTTGAAAAACTATTCTCTGTGGCTCAAAGGCAATCACCGCACCGGTATGAGTTACAGCATGTGAAAAATATAAGGTGTGCGCACCAATATTAGCGCCCATATCTAACACCACATCATCGGGCTTGAGAAATTTTTTGAATAATTCTATTTCAGCTTCAGAAAATTCACCATAGTTTTGAAACGAACGTCCAACATAGAGATCATTTTTGTTATACAACATATAACCATGCCGACACGCCTTAAGTTCATTAATAGCCGTTGTATAGATTGCTTTTGCAGCCATGTGCCTCATTCCATTGTTTATGCGGATCACATATTGCGACGATATTGTCCACCCACTTCAAAAAATGCTTCAGTTAATTGTCCAAGCGAGCACACTCTTACCGCATCCATTAAAACGGCAAAAACATTTTCATCCTTACGCGCAACCTGTTTGATACGTTCTAACATAGATGCAGCCGCTTGTTTATGTTTAGACTGAAAAGCATGTAAGCGTTTTATCTGGTTCTGCTTTTCTTCTTCCGTGGAGCGCGCCAACTCAATTGTTGTTTCTTGTGGCTCGGGGTGCGGATTACGGAATGTGTTTACACCGACTAATGGCAGGCTACCATCGTGTTTACGCATCTCATAATACAAAGACTCTTCTTGAATACGTCCACGTTGATAGCCTGTTTCCATAGCTCCCAGTACTCCGCCTCGCTCACTGATACGCTCTAGCTCTTGTAAGACAGCTTCTTCGACTAAATCTGTTAATTCATCAATGATAAAGGCACCTTGGTTGGGATTTTCGTTTTTCGCTAACCCCCACTCCTTGTTGATGATTAACTGAATTGCTTGTGCACGACGTACAGATTCTTCCGTTGGCGTTGTGAGCGCCTCATCATAGGCATTCGTATGCAAACTATTACAATTATCATAAATAGCCTCCAAGGCTTCCAAGGTCGTACGAATATCATTGAATGCCATTTCTTGAGCGTGTAATGAGCGCCCAGAAGTTTGGATATGATATTTTAATTTTTGACTGCGCGCATTTGCCCCATAACGTTCGCGCATTGCAATCGCCCATATGCGGCGTGCAACACGTCCCATCACGGTATATTCTGGGTCCATACCATTGGAAAAGAAAAACGATAAGTTAGGCGCAAAATCATCGATCTTTAAACCTCGCGCCAAATACGCTTCAACGTAAGTAAATCCATTTGCCAGAGTAAATGCTAACTGACTAATTGGATTCGCGCCTGCTTCAGCAATATGGTAACCTGAGATCGAAACCGAATAAAAATTTCGCACACTTTGCTCAACAAAATAAGCTTGTATATCTCCCATCATACGTAGACTGAATTCAGTTGAAAAAATACAGGTATTCTGCCCTTGATCTTCTTTAAGAATATCGGCTTGCACTGTACCACGCACGTTTTGCAACGCATACGCTCTCACCGCCTGTGCTTCTTGCTCACTCGGCATCCGTTTATTCTCTTGGATAAACTTCTCTAACTGCTGATCGATGGCCGTACATAAAAACATGGCCAAAATCGTTGGTGCTGGACCATTGATTGTCATAGACACTGATGTTTTAGGATCACATAAATCAAACCCATCAAATAAAGCATGCATATCATCTAAGGTAGCGACCGACACGCCCGAGTTACCGATCTTTCCATAAATATCCGGACGCTCATGTGGATCGCAACCATATAGAGTCACTGAATCAAATGCTGTTGATAAACGTTTAGCTGGTGCATGTTCAGATAAATACTTAAAACGTCGGTTGGTACGAAATGGGTCTCCTTCGCCGGCAAACATCCGCCCAGGATCTTCACCTTGGCGTTTAAACGGAAAAGTACCCGCAGTAAAGGGAAAATGTCCCGGTAAATTTTCGCGTTTTAGCCAATTCAACAATTGACCTTTATCTTGATATTTAGGCAAACTTACCTTCGGAATTTTCGTGCCAGAAAGACTCGTATGAAACAATTGCGTATGGATCTCTTTATCACGAACCTTTACTACGTATTCTTCTTCTAAATAGCGCGCAACTATACTTGGCCAAGCTTCTAATAGGGCTTGCGTCTCTTTATCTAAACTAACCTCACGGTCTTTTATCAAGCTTGTCAAGCGTTTGTCTTGCTCACCACCGCCACTACCCAACAGCAGCTGAGCGGCTTGTAATTGTTGTAGTTCTGTCACTATCTGTGCTTGCTCACGTGTGTGCTGGTGAAAGCTGTGTATCGTATCAACAATATCTGCTAAATAGCGTTGGCGCTGCCCAGGTACGATGATCGTATGGTCTTGGGAAATTTTAGTTTGCAACAGAGGTAACTCAGTTTGCCAATCACCTTTATCTCTAGTTTTAAACAACTCTAATAAGCCTTGATAAAGCGCACTCACCCCTTCGTCATTAAATTTTGCAGCAATCGTACCATAGACTGGCATAGCTTCTGGAGCTGAACCAAAAGCTTCGCGATTACGTTGCATTTGTTTACGCACGTCACGCAATGCGTCATCAGCACCACGACGATCGAATTTATTAATCGCGACTATGTCAGCAAAATCTAACATGTCGATTTTTTCTAACTGGCTTGCAGCACCGAATTCCGGTGTCATTACATATAAAGAGCAATCAACATAAGGCACAATACCAGCATCACCCTGTCCAATCCCGGGTGTTTCAACAATAACTAAATCAAAGTTTGCGGCTTTACACGCTTGAATAATCTGCGTCAGGCAGGGAATAATTTCAGTCTGTGCAGAGCGCGTCGCTAATGAACGAAAAAACACATTACCATTGTCAATCGCATTCATGCGGATCCTATCACCCAATAGCGCGCCACCACTCTTACGTTTACTGGGATCTAATGCGAGTACAGCAATTGCCAAATCACCTTTATCATTGCGAAAACGACGAATTAGCTCATCAGTCAAAGATGATTTACCAGCACCACCCGTGCCGGTAATCCCTAGCACTGGAATATGTGTACGTTGTTCAGCTACTGCGGCAATATGCTGCTGACACGCTTGCGCTAACTTATCATTTTCCAATTCAGTAATCAGGCGCGCTAAATGGCATTGCGCGTTGCGATCACGGCTTGCTTTGTCAAGCGCAGCTATATCCAATGACATCGTGTTACATAAATCACTATCGATACGCTCCAACATATCATTGATCAAACCCTGCAAACCAACACGCTGGCCATCAGCAGGAGAATAAAGACGCTCGACACCATAGGCCTGTAATTCAGCAACCTCCTCGGGGGTAATAACGCCACCACCACCACCGAAGACCTTAATGTGTTCACCGCCTAGCGTTTTTAACTGATCGATGATGTATTTGAAAAATTCAATATGCCCACCTTGGTAAGAACTGATCGCGATAGCATGCACATCCTCTTGCAATGCAGCATTGACAATTTCGGCAACGGAACGGTTATGTGCTAAATGAATAACCTCGGCACCACTCGCTTGTAGAATACGGCGCATGACATTAATTGCAGCATCATGCCCATCAAATAAACTCGCTGCTGTGATAAAACGCAGGTGGTGTTTTGGTTGATATTTTACCACCTGTTTTTTAATGTTTGTCATAATGTGATGTCCTTCTACGTCAACCGGCGCATGGATAATAACAAATCGTCATCTGCCCGCAATAAAATCATAATTTGTACACACGGATATACGCTCAGGAAGGCCAATTTAAATACAGGAGGTTATTAGTCGCGCATGTTTTTCCTTTCATTACCTGCAAGCACTGCCTATAATGGGCAACATTTGCTAATTATTCCGCAAAGCTACTGAATAATTACAACATTTGTAGTTGCAATATAAGGCGCCCAGGATGGGATTACAGCTCGATCAGACGCAGATCAAAGGTCAGGGCCATGAGCTATTCATGGCACACTTACAACAAGAAACTGATTTACTAAAGCAATGGTTTGTTAACAAGCACTTCGCTGACAATGAATTAGAAATCGGTCTTGAGATTGAGTTTTGGCTACGCAATCAAAAAATGCGCTGCGCACATCAAAACCTGGAGCTGATAGCCAAAGCCAAAAATGACATTCTTATCGAGCCTGAGGTAATGGCTTATAGCGCCGAAATTCAAAGTGATCATTATCCAGCAAATAATGATTTCCTCAATAAATTAGGCACCAATTTACACAATGCATGGCACAAATGTATTAGTGCAGCCGAGAAACTCGATTTAGTCTTACTTTTGATTGGCACGCCACCTGACTTGTGTAAACGCGAATTGCATCGTCGCAATATTACCGATGTTGCGCGCTTTAAAGCGCTGAATCAACGTGTAATAGAGTTACACAACAAAAGCTATGCCAAGATAGATATCCAGGGCCGTGATCATCTTCGGATGAAAACGCAAGAAATTCAGCTTGCAGCAACTACAGCGGCCTTTCAAATTCATATTAAGGTAGGTTTGGCAAACTCTCATCGTTATTATAATGCTGCGCAAATTTGTTTAGCGCCACTAACTGCTATTGCTGCAAATTCACCCTTTTTTCTACGCAAACAATTATGGGATGAAACTCGCATCCCGCTCTTCGAACAAACCTTAGTAACAAAAACGCAAGGAAAAAGTCGAGCATTATTTGGTGATCGCTATATTGATTCTATGTACGACTTATATAGCGAAAATATTGAGAGATTTTCCTTCTGGCTAGATGTCTGTCGTGATGCACCGCTTGAAGAAATGTGGCATCTACGCCTACATAATGGCACAATTTATCGCTGGAACCGCCCTGTAATAGGTTTCGAAGACGGCACAGATCAACCTCACCTGAGAATTGAAATGCGCACCATACCCACAGGCCCTACCATTAACGATATGCTCGCCAATGCTGCATTTTTTATTGGCCTCACGCACAAACTTACGATACTGGACTCACCACCAGAAACAAACTTATTGTTCACCGATGCTAAACAAAATTTTTACCAAGCAGCGGAACATGGCTTACAAGCTCCAATGACGTGGCTAAAGAATAAAAAAACAACTATCCAAAACTTAATGCTCGATGAACTATTGCCGCTAGCAGAAAGTGGCCTACAACAATTAGGCATCACGCAGAATACTAGCAAAAAATATTTAAACACTATTGAAAAAAGGGCACAAAATCAACAAACTGGCAGTCAGTGGCAACAACAGTTTATGGCGAAACGAGGACGTAAATTTATTGATATGTTAAAAATCTATCGCCAGCTACAATATGAAAACTCACCAGTGCATGAGTGGCCTGTGAGTTAAGCAATCATTCTACGCTGTCTCGAGTTTGGCATACGAAGCTACAAGCCATTTAGTTTCACCATTTTCAAAACGGACTTGAACGCGCGTATGGTTACCATCCCCTTCAAAATCAAGCACAGTGCCTAAGCCAAATTTACTATGTTTAACACGTTGTCCGATATCCAGCCCCGTGGTATTACTGCTTTGACGTGGTCGAACGTTATTGCGTGCACGCTTCGCGCGCCGTGGTGAATAGCTCGTATCACCAGAATAAGACGATGCATAATCCACGCTCGGTCGACTGACCTGTGTGCGTACGCGGACATCCTGCATAAGCTCAGGTGGGATTTCCGCAATAAAACGCGAAGGACGTTGCATACTTTCGTGGCCATGCATACGTCGACTTTCGGCATACGATAAGCATAATCTCTGCATGGCGCGTGTCATACCGACGTAGCACAAGCGGCGTTCTTCTTCGAGGCGCCCAGGCTCCTCAATTGACAGATAATGCGGAAATAAGCCTTCTTCGATCCCACATAAAAATACAATAGGAAACTCTAAACCTTTAGCTGAGTGTAACGTCATCAACTGCACGCAATCACTGAATTCATCACCCTGTCCTTCACCAGCTTCAAGGGCGGCATGCGCCAAAAACGCATTCAGCACAGATTGCTCCGTATCTTCATGCACAAATTGGCGTGTTGCGGTAATCAGTTCCTGTAAGTTCTCTACCCGTGCTTGTGCTTTTTCACCGCGTTCTTGTTGATAGAACGGTAACAATCCACTGA
The DNA here is from genome assembly GCA_021773335.1 of Gammaproteobacteria bacterium. Taxonomy (GTDB): domain Bacteria; phylum Pseudomonadota; class Gammaproteobacteria; order JAJFKG01; family JAJFKG01; genus JAJFKG01. The sequence continues at coordinate 146,207 of JAJFKG010000006.1, forward strand.
CTTCTAGCACATGTTCAGTCAACACATGCAGATCAAACCCGCGGCAAAACTCCGCCATATCATCAATTAGTTTGACGAAATCATTTACCGCGCGCGACGCACGTGACGCCAATGCTTGTGCTTCAATGAGAGCACAGGCTGCTTGCCATAAGGAAGTCGCTTTATCCCGCGCATAAGCACGCAACGCTCCCATAGTGCGTTCGCCAATACCGCGTACCGGCATATTGACAATACGTTCAAACGCGGCATCATCGTTACGATTAAGCAACAAACGCAAATAGGCTAATGCATGCTTGATCTCAGCACGCTCAAAGAAGCGCAAACCGCCATAAACACGGTAGGGAACGCCTCTGCGTAGTAATTCTTCCTCAAGCACACGCGATTGTGCATTTGAGCGATACAGAATAGCAACATCACTGCGCGCGTTGTCCGCGCTAACCCATTGCGTAATCCTTTCAACTATAAAACGCGCTTCTTCCAAATCATTGTACGCTGCATATAGACTGATTGGTTCTCCCATTTCGCCGGAAGTCCATAAGCTCTTACCCAAGCGAGCCCCATTATTCGCGATCAGGGCATTAGCGGCTTGTAATATCGTGCCTGTGGAACGGTAGTTCTGCTCTAGGCGATGCACTTGTGTATCAGGATAATCATTTTGAAAACGATGAATATTTTCTATCTTAGCACCGCGCCAACCATAAATGGATTGGTCATCATCACCGACTACCATTAAAGTATTTTGCTTGCCCGCCAATATGCGCACCCAGGCGTACTGAATAGCATTAGTATCCTGAAACTCATCAATTAATATATGCGCGAAACGCTGTTGATAATGTTGTAATATTTCTTTATCGTTTAGCCACAACTCATGCGAGCGTAATAATAGCTCCGCAAAATCAACCAGCCCGCCACGCTCACATGCATCTTGATAAGCTTGATAAATACGTTTCATTGTTTGCGCATAGATATCTTCCTGATCATTCAAATGCTGTGGCCTTAAGCCTTCATCCTTTTTACCGTTAATAAACCATTGCGCTTGTTTAGCGGGCCACTTATCTTCGTCTAAATCGAGCGATTTGATCACACGCTTGAGTAAACGTTTTTGATCTTCACTATCAAGAATTTGAAAATTTTCTTCTAATCCTGCTTCACGCCAATGCGCCCGTAGTAGGCGATGTGCAAGTCCGTGAAATGTGCCTATCCACATTCCGCGTGCAGGAATGCCGAGCAATTGCTCAACTCGATTCCGCATTTCTGCAGCTGCTTTATTGGTAAAAGTTACCGCTAAAATTCCATATGGCGAAACTTGTTCGACTTGAATCAACCACGCAATACGTTGCACCAACACCCGTGTTTTGCCACTTCCGGCACCAGCCAACACTAATTGATTGCATACCGGAGCTGACACTACCGCTTGTTGCGCTTCATTCAAACTTGTTAACAATTGATTTTCGATGGACATATATTCTCTCTAGTCACGCTATAGCTTGCAGCATTATCCTAGAAAACGGTAGGTAAAGCCAGGATTGTAAACTTATGCTTTGATTGGCGCGGGAAGCTCAATCTCTATTGCTAGAGGCAGATGATCGGAATAGGGTCGTTGAAATACTTCAACAGCATGTACATTTAAACCAGGGCTTACGAGAATATGATCTAAATCGCGACGCGGTCGCCAACTGGGAAAAGTGCGCAAAGAACTAGTGACAGGTAACAATGATGTATCACGCAATGGCGAATGTGCCATTAAGCGCTGGCAACTGCAATTCATATCACCCATAACAATAACGTGCTTATAGTCTTCGATTAACTCAGCGATATAGCTTAGCTGCATATTGCGCGCGCGTTTACCCAAGGCAAGGTGAATCGTCACTAATACCAGTGGTTCACCCTGCATATCAAAACGTGCCATAATCGCACCACGTCCTGGAATCATGCCCGGTAATTTATGGTTACACACAAAATCCGGCGCGATGCGTGACAGAAAACCATTGCTATGTTGGCCTAGTCGTCCAAGATTACGATTTAATTGATAATACCAATGCGGAAATTGGCCGCGCTCAGCAAGGTATTTCACTTGGTTGACAAAACCGCTACGCAAACTGCCTGTATCAACCTCTTGCAAGGCAACCACATCAAACTCTTTAACGACAGCAGCAATCAAATCAAGATTTTGACAGCGCTCCATGTCTGGCAACACATGTCGCCAACCACCCGTAATATAACGTCGCCAGTTCTCTGCAGGGATGCCGGCTTGAATATTATAACTCAGCAAACGTAAGCGACGCTCAGCAGTTGCCACTGGTAAGTTTACCATTTGCGTCTCATGCAGTTGTGTTCGCGCAGTTGATTGGTACACACGTAGCCTCAAGATCTTGTCAATAAAAGCGAATAGTACGATTTAATAATAGCAAATTTCGCTGTCCGCGACATTGGCCACAGGCAATTACTGGCGCGATGCTTGTTTATTCTCACCTTGTTGCTCCTTCGTTATCTTTTTAATAAGATAATCAACCACTTGTATAAGTTGTTGGTCGTCACCATTAACCATACTTGTGTTTGTGACATATTTATCGCCAACGACAATTGTCGGAATTTGCGTAATTTTATAACGTCGCATTAAATTAGCAGCATTTGCCATTTGGGCATCCATCCCAGGTGAGGGTGCATAAGCATCTAAAAACTTCTGCTTATCAATCCCTTGTTTAGCAACAAAGTTCGCGAGATCTTGGTCATTATCAAAATTGAGCTGCTGTTTTTGCACGGCAGTAAATAGCGTTGGTGAAATTTTCTCAGCAACACCTAATGCTTTTAGCGCATAATAAGCACGCGCCAAATTTTTCCAGTTGGGATGAAAAACAACGGGGACACGCTCAAAATCGACATTTTCTGGCTTGGTCTTTTCCCATTTCTCAAGGGTAGGCTCTAAATGGTAACACCAAGGACAGCCGTAACTAAAAAATTCAAGCACCACAATTTTGTTACTTGCTACAGTTGGCGCAGTAGCTTTATTTAATATTTTATACTGCTTGCCGGCCTGATATTGCTGCGTTGTTTTAGCTGGTGCTGCTGTAGCAAAAAGTGGCAAAAACCCGCAAGTCACACATAAAAAGCTGCTTATTAATAATTTTTTCACGTTAGTGTTTACTCCTATTATTAGCGTTACGATAAAACCATTTTATTAATGTAAACCGGCAATATAGCTCGCCACCGCTTCCATCTCTTCTTTATTCATTTTCATGGCGATTTCACGCATTATTTTATTGCTATCATTTTTGCGTTTGCTATCTTTGAATGCTTGTAACTGGGAGAGTGTGTAAGTTGGATTCTGTCCTGCAAGCGCCGGGAAATGAGCTTGCGCATTACCACGACCGCGTGGACCATGACAAGCCATACAAGCGGGAATACCTTTTTTCAAGTCACCGCCACGATAAAGCTGTTGGCCTAACTCTAATTTCTGCTCTTCTACCACACCTGTCGTTGGGCTTAGACTCGCGTAATACGCCGCTAAATCTACAATATCTTGTTCTGATAAATTAGCAACAATCGGGTACATAACATCGTTGTGACGCCCCGTTTTCTCACCCTGCTTAAATGCGTTTAACTGCTTAATGAGATAGTTTTGATGTTGTCCAGCAAGCTTAGGCCATTGCCCAATTTCAGTATTGCCATCAACGCCATGACAGGCCACACACGTCGCTGATTTTTCTTTGCCCGCGGCAATATTACCCTTAGCGAATAATGGTGGCGCACACAACAGTAAGATGGTGGCTGCAATTATCCCTAAGCTTGCAAGATACGTACGCCCAACAGATTTAACGAAACTTATCAAGTTAGAGACTCCCTTACCCATACACGCGCTTCCTTTATTGGCTACCTTAATTTATAAGTTATATTGAGCATTATACAGGACTTACCTTCCTAAATCGAACAAGCTAGCTTAGACTGAGGGGGCTTTTCCAAGACCAACTATGTTACACTCTCTTAACCAATCAACCCAGTAGACGATTAAGACGATGACAATCCACTACAATCAAGCAGCATTCCTGCAGAGTGTCGCTAAGCTATCGCAATTACCGCCAGATGAAGGCCGTGAAGTAGCAGTTGCAGGACGCTCTAATGCCGGTAAATCAAGCGCTATCAACGTTCTAACCCAGCAAAAAAGTCTTGCTCGCACCAGTAAAACGCCAGGTCGCACGCAGTTACTTAACTTTTTCATACTAAACCGCCAATGCCGCTTAGTTGACTTACCCGGTTATGGCTATGCGAAAGTCAGCCACGCCATGAAAAAACATTGGCAAGCATTGATCGAGCAATACCTTTTACAACGTCAATGCCTCAGTGGAATTGTCTTAGTCATGGATATCCGTCATCCATTAAAACAATTCGATCAAGACATGATTACGTGGTCACAGGCCAGCCAACTACCGCTCCACATTTTGCTCACTAAAGCTGACAAACTTAAGCGTGGTGCTGCACAACAAACTTTACTTGCCATACACAAGCAATTGGACAGTTATCCAAACGTTTCTATCCAGCTGTTCTCTGCCCTCAAACAACAAGGCATCGAGGAAGCCCATCAAAAACTCGATGAATGGCTTTTGGGAGAAGGGACGGACACACGCTAAGGACGCAAACAGAGCGTCCGTAAATTTAAGTTCCCATACCTAGAAAGATGCGACCAGTTGTGGCTTGTTTATGCTCTTCTCCTGCACTAGAGGGCTTTAAATAAAGCCTTAAGCAAAAAAAACCCCGATTCTTTTACAAGGGAAAAGTCGGGGTTAAATCAATGACCCAGCTGGGGAAAACTGGGCCAAATCCCGCCTCGAGAGGAAAGGCGGGTAGCGCCACGGGGAGGCGCCATACATAAATAGACTCCACAAAACCTAGGAAGTTCATACGGATTTATGATTGAAAATCGATGTTCTTTTTTATCAACAAGTTAGACGCGGCTGAGATAACATATTCAATTGTTCGCGTAACGTCTGCATGTGGTCTTGCCAATAATTTAAGGTATTAAACCAAGGGAAATTGAGCGGAAAGGTTGGGTCTCCCCAACGCATGGCTATCCAGGATGCATAGTTCATGATGCGCAAGGTACGCAAGGCTTCTACCAAATGGAGCTCGCGTGGATTAAAATCACAAAACTCATTATAACCCTGTAATACAGCACTTAACTGCGTCTGCATTTCATGGCGTTCGCCAGCAAGCAACATCCAAATATCTTGAATCGCTGGCCCCGTGACAGCATCATCTAAATCAACAAAGTGCGGCCCAGCATCCGTCCATAGAATATTGCCAGGATGACAATCACCGTGGATACGTAGCTGTTTGAACTCTCCCGCAGCTACAAAACAAGCATCAACTTGAGTAAGTAATTCTTGTGTTAAGCGTTGATAACCTGACTGTAGCTCCATGGGGATAAAGCCGTGCCGAAGTAGGTATTGTGCCGCATCGTATCCATAGAGTTGCGCGGTTAAACTATGTCGATGTTGAAAATCACCGCTCCTACCAACCATGTGGATACGTCCTAACAAACGCCCTAGTCGAGTTAAATGCGCTAAATTATCCAAAGTAGGGCTGTGGCCACCTTGGCGCGGGAAAACTGCATAGTAAAAGCCAGCCAATTCATGCAGAGTAGCACCATCGTCAGCGCACACAGGCGCAATAACAGGGATCTCTTGTTCTGCCAAATCCCAACTAAATGCATGTTCTTCTAGTATGGCTAATTTGTTCCAGCGCCCCGGTCGATAAAACTTAGCAACGACGTATTGACCATCATCCAAACCAACTTGGTAGACGCGATTTTCGTAACTATTAAGAGAAAGAATGCGCGCATTGGTGACATAGCCTAGGTGCTCAATAGCCTTTAAGACTACCTCGGGTAACAGATCTTGGTAGGGGTGAGAACACCGATCGTTTTGCATAATTTTTAGCCGGAAATTAGATTTTTGGATGCAATTAAAATATAAAGCGAGTATTATCAGGCACCCTGTTGGGAATGCAACTATTTAGTTAGCATTAGGAACTAACCAAACAGCATGAATGGTAACTCTACTACAGAAGGTATTGATATAAAATGAATGATTACGCCTTGTTTACTTCTGAATCTGTTTCAGAAGGACACCCAGACAAAATCGCTGATCAAATTTCAGATGCCATACTTGACGCACTATTGGCGCAAGACCCAAATAGCCGTGTTGCGTGCGAAACTTACGTAAAAACAGGTATGGTGTTAGTTGGCGGTGAAGTGACAACACATGCCTGGGTTGACGTTGAAGAAATTGCACGCCGAGTGATTAGCGACATTGGCTATAACCACTCTGACATGGGTTTTGATTGGGAATCTTGTGCTGTCTTAACCGCTATTGGTAAGCAATCACCTGACATTGCCCGTGGTGTTGATGAAGATAATGACCACGAGCAAGGTGCTGGCGATCAAGGTTTGATGTTTGGTTATGCAACGAATGCTACAGAAGTATTAATGCCCGCGCCAATTACTTATGCGCACCGTCTAGTGAAACGTCAAGCTGAATTACGCAAAAGCGGACAATTAGGCTGGCTAAGGCCTGACGCTAAAAGCCAGGTAACCATTCGCTACAACCAAGAGGGCAGGCCTACTGGCATCGACACTGTTGTATTATCAACTCAACATGATCCGGACGTTGATCAAGGTACCTTAGTTGAAGCTGTCATTGAAGAAATTATCAAGCCAGTATTACCTACCGATTGGCTTGACAATGATACGCGTTATTTTGTTAATCCAACCGGACGCTTTGTCATTGGCGGGCCTTTAGGTGATTGTGGATTAACTGGACGTAAGATCATTGTTGACACCTACGGCGGCATGGCGCGGCATGGAGGCGGTTGTTTTTCAGGTAAGGATGCATCAAAAGTTGATCGTTCAGCAGCTTATGCTGCTCGCTATGTCGCAAAAAATCTGGTTGCAGCAGGCATTGCGGAACGTTGTGAAATCCAAGTGTCTTATGCTATCGGGGTTGCCGAACCGACCTCCATTAGCGTAGAAACATTTGGCACCGGAAAAATCGATGAAGATAAGGTTACCGCTTTAATTCGTAAGCACTTTGATTTACGTCCTAAAGGTATTGTTGACATGCTCGATCTCAAGCGCCCGATCTATCGCCAAACATCAGCGTACGGGCATTTTGGTCGTCAGGAGGCAGATTTTACCTGGGAACGTACTGACAAAGCAGATGTTTTGCGAGATGAAGCCGGTCTATAAGCATCAGAAATTAAAATTTTTATTACACAATAGGGAGAGGATCTTAACGTGATGACAGCAGAAACTAGCAATGCTACACAAGCAAAAACGGATCACCGTGTCGCTGATATTTCATTAGCTGAATGGGGACGCAAAGAAATCAAGATCGCTGAAACTGAAATGCCCGGTTTAATGGCACTGCGTAAGGAATATAAAAGCCAACAGCCCCTAAAAGGTGCGCGCATTGCCGGCTGTTTGCATATGACAATCCAAACTGCCGTCCTCATGGAAACCCTAATCGAGCTTGGCGCTGAAGTACGCTGGTCATCTTGTAATATTTTTTCAACCCAAGATCATGCGGCAGCGGCTATGGCAGCTGTAGATATTCCTGTGTTTGCCTGGAAAGGCGAAAATGAAGAAGAATTTTGGTGGTGTATCGAACAAACTATCGTAGGCCCTGACAATTGGCGCCCTAACATGTTGCTCGACGACGGTGGTGACTTAACCAAAATGGTGCATGAACAGTTTCCAGAGTTACTCAAAGATATCAAAGGTATCTCTGAAGAAACAACCACTGGCGTACACCGCCTCTACGAAATGGCAAAAGAAAACAGCCTGAAGACACCAGCGATTAATATAAATGACTCCGTCACAAAATCTAAGTTTGATAATCTATACGGTTGTCGTGAATCATTAATTGATGGTATTAAACGCGCAACCGACGTTATGATCGCAGGCAAGATTGCTGTGGTTTTAGGCTATGGTGATGTTGGTAAAGGTTGTGCGCAGGCATTCCGTGGCATGGGCGCAACTGTATGGGTCACAGAAATTGACCCCATTTGTGCATTACAAGCGGCCATGGAAGGGTATCGCGTCGTCAACATGGATGAAGCTGCAGCGCAAGCGGATATTTTCGTCACGTGTACCGGCAACGTCAGTGTGATTACGCATGACCATATGGCGGCTATGCACGACAATAGTATTGTATGTAATATCGGCCATTTTGATAATGAAATCGACGTAGCTGCATTACACCAATATGAATGGGAGTCTATCAAGCCACAAGTCGATCACATTATCTTCCCTGATGGTAAACGCATTATTCTATTAGCCGAAGGCCGCTTGGTTAATTTAGGTTGTGCCACTGGTCATGCTAGTTTTGTCATGTCTAACTCATTCACCAACCAAGTCTTAGCACAGATAGAATTATGGCAACATCATGCTAAGTATGAAAACCAAGTCTACGTGCTACCCAAAGCCCTAGATGAAAAAGTCGCTAGATTACATTTGGACAAGATAGGGGCCAAACTCACAAAACTTAGCCCTGAACAAGCTAAATACTTAGGCCTCCCTCAAGAAGGACCCTATAAACCTGAGTACTATCGTTACTGAGAGTTCAGCACAAGAAATATAAGGGCAGCAATAGCTGCCCTTATTATGTTAGTCACTCATTTTAAATATAAGAGAATAGCAAACAAAAAGTCATTAAATACCATGCAATCACAACAACAGCATCAGCAACATCTTAGCTTCGAGTTTTTTCCTCCTAAAACCACTCAGGGCTGTGAAAAGCTACTTAACACAACTCAACAATTGAGTAAATTCAACCCTCTTTTTTTCTCGGTCACATTTGGCGCTGGCGGAACGACTATTGAGGGAACACGCAGTACTGTTCTTGCTATCAATGAAGACACTCAAGTTACCACCGCACCGCATATTTCCTGCATTGGCTCAACCCGCGATAGTATCGCACGTATGTTAGATGATTATATCGCAGCAGGTGTTACGCAATTGGTTGTTTTACGTGGTGACAAGCCTTCAGGTATGGGCGGCAGTATTGGTGAGTTACGTTATGCGAATGAATTGGTAGCATTTATTAGGGAAAAAACAGCTGATCATTTCCACATCCATGTCGCTGCCTATGCTGAATTTCACCCCGAAGCGGAATGTGCGCAAACTGATTTGAATAACTTTAAACGTAAAGTTGAGGCAGGCGCTGATAGTGCCTTAACCCAATATTTTTATAACGCTGACGCCTATTTTCAGCTTATCGATAGTTGTGAAAAATTGAATATCACAATCCCCATCACGCCGGGCATTATGCCCATCACCAACTATAAACAATTAGCACGCTTCTCTGATGCCTGTGGTGCTGAAATACCACGCTGGTTACGCAAACGTTTAGAAGGTTACGGTGATGATGACTTAGCATCACTGCGTCAATTTGGTGAAGAGGTAGTAACCGACTTATGTGCCAAACTATTAAGCGCAGGCGCACCTGGCTTGCATTTTTATACATTAAATAAAGCTGAACCTAGCTTAACGATTTGCCGCAATTTGAATTTTCTCAATACTGCAAAGGTATAAATGCCGTGCATATCCCTCGTGTCTATCAAGCTTGTGAGCTAGCTATTGGTTGTGAGTTGGCGCTTGACCAACGTGCCTGCCACCATTTAACCAATGTATTGCGCTTACGCGAAGGCGCGCCTATCATCCTATTTAATGGTCAAGGTGGCGAATACGCTGCACTATTAATCCAGGTAAAGAAAAAGAATGTCATTGTCAAAGTACGAGAATTTCATGATAGTTCTACAGAATCCAAATTAAGTATCCATCTTGGGCAGGCCATCTCGCGCAGCGCCAAAATGGATTTTGCCTTACAAAAAGCTGTAGAACTTGGCGTTACCCAGATAACCCCATTAATCACGCAATATTGTGCTATCAAAATATCTACTCAACAACTTGAAAAGAAATACAAGCATTGGCAAGGCATAATTATAAATGCTTGTGAACAATCCGGACGCGCACGCATTCCAATACTGCATAAGCCCTGCCGATTAACTAGCTGGAAAGGTTTTAGTAGTATTGAGCTAGGCTTATTACTTGAACCAAAGACAACTGCAACCTTACACGATATCATTCAAAAGCCACAATCACTTGCGCTACTCATAGGGCCAGAAGGCGGTTTAAGTACGGATGAAGTAGCACTAATGAAAGCTCAAGGTGTTAAAGCAATCAGCCTAGGCCCACGTATCTTACGTACCGAGACAGCTACGGTTTGTGCTTTATCAATTCTGCAAGCACGTTGGGGTGATTTAGCTTAGCAAAAAAACCTTGATGCGCTGCTGCGCAGCTTATCAAGGCTACAAAAGCGCGCTACCACGTAGCCTTGATAAGCGCCGAAGGCGCGCATCAAGGGCCTGAGTTGGCAAATGCTGATCCTTGATGCGCCGCTCCGCGGCTTATCAAGGCTACCATATGAGCTTGGCGCAGAGACCGTAGGCTACATAAGAAGCAAAGCCACAGCGTATTAAACTTAAAACTATTCCAATTCTTTTGCATAAGTTGCGATCGGTGGCAAGGTTTTAACGCTACCTTGCTGTTGTAAATACGCCGCAAACTTAGCGTAACGCTGTTTATCTAATACCGCTGGTCGCAGAGCAAAACGCGGTAAAGTTGCAAACCAAGCACGTTTATTCAATTCATTGTTAAGTTCCGGGTGCTGTTTAGCAAATACCTTCCATGTCGCCCGTGGGTGATTAACAAGATACAGAGTGCCTGCTTGCAAAGCTTGTAAAAAGCGCGGCAACCTTGGATCACCAATTTCTTTTTTATTCGTGACGATGATCAACTCATCATACACGGGCATACCACTTTCTTCGGGGAAAAATGCTCTCCCTGGCTTACCTGCTAATGCCACTTGTGTCATTTCAAAGTTACGCATCATGCCGGTAACGGCATCAACACGACCAGCCAATAGTGCCTGAGTCAAATTATAATGCACATTAACTAGCGTTACATCTTGCCTAGTAAGCCTTGCGCGTTTTAGCATGGCATCAAGCATAATTGCATCGACACCGCCTGTACTATAACCAATACGCTTACCTCTTAAATCTTTAAGTGACTTTATTGGTCCATCTTTCAGTACAACTAAACAATTTAACGGTGTCGCGATCAACGTGCCTATGCGCACTAATGGCAACCCTTGCGCTATGGCTAACATAAATTGTGGCTGGTAAGTAACCGCTACATCAGTTTTGCCGGCTGCAACTAACTTGAGGGGATCAGCTGGATCCGCTGGCGCAATAAATTTAACTGGCACACCGGCTTTAGCAAAATAACCTTGCTGCTGAGCAACAAACAAAGGTGCATGATCGGGATTTACAAACCAATCTAGCATAACCGTTAAGGGCTGCTGCTTTGTTGCGGCAAAGACAAATGTGCTAAGCAGCAACGTACCGACGAATATTAATTTCAAGCTTTGTTTCATTATCTTCATTTCACACCATGCTTATCAATTGATGTATCCTCACGAATTATTTTTTTCGATTTTACTTAACATCAATCAGTTGTGTAGCCTACTGTCTTTGTGGTTTTATTCGTGGGGACACGTCAGCTCATTAACCCAAGGCATCGCCATTCGTAGAAGCTTATCCACACTAAAATAAAGCGCCAGACTCATTAGAGTAACGGTAACTAACGCCGCAAACATGACATCAATTTGCATCCGGGCATTAGCATTTAACATTAAAAAACCCAAACCCGCACTTGACCCTACCCACTCACCAACGACTGCACCAATCGGTGCGATCGCAGCGGCAATGCGTAAGCCCGAAGCTAAATTCGGTAAAGCGGCGGGCACACGAATATGCCAAAGTATGCGCCAGCGTGAACCGCCCATGGTTTTAGCCAAATATAACCATCCTGGATTAGTGCGCCGTAAACCATCAAAAAATGCAGTGGTTACCGGAAAATATAACATCAAAATCGTCGTCGCTATTTTAGATGCCATACCATAACCAAACCACACAACAAACAAAGGAGCTATGGCAAAAGTTGGTAGTGCTTGGCTAATAACTAATATCGGCAATAACCAGTGCCGTAAAGGCTGAAAATACGCAATAATAAGAGCTGACATAACGCCTAGTAACGAACCACACAATAAACCTAATAAAGTTTCTGTTAACGTTAGCATCCCCTGATGGAGCAATAAGCTACGTTGTTGATAAGCAGTTTTTAATACCGCCCCTGGCCCCGGTAAAATATAGGGTGGCAACGATCCCAACCAAACGATAGCTTGCCAAATAATTAGTAAACCGATCGTTAGCAGTATTATTCTAGATAATGGATTAATTCCCATTTTTTTCGTTAAACGAATTCGTCGATCGTAAGAAACTGGGAACACCCTAACATCATCCATTACGTAAGCACTCCAACAATTGTGCCTGCAAATGTAATAATTCAGTATCTTGGATATTACGAGGCTTTTCGCCGTTTAAGTGCAAAGGAGCTTTCAGCTTGGCCGGTCGTCCCTTCATGATCAACACATTATCAGCAAGGCGCAGTGCTTCTAATGGATCATGTGTCACTAGTAATACGGTTTTGTCTTTGAGTAAACGTGCAGCAATTTCTTGCAAGCGTAAGCGAGTGATTGCATCTAATTTTGAAAATGGTTCATCCATAAGTACGATAGGGCGATCTTCAATTAGGGTGCGTACTAAAGCGACTCGTTGCCGCATCCCCCCTGAGAGTGCTGCTGGTCGGCGCTCAATAACATCTCGCAAACCGACTTCCGCTAACAAACTACGCGCCCTGCGTGCTATCGAGCTTTTATTAGCTCCCCGCAAGCTTGCACCTAATAAGACATTGTCAAACACCGACAACCAAGGTAGCAGCAAGTCATCCTGTCCCATGTAAGCAAGATTCTCACGTACAATCCAATCGGCATCGCAGCTAATTGTAGCCTGCATCTGCGTCTGCCTTTGCTTAGGAATAATATCAGCAAGCAAATAGAGTAAACTACTTTTGCCGACACCGCTGGGTCCCAGCAGACAACTCCATTGCCCTAGCGGGATGCTACAATCGAGGTTCGAAAAGACGGCTTGCTGACCATAACGTAATGTCGCATTACGGATATGCAAGGCAGGGCACGGCTGCGTATCATTTACTTGGTAAATCATGTCACGCTTTCCTACGTCGGTGTTAACCGTATCAGGTTCAAAGGGTCGTTTTACGCGAATCTTGCCGTAAAACCTCTCAGCCGCAGCTCCCCTAGGGTCAAGCCCGCTATTCTACAGCAGTACTGCAAAAGTCCAAGTTTTTAACAAAAATATATTCCCGCCAACTACTACATTGCCCATTTTGTTTGTAAGCAATATCTCAACATCAAGTAAGCCATATCAGCTATTTATCAGTGCCACATCTGACAACATTTATTCGAAAAATTGTATCCATTTGTTTTAATTAAATATTAATATAGATTTCTTGGCTCTTTACTGTATCAAACTTAAGCAAGACAAATTTTGACCCTTGTGAAAAAAATAAGACCTGGTAAATTCACGCCCACAACCACAGTATAGCGACGAATTTTATACCCCAATATTATTAGTCACGGCATAGCGTTAGGTAGCGGACAGGGAAGTCCGCCTTTATATTTGCCAGCAACTAACTGTAACTGTAGGCAGTATTGAGATGTACGGGTTGTCATGCTGGCAAGCAATGTGCATAAAAACAGTCAGCAATAGGGACGCCCCCTCATTTTAAGTGCTTTCGTTGGGAAATTTGAGTACATTTCTCAATAACAGTTTGCAAGGAAGCGATTGTAGACATGGATGTCTAGCAAGGATGCAATTGAGGGCAAGGAGTGCCCACAAGGCCTGGGAAGGGCGGGCTCAACCCGCCCTTTCTTTTTATGCTCACCCCCGCTCGTAAATCCGCTTATTGACCATACTAAGTTGCTATTACTTTAACAAAACGGCAAAATAATACCTCTTCATTGTGAGTACCATCTCACACACAACAGGTTATTTAATGAGTAATTCTCGACTTAAAAAACGCTTTATCGCTGGGGCGAATTGTCCGCATTGTGGCGAACTCGATAAAATAGCGTGGTACTGCGATACATTGCAGCCAGACGATGATTATATCGCTTGTGTCCGCTGTGATTATACAGTTTCACAACAGGATATATTAAACCTCGCCAAAGCAACGACATCAGCTCCGCAAACAATTACTCCCGCAAATAGTACTAAAGAACAAGCTATCGTATGGCACGCAAAAACATAAGAAACTTCTATGCAACAATCCTCTATGCTTGAATCGAATAATCAGCCAAGCGCTGTAGAAAACTCGCGCCAGCCACGCGGCTTGTATGTGCTGTTTTTTACTGAAATGTGGGAACGCTTTGGCTATATGGCTGTGCAAATGTTATTGGTTCTCTATCTGATCAAGAAATTTCATTATGCCGATACACATGCTTATACGCTATTAGCAACCTTTGATGTATTGCTGTTTACCACACCAGTGATTGGCGGCTACCTTGCTGATCGTTATTTAGGATTTCGTAAAGCCATTTTTATCGGGGGTGGCTTATTAACGCTAGGTTATTTTGGCTTAGCTCTCCATGGCTACGGGCACATCTTACCACTGTCTTTAGCTTGTCTAGCTGCTGGTAATGGATTGTTTAAAGGTAATGTCTCTAGCTTACTGGGTACGTTATATTTAGCGAATGATTTTCGCCGAGATAGTGGCTTTACTTTGTTTTATATGGGTATTAATCTCGGTACATTTATCTCAAGCCTGATCTGTGGCTACGTAGCGATAAAAATAGGGTGGGGCTACGGATTCGGATTGGCTGGCGTTGGTATGTTGATTGGTATCTTGACATTTGCTCTAGGACAAACGCGCTTAAAAGGCAAGGGTCTCCCTCCCGAACCTAGTGAACTGGCTTCACCCCGCTTTTTATTCTTGGGAGTAAAGCACTTTATTTATATCGGCATTACTGTAGCTATTTTTATTATCGCGCTTCTTATCGAACATAGCGCTATCGTAGACTGGGGTTTAGTCATTTTCAGCATGCTGACTCTTATCTATGTCATTTCGCTGGCATTGCAACAACCGAAACAACAGCGTAATAAATTATTCGTGCTATTGCTGTTAATGCTTTTCTCCATTGTATTTTGGGCCATCTATCAACAAATGTTTCTATCCAGTACGTTGTTTATCAATCGTGAAGTCAACCGCCATGTGTTTGACTGGCTAATTCCCACCCCCATGTTTACCGCTCTTAATCCATTCTTAATTATTATTTTTGCACCGTTGTTGGCTGTACTTTGGATGAAATTATCAAAACATAAACGCAACATTTCGATCGCGGGGAAATTTGCATTAGCCATGCTCATGATTGGCTTAGGCTATTATTTATTGGCTTATGGTATTTCTAGTGCCGCTAATAAGGCAGCCGTTGCTGTCTATTGGGTTTTCATCTGCTATTTTTTGCAAACTATAGGTGAACTTTTCTTATCACCGATTGGCTTATCTGCTGTTACATCGCTGACACCACCGCGCTTTGTGGGCATGATGATGGGTGTTTGGTTTCTATCATTCGCGGCATCTAATGCCTTGGCAGGCAAGCTCGCAAATTTGGCCAATATCCCAAAAACAGAGACTGACCCTGTTCTCCTCGCTAGCACTTACCACCATGTGTTTACGATATTTGGCTATCTCGGCATAGGTATTGGTATTTGCTTGCTTCTATTGACACCCTTGCTAAAAAAAATAACCGACAAGCAAAACACGTAAGGCAGCAACATGGCAAAATATCAAGATAAAACACTAAGACTAGAGGAACTGCTCAAGCAACGCATACTTATACTTGATGGCGCGATGGGTACGATGATTCAGCAGCATCGCCTCACCGAAAACGATTTTCGCGGCGAGCGCTTTGCAAAACATGCTTGCGATCTCCAAGGCAACAATGATCTGCTATGCCTCACTCAGCCTGATATTATTACCGCTATTCATGGAACTTATCTCACTGCTGGCGCAGATATTATTACCACAAATACGTTTAATGCTAATGCTGTCTCCTTGGCTGACTACGCCATGCAAGATTTAGTTTATGAAATCAATTTTCAAGCAGCGCAACTCGCGCGCCAAGCCATCAAAAATCTAAACACCACTGAGCCTAATAAGAAACGCTTTATCGCTGGGGCACTCGGCCCCACTAACCGTACTGCGACTTTGTCACCCGACGTCAATCGCCCTGAACTGCGTAATGTTAGTTTTGATGACTTAATGTCTACCTACCGTACCGCGACGGAAGCTTTAATTGCCGGCGGCGTCGATCTCTTATTAATAGAGACTATTTTTGATACCCTCAATGCGAAGGCAGCTATCTTTGCCGTTAAAGATTATTGCGCAGCACATCAGCTCAATATTCCTTTAATTATTTCTGGAACCATAACAGATGCCAGTGGCCGCACCCTATCAGGTCAAACCCTGCAGGCATTTTGGCATTCAATCTCACATGCCAACCCACTGGCTGTTGGCTTAAATTGCGCATTAGGTGCAGAACAATTACGCCCGTATTTAGAAGAACTCTCACAAATTACAGACACCTATGTCAGCGCACACCCTAATGCCGGCTTACCCAACGAATTTGGTGAATATGATCAGACACCGGCACAAATGGCTGAGCTGATCAGTGATTTTGTGGATAATGGTTTTGTGAATATCGTCGGCGGCTGTTGTGGCACAACCCCCGAGCATATTGCCGCTATCAGCCAAACCGTCGCAGGCAAAACACCACGTACACCACCACAACTTCCGCAACACTGCCGCCTCAGTGGCTTAGAGGCTTTGACGATTACACCACAAAGCTTATTCGTGAATATTGGCGAACGCACCAATGTTACTGGCTCTGCGCGTTTTGCCAAACTTATCAAAAATGAAGACTATACAGTGGCACTACAAGTTGCTAAACAGCAAGTTGAAAATGGCGCACAGGTCATTGATATCAATATGGATGAAGGCATGCTTGACTCTGCCGCAGCCATGGAGACATTTTTACATTTAATTGCGAGTGAACCTGACATTTGCCGTGTTCCAATCATGCTCGACTCATCCAAATGGTCAGTGATCGAGACTGGACTGAAATGCATTCAGGGCAAAGGCATCATTAATTCAATCAGTCTTAAAGAAGGCGAAGCTGCCTTTATCACACAAGCTAAACTGGCGCGCAAATATG
>JAJFKG010000051.1 GCA_021773335.1 Gammaproteobacteria bacterium
CCACGCTTGCTAGCTTCTCGCACACATAACCACAGGCACAACGACAACTATTTTATTATTATTTTTGAGGGGCAGCATCTCCTAAAATTTATCTTGATGCTGGTCTAGACATTGGGGTCACTTCACACACCGAAATCAAAACAATTAATTGAGAGCTTGGCTGGAGAGATTACTAATTTCAAAAGTCGATATAATGATTCTCCCCTAATTCAGAAAAGGATTGATGGGCTCGAGAGTTTAATTGCTGAGCTTGAGCGAAAGAAAGCAAGACTTGAATTAAATAGCGATTGCGATGCCTATGAAACATTACAAAATGAAATGGCTAGAACCGAAAATGAAATTAGAGTTTTAGAAAATCAATTAGAAGAAGATCAGTCTAATTATCTAGATAAATTTTTTGAAAAGATAAATAAGCTTTTCAAAAAATTAGGGAGTAAAAATTTTACCTTGGAAAAGGAAAGTGAGAGTCGAGGTTATTTGCCTGTCTATTCTTTAAAAGTGAGATTTCATGGTGTGAACATACAAAATGAGAAATTAAATTCTGTTTTTAGTGAGTCAGATAGAAGGGCATTAGCTTTTTCAGTATTTTTGGCAAAGCTGAATCTAAAATCAGAGGAAGAGAAGCTAAAAA
The DNA here is from genome assembly GCA_021773335.1 of Gammaproteobacteria bacterium. GTDB lineage: Bacteria > Pseudomonadota > Gammaproteobacteria > JAJFKG01 > JAJFKG01 > JAJFKG01. Next base: position 632 of record JAJFKG010000051.1, read on the forward strand.
CTATTGTTATTTTGGATGATCCCGTGACAAGCTTTGATGATAATAGGGTTACAAATAGCATAAATATTTTTAAAAATTCCCTTAGTAAAATAAGTCAGTTAATTATTTTAATGCACTGTCCGCATTTAATTAAGAGGTTTTATGAAATAACTAAAGCATCTGAAATAGCTTTTAAATTCATTGAGCTAAAGCTCAATGAAGTTTCGAGCTGCTTAAAATCTTCTGATATTAAACAATTCAATAGCAGCGATTACGAGAAAGTGTTTTTAAAAATAGATGGCTTTGTTAAGCATGTCCATTCGGAGTGCATTAAAGCGGATTTAAGGCCTTTTCTTGAAACTTTATATTTACCAATGGTATTTGCTAAACGAATTAAAGATAAATCTATTGATTGTAACTCATTAGAGAAAATGATTGATGGTATTTTTGAAGATGATGAAATCACAAAAAATAAATTTCACCAATTTAGAAAAAATTTAAATCCAGATTCCCATATTTTTACAACGAATAATGAAGAAGATGTCCGAAGCTTTGCAAGTGATATGATGGATTATCTGTATTCTTTAAAATTTGAGGTTGTCCATGAGTAAAAAGTGGCAAACAAAAAAACTTGGTGACTTCCTAACTCTTGAGTACGGGAAACCGCTGGATAAGGCATTAAGAAAACAAAACGGTAAATATCCAGCTTATGGAGCCAATGGTGTTAAGGCTTGGAGTGACGAGCTTTACTACGATAAAAAAACAATAATTATTGGGCGAAAAGGATCGGCTGGTGAAATAACCTTAACAGAAGGGAAGTTTTGGCCTTTAGATGTTACTTATTTTGTAAAATTTGATGAAGAAAAATACGATCTTTATTTTATTTATTATATGCTATCATGCCTAAGTCTTCCCAGTCTAGCAACTGGCGTTAAGCCGGGAATTAATAGAAATACTGTTTATTCTATAGAGGTTAATGTGCCACCTATCCAAGAACAAAAACGCATTGTTGCCATTCTTGATCAAGCCTTTGCTGACGTCGAAAAAATTCGCGCGAATACTGAAAAGAACTTAAAAAATGCCCGTGAGTTGTTTGAGAGTTATTTGCAGCAAACGTTTACTCATGCTAAGGATTGCATAACATCACCAGTAAAGGATATCTCTGTCAAAATAGGAAGTGGCGCTACCCCGTTGGGTGGTAAATCTTCATATCAAGATGAAGGTATCTCTTTGATTAGGAGCATGAATGTTTATGACAGAAAATTTAAAGAAGTTAATTTGGCATTTATTAACGAAGAACAAGCGGCTAAATTAAACAATGTTAATATTGAAATAAATGATATTCTTTTAAATATAACAGGTGCTTCAGTGGCAAGATGTTGTGTGGTTCCAAATAAAATATTACCAGCACGTGTTAATCAGCATGTGTCTATTATCAGAGTTAAAGAAGATATAATCCTCCCAAATCTTTTAAGTTATATTTTAACTTCTAAACCTTATAAAGATAAGCTTCTAAAAATATCTGGTTCCGGATCAACAAGAGAGGCAATTACAAAGTCTCAGATAGGAGAATTTATAGTTAGTTTCCCGAAAGCATTAAAATCTCAAATAAAGTTATCGGATGAAATAAAATTGTTTGAGCAAGAAATTAGTAATCTTGAAAGAATATATACCAATAAGTTAGATGCACTAGACCACCTCAAAAAATCCCTCCTCCACCAAGCCTTCATCGGCCAACTAACCAAGCAAGAGGTAACGGCATGAAGCCCTATCAACCCGATAAACTACCGTTAGAAAACTTAGACTATCGTTTATTACTTCCCTTAGTAGGTTCAGCTAATGCGGAGTTAGCGCGTTACGATGGTTTGCTGCAAGGGATACCGAATCCAGCCGTGATGTTGTCTCCGTTAACAACACGCGAAGCAGTTTTATCTTCAAAAATCGAAGGCACGCAAGCAACAGTGGATGAGGTGTTAGAGCAAGAAGCAGGTTTAGCGAAAGAAGGCGAAAAATATAAAGATATTCAGGAGATTTCTAATTATCGACAGGCGCTTTTTAGAGCGAGTGATCATTTAAAGGATTACCCAATACGATTGTCACTCATTCGTGAGGTACATCGTATTTTGTTGGATAGTGTGCGAGGTGAAAATAAAACGCCGGGTGCATTTCGATTAGATCAAAATTGGATTGGGAAAATAGGCTGCACGATTGAGAGCGCCAGTTTTGTCCCTCCATCCCCTTTAACTCTTAATGACTGTTTACAGGATTGGGAACACTATCTTGATAGTAATGATATAGATTTTTTATTGCAAACAGCGGTTATGCACGCCCAGTTTGAGCTTATTCACCCATTTAAAGATGGGAATGGCAGGATTGGTAGGATTTTAATTCCATTGTTTTTATATCAGAAAAAAGTATTGTCGCAACCGATGTTTTACCTCAGTGAATATCTGGAGGAGAATCGAGACGAGTATTATATGCGCCTTGGAGCGATATCGGCTGAAGGTAATTGGAACGGTTGGATAGCTTTTTTCTTGAAGGCAATACAAGTACAAGCTTTCGAAAATAGCAAGCGGGTTAAATCAATTATGGCGCTCTATGAAGAAATGAAGTTAAAAATTCATGATGTTACACGCTCTCAATATGCGGTACATTTATTAGATGCCATCTTTTCAAAACCTATTTTTAAGGTCTCTGATGTTGTGAATCAATTGAATAAGTCATATGACATTCATAAAAAAACTGGCGCTAATTTAATTCGCCAGCTTTGTGATGCAAAGGTTTTGAATGAACTGGTTGAGGGGAGGGGCAGGCGTTCGAGTGTGATTTGCTTCCCTCATTTGTTAAACACGGCGGAAGGGCGTGAAGTATTTCCCCAAAAGGGGCTGCTTAAGAGATGAATTCTAGCGGCGCGTGAAACAAGTTTTGCGCTCCGCTAGAATTTTAATGGAGTCTGGATGCTCCACAAAGTTTCTTGATTGGTTCTTGATTTTTAGAGAGTTTTTTGTGCGAAATTTTGAAAATTATATTAAAAAACAATAGGTTGGGCTTATTGTTTTTCTTGATTGGCTCTTGATTCTTAGGGGCGCAACTTGGTTTTAGCGGAGCGTAAAATCAATTTCACGCTCCACAATGAGCTTTGTGGAGCGTAGAGACTCCACTAATAATGGGTTTTGATTTTGAATGGGTGATTAGCGTATGAATGAAGCAGCTACCAGGGCAAATTTGATTGACCCTAAGTTATCAGCGGCGGGTTGGAGTACTGTTGAGGATAGTTTTATCCGCCGTGAGGTCATTTGCCCTGGTCGTATTATTCCTGGTGGGATGCGTGGTAAAGGTCTTGCTTGCGACTATGTGTTGATTTATCGCAATAGGAAGTTGGCCGTAGTTGAAGCGAAAAAACAAAGCCTATCGTATACCGAAGGTGTGCGCCAAGCCAAAGACTATGCTGAGCGGTTGCAGTGTCGGATTGCTTACGCCACGAATGGTCGTGAAATTTATCAGATCGATTTGCAGACAGGGGAAGAAAAGTCCGTTGATGCGTTTTTATCGCCAGAACAGTTATGGGCGCTTACCTTTGATGAGCAGCAAGAGTCTGAGTTTACGCTTGCTTGGCGAAAGCAATTTGCTGCTATCCCCTTTGAGACCAAAGGCGGGAGTTGGCAACCGCGCTACTATCAAGATAATGCTATTCAAAATGGTTTAGAAGCTATTGCCAAAGGACATGATCGTATTTTATTGACGATGGCAACGGGTACGGGCAAAACGTCAGTCGCATTTCAAATTGCCTGGAAGTTATTTCAAAGTCGTTGGAGTTTGAACAATCGAATCAATCAGCATGAACACTCACGAAGGCCGCGTATTCTATTTTTAGCGGATCGCAATATCTTAGCCGATCAAGCCTTTAATGATTTTTCACCGTTTGGTGATGATGCCATTATCCGTATTGCACCTGATGAAATTAAAAAACATGCCCGTGTACCAAAAAATGGCAGCGTCTTTTTTACTATTTTTCAGACTTTCATGAGCGGTAAAGATGAAAACGGCGAGCCTACGCCTTATTTTGGCGATTATCCGCAAGATTTTTTTGATTTTATCGTGATTGATGAGTGTCATCGTGGCGGGGCCAATGATGAAAGCACTTGGCGACAAGTCTTAGAATATTTTTCGCCCGCTGTGCAGTTGGGTTTAACCGCAACACCCAAGCGAAATGATAATGTTGATACCTATGCGTATTTTGGCGAACCTGTTTATACCTATACGTTAAAACAAGGTATCAATGATGGTTTTCTAACACCATTTAAAGTGTATCCGATCGTTGGCACTATGGATGAGTATGTTTACACGCCAGGTGATGGTTTGGTGATTCAAGGTGAACCTGAGCCAGGTAGAGTATACCGTGAATCTGATTTTAACCGTATGATTACTATTCCTGAGCGTGAAGAAATGCGCGTACATTACTGGATGGATTGCATTAATCCGCACGATAAGACGTTAGTTTTTTGTGCCACTCAAGAGCATGCAGGATTAGTGCGGGATATGATTAATCAATATGCCGTTAAAAAAGGTTGGACGACCAATCCAAGTTATTGCGTGCGCGTTACGGCTAATGATGGTGCGGCAGGTGAAATTGATTTAAAAACGTTTCAAGATAATGAAAAGACTATTCCTGCGATATTGACGACATCACGCAAACTATCAACGGGTGTCGATGCGCGTAATGTTCGCAATATTGTGTTGATGCGACCCTGTAACAATATGATTGAATTTAAACAAATCATAGGCCGAGGTACGCGCCTGTTTGATGGAAAAGAATTTTTTACCATCTTTGATTTTGTGAGAGCACATTATAATTTTGCTGACCCTGAATGGGATGGTGAGCCAATCGAAATCACTCCATCTAATGGAAATCGAAGAAATGATTTTATCGTTGCTGAACCTACGCCAGAACCTTACGGCATTGCTGATCCTGTAGAAGAACCCAGGCTGGAAAAAATTAAAATCAAACTCAGTGATGGTAAAACCAGACAAATTCAACATATTTCATCAGTCATGTATTGGAGTCCAGAAGGTAGGCCGATTACTGCTCGTGAATTTGTCGAACGCATGTTTGAGGATTTGCCGCAGTTTTTTAACAATGAGGATGAGCTACGAAATATTTGGCAAAATCCAGAGACCCGTGAAAAGCTGTTGCAAGAATTATCTGAAGCAGGTTACGACCATGACAAGCTAATCAGTATGCAGCGTTTAATTGAAGCAGAAAACAGCGACATTTACGATGTGCTTGCCTACATTGCTTATAATGCAGAAGTGCTAACTCGCGTTGAGCGCGTAGAGCACGCGAAACCAAATATCAATCAGCTATTTCAGGATGATAAGCAGCAAGAGTTTATTGATTTTATTTTAAGTAAGTATATTGCCGATGGGGTAGAAGAGCTATCACCGAAAAAAATGCGATCTTTATTAGAGTTGAAATATCACACGGTCAGTGATGCGGCAGTATTATTTGGATCAACAGCAAAAATTCGAGATACCTTTGTTAATTTTCAGAAATATTTGTATCAGCCTAATGAAGATATGAGGTAATCTCAGTGCTTAGATCAATTATACAGGCGGTTAATTTGTCTTGTCAGTTAGGGGTATGATTTGCTGGATTCTCAATTGCTCTGTCTGGTTTTTCTTAAAATAAATCAACTTTTTCTGTCAAAGTTAATTTCTTGTTTTTCAATAAGATAGCCAATAAAAATGAGAAAAAGAGAAAAATTTAAACATAAACTATTGCAATTTATGACCATTTTATGGTACCATTACCGCCTAATTCGAGGTTTAAATTCAGTAAACCTGAACTCCCAAAAGTAGTTAACTTACACGTCATAACCGTTAAAGCAATGCGGAGCGCTTTTATTTTGGTGAATGGAATCCTTTCGAAAAGTAACAATAACGAGGGATGGATGATGAAATCAAACTTATCATTTTTAACTCCAAGAGAGCTTGAGGCTTTAGATAAAGTCTTAATGACTTGGGGGGCGTTAACGCGCTATGCGATGAATGATGCTTCTGGTTCTAATATGCTGCATGCCTCGGCGACGCTGGGTGTAAGAATTTCCAGCAGTCGGCAAGAACCGCAATGGCCTTATGAGGTTGAGCGAGTTGATGAGCTGATTAATAAGCTGCATCGAGTTAAATCTAAATGGGCCAATGCGGTGAAGTGGCATTACATGGAACCAGGCGATATTCGTCAACAAGCGAGAGCACGTGGTTTAGCGAAATCGACTTACCATGAGCAGTGTCAGAAAGGGAAGCATTGGATAGGGCGCAAACTTTATCAGCTTCACTGACAAAACTATAATTAAACTACAACTGTCTGTAGCAATACAGATTACTTAACCAGGCAAATTGCAAGGTTTGCTTTTGAGGCAATGGGCTTTGATGAGCAGAGGATTGTGAGTAAGCAATCGGTGATGGTGCTTGTGAGTCTGCTTCCATTTTTACGAGTCAATGAAACTTTATTCTGGATTCCCGCTTTCGCGGGAATGACGGATTCTCGGCTTTTTCAAATAGCGTGAGCTATGTTGATTTTAACTGGCGCGGCGTTCTTTAATATTCTCATCACCAAAATCTTTATTAACCAATTAAAAAAAGAGGATTTTGAAATGAATCAAGAAAATCAATCGAAAGCATTAAACGAAAAATCGGCAGCACAATACATCGGCATGTCAGTGTCTTATCTGCAAAAAGATCGTATGAATGGCGAGCTGCCAGGTCGAACACCTGGGCCGTGCTATGCAAAGCTGGGTAAGCGAGAGGTGTATTTGCGTGACGATTTGGATGCGTGGTTGCAAGCGCATTTGGTGAATCGTTTAATGCAGTAGCTTTGAATGTGGCAGGGTGCGGTTGTTATGCAATCGCACCCGCTATGCGTTCTGATGATGGCGGGTAAGCTTATGTGATATTGGACAGATTTGCACTACGTAGCAATGCAGTTGCACCCTTGTGCGGTTTTACATTTTCGGTAGTTGAGATAACTATTTGATTTAAATGGTGGCCAGACCGGGAATCGAACCTGGGACACGAGGATTTTCAGTCCTCTGCTCTACCGACTGAGCTATCTGGCCACGGTAGGGCCGCTATTAAACCTGGTGGTTGTGAAAGAGTCAAGCCTCGGTTAGAATTGGTAATAAAATGAACATGAGGGTGGCGATTTTTCTGTAATCTTAAGTACGTCGCCAGTTTCATTGTCCTTGGCTGACGAGGGTGCGGTGTACTTAACGCTTTGGTGGTACAAAGCCTGGTGGTGTTTCACTGCCTCCAGCAAATAAAAATTTTTCCATCTCTTCTTGAATGAATTTACGTGCATCAGGGTCGATCATCGATAAGCGGTATTCATTAATCAACATAGTCTGTTGTTGCTGCCACATTGCCCAGGCTTGCTTGGAAATGTGTTGAAAAATGCGATCGCCGAGTTCACCGGGGTAAGGCGGCGTATCTAAGCCTTCTGCTTCGGCGTCGAGTTTGACACAATGAATCATGCGAGTCATGTTTGTTTCTCCAATTGGTCGATAGGTTGCGCTAACTGTTGCAATAAACGTTTCACTGGCGTTGCTAAACCCTTGTTAGCTGGTTTTGCTAAGTTATACCAAATTGTGGCGCCAGATGCCATGACCATATTCCGCGGCTTAGCCGCAACGATTAGCTTTATCGGTTGTATATGTAAGTGAAAATGGCTAAAAGTATGGCGCATGGGGGCCCACGATTCTTGTTCTGTAATAGTAAGCTTGTACTTGTGACAATAGGTTGTGATAGCTTCTTTATTATCAAATTCAGGGAAACTCCATAAACCGCCCCAGATGCCGGCTTGGGGGCGCTGTTCTAATAGCACTTCGTTATTGTCGTTACACAGCATCATAAAGAGTGTGTGTTTGCTAGGCAGAGATTGCTTGGGTTTTTTGCCGGGATATAGCTCTGGTTCTCCTTGCGCGTGAGCCCGACAATTAGCTTGCAAAGGGCACTGTTCACACTTAGGTTTGCTGCGCGTACACACCATTGCGCCTAAATCCATCATGGCTTGAGTGTAATCAGCGCTGTGCTTAGCTTGTTGAGGTGTATAGCGTTCGGCAATCTCCCATAACTGTTGATGGACATTTGTTTTGCCGGGCCAACCAGCAACAGCGTGATAGCGAGCTAAGACACGTTTAACATTACCATCCAAAATAGCATGCGGTTGTTTGTAAGCAATCGACATAATGGCCCCAGCGGTTGAACGGCCAATGCCAGGTAAGCCTTGTAGTGAATCAAGGTCCGTTGGAAATTCACCTTGGAATTTACTCGCTACAATTTGTGCAGCGCGGTGTAAATTGCGCGCACGTGCGTAATAGCCCAGGCCAGTCCATAAATGTAGAACGTCGTCGAGAGGTGCGCTGGCGAGGCTAGTAACATCCGGGAAACGTTGCATGAAGCGCTGGAAATAGGGGATAACCGTGGTGACTTGTGTTTGTTGCAACATGATTTCAGATACCCAAACACGGTACGCATTAATAGCCTGTTGCCAGGGTAGGTTTTTGCGACCGTGTTGCGCAAACCAACGTAACACGGTTTGGCTAAAATCAGCGGCGCGCAAAACCAGCCCCACTAAAAGCCGATTTTAATGGAGTTACCCAATCCTTGTAAGCCTTTATCGATTTTTTTGCGATAGTTGTCGATTAATTTCTTGCCTTTATCTTTTAATGCCTCGGCTTTAATGATATTCCAATCGGGGCCGATTTTGGGGTTGCTGAGAGTCCCGGTAACCGCGAGAGGAATGACATTACCAATCACATCTTGAATGCTTGCAAACACTTTGACATTACTACCAATAGCAGGTTGAATCCCTAGTCGATAATTAATACGTTGGTTGACAAGATTTACTGTGCCTTTGCCATTGACTTTGAATAAAAGCGATGTGAGTAGTAAATCATTATTGTTAATCACCCCATTTTTGATTTTTGCTGTGCCTGTCACTTTAGCAAAACTGGTGATACCACCTTGCGATTTAGTATCACCAATTTTTTGCTTGGTAATAAAGCCTTGTACCGATTTGATTTGCTGGCTAATGTCGAAACCTTTTATCGCACCCTTGTTTAATGAAAATTGACTGTTGCCGTTTAAGCTACGAGTGATTGCCTTACCATCTAAGCCACGCGCAGTGATATTAGAGGTTAGATTCAATGTGCCGCTGAGTTTATCGGTATTAGCTAGGTCTTTTAACAATGGACTGATTTGTACACCGGTAAGTGTTTCATTAGCGGTGATTGACGGCACTTTACCAGTCACGTTTAAGCTTAAGCTACCCTTTAATCGGCCCTTATAGAGTTGTGCTTGAATGGGGCTGAGTTTGATTTTACCTTGACTTGCAGATAACTGTGTCTTGATATTATTGATTTTTAAGTTTGCGACTTGTAAGTTTTGGATTTGCACATTGCCATTGGTATTAAGCTTGCGCAAACCCGCGAACTTATCTGCTGCGCCAGCCTGTTTCTTGTTTACTGTGGGCGCAGCGTTTGCGCTAGTAATCAAACTTAAGAGATGTTTTTTTACGGGTTTATTATTGGCAGCTGTTTTTGTTTGGGCAGACATGTATTGATCGAGGTTAATTTTATCTAATAGCAGGTTAAAGTTTATGTGGTGGGTGTCTAAGTTAACACGAGCTTTACCATTTAGCGTACTCTGGTCAAATTTTATTTTGAAGGTATTAACCTTTAATACCTTTGCTGTGCTGTCAAATTGCAACTTTGCTTGCATGGTTTGTAGTGCGCTGCTCGCTTTAGGTGTGTATTTTACACCTAAGTGCTGTAACAGTTGGCGCACATTGAAAGGCGTTATGGCAAATTGGCCCGTATAATTGGCTTGGCTTATAATTTGTGAGCCATTCACTTCGCCTTGCATAGTCACATTATCAACATTGGCGCTTAGTTTGCTAATACGTAGCGTCTGTTGCACAAGATTGGCATCGATGTCCGCACGGAATTTAGTATCAAGTTGTTTGCCGGGGATAGCGGCGCCTTGTAAACTACTCGTTAAATCAAAGTCTTGAAATTGATAATGTTGTTGCTTGGGATCAAGCATAACTTTGGTTTGTAGGTTAATATTGCCCATTAACGCGGGTTTTGCACTTTTTATGCTAAAGCTTAAGTCTATTGGAAATGGGCTAGCAAATGCCACGTCATTACTGGAAAACTGTAAATTATCAATCGCAACGTTTTGTTGATTTTTGTGATCTTGCCAAGTCAAACCGGCATTTTTAATGTCGATATTGGCAATATCGAGATGAAAGTGTTTAGCTGTCTTATTGTCAGTTGTTTTCTTTGCGCTGGTATCTTCTTTAACTTGAGTGACACTGTTAGACGGTGTGACGGGTGTTGGTTTCGTTTGGCGATCAATTAAGTCTTGCCAATTGTTAGCGCCGTCTGCTTTAGTGATTAAATGAATTTCGGGATCTCTAATTAATAGGGTGCCAATTTCGATTTTTCCAGCCAGTAATGGTAGTGCTTTCACACGCACATCAGCTTCTTGAATTTTAGCGAAGACTTGATTGGTGTTGTCGAAATCAGTGGGATTGCTTAAGTTAACGCCTTTGACCTTCATCCCAAGCCATGGAAAAAATGACCATGCTAAGTCGCCTCTGATTTCAAGCTTGCGGCCAGTAGCTTGATAGACTTGTTTGCTGATGACACCCTTGAAGTCATTTGGGTTAACTAGAATAGTGAGAGTCATCATTGCGGCAACAATGACAAGGATTAACGTTGCCACGGTTATCGCAGTATATTTCAAAGCCTTATGCATGGTATTTCCTTATTTAAAATTTCATCAAATTGGAGCGGGTGATGGGAATCGAACCCACATCGTTAGCTGACGATTGCCGCGGGATTATAACAGGCTCTGGCGGCGATTTTCGAATTGCATAATAATTAAACCAAAAAAAAGACTAGTTCTACATATTGTGTTGTACGATAAATTCATACACAATATATGGTGTCCAATCTTAGCTCTTGCCTCAATGCTTGTAAGTAGTCTGGGATTCGGTAATATGACGCCGCGTTGTTTTGTGCGCACGCAGCGGCGCCTCAGGAAGTAAGTTTAATAACTAGCCAAATGGATAGATAAGAATTATGACAGATAAAAAAATCCACTCTACAATCAAACAAATTCAAAAACGTGATGGCAAAATGGTGACCTTTGATGCCAATCGTATTAGTGAAGCCGTTTATAAAGCAATGACGGTCAGTGAAGAAGGTTCACGTGACGAGGCGCGTACTATCACTGAAAAAGTTGTGCTTGATTTGGAACAAATTAAAAAGCGCCATAAAACATTTGTACCCGCGGTGGAAGGTATTCAAGATGCCGTAGAGAAAGAATTGATTTTGGCGAATCATGTCAAAACCGCAAAAGCTTATATCCTCTATCGAGAACGCCGTGCCGAAGCGCGCAAGCACCATATGTTTGTGCCTGAACATGTGAAAGAATTAGCAGATAAGAGTAAGCAATATTTTCATAATACCTTAAACGAATTCGTGTATTTACGGACCTATGCACGTTGGATCGAAGATGAAGGTCGGCGTGAAACATGGGTTGAGACCGTACAGCGTTATATTGATTTTATGCGTGAAAACCTTGGCGATAAACTCTCAGATGCCGAGTACACTGAAGTTCAACAAGCAATTCTAAAACAAGAAGTCATGCCATCGATGCGTTTGTTGCAATTTGCTGGTAAAGCGGCACGCACAACCAATGTTTGCGCGTATAACTGTTCGTATATCGCGCCGAGTTGTATCCAAGATTTTGCCGAAGTGATGTATATCTCCATGTGTGGTACTGGTGTTGGCTTTTCAGTAGAAAGCCAAAACATTCAAGCTTTGCCACAGATCAGTATGCAAACCGGGACGATGTTGCCTACACACGTGATTGGGGATAGCAAAGAAGGCTGGTGTGATGCATTTGCATTAGGTCTGCGTACCTGGTTCGAAGGTAAAGATATTAAATTTGATTACTCACAGGTCCGTCCCGCTGGCGCGCGGTTGAAAACGATTGGTGGTCGTAGCTCTGGGCCAGAGCCATTGCGTGCCTTATTAGATTTTACCCGTAACAAGGTGTTGCAGCGCCAGGGACGCCGCCTTACCAATATCAATGCACATGATATCTTGTGTAAGATAGGTGAAGTGGTTGTTGCTGGTGGTGTGCGTCGTAGTGCGATGATTTCATTGTCTGACTTGGATGATCAGCTGATGCGTGATGCTAAGAAAGGGCAATTCTATTATTCTGAGCCACAACGCACGATTGCTAACAATTCTGCAGTTTATACGCAGCGTCCTAGTGCCGAAGAGTTACTGGATGAATGGCTTGCTTTAGTAAAAAGTGGTTCAGGTGAACGTGGTATCTTTAATCGTGGTAACCTTGCTAATACCTTGCCGCAACGCCGTCTCGATTTGTTAGAAAAAAGAGGCATTCTTGCCAACGGTCGTATTATTGGCATGATAGGCACAAACCCTTGCGGTGAAATCATTTTGCAGTCTAAGCAATTCTGTAATTTATCAGAAGTGGTGGCGCGCGCTGAGGATGATGAAACAAGTTTGCTGAAGAAGATCCGTTTAGCGACGATCTTGGGGACCTATCAGGCCACCTTAACCAACTTTCCCTATCTGTCAGAAGATTGGCACAAGAATTGTTCTGAAGAAGCCTTGCTGGGCGTCTCAGTAACAGGTCAATGGGATTGTGAAGCATCACGTGATAGTGAAACATTAACTAAGTTACGTGACCAAGCAGTTGCCATAAATAGCGAGTATGCTGTGCGCTTTAGCATTAAGGCTTCAACTTGCGTAACGTGCGTGAAACCTTCTGGGACTGTTTCACAAACTGTAGACTGCGCTTCTGGTATGCACGCGCGTCATGCACCTTATTATGTTCGTCGGGTGCGTATTTCTGCGAGTGACGTATTGTTCCAAATGCTTAGAGATCAAGGTGTTCCTTATCATCCTGAAGTTGGGCAAACTGAGCAGAGTGCAACAACGTATGTATTAGAGTTTCCAGTTGCTGCACCTAAGGGTGCCATTTGTCGCGATGATATTAGCGCTATGCAACAGCTAGAGCATTGGAAAATCGTCAAAAATAATTATACTGAGCATAATCCTTCAGTAACGATTTCAGTCGGTGAAGATGAATGGTTAGCTGTTGCAAACTGGGTTTATGAAAATTGGGATATTGTCGGTGGTTTATCATTCTTGCCGCGTTATGATCATGTTTATCAGTTGGCACCCTATGAAGCGATTGATGAGAAGCAATATTTAGAAATGTGCAAGCACTTCGAACATGTGGATTTTTCGCAATTGATTGCTTATGAACGTAAGGATGAGACGGAAGTGCGTAGGACTGCGGCGTGTGCGGGTGGGGCGTGCGAAATCATCTAATCTAAAGCTTCGGCTTTTGTACGTGCGCTTTGTTGCGACAATTCTTTTTTCTCGGTCATTTACCATAGGTAAACTCCCTCGAAAAAAAATCGTCGCGCCTTGCTCACGCACAAAATCCTCGCTTTAGAGATCAGTAGGTGTAGCCTTGATAAGCGGCGTAGCCGCGCATCAAGGTTCGAAGATCGTCAATGCTAAGCTTAGATGCGCCGTTGTATACTTGGTTTGTAGCCCGGACGACGTTGCTGCGCAACTTATCCGGGCTACAAATGAGCTTGACGCAAAGACAGTAGGCTACAGAAGTTAAGCAGGGCCGTAAAAAGCCTTCGCTATATTTAGAATGAGAAGAGCGCCCGTACTGCATAATATTTTAAAAATGACTAATAGCAGCAACGACAAACACCACCGCCCGATTCGTAGCTTTGTGCGACGCGAGGGACGTATTACTAAACGCCAAGAAGCCGCAATAGAGACACTGTGGCCGCGTTATGGTATTGAGGTAGGCTCTGATTTACCGCAGTCTACTTTAGATTTTTCAGTTCAATTTGCGCGCCAAGCCCCCCACGTCGTTGAAATAGGGTTTGGCATGGGGCATTCTTTATTAGCGATGGCGCAAGCAACTCCAAGTGTCGATTTCATCGGTATTGAAGTACATCGTCCTGGTGTTGGTTCACTACTAGCTGATATCGATAAAGCACAAATCAATAACATCCGTATTATTAACCATGACGCGAGCGAAGTTTTTGCGAAATATATTCGTGATGCTAGCTTAGATGGTGTGAATATCTTTTTCCCTGATCCTTGGCCAAAAAAACGTCATCACAAGCGTCGCCTGGTCCAGCTAGCATTTGTTGAATTATTAGCGGCCAAGCTGAAACAAGGTGGACGTTTACATCTAGCAACGGATTGGGAAAATTATGCGGAGCAAATGCTCGAGGTGGTTTCTCAAGTGCCATTGTTGATTAATGCGTCCGGTGCTGGTAATTTTGCTCAAGACCGTGGTGGAAGACCACAAACAAAATTTGAGCGCCGCGGCCAAGCACGTGGCCATGGTGTATGGGATTTAGTCTTTATTAGGGAATGAGAACGCCTTATGCGCTATTTACTCATCGTATTGTTGTTAATGGTTTGTAGTGTTCAAGCTAAGACAACACAATGGCAGATGTTACAACCGGGGTTGGATTACACAAGCCTGAGTCTTGCAAATGAAAACTCTAATGGTGTTTTGCACGCCTTTAAAGTTAATTTACAAGATTATCAACTCGATTTGGTGTTTGCACAAGATCATCAAGCAGCGACAGCTTCGGTAAGTAGTCTGGCGAAAAAAAGTGATGCACTGTTGGCAATCAATGGTGGCTTTTTTACACCGCAATCACAGCCACTGGGGTTGCGCATCAAAAATGCTAAAGTACGTAACCCACTCAAGCCAACAAGTTGGTGGGGTGTCTTTTACGTTGAAGATAACCAAGCGCATGTTGCTTCACAAAAGCAGTATGCGCAACATAGAAAACAGGTTAATTTTGCGGTGCAAGCTGGCCCACGCTTGGTGGTTGATGGTCGCATTCCTAAATTAAAAGCGGGGAACGCTGAACGTTCAGCTGTGTGTGTTTTGCCAAACAATAATGTTATCTTAGTCGCCACGCAAAATGCTTATATTTCTACAACTGATTTAGCAATAATATTAAAACGCTCCCAAGCACAAGGTGGCTTGGGTTGTCGTAATGCTTTGAATCTCGATGGCGGACATTCGACCCAGCTCTATGCGCAAGTCGGTGGCTTTAAACTTAATGTTGCTAACTTAAGCTTGGTGACGGATGCGATTATTGTCAAAGCCAAATAGGCTTAACCTTTCTGTGGTAAGAATAATTCAATCAAGCTATTTAAATAGCGATAACCTGCTTGCGTTGGTTTAAAAGAATGATCGTCATAACGTATTAATTCTCTATCACGAGCTAATTCAAGTTGAGGTGTAATAAGCGCTCGGCTTAATCCAGTACGCTGTTCGAATAAAGTAAAAGGCACTGATTGTAATAAACGTAATGCATTGAGCATGAATTCAAAAATAGCGTCTTGTATGTCAACGTCAGTTTGAGCAGCAAGGAATGGTTTTGTGCGATCAAGGTAATTATTCGGCTGTTTCACGTTATGCATACGATGAATAGTTTGAGTATTAACATCAGTAAGCTTGCTATGGGCACCAGCACCTATTCCCAAATAGTCGCCAAATTGCCAGTAATTCAGGTTATGTTGGCAGCGCTTTTCGAGTTTGGCGTAGGCCGATATTTCATAGCGCTGTAAGCCTGCGTGCTTCAATAATGCTAAACCTGTCTGCTCGATATCTGCATTTAGCTCGTCGTTTGGCAGCGCTGGCGGATAGCGATAGAAAACAGTGTTCGGCTCTAACGTTAATTGGTACCAAGATAAATGGCTGGTTTGATGCTTGATAGCTTGTTGCAGATCATAGCTGGCATCCGCACGATTTTGCTGAGGCAAACCATACATAATATCAATATTAATATTGTCAAAACCTGCGGTGTGCGCCATTTCAATAGCAGCATGCGCTTGCTTGGCGTCGTGTATGCGGCCGAGTGCTTGTAATTTATCGTCTTGAAAGCTTTGTACACCAAGTGATAAACGATTAACACCGGCTTGATGGAAATCTTTAAAGCGTTGTGCCTCGGCCGTGCCGGGGTTGGCTTCCATTGTGATCTCAAGATCTGACATAAAGGGTAAGCGCGTGCGAATTGCTGTGAGCAGGGTATCAATGCTAGCACCGGAAAAGAGGCTGGGTGTGCCTCCGCCGATAAAAATACTACATAACGATCTACCCCAGATACTTGGTAAGTGTTGTTCCAATTCTTGTATGAGTGCATCGATGTATTCGCGCTCAGGAAAGGTACCGTTGAAACTATGTGAGTTAAAATCACAGTAAGGGCATTTACGTATACACCAGGGAGTATGAATATATAAACTCAGTGGGATAGGATATGTAAACTGATGTTTTGGGCTGTTTTTTTCTGCAAAAGTGGTGAACATGCTTATTACCGGAATAATACTAAATTAATGACTCTTAGGCTGATGACTCTTGAGCGAATACACGCTATCATTACGAACTTTCGATCAGTATATCACGATACCAGAGTAGTTATGCAGGAAAAGCCGGAAATTATTCGATCTGAAATTGTTGCTACCACGCAGTTATTCTGTATTGAGCGCATGCACTTACGCTTTGCTAATGGAGAAGAGCGGGTTTATGAGAGGCTGCTCGGGCGTGGACATGGGGCTGTCATGATTGTGCCGATGTTAGATGCGCAAACTGTGCTATTAGTGCGGGAGTATTATGCTGGTGTTGATCGTTATGAGTTGGCGCTGCCAAAAGGTTTAATAGAGGCGGGCGAAGCTATATTAGCTGCTGCGAATCGTGAAATCATGGAAGAGGTTGGTTATGGTGCTAAGCAGCTTGAAATTATTAATGAATTGTCGATTTCACCTGGGTATTGGGATCGCAAAATGCAAATCGTTTTAGCGCAAGAGCTTTATCCAGCTAAACTGCCGGGTGATGAACCCGAAGAAATTGAAGTTTTGCCGTGGCGCTTAGATAATCTTGATGCTTTATTCGCACGCGAAGATTTTAGTGAAGCACGTAGTTTTGCCGCATTATTTTTAGCACGGGAAAAACTTCAGCATGGTTAAAGACGTTGCAAATTTATTGCCACCGGTTATTGAGTTAAGCCGGCAAGCAGCGGCGTTGATTATGGATTATTATCAAAACCGTACCGAGGTCAATATACAAACCAAGCAGGATGATTCGCCTGTTACAGAAGCAGATTTGGTGGCGGACAAATGCATTGTCGCCGGATTAAATACTATTGCCAGAGATATTCCGATCATTTCAGAAGAGGGTGCAATTACTGATTATCAACAACGTCAACATTGGTCGCGGTTTTGGTTAGTCGATCCACTTGATGGCACTAAAGAATTCATTCATGGTACGGGTGAATTCACTGTGAATATTGCATTAATTGAGAATCAGCAGCCCGTCTTAGGCGTTATATATATCCCAATAACGGGTGAGTGCTATTTTGCGGCAACGGGGGTGGGTGCCCATAAACAAGAGCAAGGAAAAGCGGCGCAAGCCATTCATACAGCGAAGGTTGAAAAAGGTGACGTTACGGTAGTCACTAGTCGGCGCCATCGTAGTAAGACATTGCATGCTTTGGCTGATGAATTTGCCGATTGCCGCATTAACCGTATTGGTAGCTCGTGGAAGTTGTGTCTCTTGGCAGAAGGCAAGGCTGATCTCTATACTCGCTTTGGTCCCACCTTCGAATGGGATCTGGCAGCGGGACAATGTATTGTCGAACAGGCGGGTGGCAAAGTCGTGAGGACAAACTTGACTCCCTTAAGTTACAATAATCCCACATTGATGCATAAAGACTTTTTTGCCATTGGTGATGGCACATTTGATTGGTTACATTATTTACAACTGGTTGGTAAAGCGTGATAGAGTATTGCGCACAGAATAAAATATAAGGAGAACGCTTATGGCAAAGCAACGCGTTAAAGTCGCTGTGACAGGTCCCGCAGGGCAAATTGGTTATGCATTATTGTTTCGCATTGCTTCGGGACAAATGTTTGGGTCAGAGACTGACGTTGAATTGCAGCTAATCGAGCTAGAGCCCGCTTTGCCTGCACTTGAGGGTGTGGCAATGGAGCTTGATGATTGTGCTTTTCCACGGTTAAAAAATATTGTTTGTACTTCTGACCTAAATGTTGGCATGCGTGATGTGAATTGGGCATTGTTAGTGGGCGCAGTACCCCGTAAAGCCGGTATGGAACGTGGTGATTTGTTAAAAGTTAATGGTGGTGTATTTGGGCCGCAAGGTAAGGCAATTAATGCTAATGCGGCTGATGATGTACGTACGTTTGTCGTTGGAAATCCGTGTAATACGAATTGTTTGATTGCAATGAATAATGCACCCGATGTTCCTAATGATCGTTTCTTTGCAATGACGATGCTTGATGAATTGCGTGCGAAAACACAATTAGCCAAGAAGGCAGGGGTTGATGTAACGACTGTCAAGCAAATGACGATTTGGGGTAACCATTCCGCGACGCAATATCCTGATTTTTACAACGCCAAAATCGACGGCCAAAGTGCTGCAGCTAAAATTAATGATGAGCAATGGCTGCAAAATGACTTCGTGTCTATTGTGCAACAACGCGGTGCTGCTGTGATCAAGGCGCGTGGTGCTTCTTCTGCGGCTTCTGCAGCGAATGCTATTGTTAATGGGGTTTATAACTTAACCCATGATACGGCAGCTGATGAGAGTTATTCTATGTGCTCGTGTTCGCAAGGTGATTATGGCGTTGATGAAGGTTTGATTTTCTCTTACCCGAGTAAAACGCAGGGTGGCAAATATAACGTCATAACTGGCATAAAACACAATGAATTTGGTCAAGAGAAGTTCCAAGCGACCTTAGAAGAATTGCGTAATGAGCGCGATGCTGTTAAACAAGAGGGGTTGATTTAGACCCATAAGATCACAGCAGTAGAATACTACGGCGAGTAATATGCAAGATAAACAAGCCGACCATGTGCTTAATAACACGTTAGCCCTTGATGAGCTAAGCCATTCACAGAAAAATGAGTTGATCGTGCAGTTGCAGCAGGAATTGGCTCGATTGAATTGCCATATATTGTCCTTGGTTAGTGATATTGATCAAAATAAAAAACAAGCACAAAAGTTACGTGAACTCTCAAGCTTTGATAGCTTAACTAAGGTTGCGAATCGACGATATTTTGATGAACGTATAACAGAAGAGTGGCGACGAGGAATACGTTCTAAACAAACCGTATCAGTTTTAATGATCGATTTGGATTTTTTCAAACTATACAACGATACATACGGCCATCAAGCAGGTGATAAGTGCTTACAACAAATTGCCGAAATATTAAAGCACTCTGTCAAGCGCGCTGGTGATTTTGTTGCACGTTATGGTGGTGAAGAATTTATTGCGTTATTACCAGATACGGATACTCAAGGCGCAATCAGTGTTGCTAACAAAATGACGCTAGCCGTTAACAAACTTGCTATCAATCATCCCTCTACAGAAATCGGCGAGCACGTTACCTTGAGCATCGGCGTCGCATCACAGGTACCTGCTCGTGGAAACAAATATCAGTCTTTAATCGAAGCTGCTGACAAGGCGTTGTATCAAGCAAAGGCGCAGGGAAGAAATGCTATTGTGGTAGGCAGTCACCAATGATTACGCAATTCACGCAAACACACAAAGATTTCTTGTGTGCTAGGCTTGGCAGGCAGTTGTGGAAAGCTTTCCCTGAGCGTTTCTAGCAATTCATCGCTGTTTAAGCGCAAGAAAGGATTAATTGTCTTTTCTATGCTTAAGGTTGTGACAATATCACAATAATTTTCCCCGACATCGATTTCCTTTAATAGTTTTTGTGCCGCTTGATTTCTAGGTTCACGCGTTAAAGCGAAACCTAAATTATTAATAATATACTCATGCCCAGGATGGACTTGAGTATTATCAGGCAGGCGCGCGAGTTGTTCGGAGAATGTACGATAAAGTGCGATAGGATCGCCACTGTGACAATTACCCGCGCCGGCATTAAATAGCGTATCACCACAAAATAAACTCGGTGTCTCGGTATGTGATAGTACACACACATGTGAAAATGTATGGCCGGGAGTGTCTAATACTTCCAATTCTATGGTCTTGCCGACTTTAATAATATCGCCGGCATGCAGGCCGCGGTCAATATTGGGAATCTTGTCTTTGGCACTGGCGTGGGCAAGGAGTTTGGCTTGCGTAGCGGCGATGACATCGGCATTACCGCCAATGTGATCCCAGTGTTCATGCGTATTGAGTACTTGGGTAATACTCCAGCCTTGTTCTTTGGCTGTAGTAATGCAACGCTTTGCGTCTAGGGGATCAATCACTAAGGCTTCACCTGTTTCGGGACAGGCAATAATGTAATTAAAATTGCGTAATGAATTGTTCATGTAGAGTTGTTTGATAATCATAATATTTCCTATTTTTTAGACAGGTTATTTTTTAGTCTGCTTACTGCTTTTTTCTGATCTACTTAATGCTCCCAACCTAATAATCGAGTATTATACGTGCCTAATCAAAGCCGGTACCAGTGTATCGGCTTTTGTATCTCAACAAAATTAAAACTGTAATGGGGTTTTCTTTTATGTGGTTCAAGTATGCCGCGGTATTTAACTTAACAGAAGTTGTCGAGTATAAGCCCGAAGAATTGGCTGAAGATTTAGCTGAATTTGCCTTTCAACCGTGTGGGAAAGTTATCCCGATGAGTATGGGTTGGGCAGCGCCTTTGGATATCCCGGGTGCGCCACTTGTACATGCAGCCAACGGTAATATGCTTCTGTGTTTGAAGATCGCCGAAAAGCTTTTACCGCCTGCGGTGATCAAAGAAGTCACGGATGAAAAGATTGTCGAGATGGAGCAAGCACAAGATCGTAAACTTTCACGTCGTGAAAAATTGTCGATTAAGGATGAAACCTATTTTCACATGCTGCCGCAGGCATTTTGCAAATCCCAACGTTTGTATGCCTACATCGATACGAAAAACAATTGGTTAGTAGTGAATACCACAAGTAAAAAGAAACTGGAATCATTCACTAATTTATTTATGAAAATCATGCCGACGCAAAATTTAACGCCTTTGCCGTTAAAATCTCCAGCCAAGATGATGACGAAATGGCTGGCGAATAATAGCTATCCAAGTAATTTTGCCGTGGGTGATAGTTGTGTTTTGCAAGATCCGCGACAAGAAGGTGCAACCGTGCGTTGTAACCAACAAGATTTATTATCTGAGAATATTCAATCTTTCCTTGCTGATGGTGACGAAGTTATTCAAATGAAACTCACTTGGGCTGAGAAGATTGCATTCACTTTCAAGCAAGATGCAACCATCAGTTCGATTCAATTTACTGATATCATCAAAGACTTGGCTAAAGATAACTATGCCGAAACTGAAGCGCAACGCTTCGACGCTGACTTTGTGATTATGTCGGAAACCCTGCGTCAACTGCTAGAAGAGTTGTATGGTTTATTGATTGACACCAATTCACCGAGTGAAGCTGCGATGGCTGATGAGCGTGAGTTGGCTGAGGTATAAGGCGTTTGAGATTATAAGTGGCATAGCTTCTTCAGCCTATATCCCCCTCGTCCCTGAAGCTGCGAAGTTCTAAGCTTCAAATGAGGGGCACAGTAGACGCTATGTCGCAAAATCGCTACAATCAGCGGCATCGCCGAAGTGGCTTTGTTTTTATTTTGACCAGCGCGCATGAATCGGGCCCATAGCTCAGTTGGTTAGAGCAGAGGACTCATAATCCTTTGGTCCTAGGTTCAAGTCCTAGTGGGCCCACCACCTATATTTTAACTTTTGGGGATAAAATTTGTTTGCTGGATAATCAAAGGGAGTTAGCCAAGCATGTTGTTTAATAGTCGGAACCGCTATTTTGCTATGGTGTTTGATTTATGCATGCTGGTGGTTGCTTGGTGCGGAGCCTCCTGGTTACGTTCGAGCCCCACTACAGTTCCTTGGCAGGCACTCTTTGCGTGGAAGCCATTGCTTATTTTACTGTTGGTGCAGGGCTGTAGCTTTTACGGTTTTGGCCTCTATCGAGGGGTTTGGCGTTTCGCCTCAGTACCTGATCTCATCCGCATCGTAAAAGCAGTTGTCGTTGGAGTTTTAGTCTCTGCAGCATGCTTATTCTTATTTAACCGTCTTGCAGGTATCCCACGCTCGGCGTTTGTCCTATATGGTATTTTATTGATAATGCTGCTCGGTGGCGCACGTTTACTATATCGCTGGTCTAAAGATCAAGGTATTTTTAATGAAGCAGCTAATCGCCTACTCATCGTCGGTGCAGGCCGCGCTGGTGAAGCATTTGTGCGTGATATCTTACGTGATCGCAATAGCCATCGTGTTATGGCATTTGTTGATGATGATAAACGTAAGCACGGCCAAGAAATTCACGGTGTAAGGGTCAGGGGAGCCTTTAAAGATATTCCTAAGTTAGCTGAAAAGTTAAGTATTGATACCATCGTTATTGCGATTCCTTCGGCAACCTCACAGCAAATGCGAGCCATTGTGACCTTGTGCGAAGAGACGCGAGCAAAATTCATTACTATGCCAAGCATCAATGATATCGCTTTTGGTCGTGTTAATATCAATACCCTGCGCGAAGTTTCTATTGAAGATTTATTGGGGCGTGAGCCTGTACGTTTAGATTGGCAGTTAATACGCCAAGGACTAGTACATAAACGTGTGTTAGTGTCAGGCGGAGGCGGCTCAATTGGCTCTGAGTTAGTACGACAACTAGTGAGCTTGTCACCGCAGTCTTTAATCGTCCTTGAAAATAGTGAATATAATCTCTATAAAATTAATCATGAAATACAACGCGAATACCCTACAGTTAACTTGTGTGCTCATTTAATCGATGTCACTGACAGACGAGCCGTTCAAGAGATATTTGCTCATTATCAACCCGAATTAGTTTTCCATGCGGCTGCATATAAGCATGTACCACTTTTAGAACAACAAATTAAAGCCGCAGTACACAATAACATCGTAGGTACAACGGTGATGGCAGAAGAAGCAATACGAGCTAATGTTGAGAAATTCATTTTAATTTCAACCGATAAAGCCGTTAATCCTACTAATGTCATGGGGGCGAGCAAACGAGCTGCGGAAATCTTCTGTCAAACAGTCAGCCGCACCACGCAAAATACGAAATTTATTATCACGCGTTTTGGCAATGTTTTGGGGTCGCGAGGTAGTGTTGTGCCATTATTCAAGGAGCAGTTGCAAGCAGGTGGTCCACTCACCGTCACTCATCCAGATATTACTCGTTACTTCATGACAATTTCAGAGGCATGCCAACTCATTCTACAAACAGCAGCTTTTGGCCACGGCGGAGAAATTTTTGTCCTTGATATGGGAGAACCTATTAAGATCCAATATTTAGCGGAGCAGTTGATTCAATTATCCGGTAAAAAAGTTGGCGAAGATATTCAAATCACCTATACAGGGTTGCGTCCAGGCGAGAAGTTGCATGAAGAATTGTTTTATCAGCATGAAATGTTGCAAGATACGTCTCATCCAAAGATTCATCGTGCAGAGTGCAAAGAGATTGAACATCTTGAAGCTAACAGATATTTACAAGCTCTAATCACAGGCGTCGTTGAGTTGCCTGAAGAAAAGCTTTACGAGCTCTTACATGACTTAGTGGCTAAGTTTAGTGATACAGAGCAAAAACAGCAACCAGCAGATATTACTTTGAATGTGGAACAGGCTTGTAGCTAGATGTGGACTACTAATCTCAGACACTAAAATATACCTATTTTCAAGCTGCTATGGTCTATACCCCTCGCACCTGAAGATGCGAATTTTAAGCAGCTGTGTTGCCTTGACTTTCCCCTACCCGTGACTAATAATGCCCGCTTTCTTCTACAAAAAAATAGGTTGTAAAACAATATGACCCCTGATGTTACTGCACCGGAAGTTAACACAGAAGTAATGCGAGAGACTGTCGATTATGTCTGTATAGACTGCAGAATTAATTTGACGCATGGCGCGGAACAATTAGTTTGTGGGCAATGCCAAACAACGTTTAGTGTGATCGAGGGGATACCGGTTTTCGCTAAAAGGCGTGGGTATTGGTGTAATGTTGCCAAAGATAAAATGCATTTGATGATCAAGGATGCAGAAGCATCTGGTGATTGGTTGGCAGCAGTTAACAAGCATATTGAGTCTTATGCGCCACACATTGTACCGATGTATAGAGCTGATGCGCAATTTGCATTTCCGATTAATAGTCAATCACGTGTGCTCGATGCGGGTAGCATGTGGGGCGGCTTAACCATACCTATCGCACAATTTGCAGGTTCAGTCTATGCCTTGGATCAAACCTGGGAAACTTTACGCTTTTTGAAAACACGTGCTCAACAAATGGGTTTAGACAATATTACGTTGGTTGAATCTTCCATACATAAGCTGCCATTCCCTGATGGGTATTTTGATTTTGTCTTGTTAAATGGCGTATTGGAATGGTTGGGTGTTGAGCAAGATGTTGTGTTAGAAAAACATTGGCAGCATAAGCGTGATGATGAGCATGAGTATCAAGCAACGCCGCGCGATATGCAATTAGCTGCGCTCAAAGAAATTTTTCGTGTCACCAAGCCAGGTGGTGGACTTTATGTCGCAATCGAGAATCGTATTGGCTTACAATATTTTTTAGGTCATCCTGATGATCACGTTAATGTGCGTTTTGTGCCATTTTTGCCAAGATTCCTCGCGAATAAAATTACAAAAATGTGCCGTAATAGCGCGTATCGTACGTATATCTACTCACCTAAAAAATTACAAGCACTTGTCGATGAGGCTGGTTTTAATAGCCAAACGCTTTATAGCGTGTACCCACATTATGGAAAAATATCACGTATGGTGCCCATGCGTTGTTTCAGCGCATTTCGTCGCATGGCAAAACAAGGTTATGCGCATATCAAGATATTTTGTTTAAGTGCAGCATGGCGCTTGATTCCAGAACCTTTAAGTAAATTTATGGCACCAAGTATTGCATTACTGGCAGCAAAGGGTGAGTTTACGTTACCACAGCGTTTACTTGGCTTACTCATGAGCCAGCAATTGATTGAGCCAGAGCAGGTACAACGATACGAATTGATTTTGACTAACAATCGTTTTGGTAATGGTCATACAAGTAATTATATCGTTTATGATAAGGAAAATAAAAAAAGCATCTATTTTTGTAAAATAAGTCGAGTGCGCCAGGCACAAGCATTGGCGCACGAATCCAAACAATTGCGTGCAGTGCAGCCCTATATCACAGGTTCAACTCTCGAAGGAACAATACCCAATTTATTATTCTTTGGTGTGGTTGATGGTATCACTGTACAAGTGGCTTCTTATGTTGACGCACAACCGATCGTGACTAATTTTTTCAACGCATTGCGTAGCGCACCACGTTTTATAAAAACAAAAAATAAATTAATATGCCCATTTGTTGCAATGTTACAAAGATATGGCCGTAAGCGATGGCTGCGACATATCGACCCCTATATGAAAAAAGCAATCTGTTGGCTAGCAGAGTTTCAAGTTGCAACACAGCAATCGATAATGGGTGTTGATGAGATTATTGACAACTGGGTGCCACAACAATTAGAGGCTATTCGTAAGCAGGGTATAAACCTCGCTAATGAGGATAGTATTGATAGACTGTTACAAGAGTTGCAGTCTTATAAAGATACAAAAGTTTCTCTTGTTGCACAACACGGTGACTTTGATGTTTGTAATGTGCTTAAAAAGCAAAGTGAAATTTTTATCGTCGATTTTGAGCATACTGAATTTAATAAGCTACCTTTCTTTGATTTGGCGAACTTAATTTTTAGTCCACTCATTAGCGAGTGGAAGTCAACAGCAATTGATATTTCCCTAACCCAGTACATACATACATCGGGGTGGAAGGTGTACTTAGATAACTGGTTGGCTACCTATGCGGCAAAAACGAATATGACAGTTGAGTTTGTTAAATTGGCTATGCGTCTTGCAGTGTTAGAGCAGAATGCAAAAAAATATCCACACACCAGAGATCCCTATGACTATCCTATGTATGGCCAAGATTCCCTGGAAGCGTTATTAAGTATAGAGTTATGAGGCGGTTAATTTCCAAAGGCGTTAATTTAAATATTAAAGCGTTGCGCTATGGTTTGCGCCAAGCAATGCGTTTAGAGCGTCGTCTTAATGATTCTTTTGATCAAGCTGCGCATAATAAAGCGGTGGTACAATCGACCTGCCGCTATGATATGTTTAGCGCTGCTGATGAAGGTTATTATCAAAATCAGTATTGGCATTGGATTGAAAAATTCCTAACACAAGAAAAGGTTAATCCACATGGTTGCTTTTTAGATGCGGGTTGTGGTCATGGCCGCATGAGTATACCGTTAGCGAAATGGTGTGGTGTGCATGGTAAAGTAACGGGTATTGATCTTTCTGAACCTGCCATTGAACAAGCGAAGCAGTATGCCCACGAGGAACAAGTTAGTGTCGAGTTTTTCGCAACCGATTTATTGATCTTTTTACAAAAAACTGAGACAGATAGTTTTGATGGCGTTCTCTTACTAGAGATAGTTTTTTTTCTGCCAAATTATAAAGCAATACTTAAAGAGATTACGCGTGTATTAAAGCCGGGAGGCTTTTTTATTGGCTCTTTCCGATCACAATATTTTAATTTATTGCATAGCATGCGTAACGGCTTATGGGATTCAACTGATATGATCTTAGGGCAACGCACGGGGGCATTGGTAGGTGGGGCAGTACAGTTTAATTGGCATACGTTGCCTGAATTACGTAGCACATTACAAGAGTTAGCATTCGACATCTGTCATGTCGTTGGTATAGGAAGTTGCTCTGGTATTCCTGGTGACCCGCATGATTTTGTACGTCCATCGGTGTTGTCTAAGCAAGAGAAAATGTCTTTAATGAAGTCTGAAAAGACGATTGGTGAGTTATTGCCGGAGACGGGACGTTATATACTAATTTCAAGTAAATTAAAAAAGATATGATACGTTTATCAAAATGTGCTGTTTCTGAAAAAGAAATAGCGGCTGTGAATTCAGTATTAAACAATGAATACTTGGGTATGGGGCCAGAGGTACAAGCCTTTGAGCAAGAATTGCAGAGTTTTCTGGGTGGCCAAGTAGGTGTGGCGTGCGTGTGTAATGGCACAGCGGCGTTACAACTTGCTTTGCAAGCAGCAGGTGTTGGGACAGGCGATGAAGTATTATTGCCAACGCTAACCTATTTAGCTTCATTTCAGGCGGTTTCTGCGTTAGGCGCTACGCCAGTTGCCTGCGATGTTAACGAAGCCGATGGCTTATTATCTTTACAAGAGGCTGAAAAATGTGTTAATCAGCGCAGCAAAGCGATAATGCCGGTACACTACACCGGTAATGCGGGAGACCTTACTGCAGTTTATGGTTTTGCAAAAAAGTACAACTTGCGTGTGATTGAAGATGCTGCACATGCCTTTGGTGGCCTATATCAAGATAAATTGATCGGTAGCTTTGGTGATATTGCCTGTTTTAGTTTTGATGGCATAAAAAATATTACTTCCGGAGAAGGTGGCGCCATTGTTTCTTCGGATCAGGCCTTAATTAGCAAAATAAAAGACTTGCGTCTACTAGGCGTAGAGAAAGACAGTGAACAACGCTATGTTAAGCAACGCAGTTGGGACTTCGATGTAAAAGCACAAGGCTGGCGCTACCATATGAGTGATATTATGGCGGCTATTGGTAGGGTGCAATTGCGACGGTTTAGTGATGAATTCGCACCACAACGTATTGCACTAATGAATCACTACCGCGAGAGCTTAGCCGTAATAGATGGCATCAAGTTGTTTTCTATCGGCGATAAAAATAAAATTGTACCGCATATTATGCCGATTAAGGTTGCCGCATCACAGCGTGATGCATTGCGTGAATACCTATTGCAAAAAGAAGTGCAAGTTGGCATTCATTATAAGCCTAACCATTTACTAACAAAATATGCAAAGCCAGGGCTTACTCTACCGATAGCAGAAAAGTTGTATGCAGGTATTTTAACATTGCCATTACATGTCGATTTAACCTTGGCACAGGCCGATGAAGTGGTTGGTTATATTAAAAAATTTATGGAAGTTAGTAGTTAACGATTTAACGTCTGGAGTTATTCATGAAAACAGTTATTTTATGCGGTGGCTTAGGTACACGCTTAGCTGAAGAAACAGAAGTAAAGCCAAAGCCTATGGTAGCAATCGGAGGCTATCCTATTCTCTGGCACATCATGAAGCTATATTCATTTCATGGTTACAATGAGTTTTGTCTACCGTTAGGCTATAAAGGCGAGGTGATAAAAGAATATTTTATGAATTACTGCGCTCTCAGTAATGACTGTCGGGTTGATTTGAAAACCGGTGAAGTAGAGCGTTTAGCAGAGAATACTAATCTCGATTGGCAGGTTGATATGATTGATACGGGGACGGCGACTTTAACGGGCGGTCGTTTACATCGTTTACAACATCATTTGCGCGGTGAAAAAACCTTCATGCTGACTTATGGCGATGGTGTTGCGAATGTTAATATCAATGCAATCCTAGATTTTCATTTGACGCATAAAAAAATCGCGACAGTTACCGCGGTGCGTCCACCGGCGCGCTTTGGTACTATGAATTTCGATGGTGAGCGCGTTAGCAATTTTTCTGAAAAACCACAAACGGGTGAAGGCTGGATCAACGGTGGTTTTTTTATATTTAATCAAGAAATTTTTTCCTATTTATCGGGTGATGAAACGGTATTAGAAGGTGAGCCCTTAACTCGCTTGGCTGAAGACGGTGAATTAATGGCGTATAAGCACGATGGCTTTTGGCAGTGCATGGATACCTTGCGTGACAAAAACTTATTATGTGAATATTGGCAGCAAAATAATGCGCCATGGAAACTATGGGAATGATGTAGCACTATGTCTGTATTGAATTTCTTTAAAGATAAACGCGTATTAGTCACAGGTAACACTGGTTTTAAAGGTTCTTGGCTGACGATCTGGTTATTGCAGTTAGGCGCTAAGGTGGCAGGGTTATCTGTCGATATTCCAACCCAGCCATCTTTATATGCAGCATTAAACCTGGAAAATGATATTGAGCAGTATTGGGAAGACTTACGTAATCCTGATAGCGTGAAAGCGGCGTTTGCAGCGTTTAAACCTGATTTGGTATTCCATCTCGCTGCACAGCCAATTGTTAAGACTGCCTATGAGCAACCGCATTTGACCTTTGAAACAAATGTCATGGGTATGGTTAACGTATTAGAAGCCATACGTGAGGCTGAGCAATTACAGGCTGCGGTATTAATTACAAGTGATAAGTGTTATGAAAATGTGGAATGGCCCTATGGTTATCGCGAAATCGATCATCTAGGCGGTAAAGATCCATATAGTGCCTCGAAAGGTTGTGCCGAGCTAGTCGCGCATGCTTATTGGCATTCGTTTTTTACGAACAATGAACACATGGCAAAGCTTGCTACCACACGTGCTGGTAATGTTATCGGCGGTGGGGACTGGGCGGTTGGCAGGTTAATTCCAGATATTCTGCGCGCTTGGGTGAAAGAAGATAAACTCATCATTCGTTCGCCACATGCGACGCGGCCTTGGCAACATGTGCTAGAACCTTTAAGTGGTTATTTGTGTTTAGCTGAGGATTTAGCGAAGTCGAAACAACAGGCGACAAGCAAGGCTTATAACTTTGGGCCGCGTGAAGATACGGTTAAATCAGTTGGGCAAGTCGTGCATGAATTTGCACAGTTTTGGCCACAAGGGCAGTGGGCAGTCGAAGAAAATAAGAATATGAAAGAAGCTTCATTACTGAAATTAGACTGTAGTAAAGCACGCCATGAATTAAATTGGCAAGCAGTGATGGGGTTTCCAAAAACAATTGAATTTACGGCGCAATGGTATCAACGCTATTATCAAGGTAATGCAGGACTCAAAGATTTTACTTTACAGCAAATTGATCAATATGTTGAATTTGCGCAGGCCCGGGAATTAGCCTGGGCCCTAGGAAAATGATTTTGGGATGAAGGATTTCTGGGCGAAGGATTGTGGCTCTATTTTTATCCTAGAATTCGGTATAATTGGGCATTGGCTACAGTTGTATCTGACTTAACTGGTTGAACTAATAAACTAATTTAAAATAAGGGGAATTTAAATGGATTGGAAAAAAACGGTTATCGATGATCCAGCATTATGGCCAACTGAGCACTTGGTTGATTTAGACCATGCGCACGTTGATGCGCGAGGTGAAATTCAAAGTTTGGTGAATTTCCCTGTCAAGAACATCGCCTTAATCACTTCAAAGAAAGGTGCTGTGCGTTCGAATCATTATCATGTGACTGATTGGCATTATATGTATATTCTTTCTGGGCAAGCAGAATACTATTATCGCCCTACAGGCAGTGAACAAGAGCCTACTATGGTGGTGTTGAACAAAGGTGATTTGATTTTTACGCCACCGATGGAAGATCATGCTACTGTTTTTACTGAAGATACGGCGTTATTAGCGATGAGCCGTAATCCGCGTGATCAAGAGAGTTATGAAAGTGACGTGAAACGTGTCGTGTTAGTCGATCCAGAGACAATGGCTGTTGTGTAATGAGTGATTGTTATAAGAAACAAGAATGCCGCTTATGTACAAGTACTCAGTTAGAAACAGTTGTTAAGCTCACGCCAACACCGCCGGGTAATCACTTTGTAACTGCAGCACAGTTGGATGAAGAACAAAAAAGTTATCCATTAGAGTTAGATTTTTGTCATGATTGTAAGCATGTGCAATTGGCACATGCGGTTGATCCCAAAATTCTTTATCAAAAAAATTATACTTACGTATCGGCTATCTCGCCGGTTTTCGTTGAACATTTACAAGAATATTGTCATAGCATTCGGCAGCGTTATGAATTGCCTAAAGGTAGTTTCGTGCTTGATATTGGTTCTAACGATGGTACCGCGTTGAGTTTCTTTAAAGAAGCTGGTTATAAGACTTTGGGCATCGATCCAGCTACCGAAGTCGTTGAGGGAGCGAATCAACGTGGTATAGAAACTTTGTGTGAGTTTTTTAATCTTGCTATGGCAAAGCAATATGCACCACAGTATGGTAGAGCCCAGTTAATTAATTCTCACAATGCTTGCGCTCATATTGATGATTTGGTCAGTGTCATAGAAGGTGTTAAATATTGGCTAGCGAAGGATGGCTTGTTTGTGATGGAGGTTGGCTATCTGCTTGATATTTATCAGAATGCTTGGTTCGACACAATTTATCATGAGCATGTCGACTTCCATAGTGTAATGCCCTTACCAGGGTTTTTTAAACGTTTTGGTTTGGAGGTCATTGCTGTTGAACGTATTAGCCCACAGGGTGGATCGATTCGTGTGATTGTGCAGCATGACAATGGCCCGCATCAGCCCGATGGCTCGCTCGAAGAGTTGCTTGCATTTGAACATCAAATTGGTCTCGATAAAGCTGAAACATTTAAACAATTCGCTGCGCATATTCAGCAAGTTAAGCAACAGTTGCGAGAGATAATATTAGCACTAAAAACACAAGGTAAATCGATAGCTGGTTTTGGTGCGCCTACAAAAGCAACAACATTACTGGCACATTTTGAGTTGGTTGACGCCTTAGATTTTCTTGTAGATGAAAATCCACTTAAACAAAATCTATTTTCACCTGGCACACATATTCCCGTGTATTCTGCCGACGCTATCTACGAACGCAAGCCAGATTACTTGCTTATATTGGCGTGGAACTTCGCACCTAATATTATGCAACGTTTTAATGCTTACCTTGAGCAAGGCGGACAATTTGTCTTGCCAATGCCAATACCTAAAATTGTAACAAAGGATATTTATGAGCAAACGTATTCTAGTCATTGCGCCACATCCTGATGATGAGACATTAGGCGCTGGGGGCGCTATTGCAAAGTATGCAGCACAGGGCGATGAAGTTACAGTAGTTACTGTGGCTGGTCATATGCCACCTTTATACAGTGAAGATGTCTATCGTCAAACGGTTGATGAAGCCATGCAAGCGCATAAAACGCTTGGGGTGAAAGAATCGCTCTTTTTAGATTTGCCCGCAACAACCTTAGGGCAAATGCCGACGCATGACTTTAATAGCAAAATTTATCAAACTGTTGAAAAGGTAGAGCCGCATATCGTGTTGTTACCTTATCCGGATCGTCACGTTGATCACCGCATTATTTTTGAAAGCGCAATGGTTGCAACGCGTCCTGTCCGTGTAGGTAAGCATATAGAGATTGTCGCAGCCTATGAAACTTTGTCAGAAACACATTGGAATGCACCGCATATCGAAGCGAATTTTATTCCTAACTGGACCATCGATGTCAGTGATTTTATCAAACAAAAATTAGCCGCGCTTGCGGAATACGAATCGCAAATCCCACCATTCCCTGGACCACGCTCATTGGAGGCAATAGAAGCATTAGCGAAGTTCCGTGGTACTCAAGCTGGTTTTGCCTTTGGGGAAGGATTTCATATCATTCGCATGGTTAGTTGAAATTAAAAAGCTCCACAATCTGGTGCTTTTCAACTTCAAAGTGTAAAGGATAGAATTTTTTATTTAATTTTCAGTTGTAATTTCAGCTGGCAAGTCTTTATAGACGACTTCTTTGTGGCGACAGATGGCAAGTACTTTGCTGGGTATATCTTTAGTGATTGTTGAACCTGCGGCAATGAAGGCACCGCTACCAATTTTTATTGGTGCGATCAGGAGCACACCTGAACCAACAAAAGCGTGATCTTCAATAATAGTTTTTTCAGTTTGCCAGCCATTGTAATTACAGGTGATGCAGCCTGCGGCGAGAATGACCTTATTACCCAAGGTTGCATCACCAACAAAGCTATGATGGTTGATCTTACAGCCTTGTCCCATGGTTGTAGATTTGATTTCAACAAAGTTACCAATGTGACAGTGATCACCGATATAAACTTCAGGGCGAATACGTGCATAGGGGCCAATAATACAGTGACTTGCTATTATTGCACCGGTAATAGATGTGTTTTCTTTAACATAAGTATCAGCCTGGATCTCACTGTCTTCGATAATGCAGTTAGCTCCAATATGGATATTATTCCCCAATATGACATGGCCTTTAAAAATAACATTTGTGTCGATATAAACATTTTTTCCACACTCTAAAGTACCACGGATGTCAACTTTGTTGGTGTCTTCAAATTGCACGCCGGCGCTGGCGAGTAATTCCGTGCGAGTATGATGTTGCTCACTCATTGACTAATAATTCCTCTGCTATGGTACGGTATGGTTCACAGTAGTCATGCAATTTTTTCAAACAAACAGATAGTTCATTTTTTTCAGTATCTAAACATAGAGCTGGCGCAGTTGGTTCTTCATAGATAGAGTCGATTCCAGAAAATTGTTTGATTTCTCCCGCTTTTACTTTTTGATATAACTTTTTAGGGTCTCTTCGCATACACGTTTCTAGAGAAGCTTTCACGTAAATTTCTGTAAATGCTATTTTGTTTTCAATTGCTAACTGTTGAGCGTACTCGCGCATGTTTGCATGTGGCGAGATAACGCTAACAAGAACGATAATCGCTTGTTTAGCCAAATAGATGGCAAGCTCGGCAATACGGCGGATATTTTCTTTGCGTGCATCATCACCAAATGTTAAATCTGAATTTAGTCCATGGCGTATACTGTCACCATCGAGCAAGCAAACAATGTGTTTCTTTTTCAGCAGTTCTTTTTCAAATGCGGTAGCAATTGTTGTTTTTCCAGCTCCTGATAAGCCTGTAAACCAAAAAATTTGGCCTTCTTGTTGATATAAATGACAGCGCTCTTGATAGCTGATATGAGATAGGTGAGGGACAATATTTTGCATTGTTAAACCGTAATAGAGTGTTCTATATGAGAAAAAATTCGCTTAACTAAAATATCAGCTGTTGCAGAAGCATCAATTTCGATAAAAGAAGCATCTTTAATTTCCTGGCGTGGCCTTCCTAACCAAAAAGTCACAACATTTAAATGGCTAGTTATCATTTCAAGTTCAGCCAAATTAACTGGCGTCATGTTTGCGACTGTCGCAATAATAATTAAGCCAGTATCTAGTAGAATATTTAAGACTTCACTAAAGCGCTTAAAGCTAACGTCGTCAGCGATATTGGTTTGTTCGTTTGCACTCTCTAAGGCATGTTTAACATTACCGATGCCTATGTAATAAGCAAATTTATTTTGTGAAAATAATTGGCGCTCTAGCTGCGCAGCTACCATTTTTCTTTGCTCTGATGGGCCATCGCCAGTGATAAGGATTAATTGTGATTTTTGTTTGAGTGCTTGTTCGCGTTCCTCAAGCGAGATGTTGCCTGTCACCCAGTGGGTGTTGCGCTGATAAAGTTGTGCCTGTAATTTTGTTTTATCGTCATCAATATGTCCCTGAATGATACCGCCTCCGGCGATATCATATTCATCGACTATGACAAAGCGTCCCATAGTTGGGTTCGTCTGCAGATCATCGTAGGTAATGGGCATGAACAGGCTTAAGATACACTCAGCCGCTTGATTGGTTCTTATTTCGCGGGCTGTTTCAGACATTGCTAAAGATGATGTATCCAGCACATTTAATATTTTCTCTACTACAACTTTAGTCTTGCTAGTGCCTAGTTTTAGATAGTAGGTCTTGTTAAGGCTTAAAGGTTTTATGCCTAACCAAAAGAGGGATACTTTGATCGTTGACGCTGTCTTAGGGGGAGTTTCTTTCTCGATAACAATCACATCACCGCGTTTTGCATAAATTTGTTCGTGCAAGGTAAAGCCAGTTGAGTAACCTGCTGTGACAGCTTTTTGTGGCAGTGAATTAAACGACTCTATAGTTTTTATGGTGCTCTTTTTGCCTGATGGATAAACAACAATTTTATCTCCAATACTTAATGTGCCTGAGCTGACTTGCCCAGCAAAAATACGTCGGTTATCACCGCCATTTGTGAATTTATATACGTCTTGTAGATGCATTCTGAATGGTAGTTTCTCATCGGTATCTTGTTTTTTAAAGTTATCTAGCGCAGCTAAAACAGTGTTGCCTTGATACCATGAGCTGCGATTTGATAACTCAGTTATATTATCACCCTCGCGCCCACTGACAGGGATATAGGCGATAGGCTCAATGCCAATCTGAGAAAGATAATCTGCAAACTCGTGCTTAACTTGATTAAACTGAGCCTCACTATAGTCAATTAAATCAATTTTATTGATTAAGATGATAACTTGTTTAACATTTAATAGAGACAACATATAGGCATGGCGGCGCGAATTTTCTTGGATACCTTCATGTGCGTCGATGACTAAGAAAGCTGCTTCGGCATTGGCTGCACCGGTCACAAGATTTTTTAAAAATTCGATATGGCCTGGTGCATCGAGAATAAGGTATTTACGCTTATCAGTTTTAAAAAAACAACGCGCTATATCGATAGTAATACCTTGTGATTGTTCATCACTGAGGGCATCAAGCAAAAAAGCATATTCAAACGGCTTAGCGTTGCGTTCACAATAGCGTTGTAGCTTTTCCAGTTTGCCTTCTGGCAAAGCACCGGCTTCTGCCAATAAACGCCCGACCAATGTGCTTTTGCCGTGATCGACATGGCCAACAAATACAATGTTCATATGCTCAGTGGCCATTACATATAGCCCTCTTTGCGTAATGCTTCTAAACCACCCATTTCTTTATCTTGAGCACGACCGGAACGTTCTGCAATATTAGCAAATTGACCACTCTTGAGTTCAGTAATAATCTCTGCAGGATTACGTGAGCTGGAACATACCGGCTTAGTGCAAGGCGCACAACCCAGTGAGCGATAACGCCTGCCTTTACCTTGATCATAGTAGAGTGAAACCGTAGGAATATTTTCACGGTGTATATATTCCCAGATGTTTAATTCCGTCCAATCTAACAAGGGATGAATACGTACATGTGTGCCAGAGGGGAAATCAGTTTTGTATTGGCTCCAAAATTCGGGTGGCTGAGAACCAATGTCCCAGGTATTATTTTTATCTCGCGGTGAGAAATAGCGTTCTTTTGAACGGCTGCCTTCTTCATCTGAGCGCACACCAACGATTACACCGGTATAGGGTGTATTATTATCATCAAGTTCATAAGAGCCAGTTTGATGGTTGAGGCGATGGCGTTCACCTTCACCACTTAGTGTGTCTTTTAAGGCTTTGCTTTTTAAGTTTGCACAACACTGTGAACGTTCAATTTTACCGTCTGGAAATGTCAATTTTGCACGTAGCGCTGCTTTATTTTGACCGACGATCATTGTCAGTCCCCATTCAAGGGCGAGTTTGTCGCGGTAGGCGATCATTTCCGGTATCTTAAAAGAAGTGTCGATATGCACTAAGGGGAAGGGGACATGACCAAAAAACGCTTTGCGCGCTAGCCATAGTAATACCGTACTGTCTTTGCCTATCGACCATAGCATCGATAAATTCTCAATTTGGCTATAGGCTTCACGTAAAATGTAAATGCTACGACTTTCTAATTGATCGAGTTGATCCATGGTTTTTTCGATCCTTTACTGTATGAGGGTAAGTAAGGGTTGATGAAGTTCACGGTTGCTTGCCACGATGCCAGATCTAATGACGGTGTCTTCATTATTATAATTAAACAACTCACCCGCAAAACTTGTAATTATGCCGCCGGCTTCATGTAGTATGCAATCGGCTGCGGCAATGTCCCACTCACACAGTGGGGTTTTTCTAATAGTCGCGTCGATGGAACCATCTGCAACCGCGCAGTATTTAAGGGCACTGCCACGTTGTACTAACTCGCAATTTTCAAGTTTGCTTAGTGATTCTGCTAAAGTTGGATTTAAATGCGAACGGCTAACCGCAATCTTTAAGTGACTCAGTTCTTGTTTGTTTGCCACAGAAACTGGCGTAATTTGATCATTGTGATGCAAAAAAGCACCTTGTCCTCTTATTGCAGAAAAAATGTAGTTTTTTACAGGATAAGCAATAACGCCCATGACTGGACGCTTATTTTCAATAAGGGCGATATTAATGGTAAATTCACCATTTCTGGATAAAAATTCCTTGGTGCCATCCAAGGGATCAACTAACCAAAGACGTGAAGCGGCAAGGCGTTTTAAATCATCTTTATTTTCTTCTGACAGAATTGGATCTGAAAAATTTGCGCGGATATGCTGACAAATGATGTCATTGGATTGGATGTCTGCTTGCGTAAGAGGTGAGTCATCACTCGTTTTAATTGAGAAATCTAACACTGGGTCGCTATATATCGATAGTGCTGCATTGCTGGCTTGAGTGATTGCTTCGATTGCTGTGTTTAATTCTTTCTGATAGTTCATATGCGTGTTTTTTTGTTTAAATTTAAATCAATTTGCTGGTGCATTTATCCCCATGCACATGGGGCGCTATTATGAGTGACATTACTTACGATGACAATAGTCGCTGTAATCAGGCCATTGGTATTTCAGCCGCTCGAATTGCTAACGGAGTTTAATTTGCGGGTTTGGGTTCAAGTGATGGTGATGAGCCTGTAATAATCTCTTGCCATAATCGAGAATACTGCGGATCCGTTTTGGCAAATTCATCACAGAATTCATGGCGTAGGGATTGTATGTGGGCTTGTTGCCACCACTCTAGTGTGTTATCAAAATGTTGCATAATATGTTGAGCGGCGCTTTGTGGTGAATAATGCAAAATGCCTGTATCGTGTAATTTAGTATAGAGTGATTGCGCCTGTGGGCGAATTGGCCATAATTTTGGGTTCCAATAGATAAGCGTTGGGATATTAAAAGCAAAGGCTTCAAGGTGAGCGGTTGCATTGTATGTACATACTAATAACCGTGTTTCTTTGGCCTCTTGCAGCATCGATTTTTTTAAATTAGAGATTTGTATTTTCTCGTTAGTAAGATTCTGTATGTAGTCTATGTCGTGCCAAGCGTATTGGTGTCGGTAGGCACGACAGCGTAGTATATCTTTTGCCTTGGATGATAGGGCCATTATAAATTCTGCTTGTTCGTTGAGGTAATCTACAAATAAAGGGCCGGATGGCACAGCATACATCGTGTATGAGTAGCGTGGAAATGATGCCAACACCCAAAGAATATTACCATTGTGTTTGCCAGTTATTGATTGCGAATTGCAGTGGAAGCGATTGACGATAAAAGGTTTGACGTGTGAATTATTTTCATTCCAGCCGTACGTTAAATAATAATCTGCAGTCTCTTTCTCATAGTCTTCGGAACTACACCAAGCACCGCAACCATAATGGCCACCATGTTGCAAAATGGAGTATGGTGTTCGATATTTTTCGACTTGTGTGGCAGTAAAGCACTTGAATCCATCGTTAGTCGCAAATGCATTTCCTGTGGTAATGCTTCGCACTGCACGTTGTGGGAACCAATAAGATACTTTCTTTTGCAGGCCGAGCAGATCCTCCCAATAAATTTTAGGAAAATGTTGGGGTAGTAGGGCACTTATAATAGTTTCAAATTTGTCGCGTGTGCTGAGTTCTCTGAGAGCTGCGCGTTGTTGCATACAGACTATGCGGTTTGTCGAAGGTAGTAAGCGATGTGTGTCCAGTGTTGGAAAAACACAAAGGTATATTGAGAGCTTCAACAAAGTAGGTATTCTCAGCATAGTTGATGCAAAATAATAGCGATTAACACGTGAGAAAAAACAAAAAATTTTCTTTAGCTTGTCTTTATGTGAAAGCTGAAGGCTTGGTAGAACAAGAAAATCTAACGCTTTGAGCTCAGCGTCACTCAATACTTCGCAGTCAAAGTTAGAGATTAAACGTATTAGTTGCGAATAAATTTGATGGTTATAGAGATCATCTTTATATAGTATATCAAAGTCGGTATTGTCATAGGGAGTAATATAGCAAGACTCAGGTAGCACCCTTATACTTGCTTCTGGTAGCGCCTCGGTCGCAGCAACAATGCAAGTATAGCGTTCGTAAATAATTTCAATAAATTCGCGCCACCAGTAGCCGACTAAAATTCGCCAATAACGATAGGAGTGTTGGGTTTGATGGTATGAATCTAGTATTCGACAAACTTGTGGAAAGAGGTTTTTATCAACTTGTTGTAAATAGTTATAAGCCTCTTGAGTAGAGTTGTTCTGTGCAAATGGGTAAGGCAGCGTGATGGCTTCAAGCTCTTTTATCCGACGAATACTCTGGCTATAATCGATTGACCATTGACCAAGAAAAGTGATGTCTTCATCAGGCGCGAGTTTTGACTCTCGCGTTAGTATTAATCGAGGCTTGGTTTCACTAACTGCTGAAAATGTTTTGGATAAATCAGAAGGCATGCGAATTCCGGGGCTATGATGTTGGTCGTATTTTACAGTATTGGTATTCCGATTTCTATGCATTTTCCAGGCTCGTATCCTTTAACTAATGGCACTGTTAGTAGCAGTGGTAAATTTTGCTTTATTTTAGGGTTTATTTTTCGTTAAAATGGCCAGCACTATTAAGATAAAAATATTAGATCTAATAGTGCTGGAGTAACAATTAATTATGCATCATTTATGGGGTCTAGTAGAGTTGATGGGATTAGGGGTAATTCTGTCCACACCTTTTTTGCTCATCCGATTGTCTGGTGCTTACGCCATTTGTACGATAGTCGCGGAGTTTTTCTTTTTTCCGCCTACCCATAAATTAGTAGTATATGGTATTTCCTATTTTACACTACTATTAATTGCCCAAAATATTGGTTTGTTGTACAAGATTATCTTCCAACGTAGATATTATTTATTGCAGGCAGAGATGTCTGCAAAGCAACAGTCAGTCAGTATAGCCGAGAAAAGTATTATAGTGCTTACAATTATTATGTTATTAACTCAACTAACAGAGCAGCTTCTTAATGGCTTCACATTCGAATATGTCAATTCTAATGTATTTATCGGCAATTATACCCAGGTTATATCAGGATTGATCTTTTTTGCCGGCTGTGTAGTGTTGTTACATGAAAGACAGGATTTTGAAAAAATATTTTGGGTGGTGATTGTTTGTGCGCTAGTTCTCAGCATTGAAACCGTGTTGACGTTTTACGTGCCAGCAGTACAGCATAGTATAGGGCGGTTTACGATAAATAGAGGGGGTAGTTTTATATCTGTGTTTTTAGAGGATGGCGTGGCCGTTGCGCTTTGGGCAGCAGTGGGATTTATTTTTAGTGGCTACTTCTTTTTCTTATATCCGCGGCGGCGTTGGCTTGCCGTAATTTGTATGCTTATTGTGATTCTACCAGTTGTATTGGATATTAAACGCTCCGTGTTATTTTCTTTGTTGGCTGCATTGTTTTTATTCGTCGCATTTTGTCGCGCAAAAATATGGTGGCGGTTAACTTGTTTTTTAGTTGCTTTATTGACTATTATATTCGTTATTTCAAATATATCCTTTAAATACAGTGGTAGAGATCCAGAAATTTTAGCGCAATATCTTGCATTATATAGTAGTTTTGAAAGAGATAATTCTGCTTCACAAGTTAAGAAGCCTGCAGATGCCATGGTTAAATTTGCAAGCGTCAAGACTAAGCCTGCCAGTACTAAAGTTTTTAAACAACAAGTGCAGGTATCCAGTGTACAGCAAAAAGCAGCAAGTCTTTATCATGTCAATATATCTCGTGAAAAACCGGTGAATTATTTTAGGAGACGTATAAAAGTAATCTATTCGCCGATTAGTACGCTCATTCGCGTTGGACAAGCGATCAGAGGTTGGCAGGTCGAAAGTTATTTTTTCCCGTGGGGAGCGGGCCCAGGATTGATGCGTTATTTTCTTTATTCATCAGCTGTACCGTTGATGGGGCCGGATGCATTATTTTTGTTTAAACGCTTCCCTTATATTTGGGAAGGTTACATGCGTGTGGCTGCTAAAGAAGTAGTAACTGATGCACAAATTGGTTATCTGTCTTTTTATTACTCATTTGGTTTATTAGGCGCAGTATTAGAAATATTGGTTATCCTTTTGATAATCATCAGTCTAATTAGGACTTTTTTCTTCACAAAACCAAATACGGTTGACTATTATTTTTGTCTTGGAATTGCTGGCACGTTAGTATTGTATAGCTTTTATTATGCTTTTAACACGGGGCCACTTATATACGTTTTGTTTATGGTATTATTAAGGGCTGTATTTGCACAAAAAAACTGGGTGTCTGCTCAGGAATTCAATAAGAGTAAGCCGGTACTCACACATCAATGAGTTAAGCTTTAATAGTGCGAAGTACAATGGTGATAAGTTATTTATTGTTGTAGCACGTCTGTTGTTTCTGGTGGTGTTGCGCTGTGTACATCGTGTTTAAAGTAGCCATAGCTATCTAGATCTAAGTCATATCTTTGTGATAGTAAGTAATTGTCTTCTTTGAATGCCTGCATAATACGTAATTCTTCTTCGGGACTTAAGATAATCGTTTTACTAATATCTCGATAAGGTAGACGAAAATGAGTAAGTAGTGATACTAAGGATGGCACATGTTTGGTAAAGTTAAGTTTTAAATTTGGAAAGACACGTAATTTAAAAAAGTATAATAAGTCTGCTAAATTAAGTTTATCGATTTTTTTATAGTCATCTGCTGTTGCTCGTACGTTTTTTCGGGGGATTGTTGTGAGCAGATTTTCATCGAGTTTAGTCCCCATAAATGCTGTTAACTGATTAAAATAACTTTGAGGATTTTGCTGTAGTTGTTCAAAAACACCGATATAAAGGTTATTCTTACCAAATTTTTTTTCAAAAGGTGCAATAACATTATTGTAATTTATACCTTGATGGCAAAAATGTTCTATGTCAACAAAGTGTTGGCTAAAGGCTTTGAATGTATTGCTATCGCTAATTTGAGAAAAGTAGTGATACCATTCAGCGTAAGCGGAAGGTATCCACGAAGCTTGGCGACGTATAGTAATAATAATTTTGACGTTAAACTGCTTAGAAAAAACTTCTGCTATGCGTTGAGCCGCTTTTTCAGGCGTAAAAAACTGCTCTTTCGAGGTGTAATGACCTTTAAAAAATTGTGCAGAAAGAATACCAACTGTTGAAATAAAGATTTTCTCTTCTTTAGGATCAAGCAATAAAGATTGTATGTTGTTTGAGAGGTCAACATGAGGATAAGCAAAATTTTCAATTAAGTGTCGGGCTTGATGGCTTTCCTGTATCAATTGTCTGTTATTGTGACGTTGTAAGTATTTGAAATTTACATTGGGTATATAGGATTTTACGTTTTTTAGGTTGAGTGCAACACATTCTTGTAATGTTGTTGCACCAGTTTTTGGGTAACCGATATGTAAGTACAAGTCTTTTTTAATCATATCGCAGATTATGTCCTGAACGGAATAATTTCTTAAGGCTATTTATTGTCAGTATGGGGAGCCAATATGCGCCAATGAGCAAAAAAGTGTTGCGGAAATAATAGAAGTAGGCATCGTAGTTTAATTCTACCAAGGAGAAATAAAAAGTCGTTTGCCCTACAACAAACAGAAACAGAATTGGCCTATTGTAGCACCATTTCAATATATATGCTGCGATTAGAGCAGCAAAGAATAAGAAGAATATCGCTAGTGGAATCGATAAGAAGCCAAAATCTGCTTGCAGAAAGCCAAATAGGCTTGGTGCACGCACGTAAGTATAATTAAGACCATTGAGTTTAAAGGCTAAAGGTTGTAATTGATTTGCTGGTTTATTTTTCCAAATTTCACGAGGAATCGTAAAAATAACAGCTGCTTTGAGTATCGCACCATAGCTCAGAGATTTATAATAGCCATGATGAATTTGCTGATCGATAAATAAGTAGTTGAAGCCCCAGCTAGCGGGGCGTTTCTTGAAGTTGCTAACAGTGCCACTGGAATCGCTGACAATTTCACTTGCTTGATGAGGTGTTAAAGCCCTTTTACTTAATTGTGGCCATAATTTATCTCTAAAGTAATGATCAGATAATGTACGTGGTATATCGCTATGTAATTCTGGTTTTGGGGGTAGCAGTACTAGAGGCGCTCTGATTCTTTGATAGAAGTTACTGAATAATACCGTGCTCATGAAAATAAGCACTAGAAAAATAATGGGTGTTGCAGAGAATATTTTAGGCTTGTGCTTGATAACATAGGTAATGAAAAAGATTAACCAAAATGTGACATAGCTTGCACGCCCAAATAATGCGGTTAATGTAAAGATTATAATGGAGAGTGTGAACCAGCCCCAAAAGCGGAAGCCTCTACTATTGTATAGGCGAATTGTAAGCACAATTGTTGCGGTCATTAATAGAGAACGATAAAGCGAAAAAATGACTTTATACCATACAGGTAAGTGAATATGGTAGGCTTCGAGTGAGGTGATTGAATAGGCAACGGCAATATTGTAAGTATTCATACTGTAGATCATGAAAGCCAACAATAATAGTACAAAAATAGAGAGGAAATATCCGTTCACTTCGAGTAGCTTTTTGCTTATTTTCTCAAAGCTTAAGTAACTTATTGTGTTTCGATAATTAGCATTAATGGAGACATAATTTAGCAAATACCAGGTAATAAATACTGGGAT
Source organism: Gammaproteobacteria bacterium (assembly GCA_021773335.1). Lineage (GTDB taxonomy): Bacteria > Pseudomonadota > Gammaproteobacteria > JAJFKG01 > JAJFKG01 > JAJFKG01. Next base: position 44,230 of record JAJFKG010000051.1, read on the forward strand.
GAGTGCAATCATAAAGGCAAGAAAAGTACTGAGAATGTTGTAGCCTTTTGCTCCAGTTAAAATGCTGCCTGCTATTCCCCATAGCCCAAAATATAATCCAATTAACATGACGTAGAAGTCGAAGAGATCGAACCGCCCCCATTTTTTATATGCCATGAAAAGAACGCAAAGCGTCACTAACATGCCTGATAAAAAAAGTGATGAGGTGGTGAACATAGATGATTTCTAAACTAGCATCCTGGCAATTATTACTGAGTGAGTGATTATCCATTGTCGCTTAGGATGAAGTCAAGTTAGCTATAGCTCAGTTAGGTTTTGGATGCATGAATTGGTTGTTTTTTTGTGCGACTCTACGAGAGAGTGTACAGCGATTTCCTTGTGTTGCCATTTCCATATAGTGTATATTGCCCGGTAATAAATTGCTCTGATAAATAGGGGTAAGTAAACTGTCTAGCCTCTACAAACAAGAGCAAATCGCGAATGTTAGATGAAAATCGGGAGCAGGTGTTGGATAGTGACGTTAGCAGCCATTGTGAGCAGATCCACTCCAGCGCAATTATTTATCAGAAAACTGCCTATCAAGTACCAATAACTGTGGAGCCATACGCAATACTTGGCATTCAAGATCGGTTTCATCCAGAAAGCCAGTTAGTGCTGGGAACAAGAGCATTTATAGGATCGCGTTGTACATTATATGGTGGTGTTGTCGTGGGCGATAACTTTGATATCAGTGATCAGTCTACAGTGTTCTATGATAATCAGTTTGGACAAGCTTGTCGTATAGGACCTAAAGCAATTATTAAGAATGGTTGTCGATTTGGTGATAATGTCAGAGTCAATGCGGCAGTTTTTATGGAAAATGTTGAAGTTGGCTCAAACGTATTTATTGGGCCAGGCACGGTGTTTACGGATGATTTACATCCACCGTGTCCACGCCGTAAGGATTGTGTGCGCAAAACCAAGGTGGGTTCGCATGTTTCTATCGGGGCGAATGTAACGATAGCGCCAGGAGTTACGATAGGCGACTATTGTCAAATATATGCAGGTAGTGTTGTGACTAGTGATGTGGCATCTTATTCAGTCATGGCTGGTATACCTGCTAAACGCATTAAGCATTTTGGTGATCTGCAATGTAAAGCAGGTTTTTATAAGAAGCCGTTTGATTGGTGGGAATAGGAAGCTTTTTTCGTGAGCATAATTCCAAAAGACTATCATAAAACACTCGATCGGCCGGATTGGACAGTGGGTACAGCACGTGATGGGCGTTTATTATGGTTAGATAAAAATGAAAATCTAGATCCTGAGTATAACGAGCTTATTAATGATGCAATCAAGGGCATAGCTAATGAGGTCATCAATACGTATCCTGATTGTAGCTGCGTTTATCAAAAGTTGGCACAACAGCTTGATGTAAATGCTGAAAATTTAGTATTGGCTGCTGGTTCTGATGGTGTCATACGTTCGGTTTTTGATACATTTGTTAGTGTCGGTGATAAGGTACTAATAACTGCGCCAACATTTGCGATGTATGCGGTTTATGCACAGATGTATGGTGCAAATACGTTAAGCTTGTCATATAGGGCGACTTCAACTGGCCTTGAGCTCGATATTGCGAGTCTTGAAAAATTAATTCATGATGAATGTCCACGGTTAATATGTTTGCCAAATCCAGATAGCCCGACGGGAACTTTACTAAAAGGTGATAGCATCAATAGTTTGATTAGCGCGGCACATGCAGTGGATGCGGTGATTCTAATTGATGAAGCGTATTATCCTTATTCCGACTATACAGCGTTACCTTTGATTCACGAGTACCAAAATTTAATTGTTGCAAGAACTTTTTCTAAAGCCTGGGGGATAGCTGGTGCAAGAGTAGGATTTGCGATAGCTAATAATGAGCTTGCTATTATGTTGCATCGTGTTCGCCCTATGTATGAGATTGGTAACCTCAGCTTAGCAGTCGTAGATAGAGTCTTAGCGCTTGAAGATGAAATGCTGAAGTCAGTCGCTAGGTTGAATGCAGGAAAGCTGTTTTTTGAAACAAAGATGCAACAACTTGGTTTGCAGACGTTAAGCACGGCAGGGAATTTTCAACATGTGGCGTTTGCAGAATATGCATCCGACGTGCACTCTCAATTGGCATCAATTGCACTATATCGTCAAGATTTTCCCAACACAGTGTTGGCTGGATATAGCCGTTTTAGTGCTACAACACAGGAGAATTTTCAGCGTGTTGTTGATGGGGTTAATGTTGCAATGAAAGTCTCTGACTCAGGACAGCAAAATAGGAAACAAATATGTCAAAAAGCATAGTCAATTTTGCACTTATTGGTTGTGGGAGAATTGCTGAGCGTCAAATTGATGCGATTACTAAGACTGCTGCTGCAAACGTGGTAGCAGTTTGCGACCTTAATGAAGAGCGTGCTTCCACAAAAGCTAAATTGGCACAAGCATACGCCTATACTAACTATTATCAAATGTTAACCGTGCACCCTGAAATAAACGTGGTAGTTATTTCCACGCCCAGTGGCATGCATTTTGAGCATGCACAAGCGATCCTACAGCGTTTTAAAAAGCATTTATTGATAGAAAAACCGATGGTGATGACAATATCTCAGGGCAGACAACTCAATAAGCTTGCGCAAGCAGTAGGTTGTAAGCTTTTTCCTATCTACCAGAATCGTTTTAATCGCGCTGTACAGAAAGTAAAATCTGCTATACAGGATACAGGTGAGCTCGGTCCAATTAGAATGGGAACGGTGCGTCTGCGCTGGTGTCGCCCGCAGCGCTATTATGATTTGAGTCCTTGGCGTGGTACTTGGGCAATGGATGGCGGCGCACTTAGTAATCAAGGAATACACTATATCGATTTATTACGTTACCTTTGTGGTGACGTGAAAAAAGTTCACGCGAAGCTAGCAACGCTAGGTGCTAATATTGAAGTGGAGGATACTGCTGCGGCAATTGTTGAATTTAATAGTGGTGCTTTGGGTGTTGTTGAAGTTATGACTTCAGCTCGACCTGATGATTTTGAAGCGTCAATTTCTTGTGTTTGTGAAAAAGGCATGGCAGTTATTTCCGGGATTGCGACTAACCAACTAAAAACTTTCAGTCCTGACCCACAGCAAGAAGTTGCATATAGCGAAGATTTTGTCACCGTGTATGGTTATGGCCATGATGAGATTGTTTCACGAGTTGTCGGTAGTATTTTAAATGCGGATAAGCCCGCAATTGATTTTTCGGATGGCCTGCAATCTATTGAATTGTTGCATGCCCTATATAAGAGTGATGAAGTTGGCAACTGGGTTGATGTTGAAGGCGCCTTTTCAAATCGTTTGGGGCAACCAGATGAAGGTTTAGCTAACTTATATAGAACAACACAAGATTTTGAAGAAACACCGATAACTTGAGAGAACAGATCATGAAAATAATTGGCGTTGTGCCTGCGCGTATGGGATCAAGTCGGTTTTATGGAAAGCCGCTGCATCCAATATGCGGACGTCCGATGATAGAACACGTCTTTGAGCGTGCAAAGCTATTCGATAAATGGGATGGTTTATATCTAGCGACATGTGACCAAGATATTGCAGGTTTTGCTGAACAAAAGCATTATCCGACTGTTATGACCTCTAATCAGCATAAACGCTGTTTAGATAGAGTAGCCGAGGCGGTTACGAAATGTGGGCAACCTGTATTGGGTACCGATGTTGTTGTGTGTGTGCAGGGTGATGAACCAATGTTATCACCAGATATGATCGATGCGGTCATACAACCTTTGCTCATAGATAAAGATATCAGCTGTACTGTTCTAGCTATGGATATAGGTTCAGAAGAGCAATTTGTTAATCCTGATACGGTGAAAATTATCCATGACATGCAAGGCAATGTTTTATATACATCTCGCAGCCCAATTCCATATTGTACTTCATTTAGTGCTGAGCTAGGCGCTAAACGGATTTACGGTATATTTGCTTTTCGATGGGATTTTCTGCAGAAATTTAATCAATTGTCTGAGTCACCCTTGGAAGTTAAAGAAGCCTGTGACAGTAATAGGATTGTTGATCATGGTTTGCGTCAACGTATTGCGCCCTATCCCTATAAACCTTCGTTTTCTGTTGATAGCCCTAGTGATATTCAAAGAGTTGAAGAAGTGATGCTTAATGATCCCTTATGGGGAGATTATTAATGACAGTTTTAAGAGTTGGTATTGCTGGATATGGTGTGGTTGGGCAGCGACGTCGCAAATGTATCGATAAACACCCTGGTCTTCATACAGTTGCAGTGTGTGATAAAATTTTTATTGATAATGGTGTGATTTGTGATGATATTCATCATTGTAAGTCATACCATCAATTATTACAGCAACAACTCGATGTTTTATTCGTTTGTCTAACAAATGATGTGGCTGCTGATGCGGTGATCGCTGGATTAAAGAGTGGTTGTCATGTGTTTTGTGAAAAACCACCCGGACGCAATCTAACTGATGTTGAGCGTGTTGTTGCTTGCAAGAAAGCCTATCCGAATCTGCGTTTAATGTACGGTTTTAATCACCGTTATCACCATTCTGTCTGTGAAGCACAAAGGATTATTCATTCTGGTGAATTAGGTAAAGTGTTAAGTTTGCGTGGTAGTTATGGCAAATCTAAATTAATTACTTTTAATCAAACTGATTGGCGAACAAAGCGCTCTATCGCAGGTGGTGGTGTACTTTTGGATCAAGGTATCCATATGGTGGATTTGATGCGCCTATTTGCTGGCGAATTTGTAACTGTGCATAGTTTTATCTCAAACAGTTTTTGGGATCATGATGTCGAAGATAATGCCTACGCTATTATGCGAACTAATGATGGAGTCGTTGGCATGTTACATTCATCTGCCACACAGTGGCGTCATCGTTTCCATTTGGATATCAATTTAGAAGGTGGTAGCATTATTTTAGCAGGAATATTATCTGGCTCGAAAAGTTATGGCGCAGAGACGTTGAGTGTTGTTTGGGCTAGCCCGGACACTGATCATGGTGATCCAAAAGAACAAAGGATTCGCTATAATGAAGATCCTTCATGGGATAGAGAGATTAGTAAATTCTATGAAGCAGTTATTAATGATAAGCCGATTGAAACAGCTTCGGTGGAGGATGCTTACCTTACTATGGATTTAGTCGAACGTATATACGCTGCAGATAAGAGCTGGTCGCAGGTAGTGCAAGTTGAGCCAGAGTTAGAAAAGATATGATACAAAAAAAGGCAGTTGTTACTGGTGGGACTAGAGGAATCGGGTTTGCGATTGCTAAAAAATTAAAGTCTAAGGGTATCGATGTACTGATAACGGGAACGCGCCATGGTTTTGATGTGCCAGCGGAGTTCGAGTATTATGCAGTCGATTTCTCCATTACTACCCAGTTGCAAGAGTTTGCAGAATTTTTGCAATCATACTCCCCAAATATCTTAATAAATAATGCAGGTATCAATAGAATCGCTAGCTTTACTCAAAGCAGTGATGAAGATTTTCAGGCAATACAAAATATTAATACTTTTGCACCTTATTCATTAATAAAAGCAGTGCTCCCTGCGATGCAGAAGCAGCGATGGGGGCGTATTATTAATGTTACGTCAATATGGAGTTTGCTGAGTAAAGCTGGTCGTGCTGCTTACTCTGTCAGTAAATTTGGTTTGGATGGTATGACAGCGGCATTGTCTGCTGAAGTGGCGCAATATGGTATCTTAGTTAATTCAGTATCACCGGGTTTCATTGAGACAGATTTAACACGCACAACGCTTGGAGAAGAAGGTATTAAAAAAATTATTGATACTGTGCCCGTTAAACGTCTCGGTCAGCCACATGAAATTGCAAACTTTATTGCTTGGTTAGTAAGTGAAGAAAATACTTTTATTAGTGGTCAAAACCTAGTGATCGATGGGGGTTTTTCACGTGTCTAAAAAATTATTTATAAATTCTCATAGCGGTGAATATGAAGTATGTTTTAGGGATTCATTTTCTTTATTGGAAACGTTTGATGAATCGTTATTAGACTCGTCGCATTTTCTCATTGATAGTAAAGTGGCTGAGATTTATGCTAAACAATTAACGCCTGTACTAAGTTGTGAGAACACATTAATCATACAAGCTACAGAAAATAATAAATCATTAACTGAATTCCCTGATTACGTAGAGCATTTGGTTGCACATGGTGTTCGACGCGATCATCGCTTGGTAGCAATAGGTGGGGGCATCATTCAAGATATTACCTGTTTCCTCGCAGCAACTATGTTGCGTGGTATAGATTGGTGGTTCTATCCAACTACTTTGCTGGCGCAGGCGGATTCTTGTATCGGTTCGAAAAGCTCAGTAAATTGTAACTCAATCAAGAATATACTAGGTACGTTTACACCACCTAAGCGCGTCATGATTTGTGCAGAATTTTTGTCTACATTAAGTCTTGCTGAAATTAAGTCTGGGGTAGGAGAAATGCTGAAGGTCCATGCAATTGATGGTCCTAATACGTTTGCTAAAATCCAAGCGCAATATGATAGTTTATTTAATAATAATGAAGTTATGCTGCACTTTATTCGTCGTTCATTAGAAATAAAAAAACACATAATTGAACAGGATGAATTTGATAAGAATGTACGTAATGTCATGAATTATGGACATACTTTTGGTCATGCAATTGAATCTGCTACACAGTACCAAATCCCCCATGGTGTAGCAGTTACTATGGGGATGGACATGGCGAATTTTTTGGCCTCAGAAGTTCAACTTTGTCGCACAGAGTATTTCGACAATATGCATGAAACCTTAAGAATAAATTTTTCTGAGTTTGCTAAGCAAGAGATTCCATTAGATGCATTTATCACCGCGATTGCCAAAGACAAAAAAAATAAAGGTAAAAATCAGCTTGGTTTGATCCTTCCCGATCGGACAGGAATGCTTAAAAAAACGTTTTTGGAAAATAATGAGCTATTTAAACATTCATGTCAGAAATATTTTAATGAGGTAATAACGTCAGCATGAATAATCAGCAATTAGTAGCCGTAAGTTCGCGCTCATTTTCCAAGCACCCAATTCTTAGAGAAAAACTGCGCTCCCACTTTAGTGCCGTTAAATTCAATGAGTCTGGTGAAAAGCTGGAAGGAACGGCGTTGATTGAATTTATGCGTGGCGCCAGCCATGCAATTATCGGTTTAGAACTTATTGACCATGCGTTTTTATCCGCATTACCTAATTTACAGATTATCTGCAAAATGGGCACAGGGACTGATAAAGTCGACTCCAAGGCTTTACGTGAACACGACGTTGAATTTTTTCATACGCCTAATGTGAATAAACGCTCAGTGTCTGAGTTAGTGCTGGCACTTATTTTTACTTTATATAGATATTTACCTCAAGTAAATAAGGCTGTGCATCAGGGACATTGGTTGCAGCTAAAAGGCAATTTGCTCACAGGGAAGGTGATAGGCATTATAGGCTATGGCGCAATAGGGCGTGACTTGTCGGAGTTATTAGCCGCATTTCAATGTAAGTGTCTGATATACGATTTATATCAGCAAAATGATTTGTTATCGCACGTGCAGCAAGTCGATTTACACTACTTACTAAGTATGGCTGATATTATCTCACTACATATTCCCTATACTAAAGAAAACAAGCACTTGATCAATAGGGATAAAATTGCAAGCATAAAGTCTGAAGCTATATTAATTAATACAGCACGTGGTGGGCTGATTGATGAAAAAGCACTTTATGTTGCGCTTAAAGATAAACGTATTCGTGCAGCGGCTTTAGATGTTTTTGAAATGGAACCATTACTTTCAAGTGAGTTACTTAAGCTTGATAATTTTTTTGCTACGAGCCATATCGGCGGTAGTACTGAGGAAGCGATTTTATCTATGGGGCTAAAAGCAATAGAAAATTTGGTAACAGAGAAACCAAGATTAGTGGAGGAAGAGCATGTCTAAGATTAGTATGGGATTGGCAGATAGAGTGGAAAATTTTGCTGAAATAATTAAAAATTCTGAGTGCACAACCTCAAATAGTGAAAAACAAACTCTAGAATCAGGTATTGAACAAGCAATGCAAGATTTAATAGACGTAAAAGACAATCATGCAACACTTTATATTGTCGGTAATGGTGGTAGCGCCGCTGTAGCTAGTCATGCTTTGGTCGATTTTGTTAACGTTGCGAAAATTAAGGCCCAAGTTTTACACGAGAGTTCATTGATAACCTGTATGGCTAATGATTATGGTTATGAAGAATCATTTGCACGAGTATTAGATATTTTATTGCAACCTAATGATCTATTAATTGCCATAAGTAGTTCTGGAAAGTCACTAAATATTCATAAGGCTGTCCATACTGCTGTTAGGAAGGGATGTAAAGCAATAACGTTTTCTGGTTTTGATGCAGCTAATCCACTGCGTGGTATGGGGAGTGTAAATTTTTGGCTTGATACGTCTGATTATGGTTACGTAGAAGTGGGGCACCAGCTTATTCTACATAATCTGGCTGATCGATTTGCATTGATGTACCTTTAGTTGCATGCATTATAGGACTATTTTGTAATTCTTTGCAGTACTGAAATAGACGTTCAGATGCGCGCCCATCTCTAAATGGGTCTAGCTCCTCGAGTATTGATTTTGAGGCTTGCTTCTTACTATCCACTAAAAAATCTACTAAGTCTTGAACAGAAGTGGCAACAATAGGTGATTTCGGTGAGAACAGGCGGTTGTAATTGTATTGGTAAGGTGTAAAGTACATACTAGGTATATCTAATAATAAGGCTTCCAACCCTGGTGTCGTAAAGCCTATTGAAATAACGGCATCAGCACTAGCGATAGCTTCACCTACTCCACTATCACGTTTGTCGGTGATCATAGTTGGTATTAAGTCCATTTCATTAAGCAAGTTAATAATTTTCTGATTAGAATAGAAAATAGCAGCATGACTTTTATCTTTTAATTTAATTGTTAACTTGTAATCGATATCAGCACGTTGTTTTTTTGCTCGGCTAATTGCATGAATTACTGCCAAGAAAAATTGTAGCGCATAATCCAAAGTAAAGTGTACAGAAACATTCTCGAGCTCAATATCACTGCTAAAGACCACGATATGCTTGCTATTTGCATGATGTGTTTTAGTTTTACGTGGTGGTATATTCCGGTAACGTTGTAAATAAACGTTGCCAATTATTATGAAATGCTTAATGAAATGTGGTTGACCTTCATATTCTTTCAACCAGGCATTACCCCAGATACCATAATAATCGAAGGTATCAAAAAAGAAATGTAAGTCGTGGTAGTAGATTACTCTATTTTGATAACTTAAACTCAATACATCATGGCTACGGCAAATCCCAGTAATTAATCCTGAGTCATTGCGTGTTGCGACGTCGGAACCATCTGGAAATGTGTTAAAGCAATGAAATTTAGGACGATATGTTTTAAGCAATGCTGCAAAGTAGATAAAGCATAACATGTGTTCATGATCTTTTAGGATTCCGTAATTAGAGGTAGGTTTAACAATAAGTTGCCATAAAAATTTTAAACCAAACTTTAAAAATAAGCGATAATCTGAGAAATAGATTTTTTGTGTGTCTAAAAAAATGGGCTTCTTTTTTGAGAAGCTGTTGCGGCTGCTCTTAAATAATGATTTCTTCCCTGGATAGACATAGGAAATATAGTCAAAATCAGCGGCATCTTGAGTGATAAAATTAGCGTGTGTCACTTGGCCAGTATTGTGGATTGGAGAAATTTGTTCGCAAGCAAGTGTGACAGATTGTACTTGGGTTTTCCTAATTTTAAGTTTTAAAGAAAACTTTACAACGTCAGTTAAAAATAAACTCAGAAAAATAAAAAGGTTGCCCAGTTTTGATAAAATACCTGATGTGTGTATGAGTGATACTTTCTTATTTTCAATTATCTTCTGTAGTACTTCTTTAGGGTAGCGTGACTCATTAAGTACTAACCCGATGTCAGAGTGACCAAGTTTATTTAAGATAGAAATAGCCTCCACTAGTTTATACATTTCAAGCGACAATTTTTTAAGATAAAAGGCATCACAGGCTTTTTGATCTTTGACGAGAATAAGAAATGGATTTTTTTCAAAAGGGCCGTATTCTTGATAATATTCATTCAGATAACGAACCATAGCCGCCCGACTATTGATATTAACTAAATGATAATCTTTAACGTGTTTACCACGGGGTAAGCACCGCAAATCTATGCCAAAATAATGCAATGGCAGGCGGATAAGATTAAAAGCATTACGGTAGCCAAATAAACGTATCAGTGAGCTAAAAAAAATACCATGTTCATGGTTGTAAATGTCAATATAAAAGCGCTTTACTTGATGTCGAATTCTAAGAGAAACTGTGTTAACAAAGCTAAATTGAAGCATGAAAAACACTGAATAAGTTGTTTTGTCTTTCTGCATTATTTTACCTAGAGAAACCTTAATTTATTGGATAACTATTCTTTGTGCAAATGTTGGTCAGGCAATGCCCAGTTTTGCAGCCGAATGCAAATCATACAAGCCTCTATTTATCCGTCAACTATTTCGGCGATAATAGTGCATGGTGTACCATCAGTACCTTTTATACGCAATGGCGCAACGATAACACTGTTAAAGTGTGTTTCTGGTGAAATTTCTGCTAAATGCATATCTTCTATCAGTAATATCCCATTACTTAAAAATGCCTGATGTGCTTGTTTGCCAATCAGTTTGTGGGGATATGAGGTGACGGAAATAAAATCCATACCCACTGCGCGCAGCTTGGGAAAATGTTCAAGTAAATAATTAGCAAGCTCGGGTGCTAAGCCAGGATTTTTCTGCCAAAAAATCGCCTGTTCGCGATAAGTTTCAAAACCAGATTTGATCAAGAGTATTTCAGCTTCATGGTTAACATTGTTGATTGGTAATTCTTGCGGTTTGATAATGTGAGCTGCTGGTGGTGTTTCTATAAAAAAAACATATACTTGAGTAAAAATCCAGTCGTTAATGGATATTTCATCGATCGTTGTTCCTTGTGGCACAAAGTGTAAAGGGGCATCGACATGTGTACCTAAGTGCAACGGTAAGTAAGTAATCTCCATTTGATTGCAGCTATCGCCACAAGCGAGTGATTTTTTTTGTGAGAGTTGCAAGCCGGGGTTATTCCCATAGACTGGTGTTGCTTGATCTAGCACATGCGATAACCACTGATATTGTTTACGCTGTTGAGTCGGCATAGTTAGGAATCCGATTAAAATAAGTTTTTTCTAAAATAACACCAAGACCTATTAAAGGTGTAATGGCTAAGCCTAATTTCATGGTTATAGTTAGCCACGTAAGGAAAGGCATAGCAGACAGGGTGTTTAGGGCTGAATAGGTCAGTAAAAGGTGTAAATAAACTGCAATAAGGATAGGAGTAAGCAGAGTAATAATATTTACTTTGATACCCCAAAGTATGTTACCAAGTAAGGAAAAAAGTAGGGTGTTATATAATAAATAGCTAATTAGGGTACAGTAAGCGATTGTTTGTAAAATGATAGTATGCGTGTAATAGAGGTAAGCGAATTGGAGAACAAAGGTCATTAGTAAAAATAGATTAGTAATTAAAACCCAGCTAAATTGTTTGCCTGCAATCCAGTAATTACGAATTATGCTTACTCTAGGTTGAAAGTAAGCTGATAATAATAAAGTAAATAAGACGGGTATGGCATGAGCATATTGGGTTAACCAATGGCTGACAGCAAGCTGGATAACTGACGCACATGCCATAATTAAACTCGGTAGTAAGACAAAATACTGAAAGTTAAGGTTACGTAAAATCACTTGACCAAAATTATGAGTCGCAGTCTTATCAGAGCCATGAAGCTTATATAACCTTACCATGAAGACATTAGACATCCATGCGGGGATTTGTATAGTCTGATTGACAATTAGTTTGGCTGTTGTATAAATGGCTAGCAAACTTAAGCTGCAAAACTTAGCAACAAAAATGGTATCGATTATTGCACATAGGCTCATAGGGTAATCGATTGCTTTAAAAGGAATTGCGAAACTCAACAAACGTTTTACGATTTGTTTCGAGAATTGTAGGTTAATTTTAAATTGCAAGGCTGCGCCTAAGAGTAACAATTGCAAAACATACGCTAGAGTGGAGCCAACCACAATACCAGGCACTTGATAGAAATACGCACCGGTAATGACTAAAAGTGCGTAACTCAACCAAAATACATTCTGTCGTTTGCTGAGTACACGGTAATTTTCCTCACTTTGCAAGAATGCAGTGAAGCATTCGCCAAAGCTCATGGCCATTAGTATCAATATGGCTGCTGGAATTGTCCAATGAGGCACTGAAGAGGAGGTGCCTGGGAAGAAGATATAGTAAACAAAAAGCACTGAGCAGATCAGTAAGCGCTGAATAATATGTAATACTAAGCTGGTGTTTTGGCAACTTGATATTTCGGTAGTTTTATTTTGCCCGCGGCACTGGGTGAGATACCAGATCGAGGCGGTAGGTGCACCAGCATCAAAAGTTTGTACGCTATTTTGGATTAAAACGATAAAACTCCAAATTCCGATTGTGCTAGGAGGTAACAGCAAACGGATGATAAATTCCTGAGCCACACGGGATAGCTGACCTAAGATATTTGAAGCTGTGTAGAAAAAAGCATTTTTAAATAACATATATTAGCGCTAGTTTGTTGTCTTCGCAAAAATAGTAGGATTGATCCCCAGTTTTTTAAAGACGTGATAGACCAAAATAAAATTCCATAGTGATAATGCAATCGTTGATGCCCATGCGACACCGTAAGCACCCGCATATATCGCTAGTGGGATCCCCAAAATAATATTAATTACGATAACGTAATAGAATGATCTGGCAGTAATAGATTCATAGCCAGCAATATTCAGTATCCATCCTTTACTACCGCATAAGAGGTTAATGAGTTGTCCGATCATTAAAACTAACAGAAGAAAATAGCTGGTTACATAGGCACGACCATATAGTAGACAAATCCAATACCCTACAGTAGCGAGGAATATTACGGCGATGATTGAGAAAAAGGCAATGATACGCACATAATGGGTAATTTTCTTTTGGTAAACTTCAATGGGCTGAGTATTATAGTCTTCAGCGAGTTGCGAAATAATATTGGAATTAATCGATGCCATAACAAAGCTGAGCACATAACTGAGTTGTAATGCAACGCCATAATATGCAATTTGTTCTGTGGTGGAAAAAAATTTTAGTAAAATAATATCTACTTGTGCAAGCATGATGGCGCCCCATTGACTGAGTGCGAAGCTCAATTCTCCGCTGCCTTCTGCACGAGCACAAATAGCGCCGTACTTTTTGATGCCTACGAGAATGACAATTGCAGACAGGGTGGATGTGAAAATAATAATATTCCACATGAGCTCTTTAGGTGAAAACGACGAGAAATAATAAGCAGTAATGATTAGTACTAACCAGACCGTGTTCAAGAGAACGAGATAAACATTGGCTCTTGATACTTTTTTAATGCTAATAAAAAAAGACTGCAATAAATTGCCGATAAATAGTGGGATAACGTATAAAAAAGCGATTACTTCTATAGAGAAATCAGCGCGCTTTTTTAAGATAAACTCGTAACAAAACCAAGCGAGAATAAAAAGCGTAGCGATTAACAATCCTCGGTATAAGTACCAGTTATAGATATGATAGATTGAACGATTGCGTTGAAAGCCTGTTAATTTACTTCTTCCCCAAGCTCGCGCCATTATACCAAGAGCACCCATCATAATAATACCAGAGGCAAGCCTAGCCATAGATGTGCCAAAAATTAATTGGCCGTATTCACTTGTGTTGAATAAGCGAGCCAATAAAATAAACGCGAGCAAGGTTAAGAAACGGGCCAAGCCTTGTAAAAGCATTGTGGTAATTGAGCGGGTAAACACAGGATTTGAAAATAGTAGGTTTAGCAAACGCGCGATAAATACTTTGTTATAATTACGGGTGTTCATGTCTGCAACTTTGTACGTTGAAGAGTGCTGAAACTCGTCCCTTCACTGATACAGCAATCCAGTAGATGTCCGAGAGTAAGATTATATTATGGTAATAGTAAAAATAACTACGGTAGTTGTTTTTTAGTTGAGAGAAATAATATAGCGTTTGTTCTACAATCTGATCTCTTTTCATTGCTCTTCTATCATTGTTGAGTGTAGATGGTTTGGCCATGGCATACTCATGGGGTTGTTGAGCGCTCAACAAGTAAATATTAATGCAGAAATGAATGACGCAAAATTAGGGTACCTAAATTAGTCACATATCCTATGCAGAGCATTCCATCCTAAGTATTTCTGGGACTGGTATTTTAAATGCTCAGCAGCCAAATAAAAAAATGTTGCGAACCAATCTTATCGGTGAAAGAAATAAAGTCAAGCAATTACTCAATGGGTTGCTGCTTACTCGTATTTTCGAACCAAACTTGTTTTTTATGGCTACTTTGGTATTATCGCGGCTCAATTTTACTATATTATAAGTAGTATTCTAGGAGCTGGATGAATGGAAAAAGAGCTGTTTGACAATAAAGCTCTAAAAATTATCGTGGTTACTACACCCATTCGACCTATTCCAACTGAATATCCTCCCTTGGGAAGTATGGCCGTCATCAAAGCCCTGCGGAAAGCTGGGTTCGATAATACGCAATTTTATGATATTGATGGTTTACGCCCCAAATACGAAGAGGCGCTTAAGTATCTTGTAGCCGCTAAGCCTGATGTGCTCGGTATTAGTGCTGTTGTATCCACGGCGTATGAGTATGTCAAAAAATTAAGCCTTGATATTAAGCGTCTGCTACCAGATACCACAATTGTTTTGGGTGGAAACCTTGGTGCTAGTGCTGAGATTTTGTTACATAAAACTGGCGTTGATTTTGTGGCAGTTGGTGAAGGCGAACGCACAATGACGAGTTTTGTGCAGCAGTTTATCCAGTCAAGAAACAAAGCAGATTTTCGTAAAGTTGGTGGTTTGGTGTATTTGGATGGTAGCCAGCTGGTCAATACTGGTTTCCAATTGCCAGTTGCAAAAACAGATATTTATGATGTTGATTGGCAAGATTTAGAAAAAAATTCGCGTATTAAAATTTTCTTTCCACAGGCAACTCGTTCATTGTTAGCAGAATCTACTTTTGCACAAGACCCGCGTATTTTTGAAGAGCATCGTCAAGGTAAAACCATTGGCACCCTTGTCGCTTCTAAAGGTTGCGTAGCACGTTGCACTTTTTGTCATCGTTGGGATAAGGGTATTCGTTATGTGCCAGTGCCCATTTTGATGGAACGTCTAGAATATATTATTAATCGCTATAATGTCGGTTTTGTAACGTTTGGAGATGAAAACTTTGGTACGGATAAGCGTTGGCTAAAAGAGTTTTGTCAGGAAATTAAGAAGTTTGACGTTTTGTGGCGTGTCAGTGGCATGCGCGTTAATTGCGTGTCACCTGAGTACCTACAAATGATGAAAGAAGTGGGTTGTTCCGCTGTGTACTTTGGCATGGAAACTGGCAGTGAAAGAATGCTGCAAATCATGGAAAAGAAAGTCAAGCTTAAAGATAATTACAATGCTATGCAGTGGATTATCGATAATGACTTGCATACTACAATTCAATTAGTATTGGGTATGCCAGGCGAGAACCCGCAAACTATTCGTGAAACTGCTGCGTTTGCTGCGTTTGGCGCTTGTCTCAAAGAAGATAAAAATCCGTTAGATTTAAGTATTAACTATGCCCAAGCTTTACCAGGAACGCCTTTATATGAATTTGCTCGTCATAAGGGTTTAATTGGCAGTGGTATAGATGAGGAAGAACGGTATTTATTAGCAATTTCTGATCGAGATGCTGGCGATGAAACGACGGCTTTACCGTTAACCGGTTATCCTAAGCTAATTACTGAAACTTGGCGCCCTTATATTATTGCCAAAGCGGGTGTTGCATACATTAAAAAATATGGTAAAGCTGCCTATAATAAACAGCTGATAAAGTCACAATATTTTTCGGTTGTGCATAGTGATGAGGAAGATAGTCAGCGAGCCGAAGTGATTGTCGATAATGTGAACGATACAGGCTATTTTAATTATCCTAAAGAAAAACGTGCTTTAGACTCTACGCGTAATAATCCTTTTGCAAATGCGGAAGATGTGCAAGTCGATGTAAGTGGTTATACGGAGACTGTGCGTGATACATGGCAGCGGATGAATGTGACTGACAACCAATTGCCGGATTTTTGGTCTTTGCTGTTTAAATTACAGTTTCGTATTTTAATCGTGCGCTACCCAACTATCGTATATCGTTTGCGGTTTTTCTTGCCCTTGTTTGTATTATTGTTTGATTGGCAACGTAATGGGTTTAAGTACGCTTGTCGGCTAATTGTGGAATATTTAAAGTATCGCCTCACTAGTATATTTCGTTATAAATGGTTTGAATTTGATTATAAGTCATTGCGAAAAATTGTCGGAAACGATATTAGCCCTAACAAACAGGATAGTGAAGCAATGATGCCATTACGCAAAGGTAGGTAAGGCTTTATGACGTTTGTAGTGACCGAAAATTGTATATTGTGCAAATCTACTGATTGCGTGGAAGTATGTCCGGTTGATTGTTTTCATGAGGGCCCCAACTTTCTGGCGATCAATCCGGATGAGTGTATAGATTGCGCTGTGTGCGTGCCCGAGTGTCCACAGGAGGCGATTTTTGCCGAAGATGAGTTACCTGAAAAATATTTGAATTTTATTGAATTGAATAAAGAACTTTGTGAGATATGGCCAGTGATCACTGAGATGAAGGAGCCACTACCTGAATGTGATAAGTGGGATGGCGTGGAAAACAAATTACAGTATCTCGAGAAATAAATGAGTTTAAGAGCCGTTTTAAAAAAAATCGTTCATCCCCTCTATGATTATGGGCCCACTAGACACTTAATAGATTGCGCGATTAGATTCACTTGGAATAATCGTTTTGTGCGCAAATATTTCACCAAAAATTTTAATTCTGGTTTTTTAGCGGTTGGTGAACAAAACAAGTATTGCGTAGCTCCAGATTGGATTACGATTGATATCGATGGGGCCGATTTTAATTACGATATTCGTGAACATCAGCCATTTCCCTTCGCCGATAATAGTATTAAGTTGATTTATTCCTCGCATATGGTTGAACACCTTCCTGAAGAGACTTGTGAGTACTTTTTCAAAGAAGCTTACCGCCTATTGGATAATGGTGGTTTATTTCGGCTTGAGGCGCCAGATGCAGAGCGGTTAGTAGAAGAATATAAAAAAGGGAATGAAGCGTTCTTTGTGAGCATGTTAAGCAAAAAAGAAAAGCAAGCGTATGGAAAAACGCTTTTTTGTCACGATGTATTAGTGGGGCAACTATCATGTTTCATCGAAAATGATGTGCATGTACCAGTTAAAATTCCAAAGGTCAAAGTCGATGAGCAAGTTAACAAGTTATCGCCAGTTGAATTTGCAGATTGGTGTGTTTCACTACAAACGCCACAACAAAAGCGTAGTGGGGGCCATATACACACGATTTACTTCGCTAAATTGGAAAAATTATTACAAACGGTTGGTTTTACACAGATTGTTAAAACTACAGCAGGACAATCAACACAGCCACTGATGGGGGCTAAGTTACCTGGTATTGAGCGTGGACATCGTGACTATTTTTCAATTTATGTCGAAGCGGTTAAGTAAATCCATAGCTGAAGAATATGGGGAGAATAATATGACAATTGATAAAAATACTTTTGTAAAAGAAGGTTATTTCATGGCAAAAGGATTATTCTCGCCGCATGAAGTTGCGCATTATCGACAGCTATTAGTAAAGCATTCGCAATTGGACGATGAAGCTTATGGTGCTCGTCGGAATTGGACTCAAGCTGATGGTGTAACGCAGAATAAAGATTTTTGGCCACTAATTTATAATGAGAATTTGCTCACCGTACTTAAGCAGTTAGTGCCGACTATGCCGATGTATTTACAGTATTCTGATTTACATGTCCATTATGATTCTGTCGGTTGGCATAAAGACATACATTATAATCCCCAAGCAGTAGGTAGCGATGATAAAAAAATAGGTGCGCTGCGAGTAGCAATGTATTTTCAATCTTATGCCGAGAGCCATTTCAAAATGGGGGTGGTGCCACGTTCGCATCGTCATTCTGCTTTGCTCAACACGCTAGAATATAAGGCTTGGTCGTTGTATCGCCGCTATACAGGTAAATTACCTTTTTGTTATTTTACTCTACGGCCCAAGTGGTTTGAAATTGAGGCAGGGGACTGTTTGATTTTTGATACTCGCCTGCTGCACACAGGCTCAAGTATTATTGGCCCTAAATATTCAATCTATCTGGGGTATGGTGAAGACGGGAATAAATTGAGCCAAAGGCAAGTGGAATACCTCCATGAGCGTGAGGATTTACACTATGGTGAGTGTCCAACGGAGCTTATTAGCCTTTTACAAGAAAAAAACTTAGCTTCGCAATATATCGTTGATAGAGTTACTGAGCAGCAGGGTGCTTAATATTTAACAACCCCTTGGGATAGCTATGCAACAAACACCCACGATCAGTGTCATCATTAATTGCTATAATTCTGAGCAATATTTGTGCGAAGCACTCGATTCAGTTTATACTCAAACTTTTTCCGACTGGGAAATAATTTTCTTTGATAATAACTCGACGGATGGTAGTGCAAAAATAGCACAGCTCCATGCTAGTCATCAGGATGGCAAACTTAAATACATCAAAAATGATAAAACTGTTTTATTGGGTGAAGCGCGTAACTTGGCGGTCGCACAAGCATCTGGACAATATGTGGCCTTTCTCGATTGTGATGATCTTTGGTTGCCTGAAAAGCTAGAGAAGCAATTGGCGCAATTACAGCAGCCATCTAGCAGGCCTTGGGGGATGTGTTTTACTGATGCCATGCGTGTCGACGCCCAAGGTCATGATTTATTGTCTTATTCGCACGAGAAAAAGCCCCATAGTGGTAACGTCTATCAGCAATTACTTTACTATCCTTTCATTGCTTGCTCGGCTTGTATGGTTGATACCGCAGTTTTAAGGGCTAGTGGTGGTTTCGATCCGAGTTTTCACTACGTAGAAGAATGGGATGTGTGGCTTAAAGTGGCAAAAAACCGCGACGTGGCATTTGTTGACCAAGAATTGACTAAAATTAGGATTCATTCCAGTAATGTTTCTAGGGATTTGACTAGTCAATACCAGGAAAGGCTACGCCTGGCTGAGGTAGTTATGCAGCGTGATAGCCAGGCACGTAAGATTTGTAAAAAGGCCATGAAAATGGTGCACATACAGTATAAAATTAGCAGCTTGTTGTTGGCAGAGAACCTGAAGCAAAGGCTCAGTCTGGGGCTAGAGCTGCTGTTTAAGATGCTGATGGCGCCTTTGATATCCTTGAGTATTATGCGCAAGTATCTTAATCTGAGTGTCTATCGCGCATTTAGAAAGAAATACATGTCAAGAGAGACTTGTTTGGCCAAAGAGTAACTGCGTTAATGAATCACCTTCTTATATTGCTATTTGTTCCCGTAGCATCTTTTATAGCTAGTTATTTTTACCCTAGTTTTGCTGTAAAATTTGGTTTGGTTGCGGAGCCTAATTTTCGCAGTTTACATTCTAATGTAACACCCCGTGGAGCGGGTATCATTGCTGCCGTGATTGTATTGCTGACGCTTGCTGTATTAGGGCGGCAACATTTTTTCTCAAACCGAGTGTTTATTACTCTCTTCTACGGTGGAATTTTGGTAAGTATCGTCGGATTTTTAGATGATCGCTATGATCTATCAGCGCGCTTGCGTTTCGTGACTCAGATTATTATTGCGGTTGCACTGTGTGTTTGTTTTGGCGCTTCTCCTCCACTTAAGCTTGGATTTGCAACCGTATCTTTAGGGTGGTTCGGTGCTTTCATCGCAGTGTTTGCTTTAGTGTGGTTTTATAATTTATTTAATTTCATCGATGGTATTGACGGGATGGCGATTTCAGCGGTGATTTTTACTAGTACGACAATGGCGACGTTTTTTTATTTGCACCATGATGTGGAACTTTCATTATTACTGCTCATTCTTGGCTGTGCGAACATTGGCTTGCTAATTTTTAACTGGCCGCCAGCGCGCGTGTTCTTGGGCGAGTCTGGTTCCAGTTTTAATTCTTTTATGCTGTCCGCGATCATTTTAGCTTCGCTATGGAAGCCAACACCAATGCTTTGGGTGTGGTTAATCGTATTTGCGTATTACTTTACAGATACGACAATGACGACCTGCACACGTATGATTAAATACCCTAAGACTTGGTATCACCCACATCGCAGCCACGCTTACCAAAATCTTGCGCGTATTAGTGATAATCACTTAAAGATACTCAGTTTGGTTTGGGCCGTCAATTTAGTATGGTTATTGCCTTTAGCAATAGCGGCGTACTGTTTTCCGCAGTGGGGTGGTTTACTTTGTTTGCTTGCATATATCCCTCTAATTATCTTTGTCTATAAATTCGGACCTCTATATGAAGACAAATAGTGAAAAACTAGGTATAGCGGTTTGGGGTTTAGGACGGCATGCGCTAAAAAATGTTTTGCCTGCAATCATAAAGAGTTCTCATCTGAAATTACGCGGTGTGCATACTCGGCAAACACAAAAGGCTATAGACGTTGCTAATCAGTATGACTGTGAAGTATGGAGTAATGCTGATGATATGCTACAAGATACAGCGGTTGATATTATTTATTTAGCCACAGCAACGGGTTTGCATTTCGAACAGGGCAAACAAGTGTTGTGCGCAGGCAAGCACCTTGTATGTGAAAAATCGTTGACGCATGAACCAGAACAATCGCTTGCATTAATTGATCTTGCAGAGCAAAAGCAGCGTATTCTCTGCGAAGCCTTTATGTATCAATATCACCCACAATTTCAGCAGTTAAAGAGGCTAGTGAAACATGCTAATTTTGGTAAGGTATCGAGTATTGCTTGTTACTTCGGTATTCCTGAAAGTGTGCCACCAGGTTTTCGTGCTGAGCAAGGACTAGGAGGCGGCGCTCTATTGGATGTGGGCGGTTATACCTTATCTGCGGTGTTACAGTTGTTAGATGAGGTGCCGCAGCTTATGCTAGCGGAAGTCGATTATCAATCCCAAGCTGTTGATATAACGGGGGTTGCAAGTTTACGGTTTGGAACAGGCCAGCACGCTTATGTAAATTGGGGATATAATCGCGCTTACCAAGCACAAATACAGGTGTGGGGTCAGCAGCAGTCAATATTTGCCGATAAGATTTTTTCAAAGCCTGATAATTTTTCTCCCCGGATTATGGTGCGCAATCAATTTGGTGATGCACAGACAATTGAAGTCGAGGCAGCGAATAGCTTTGTGTGTATGTTTGCCACGATATATGAAGCTTATTTTAATCTTCCACAACGCTTGTATCTTTACCATGAAGCCAGGCAACAGGCCGAGTTGATGAGGGCGGTGATGGCTGGCGTTAGTGAGTTAAACAATAATTCTGAATCAAATTTAATCAAACAGGTTTTGCATGGTTAAAAGTACTCAAATACTCCCGCCAATTGATAGCGTACATACCATTGTCTTTGATTTTGACGGGGTATTCACGGATAATCGAGTCTATTTAAATCAAGCTGGCATCGAAAGCGTCTGCTGTGACCGCCGTGATGGTTTGGCTATTGATTTTCTAAGAAAATATCAGCAGTTAGGTAAGTTACAAGCAGAGATTTTTATTCTCTCTACGGAAACTAATCCGGTTGTCGAAGCGCGCGCTAGCAAGTTGAAATTACCGTGTAAAATTGGCGTTAAAGGTAAGTTGAATTTCTTAGAAATTTATTTTGCAGAAAAATTTGCGGGCCAATCTGTGCAAGCCTCAGATGCCTTTGCTGGGTTAGTTTACTTGGGCAACGATTTAAATGATTTAGCGGTGATGGCAAAGGCTGGATTTTCGGTCGCGCCACAAGATGCGCATGAGAAAGTTAAACAGCAGGCCTCGCTGGTATTACCACATAATGGTGGCGATGCCTTTGTAAGAAATTTTGTGGAACATTTTTTAAGAATCGATGAATTAACAGTAGGAGAGATTAATGAGTTTATTTTTAATAGCTGAGATAGGGATTAATCACAATGGCGATATGAAGATCGCTAAGCAGTTAATTGATGAAGCGCATGCCGCGGGTTTTGATGCGGTTAAATTTCAAAAACGTACGATTGATATTGTATATACTCAAGAATATTTAGCGGGCCATCGTGACAGTCCTTGGGGTACGACTCAGCGCGAACAAAAAGAAGGCCTAGAATTTGGCTTAGAAGAGTATAAAGAAATTGATCGCTACTGTAAGGAATTAGGCATTCAATGGTCAGCATCGGCATGGGATGTGGAGTCACAAAAATTCTTACAACAGTTTGATTTGCCATTCAACAAAGTTGCCTCAGCAATGTTAGGCCATAAGCCATTATTAGCTGAAATTGCTACAGAAGGGCGCAAAACCTTTATTTCAACGGGTATGGCGACTATGCAAGAAATTGATGACGTCGTTGAACTTTTCAAGAAAGCAAATTGCCCCTATGAATTGATGCATTGCAATAGTACTTATCCGATGAAAGAAGAAGATGCAAATTTAATGATGATCCCTGCTTTGAGTCACCGTTATCACTGTAACGTTGGTTACTCAGGCCATGAGGCTTGTTTGTTGAAGGTCAGCTTATTGGCGGTTGCAGTAGGTGCCACTTCAATTGAGCGTCACATTACGCTAGATAGAGCAATGTATGGTTCAGACCAAGCGGCTTCCGTAGAAGTGCATGCGTTACGTGGTTTTGTCGAGTCAGTACGCAAAGTACCAGCCATTTTAGGAACTGGCGTTAAAAATATCACTGAAGCGGAAAAATCCGTGCGTGAAAAATTACGTCTCGAAGTTGAAGCGTAGATCTCGGTAATGACAATCTTTGCAAGCCACTATGACAAATAACATTGCTATAATCGCAGCGCGTGGCGGCTCTAAAGGCTTGCCACGCAAAAATATCTTAGATTTTTGTGGTAAACCCTTACTCGCCTGGACTATCGAGCAAGCCTTAGGATGCAAGTCGATCAGCTCCGTGTGGGTCACATCTGATTGTCAGGAAATTCTCAGTATTGCTGAAGCATTTGGAGCAAATTGCGTCGAGCGACCAACTGAGTTAGCGACAGACCAATCATCGTCTGAAGCTGCTTGGCTACACGCTATTAATCAAATTGAAAAAAATGAGCCACAGATTGATGCAGTGGTTGCCTTACAGGCGACGTCTCCTTTACGTGAGGTAAGTGATCTCGAGCAAGGCCTACAGGCGTTTTATACGCAGGCTTGCGACTCATTATTCAGTGCGGCTGAGATAGATGATTTTTTGATTTGGGAAAAAGCAGGCAACCAGCAACTTAACGCGTTGAATTACCAGCCTGAAAATCGCGGTAGGCGCCAAGACCGCAAGCCCCAGTATTTAGAAAATGGTTCCTTTTATATAGTTAAACCTGAATTGTTGCATCAGCAAAATAATCGCTTGGGTGGCAAAGTCGGCATGTCATTGATGGCATTTTGGAAAAGTTTTGAAATTGATGGTCGCGATGATTTCAGTTTGTGTGAAGCGATATTTAAGAATTTTTTACTTAATTTGCGAGCCAGCGAAAAAACACATGAGGTAGCAGTATGAGCCAGCAAGGCAAACAAGGCCGTGTCGTATGGATGAATGGCGAGCTTGTCCCAGAAAAAGAAGCGAAAATTTCAATTTATGATTCAGCATTAATGTTTGGTGATACTGTTTTTGAAATGACGCGCTCATTCAATAAAAAACAATTTAAGTTACGTGAACATTTAGAAAGACTTTATGCTTCGATTAAATTTACCCATATTCCTTTGAAAATGACCATTGATGAAATGGCAGCAGCATGTCACGAAGTACAAAAGATTAATGAGCCTTTTTTCGATGAGCATGATGAACACCGTTTAATGATCAATGTGACGCGTGGTCCTTTGAGTTTATATTCAGATATTTTTGATGGCCAGTTAGAACCGATGGTAGTGATAGCGGATTTCCCATTAAAATGGACAGTGGCAGGCATGGGTGAATTATTGGATGACGGTATCAACGCAGTGATTCCGTCGCAGCGTGCGATTCCAGCCTCTTTATTGGAACCTAAAGTCAAAAATAGAAGCCGTATCCATTATTTGATGGCTAATATTGAAGTATCGCAGTGCAAAGGCAAAAATAATATGGCGTTGCTGCTGGATCCTGATGGTTTCATTACAGAGGGCACAGGTGATAACTTCTTTATTGTCAAAGATAATGTGATTATCACGCCTGAACCAAGAAACATTTTGCGAGGTATTAGTCGCGCCTATATTTTCGAGCTCGCCGAGCAGCTAGGCTTAGCCTGTGTAGAAAGAAATATTGAACCCTATGATGTCTTGACTGCGGATGAAGCATTTATGACGGCAACACCATTTTGCATGTTGCCCGTTACTAAGTTGAATGGTGGTGTTATTGGGGATGGCAAAGTGGGCCCAATGTTTGAAAAGTTGATTACGCAATGGAGTAGCAATGTTGGTGTAGACATTAAAGCACAGTTATATCAGTTTTCTACTGAGGTTGCACAACGCAAAGAAGGTGTAAAGGGCGCATCACCCTACCAATTTTCTGAAGAAACTCATGCTTGATAATATTGGCTTTATGCAAGGGCGGTTGTCGCCATTAGTCGGCGGACGTATTCAAGCCTTTCCACAACAGCATTGGCGCGATGAATTTGCTCTAGCAAATAAGCTAAGTCTGCGCAAGATGGAGTGGACCCTAGACCAAGAAGGCTTGTATGCAAACCCATTGATGACACAAGCTGGGCGCGAAGAAATACGTGCTTTAATGCAACAACATCAGTTGAGTATTCCTTCTTTAACTGGTGATTGCTTTATGCAGGCGCCATTTTACAAGGCAAAATCTGCAGCGCTGAAAACACAATTGTTGAATGATTTTGCTAGTATTATTTCAGCCTGTTCTGAGCTAGAGATTCAATTTATCGTGATGCCATTAGTTGATGATGGGCGTTTAGAAAATTTAACCCAGGAAAATGAATTACTGGCAAGCTTAATCGAGTTTGTGCCGCTGCTATCTAAGCACAAGGTGAGAATTGTTTTTGAATCTGATTATGCGCCTGCACAACTACAGTTATTCATAGCAAAGCTAGATCCACAATATTTTGGCGTTAATTATGATACAGGTAATAGTGCAGCACTTGGTTATGACCCCAATGAAGAATTTTCGGCATATGGGGATAGAATTTATAATGTTCACATTAAAGATCGGGTCTTGCATGGGACAACTGTGCCGCTAGGTGCTGGTGATACGCAATTCGAAAAGGTATTTCAGCAGTTAAAGGCTATAAACTATCGTGGCAATTACATCTTACAAACTGCCCGCGCTGAAGATGAAAAGCATGCCGAAGTGTTAGCGCAATATGTCAAACAAACATTGCAATGGTTAACAGTAACAGATGAGCAAACAGTATGGACTTAGGATTAAAGGATAAAGTCGCAATTGTCACCGGTTCAAGCCGAGGTATAGGTTTAGGTGTCGCAACCTTATTACAGCAAGAAGGTTGTCAAGTTGTATTGAATGGACGTAATCAAGCTGTGCTACAAGAAGCGCGAGCAATTCTCGGTAATGAAGTATTAAGCTGCGTTGCAGATGTCAGTAAGTTAACTGATTGTCAACGCGTCATAGCGGAGACGATTAAGGCGTACGGTCAAATCGATGTCTTAGTTTGTAATGTCGGTTTGAGCCGTTCTGTGCCGCCAGGCCAAGAGACCCAATCTACTTGGGAAGCAATGTTTACGAGCAATTTTTTCCCGGCAGTGAATATGATTGAGAGTGCGCGTCCTTATTTGCGTGAACAGCAAGGTAATATTGTGTGTATAAGCTCTATTTGCGGGCAAGAAGTGATCCCGGGCGCTCCAGCGACTTATGCAACTGCAAAGGCGGCCTTGAATATGGCAGTTAAGTCCTTATCTAAGCCTTTGGGGGCGCAAGGCATACGCATTAATGCTGTGGCACCAGGCAATGTGTTATTTCCTGGTTCAGTATGGGATAAGAAAATGCAACAAGATGCGGCCACGGTCAAAACAATGCTCGAGCGTGAAGTTGCCTTACAACGCTTAGGCACACCTGCAGAGATTGCTGATACCGTTGCATTTTTGGCATCACCAAAGTCGGCATTTACGACAGGGAGTATAGTGGTTGTCGATGGTGGTCAAGTACATAACTAATAATAAGGTTAATGACAGTGAGTAGCACAAACTTATTAAATCTAGATAAGCGTACTGTATTGATCACCGGGGCTGCCGGTTTGCTGGGTAAACAGCACGCCATTGCATTATTAGAGCAAGGGGCAACCGTTGTATTAACTGATATTAGTCAAGCTGCTTTAGATGATTTACAACAGTCGTTATTAGTATATGGTGCGGAACGTAGCGCTTGTTATGTGATGGATGTGACTCAGAAAGCTTCGATACAAGCCGTATACCAACAGTTAAAAGAGCAACATACTGAAATTGATATTTTAATCAATAACGCAGCGATAGATCCCAAGGTTAAACAAAAGGGAGCGGCGTTTGCGACCTCGCGCTTTGAAAATTTTGATGTAGATGATTGGAATTTGCAAGTGAATGTGGGGTTAACGGGTGCTTTCCTCTGTAGCCAAGTATTTGGCACAGCAATGGCGCAGCGTCAACGCGGTGTGATCTTGAATATTGCATCCGACCTTTCTGTGATTGCGCCAGACCAACGTATTTATCGTCAGGATAATTTAACTGACGAGCAACAACCAGTTAAGCCAGTGACCTATTCTGTCATTAAGACAGGGCTAATTGGTTTGACTCGCTACTTAGCTGCCTATTGGGCAGATCAGCGTGTGCGAGTGAATGCCTTATCTCCAGGCGGGATCTTTGCCGGACAAGATGACATTTTTGTTAATAAGTTAACGAGCTTAATACCGATGGGACGCATGGCGAACTTAGATGAGTACCATGGCGCAGTTCAATTTTTATGTTCAGATGCATCACAATATTTAACCGGGCAAAACATCATAGTGGATGGTGGACGTAGCATACTTTAGAAGGTGAAAACGATGGAAAATTTAATATTATCGGAATTGAAAAAAATCCAAGACTCTGTCAATCAATTAGTTGAAGATAAGACTATCCACCAAACAGTAACAACAATTGCTGATGTCTGCTTAGCAGCGCTGCAAAAAGGTGGCAAGATTCTCTTTGCCGGCAATGGTGGTAGTGCTGCTGACTCGCAGCATCTTGCGGCAGAGTTGGTGAGTAAGTTGCAATATGACCGCCCAGGCTTAGCGGCAGTGGCGTTAACGACGGATACCTCAGCGTTGACAGCGATTGGCAATGATTATGGTTATGATGTGCTGTTTGCAAGACAACTAGAAGCCGTTGCCAAACAAGGTGATGTCTTTATTGGTATTTCGACGTCAGGTAATTCAGAAAATATCCTCAAGGCGTTTGCTGCGGCAAAAAAAATCGGAGTAACAACCATTGGGTTTGCGAGTAAAACCGGTGGTAAAATGCCACCTCTGTGCGACTACATGTTGAATGTTCCAGCCACACAGACGCCTAAAATCCAAGAATGTCATATCATCTTAGGCCATATCATTTGTGCAATCATCGAAGAAAAATTATTTGGTGAACAGTACAATCCAAATTATAAAAAGAATGCTACAGTAGCTAGCTAATCCTTTTATATTGTTATTTGTCAGCGCGCCGGCCATGTGCCGGCGCGTGTTTTTATGAAGCGTTATTCTTGATCTAGGAAACTACCCAAGCGCTCTGAACGACTTGGGTGGCGTAATTTGCGTAATGCTTTGGCTTCAATTTGACGAATCCGCTCGCGCGTAACATCAAACTGCTTACCGACTTCTTCTAAGGTGTGATCGGTATTCATATCAATACCAAAGCGCATACGTAAGACTTTTGCTTCGCGTGGGGTTAGGGTTGATAATACTTCTTTGGTTGCCTCTTTGAGACTTTCTGACGTTGCCATATCGATAGGTGAATCGATATTTACATCTTCAATAAAATCGCCTAAGTGTGAATCTTCATCATCACCGATAGGCGT
Source organism: Gammaproteobacteria bacterium (assembly GCA_021773335.1). Taxonomy (GTDB): domain Bacteria; phylum Pseudomonadota; class Gammaproteobacteria; order JAJFKG01; family JAJFKG01; genus JAJFKG01. The sequence goes on from JAJFKG010000051.1 coordinate 72,404, forward strand.
TTCCATCGAAATAGGCTCTTTAGCAATTTTTAAGACTTTACGAATCTTATCTTCTGGCATTTCCATACGCTTACTGAGTTCTTCAGGGCTTGGCTCATTGCCAGTCTCTTGTAACATTTGGCGCGAAATACGATTGAGCTTATTAATGGTTTCAATCATATGCACGGGGATACGAATCGTGCGCGCTTGATCGGCGATGGAACGCGTGATCGCTTGGCGGATCCACCAAGTCGCATAGGTTGAAAACTTGTAGCCACGACGATATTCGAATTTATCGACCGCTTTCATGAGTCCAATATTACCTTCTTGAATTAAATCCAAGAATTGTAGACCGCGGTTGGTGTATTTTTTCGCGATTGAAATAACTAAACGCAGGTTGGCTTCGACCATTTCTTTTTTCGCACGACGTGCTTTGGCTTCGCCGATTGACATTTTGCGGTTTAAATCGCGAATTTCACTGATGGTTAAGCCATATTCAAATTCGATCGCGAGTAATTTCTTTTGCGCACGGGCGATTTCAATTTCATAATCCGGCAAACGATAGGCATAAGGTTCTGCAGCTTTTAGATGTTGGCGTAGCCAAGCTGGATCTGCTTCATGGCCTGGAAATGTATCAATAAACGCTTTGCGTGGCATCTTAGCTTTATGTACACACAGGCGCATGATCATGCGTTCTTGCGTGCGTACTTGCTCGAGCATGCTGCGCATCTTGCGGATTAACCTGTCGAGTAAGCGTGGTACTAATTTGAATGTCATAAAGAATTCGGCAAGCTCTTTCGCATGTTTTTTCGCAGTGCGGTGTTGACGGCCATGTTTCTTTTCTGATGCGCTGGCTTTTTGGTAAAGCTTACGCAATTTATCAAAGTTTTCTTTAGCGACTTCAGGATCGGGGCCTGTATCGACAACCTCTTCATCATCGCTATCGCTCGTCTCTTCTGATGTCGCGGCGCTCGTATTGCTGTCATCTTTTTCTGATGCTGCTGCGTTTGTACTGTTGCCACCTTCTCCCGCATCACCACCTTCGCCGGCATCTTCAATACCGTCTGTCGTAGTGCTGCCTTTTGCATTGGTATCAGCTGCTGCGTTTAAGCCAGAGCCTATGTTCGCAGGAGCAACTTCACCCTCGTCTTGGGCATTGGGGTCAACATAGCCTGAGATAATATCGCTTAGGCGCATTTCACCGGCTTCGACCAAGTCATAGGTTTTAAGTAATTCACCAGACACTAATGGGTAATGTGCCATGGTGGTAAGGACTTGGCGGATGCCGTCCTCAATACGCTTAGCAATGGCGATTTCACCTTGCCGCGTGAGCAATTCAACCGTACCCATTTCGCGCATGTACATGCGTACGGGATCGGTTGTGCGTCCAAACTCATTGTCGGAAGAGGTTACTGCTGCAAGCGCGGCGGCAGCTTCTTCAGCGGCTTCTTCTTCATCTTCAGCGCCAGAGGCACCTTCAGTCAATAGTAAGGTTTCATCGTCAGGCGCTGTTTCATACACAGTAATGCCCATATCGTTGATAATGCTGATGATCGATTCGACTTGCTCGGGGTCAGTAATGTCGTCAGGTAGATAATCATTAACTTCAGCAAAGGTGAGGAATCCCTTTTCTTTGCCTTTAGCGATCAGTTTTTTGAGTTCGGATTGTTGTTGTTCCAAATCCATCGTGTGAGGTACCTTTTAGGTTAGATTTTGCGCTATCAAACCGACAATTGTAGCTATGTTTTAGTGATTTGTCACGATACGCGACTGCTTTCACTTGTTTTAATTTCTGTGATTAGAGCTTGTAAGTGCTGTTTTTCCTCGAGGGTGAGGCCTGTTTGACTAGCTTTATAGAACAAATCATCCATTTCTTGTTCAACCGCTTGTTTTTGTAATTTTTTCACAATGCCAAGTAACTCGGCTTGCAAGCCTTCATGTGGAATGGATAAGGGTTGAGTGAGCAGTTGGCTTAAGTGGGGAGCGATAGCATTCCCACGCCAGTGTTCAATTAATGAACCGCTTGTGGTGTGTGGATTTTGGCTCAAAAGTTCAAGCAGCTGATGTAAGAAATGGCTGCCAGATAAACGTAGCTTGGCTAAGTGTTGGCGCGTGGTAGGGTCAATGAGAGTGGCCAATTGTGGCTGTTGTAACAGCAAGGTAATTAATTGACGTATCGGTGATGATAGCTTGGTGAATGATTCGGTTCTTTGCGTTTGTCTTGTCGCTGAGCTAATTGGCGGTGCTGGTGTGTTTGTGAGTGTGCTGCTTGGATGTATACTGGGTGCGTTTTGTAGTAGGCGTTCAAGCTCTTCTTTTTCCATCTGGGCTAGCTTGGCTAATTTGTCGATTAGCATTTGTCGAAATACACTCGCGGGCAATTGCGAAATTAGAGGCAGTGCTTTTTGTATAGCTAAAGCGCGTCCATCTAAGCTAGTTAAATTAGTATCTTGCGCTAAGGTTAAAAATAAGAAATCTGATAGTGTTTGTGCTTGGCCAATGCGTTGCATAAAGGCATCATGGCCTTCTTTATTTACCATGCTGTCAGGATCCTCACCCTCAGGCAAAAAGAGGAATGCAGCTTGGCGGCCATCGCGCATGGTCGGTAGGGTCGCTTGTAATGCTCGCCATGCTGCGCTGCGGCCAGCATTATCTCCATCAAAGCAAAAGATCACGTGTTTAGTCTGTTGAAATAAGCGTTCAAGGTGACGGGTTGAAGTCGCTGTGCCGAGTGTGGCGACCGCGAAATTAATGCCATGTTCAGCGAGTGCAATCACATCCATATAGCCTTCAACAATTAAAACTTTCTCCAGGTGGCGCTCGATTTGTTGTGCTTGGTATAACCCATATAATTCCGTGCCTTTATGAAAAACTGGAGTTTCAGGGGAGTTTAAATATTTGGGTGTATCACTATTCAGTACCCGCCCACCAAAACCGATTACACGTCCGCGTCGATCGCGAATCGGAAATATTAAGCGCTCACGAAAACGATCGTACTCACGACCTTGTTCATTGTGTACGACTAGACCCGCTGTGACTAACTGTTGGCGCAGGGCTTTATTCTTGCCAAGATATTGCAGTAAATTATCCCAGCCTGGTGGCGCAAACCCTAAGTTAAAACGTTTGATGGTTTCTTTTGATAAGCTTCGTTGTTTGAGGTACTCAATAACAGTGCAACACTGGGGATGCTTACGTAATTGTTGTTGATAATAATAAGCGGCTTGACTGAGTAATTGATACAGTTGCGAGTGATCGTTATGTTGTGCCTGTGTCCCCGAATTGCTATGCGGGACGTCTAGGCCAACTTGTTTGGCGAGTAATTCGATGGTTTCGACAAAGTCGAGGCGCTCATATTCCATGAGAAAACCGATAGCATTGCCACTGACACCACAACCAAAACAGTGATAAAACTGTTTATCAGGACTGACACTGAAAGAGGGAGATTTTTCGTGATGAAATGGGCAGAGTGCCGAGTAGTTTTTGCCAGTTCGACGTAATTTAATGCGTGCACCGATAATCTCGACAATATCATTGCGGGCTAATACATCATCGATGAAGTGTTGCGGAATGCGGCCTGACAAAATCACGAATCCTTGGGTTGTTCGAATATTCGTCAGATTATAGCATTTTTGTCATCTTGAGCGTACCACTGTTCTCGTCATCCTGAGTGCAGCGAAGGATTGGTCAAATCTCCGTGAATAAAGCCGTAAAGTAGTTTTGATTTTTGTGTAGCCTTGATAAGCCGCATAGCGGCGCAGCATTGAAACCTTGATGCGCACCTGCGGTGCTTATCAAGGCTACACAAATCTGAATTCGAATCAATAATGCGTGGGGATACATCCGCTTGGGATGAGGAAACGAGCAATTAACCCAACAGTTCTTTGACTTTATGACTGACTGCACCCGCGTCGGCGCGGCCTTGGATTTGTGGTTTGATGATGCCCATGACTTTACCCATGTCCTTCATCGATTCTGCGCCAGTTTGCGTGATGGCCTTTTTAATTAGCTGCTCGACTTCACTATCAGACAGGGGTTCTGGCATAAAGGTTTGAATAACCGCGATTTCAGCCGTTTCTTTGGCCGCCAACTCTGCGCGGCCTGCGCTTTCATATTGGTTAATTGAATCACGACGTTGTTTGACCATTTTATCTAAAACGGCCAAAACTTGAGTGTCATCTAACGCATTGCGGGAGTCGATTTCTTGCTGGCGAATGGTGCTCCACATCAAACGAATGGCATTCAGGCGCTCTTTGTCTTGCGCGCGCATTGCTTCTTTCATTGCTGTTTGAATGTTCGTTTTAAGGGAGTCGCTAGACATAGGATTGGTATCCCTTAGCGCGTTTGGTCACGCGGGTCACGTGGCTGCGGTCTCTCGCGCACGATCTTCTTAATGTGGCGCTTGATAGCTGCGGCACGCATACGTTTACGCTTTGTGGTTGGCTTTTCGTAAGCTTCTCGACGACGAATCTCAGAAAGTACGCCAGCCTTTTCACAAGAACGCTTAAAGCGACGCAATGCGATATCGAAAGGTTCGTTGTCTTTTACTTTAACATTGGGCATTTCATCACATCCAAAAAATATATATTAATCAACAAAGTAGTGTTTTTTAGTAAAAATTGGCCAAATTTTGCCAACCGAGCCCGACATTGTAATCACATCGCTATGGGATTGCAACACAGCGTAAACCGCTAAGAGGTTTCTAGGGCGGTTTTTGTGGCTATTTGCTTGTGGTGATTAAGAGAACTTCGGCCCGACCTTCAATTGTCACCCCTGGCGGCAATTGCTGTTTAATGGATTTTTGTGATGCAGGGGTTATTTTGCGTATGCGCCAGTGCAAGCCACGTAAATCTTGGCTCAGCAATGTCGTGGGTGCTCCCAGGGTAACGTGGGTGACTTTGCTACGGTGGAGCAAGTGATGGGTATGCACGAGATGATAATCAACTGTGCCTATCCAAACATTATGGTGTTCACCTCGTAGTGTAACTTGTGCATCCCATAAACGTAGTACAAGAATGCCTTTATCATAGTCAATATTTTTAAACATGATGAACACAGGTCGCTTGCCTAAATAGAGCATGGGCAAAAAAGGTAATTTGCGTTCTTCAGGCTTTTTAGCTAAACGCATAATGGCATCTTGTAAATTCTTTGCATGGATAGTTTGCCAACCGTTTTTCTTGAGATGCGATTTTAATAGATGTAATGGGCCAACCCATTGTACGTTGAAAATTTGCTGCGGATGTCCAAAGCGATTATTACGATACAGTGGTAGTTCGGTATTATTTTGTTCCCACCATTGCGGTTGTGTCATTGTTTGGCTCGGCCATATTGGGGTGTAACGACGGACGGTATCTTTGAAGTCGGTAATATAATAATAGCTCCATGCAATGGCTAAGGTTAAGAAAAAAGTGACGAGTACACCAACACGATTGACGGGTGGGGTTGCTTGGCGACGGTAGGATATGGTGACCAATATCGTAATGGCTAAGCCGAGTAATATTGCTCCTATTACGTCTGTTGACCAGTGCGCTCCGAGGTAAAGGCGCGATAGTCCTACGGCGCCGGCAGTAATAGCTGCACACACATACGTTGTGCCACGACGTCCGCGCGGCAAGTCGCGTGCGATAAGTACGGCCAAAAAGCCAAACAATGTAACCGCTAACGTTGTATGTCCACTAGGAAAAGAAGACGAATGAATGGGAAATGTTAAGCCAGGAGGGCGTGGAGACTGATAAACTTTTTTGAAAAAGCCAACGCTACCCGCACATAAAAACCCAGCTAAGCCCCAGTGTATTGCCGCGCGCCAACGGCGGCAAAGTAAAAGAAAAATGAACACTGTTGGAATTGTGTAGATGATGACTTTGCGCCAGCCAATAAGCGTTACGATGATGCCGAGTTTTTCACCCCAAGGTGTATAAAGACTACGTAAGAATTGATGAATGGGTTCGTCCCATGCCGTGAGTATGCCATGGGTAATAATACTGCAGAATAAAATTAAGAATAATGCGCTAGTAATAATAAAGAATAACGCCAAGGTTAATTGCCCATGACCATCGGGGTGGTATGGATCATGTAAGACCACGCAAATGGGTTTGAGGGTTGGGTGGTTTTGACAAAAACCCCATAAGCGATCCAAGGCACGATCAGCAAGGCGCAATAACCAAAAAAAGATTCGTTTTATCAACCAACCACATAACCAGAGGACCAACAAAATTAAGAAAAGGTAGGCTAAATATCTGGTTGCGACTGCTGGTGGTAATTCAAGTGAAGCGGCCCCTAATAAGATACCTGGTAACATGTAAAGTGGCGCCCAAAGAATACTAGAAGGCACATTCGCTGCAAAAAATTGCCAGGGACGCATATGTAACATCCCAGCAACGATGGGCACAAAAGCACGGAGTGGTCCAATACGACCTAAGAAAACGCTTTTACCACCGTGGTGTTGAAAAAAGGCTTCACCCTTGGCCAGCCACTGTGGATACGCACGAAAAGGCCATATCTCACGTAAGTGTTCTTTATAGTAATAACCGATGCCATAACTTAAGGCATCGCCAGCGACTGCGCCCGCCATTGCCCACACGATCGTGCTCGTTGCCGGCATGATTTGGGCGCCAACTAAAGCGCCAAACGTTGTCATCAAGACTGAGCCTGGCACTAGCATGCCGATGACAGCGAGGGATTCGGTAAAGGTAAGTAAAAAAACTAATAACCCAGCTAATACTGGGTGTATTTGTACCCAATGCTCAAACAGACTTTTATAGAGTTGTAATTGTTCGAGTACCATACTTGCCTTTTGCTTTAACTGACGGCTTCACCGGCTGCTTGTTTATCAGCATGATAAGACGAACGCACTAAAGGCCCAGATGCAACATTGCTAAAGCCCATTTGTGTTGCTAAATCAGCGAAGTGTTGAAACTGTGCGGGGCTCACGTAACGTTCGACAGGCAAGTGGTAACGACTAGGCTGCAAGTACTGCCCTAGAGTTAGTAGGTCAACATCGTGAGCACGTAAATCACGCATCACTTGAATAACTTCTTCGTCTGTTTCACCTAGGCCGAGCATCATCCCAGATTTGGTGGGGATATGAGGAAAGCGTTGCTTGAATTCCTGCAGCAAACGTAATGACCATTGGTAATCGGAACCTGGGCGTGCTTGTTTGTAAAGACGTGGTGCAGTTTCGATATTGTGATTGAAAATATCAGGTAACTGGGTGCCGATATTATCTAATGCGACTTGCATGCGACCACGAAAGTCGGGGACTAAAACTTCGATAGTAATATCGGGTGATTGCGCGCGAATGGCGGCTAAGCAAGTGCTAAAGTGGCTCGCACCGCCGTCACGTAAATCATCGCGGTCGACAGAAGTAATTACCACATATTTGAGCTGCATTGCAGCGATGGTGTTAGCCAGATTTTGCGGTTCATCTTGGTCGAGAGGATCGGGGCGACCGTGAGCAACATCACAAAAACTACAGCGGCGTGTGCATTTGTCTCCCATAATCATGAAGGTGGCTGTACCTTTGCTGAAGCATTCGCTTAAGTTAGGGCAGGATGCTTCTTCACAGACAGTGACTAGTTTATTTTGACGTAGTACTTTTTTTAAATTGGTGACAGCGGAAGAAGCTGGAATACGAATACGGATCCAGTCTGGTTTACGTAGGGGTTCTACTGTTGGATCAATTTTAATCGGAATACGTGCGAGTTTTTCCGCGGCACGTTGTTTCTTAGTTGGATCGGTGTTATTCACAATAATTCTCTTGTCGTACTGGTTGCGTATGGTTTGAAGGTTGAAAAGTGTGCGTAGTATACCCTAATTGCTGACATAAATGCGCTATTAATTTGGGTTCGATATCACTAATTTGTAGCTTAGGTACGAAATGACTGACTTGTGTCATCTGTAATTGCTGCATACCGCAAGGGTTGATGCGGCTAAAGGGTTCTAGATCCATATCGATATTAAAGGCGAGCCCATGATAAGAACAACCGCGTCGCACGCGCAAGCCTAAGGAGCAAATCTTTGCTTGATCAGTATAGACGCCTGGTGCATCGAGGCGTGCGTAGGCTTCAATAGCATATTCAGCCAATGTATCTATAACTGCCTGTTCTATTTTACGTACAAAATCACGAATACCGAGTTTTCTGCGGCGTAAATTTATCAACAGGTATGCGACTAATTGTCCAGGCCCATGGTAGGTGACTTGGCCGCCACGATCAGTCTGTACCACTGGAATATTGCCTGGTGCAAGTATGTGTTCAGGTTTGCCATTTTGTCCCTGGGTAAACACTGGCGGATGTTCGACTAGCCAAATTTCATCGAGAGTTGTTATACCACGTTGATCGGTGAAATCACGCATGTCTTGCCAAACGTCTGTGTAGCTGCGTATAGCAAGTTGTTTTATGATAATTTCATCTAGGTTCGTAGTCATAGCGGTTACAGTACCATAATGATGTCTTCATGCGCGCTAAGTTCGCGATAAATAGCATCTAATTGTGCTTGGCTTTGTGCATTTACCGTGATGGTAATCGATGTGTAAGTACCTTCGCTGCTATTGCGGCTTCTTATGGCGCCTTCAGACAAATCGGAGACATGCTTGTTAATGATGGTAAGTACCGTGATTTCGAAAGTCTCACAAGCACGGCCAACAATCTTAATTGGAAATTCGCAGGGGAAATTAAGTAAGGGTTTGTCATTATTATCCATTGTGAAAACTACCTAGCTATTAAGATTATGCAGTATGTGGTGTGTTTAGTGATTCTTTGAAGGCAAAGTAATGTTGTATCAACTGCCACCAAATAGGCCCAGGTGTACCATCACCGACGGGTTTGCCATTTAAAGCGAGTATGGGGCGGATTTCACGAGTTGAACTGCTGATCCAAATTTCATCGGCGCTAGTTAAAGCCGTTTCGGGGATTGCCTGTTCTGCATAAGGCATATTATGTTTGGCTGCTAATTCTAAAATCACATCACGGGTAATACCTCCTAATAAATGATGTGACTTTGGCGGTGTAACAATGACACCGTCTTTAACGAGAAATAGATTGCTCGAGGTACATTCAAATGCGAAACCATCTTTAATAAGAATAGCCTCTTGGGCGCCTTGATCTTCTGCTTCTTGCCGTTGCAACACATTAGGCAGTAAATTGGTTGATTTAATAGAGCAACGTGCCCAACGCAAATCAGGTAATGTGATTGCTTTAATACCCTGCGCAAGTTTTTCAATAGTATTAGGGACGTATGGCATACAGAATGCGATGATGGTAGGTTTCGGTTTGTTTGGCAATAGGTGGTCACGCTGAGCAGTTGCACCACGAGTGATTTGCAGATACAGCGACAGACCCTTGCCGAATTCAGTAAGGTTGCGCGTGAGCAATTCGTCAAAAATACGTTGCCAGTCAGTTAACTTATAATCTATTTTTAAACGAATATTCGCTAAGCTATTTTCCAAACGTTGAATATGCTCAGGTAAACGAAAAGCGGTGCCGTTATACACGGGAATGACTTCGTAGATACCATCACCGAACGTGAAGCCACGGTCAGTGATGGATATTTTGGCATCTTCTTGTGGGATAAATTCCCCGTTGAAATAAATAATACTCACTTTTACGCTTCTGGTTTTTTCGCTAAGAATTTATGTATCGATAAGGATACAGCATCAGACATGCGGCGCCAGATGCTGCCTTTCGGACTGGCTTGCAATGCTAGCAACGGTTGTTGTGCGACTTCCTTGCTGTCTAAAGTAATGTCGACTTTACCTAAAGTTTGACCTTGTTTGACAGGGGCCGTAATTATCTTGTCGAGTAGCATTGTTGCTTTTAAATTGTTGTATTGGCCTTTAGGTATCGTGACCACCATGTCATGAGCAAGTCCGACTGGAATATTTTTTGCTGCACCTTTCCATACGCGTGCTTCGTCAATAGCCTTGCCAGCGCTGTATAGTTTGTGTGATTCAAAGAAACGGAAACCATATGTGAGTAAGGCTTGACTATCATCAGTACGTGAATTATCACTGGGGGTACCCATGACAACAGACAATAAACGCGTATCGTCTTGTTTAGCCGATGCTACTAGGCAGTAACCCGCTTGACTGGTATGCCCAGTTTTCATGCCATCGGCATCGATCGAGCGCCACAATAAACGATTACGATTATGTTGCTTAATCTTATTGTAGGTAAAACTTTTTTCGGAGAAATAACTGTAATATTGTGGGAATGTTAAAATAATAGCGCGTGCTAATTTAGCGATATCACGAGGGCTGCTGTAATGATTTGGATGTGGCATACCGGTGGCATCAGTGTAATGGGTATTTGTCATGCCGAGTAAGTTTGCTTGCTGGTTCATTAGGTTTACAAAGGCATTTTCACTACCAGCGATGTATTCAGCCATAGCAATGCAGGCATCATTGCCCGAGTCAACAATGATGCCACGAATAAGATCATTAACCGTTACTTTGTTGCCTGCGCGGATAAACATTTTAGAACCACCCATGCGCCACGCTTTAACACTCACACGTACTTTACTGTCGAGTTGAATTTGCCCTCTTGATAAGGCGTCAAAGGTTAAATACAAGGTCATGAGCTTGGTTAAGCTGGCGGGAGACATGCGCTCATCAGCATTTTTCTCAGCGAGGACTTTACCGCTGTGGACATCTTCTAAGATAAATCCTTTGGCATCAATACTCGGTGGTGATGGGATCAAGGTTGGTTGTTTAGCCAGATTAGCCAGTGCAGAAGGATTTGAGTTTGCAGCGACCTGGATTGCCCCGGGATTTGAAGTATTACCTTGTACGGTAAATGCCAGTCGGTGAGAGGGGGTTGTCTTGCCTTGTGTTTGTGAATTAGGCATCGCTTGTGCAGCGTGCTGATTGGGTGAGGCAATCGCTAAATTGCTGCTAACGATTGTAATAAGAAGAATAAAAGGCAGTGCGATAAAAAACTTTTTCATGGTTTTTCCCATCGTGGTTGTTGCGGCGAGGGGCTACTTTACCATAACTCAGGACTGACGCCCAAGCCCAATCTCTTTGCTAAAAGGGCGTTTGAATCGGTCATTTATGCTGAATAAACTTTCTTTTTGCCTCGACCTTGGGCTTGGGTGCCAGTCTTGCTATTCGATGACTTGATAGGGCATGCCAGCGCCGCTGGATTCGATCACACTGGCGACTCTTGCGGTGGCGCCATCGTTTAAAAATGGACCAATTTGTACGCGATAGATGGGCACAGCTTGGTGGCGGCCAGGACGCAGTTTCACGGGCGCGCCAATAAGGGTGCGTAATTTGTTGGCTAAACGTTGTGCATTGCTGCGATTTGAAAAAGCACCAATTTGTAAATAAAACTTGGCTTTTTCGGGCGGTTGGTTATTCGGATTTATTGTTCCATGTTTAATTGCTGTGCGGGTATCGATGGCCGTGACTTCGACGAGAGCCGTGCCATGCTTAACCACACCAAGCTTCTTCGCCGCCACATACGATAAATCAATAATGCGGTTGGAATGAAATGGGCCACGGTCATTGACTTTGACAATAATTGAACGACCGTTTTGTAGATTTTTTACTCTCACATAGGTGGGGAGTGGTAAGGTTTTACTCGCGGCAGTCATTGCGTACATATCATAAGGCTCGCCACTGGATGTCCTGTGGCCATGGAATTTGGTGCCATACCAAGACGCGTAACCGCGTTTGTCGTAGCCCTCACTGCTGTCTAAGACGGAATAGGTTTTGCCATTTACCTCGTAGGTTTCGGGATTGCCATAACGACTTTTCGGTTCTGGCTTAGGTACAGGATTGGGTATTTTAGATATATCGACGGTTTGCGTGGGGGCGCTGTCCTTTTTTTCAAAAAGATGGCTGAACCAAGAGGCACTTGCCACTTGAGGTAATAGTAGCAGTACCATACACAAAACCAGGTAATGTATTGACCTGGTTTTAAGACTTCCTCTGTGGATTTTTTTATCCATATTGTGTTGCCGTTAACAATTAAATATATAGTGTTGCTGAAGCTAACGGCAATTATAGAGGGTGATGATTATGGGTCAATAAGAATATATGTCGATCGCTTGCGTGATTTCGGCGTTAGTTACGGTATTACCGTTAAGGCTTAGTATTAATCCATTCATTGTTTTTTAGCGCTTGATAGGCAACATTAATTTGTCTGTCAGTGAAGCGTTTTTTTCTTGGGCTCCATTGGCGTATTTGCGTGAGGATATCCTTAAGCGAGCTGGCGTGTTCATGCTTAATAACCCAGTGCACAGTAGATAATAGTTCTAGGCCGCTTGGTGTTTCAAATCCATCTACAAGAGCTGCGACTCTATTTAGATGGTCGCGTGTACTGACATCTGTGTCGCTCTCTTCGCAACCTTATTGTATTGTTGGGCTTGTGCGACTTGATACTGGTGTTGTATTTGTTGGCTGAGTTGGTAAACCGCCATGGCGTATAAGATACTCGTGTTGTAACGCGTAATCACATAGAAGTTATGGAATGCTAACCAGTATTCTGGATGGGCACTATTGCTAGCAAGTTCAACGAAATTCGCTGGTGTGGTTAACGGCAATTTATCAGCACCAGTAATACCGTGCTGTTGTAATTGCTGCAAAGTAAACTTCGGTTTTTTGCGGGTTGTCTCTATGCCTTTGAGCTTTGTGTCTTTGACTTTCGCTGGCTCTGCGATCGGTTGTTGGGCTTGCCAGCCATTTTTTCTGAGATAATTGGCAATACTACCGACGGCATCTGCTGGATTATTAAAAATGTTGGAATTGCCGTTACCATTGAAGTCAACGGCATAATGACGATAACTGCTCGGCATAAATTGCGGTAAGCCCATAGCACCAGCATATGAGCCCAGCACAGTTGTCGGATCAATATTTTCTTCACGCGTCAGCAGTAAAAAGGCAACTAACTCTTTACGGAAAAATTTGGCGCGCGGTGGATAATCGAATGCGAGCGTGCTTAAGGCATCAAGTGCGGAAAATTTACCAGTGTTTTTGCCATAGAAAGTTTCGACGCCGATGATCGCAACGATCACACTGGCAGGTACGCCATAGGTTTTTTCGGCTTGGCTTAATGCTTTTTGATTTTGTTGCCAGAATTTAACGCCAGCATTGACACGTTTATCGGTTAAGAAAATTGGGCGATATTCATACCAAGGTTTGGCTTCATAAGGTTTTTTAATCGAAGTGATGATAATTGGTTGAACCTTAGCTTTGGTGAAAACTGCATTGAGTTTTTGACGATTGAAATCATACTTTTTCACCATCATGTCGATAAAGGCTTGTACGTCTTTGCGCTTAACTAGGGGGGTGTTGCTAGGTTGTTGGGCCTTAGACTTTGTTTGCTGACTGTGTTTTTTAACCGCCGCTTTTTGGGGAAGCATATTAACGGTTGCGTTGGCGGTGCTAATAATGGCGGTAAGACTGAGTAAGCAAGTAAAAATGGCAAATCTTTTGTTCATGTGTGAGTCCTAGCTAGTGCGTTGTTCATTCGAATTTGAATTTTACATCCTTGTTTTTGGTAACTAATTATACAGAAGCTGTTGATTTGTGCAAGGTCAAAAATCAACCGCCTATCAGTTTTCGATGCGTGTGAATCGACATCAAAATGCCAAAACTCGCAAAAATCGTCACCATTGAAGTCCCCCCGTAACTGATTAATGGTAGGGGCAAACCGACCACAGGTAATATCCCAGTCACCATACCAATATTCACAAAAACTGAAATAAAGAAGGTTAGACTAATACTACCAGCCAATAGCCGTGTGTAAGTATCTTGTGCTTGGGTACTAATATAAAGGCCTCGACCAGTAATGTAGAGATAGATAGCAAGGAGAGCTATGCCGCCCAGCAAGCCAAATTCTTCACCACATACTGCGAAAATGAAATCCGTCGCATGTTCTGGTAAGAAGTGTAAATGTGATTGGGTGCCATTCAGCCAGCCTTTGCCGTAAAAGCCACCAGAGCCAATTGCAATTTTAGACTGGATAATGTGATACCCACTGCCTAATGGATCGCGCTCTGGATTTAGAAAGGTGAGTACCCGTTGTTGTTGATAGGCGCGCATGAAATGCCACACAATGGGAGCGCCAGCCAGGGCTGCGACGCACGCCGCAATAATCCAACGCCAACTCAGGCCAGCAAGCAATAATACTAAAAAACCGGAGCAGGCGAGCATCAGTGCAGTACCCAAATCGGGTTGCTTAGCTGTGAGTAATACTGGCAAGATAATCAAGCATGCGGCCACAGCAAGCAAAGAATTTTTAGGGGGTAACAGTTTATCTTTAAATATCCAAGCAGCCATCATTGGAATAGAGAGTTTCATTAATTCTGAGGGTTGAAAACGAATAACACCCAGATTAAGCCAACGTTGCGCGCCTTTACCTGTATGACCCACTAGGAGCACAGCAATCAATAAGATGACGCCCATGCCAAATAATGCGGGTGTCCAAAATGCTAATTGGCGTGGTGGAATTTGCGCAACTAGTAACATGACCACATAAGCGATACCTAATCGCGTCACTTGGCGGGTCACCATCCCCATATTTTGATTAGCCGCACTATATAAAATAATAAGACCAACCCCGGTCAGTATGATGATGCCGAGTAGTAAAGGAATATCAAAGTGTAAGCGTTGCCAAATTGTCTTTGGGGTAATGATACGCCGTTTGTTGTGCCAGATAGAAAACATATTGCTGTGGCTCATGAATTCACCTTGCTGTGTTTTTTGCGAGCTTGTAGTTGCTTATGCTTTTGTAATTGATGTAAGTAATAATCAATGACTTTGCGTGCGACATTGGGCGCTATCATACTATTTTGCACCATAACAGCAACCGCTATTTGTGGATGTTCGACAGGTGCAAAGACAATAAATGCTGAGTTATCACGTAAGTTTTTTGGAATATCTTCGATGTTATATTCTTCACCCATACGCAATGAGAAGACTTGGGCAGTCCCCGTTTTAGCGGCAACACTATACTTGGGTTTGCCGAAACGGATCCCAGTTCCGCGTGGATTAAAGATCACGCCTTGCATCGCTTTGATGACATTATTCCAGTCACGCTGAGGTATTCGTACAGGTGGTTCTGGAATAGGGGCTTGATCAATACTGATGCCGCCCGGCAGAGAGGCTTTACTCAATATATATGGGCGGAAGCGCTCACCATGCATAGCGAGTGTGGCGGTCGCGGAAGCCAATTGCAGTGGTGTTGCTAGCATGTAACCTTGCCCGATCACCGAATTAATGGTGTCACCAGCATACCAGTGAGCACCTAGTGTTTTAAGCTTCCATTCGGGTGATGGTACTAGGCCTGGTAATTCTTCACCCATGTCAATACCGGTTGCTGAACCAAAGCCAAACTCACGCATGATCTTGCCAATACGGTTAATGCCTAGTTTGAGTGAAAGCTCATAAAAATAGGTGTCACACGATTGAATAATGGCATTGTCGATATTGATCCAGCCATGTCCGCCTTTTTTCCAGTCACGATAACGGCGGGTGTGGTCATTGAGTTGGAAATAACCTTTATCAAAAATGCGAGTTTTCGGCGTAACAGTATTTGTTGCTAAACCCTCCAAAGCAAGAAAGGGCTTGATCGTAGAACCCAGTGGATATTGTCCGCGAATAGCGCGATTATAAAGCGGTTGATCGGGTGAACTTTGTAACGTTTGAAAGGCCTTATGACTGATCCCCGTCACAAAAGGATTCGGGTCGTAACTGGGGTTGCTGACTAGCGATAATATTTGCCCAGTTTTCGGTTGGATAGCCACGACAGCGCCACGGTGTCCTGCGAGAGCTTCTTCCGCTACAATTTGCAGACCACTATCGATAGTTAAATGCAGATTATCGCCGGGGATTGGAGGCGTGCGCTGTAAAACCCGCACAATGCGTCCACTGGCGTCTGTTTCTACTTGCTCATACCCGACGGTGCCGTGTAATTGTTTTTCGTAATACTTTTCAATCCCCACTTTCCCGATGTAATTTGTGGCGCTGTAATTGGTGCGATTGACGTGTAGCAACTCTCTCTCATTAATGCGCCCGACATAACCTAACACATTGACCATTGCACTGCCGAGAGGGTAATAGCGCAAAAGGCGTGCATTGACGACAACACCGGGAAAGCGATATTGATTGACATAAAAGCGTGCGACTTCAGCAGGGGTTAAACGCAGACGCAAGGGGATTTCTTCAAAGCGTCGGCGTTGCTTAAGTTGTTTATGGAAGGCTTGTATTTCTTCTGGTGAAATCTTGACGACTGCTTGTAAAGCAGCAATCATTTTATTGAGATCGACGACTTTATCGGGGATAACCTCTAAACTGAATACGGGCAAATTCTCTGCAAGTAAAACCCCATTGCGATCGTAGATTAAGCCACGATTAGGTGCGATTGGCACCAAGTTGAGTTGGTTTTCGTTGGATAGTGTGGTGTAAAGCTTTGTTTGATCGAGTTGCAAATAAGCCAAACGTAAGCTTAGTAAAAAAGAAAGAATGCAGACGCCGATGATGGCAATGATAACGCGCCTGGTAAATAACCGTTGCTCTTGTTGTGGATCTTTTAGGGTGAGGCGCCTGGCCATAGTGTCTTAGTGCTCCAAACGCGAATAATAGCGCGCGTGTCGGAATACTACACCATTGCGATCGCCACAGCAAAATCAGAGAATGCTTACATCTTTTCCCATGGTGATCTGTTACCTTATGCATCAGTTTGTAAATAATTGCTAAATAAATGATTGATTTAAGTCTACGTACATGATACTAGTAAAGCGGTAACTCATTGAATAGCTTCCGAATTCTTGTTCGGCAAGCGAGCAAACACACGGACAGGGAAAGTCCTTTAACAACAATAATTTTCTCGCCATATTTTCAGCGTTGGATTTTTTAAGCAACTCGGGTAACTGACGAAAATAAGGAGAAAGAAGTGAGCAAAGAAGATAGCCAAGGAGGGTATCGCCCACTTTATAAAGTGCTAACGCTGGGTGCGAATGAATACGCAATCCTTGATCGCGAATTGGCTAGTGAGCGGGCTAAGACCCACTTTGATGAAGCTATGCGTTTGATCACAAAAGTCACCTCACCAGAAAGTGAAGCAGATATCGCGCGTATTAATCACGAATTACTGATTGCCGTTGATTTTGGTTGCAAAGCAGCGCCTTACCAATTGGGGTTGCGTTACCTTGAGGGTAAAGCGGAGATGGGTAAAGCTGGGCGTCGTTTAGCGCGTCGACGTGCCAAAATCGATGAAGCTTTAGTGTTTTTCAAGATTGCCGCAGAGCGTGGACATGCCGAAGCGGCTTATCGTTTAGGTATTAGTTATGCGGGTTTGGGTGCTTATATTGATTTAGAGCGTATTATCAAAGTGAGCACATCTAAGTTAGATGCTGTTTCGCGTTGTGAATTGGCTGTGCGTTATTTGGATATTGCCATTGAGCAAGAGCATCCTGAAGCGATTGAAACCTTAGTCTTGGCTTATGCCTATGGGCGTGGGTATGTCGAAAAAAATTCCGACAAGTTTTTTCGTTTGTGTACACGTTTGATCCAGCGCGGCAATCAAGCGGTCGCTCTCGGTTTTGGAGCTTGGTTGGCAGGTATGACGGTTGAAGGTGAACAACCGTTAGAAGATGCTGTAACTATTCCACACAATACCACATTGGCATTGGATTATTTGTTGATGGCGGCGCGCGGTACTGAACTTGAAATAGCACAGCACGCTTTGTTTCTTATTTGCCGTGGTTTAGAGCGCGGTG
Organism: Gammaproteobacteria bacterium; assembly: GCA_021773335.1. Taxonomy (GTDB): domain Bacteria; phylum Pseudomonadota; class Gammaproteobacteria; order JAJFKG01; family JAJFKG01; genus JAJFKG01. The sequence continues at coordinate 90,101 of JAJFKG010000051.1, forward strand.
TTTGGGAAGCTGAGTGTAAACAGGGACGCCTGAAAGCCAAGCTAAACGAAGATGCTTTAAATGGCAATCAACCACTTGCATTTTACCTAACATGGTATTCATTGCCTCTTGAAAAACGTATGATTTTTCCGAGCTTGATGAAAGGACATGAATTTCCACAGTTTGAAATGCTAGTCAAACCGAGTGAAGAAAACGCAATTTATTACTTAGAAGCATCACTCAAAGGTTGTCATGCGGATGTCACTAAAGCTGCACGTGCGATTTCTGCGCAAGTGTTTAATGGTTATATTAAAACGTTACATGAAGTAGAAGAGAGCACTGTCTAAGCACGATGGTATGGGTGGTTGTTGAGAATACTCCACGCACGATAGAGTTGTTCTGCAATCACAATGCGCACCATGGGATGGGGCAACGTTAACGGTGATAACGACCATTGGTGAGCTGCTATTTCGTTAATCATGGAAGCGATACCGTCTGCGCCTCCCACAATCAAACTAATATCTCGACCATCCATTTGCCACTCGGCTAAGCGTTTCGCGAGAGTTGCGGTATCCCACGCTTGGCCATGCTCATCAAGCACAATAATTTGGCTGCCTTTGGGAATGGCCGCGCTAATGAGTTTAGCTTCTTGTTCGCGTAGTTGCTCGACGCTACTGTTGTTTGTGCGTTTGGCTGCGGCTATTTCGCGGAGGTGTAAGCGGCACTCTTTGGGCAGGCGCTTGACATATTCTTGAAAGCCTTGATTAACCCAGTCTGGCATACGCTTACCGACAGCAAGCAAGTGAATATTCATGCAAGTAGACTCGTTTATGCTTCTTTTTCGCGTAATTGTTCGGTCATATTCCAAAGTTTTTCTAAGTCATAAAATTCGCGTGCTTGTGGCAACATGATATGGACGACAATATGGTTGAGATCGACGAGAATCCAATCGCCGCTATTTTCGCCTTCAGTGCCCAGCGGCTGGATGTTGTTCTCTTTGACTTTTTGGATCAATTTATCAGCTAAAGCTTTAACGTGACGATTGGAGGTACCGCTACAAATCAGCATGCAATCGGTTACGGCAGTTAAGTGGCGGACATCAATGACTTTGATATCGACTGCTTTGAGGTCTTCTAAGGCATCGATAACGATTTGTTTTAACGCGTCAGTTTGCACATCAAGAGGTGCTTGTGGAGGAGTGCTTTCATCATTACTGGACATAGTTCTTCCTATTTGTACAGAGAATGGCGAAGAATATAGCCCCAAACGCCTTCTGGCAAGTATTCTTGCGGATTTTGACCGTTTTTTATCTGGGTGCGTATCTCAGTCGATGCGATATCGATAGGCGGCAATTCGACTAAGAGAATGCTGCCTGCGGGATTAGCCGCGATGGCTGTATAATCTGTGCTAAAACGCTGGTGCACTGATTGTGGCAACTTATCTCTTTTTTCAAGGTCATAACCGGGTCTTACCACCACAATCAAATGGGCTAGCTCAGGAATTGTTTGCCAATCCTGCCATTGTGGTAATTGCAATAAATTGTCAGCCCCCATGATAAAGCATAAGGATTGTGTGGTGCCGAATTCTTGGCGAAAACGCTTGAGCGTTGAGCACGTATACATGGGGGTTTTGGCGTCGAGTTCGCGTGTATCGATGCCCAAGCCAGGGTGATGATTGGTAGCAATTTTCAACATTGCCAAGCGGTGTTCACAGCTTGCGAGCGCAGCGCCTTTGAGTATGGGGCGTTGACAAGGCAATAGCCGCACCTCTTGCAGACCCAATTTGCGATAGAGTTCATCGGCAACTTGGATATGGCCTTTATGTACGGGATCAAATGTCCCACCGAGTATACCGATGGCTGGGGTTGGCTTGTTCATTGGGTGTGTTCACATTCCTGTACGGAGGATTATATCCGCTTGATTATAAATTAAAAAAAATACACTTGTAAAATATGCCATTTATGTCTATTATGTTATTAAAGTAATTTATGTACATTTTAGGGTGTCATTATGTTGTATGTGAGCACAGTAGAAGCCAGAGAACAGTTAGCGGAATTAGTAAATCAGGCAAGCTATGGAAAAGAGCGCGTGATTATCAAACGACATGGACGCGGTGTCGCCGCGATAGTATCTCTTGACGATTTAAAATTACTGCAAACGTTAGAAGATGCTACAGATATTAAAGAAGCTTTAATCGCCAGGGAGGAGATAGAGCAAACAGGAGGAATTCGCTGGGGTGATTTAAAACAAGAAAAATAATAACAACAACGAGTCGTCTATGGCTTATGAAATAATTTTTTCGTCTCGCGCGGCGAAGCAATTTAGAAAACTGCCTAAAACTCTGCGCAAACGCATCGCCGAACCCATTGATGGTTTGGTTGATAAAGCACGCCCACATGGCGTGAAAAAACCTTCACATCAGCATAATTTATATCGCTTAAGAGTCGGTGATTATCGTGTTGTCTACGAAATAAAAGATAAACAACTACGTATTTTAGTGCTTGTAATAGCAGGCCGTGCGGAAATTTATAAACGCTTTTTATGAAGCAGCACAGATTAACTAAAAACAATGGACATGCTTACACGAGCTATTGCTCGTTAATATTAATATGATCAAACGTGGGGACTTTTTTTCGAGGGTCACGCGAGCTTGCGAGCGCGAGAAAAAAGCCCCCACGACAGACTCCCGAAGTTTGCTCTCATTTATGCTTGTCTGACTTGACTTCATCAATAAAGCCTTTGACAAGACGAGGGTCGCTTACACCTATGCCGCTGCTTGTGGCCGCGGACGCTTGGTGCGAGCTAACGCCAGAGCTAGACGTTGCAATTCATCCCAGGCATTACCTGCTTGATTACCTTTAATAATGCTATCGATTTTTGTAGCTTGTTGTAACATGCTTTGCAGACGCTTGAGCGAGTGCGTTTGCAGGGCGCGTTTAATCAATGGGCGGCGTTTTTCCCAAATATATTGACTACGCATCGCAGCATCGATGCTTTGCTCTTGGTGTGCGACAAACGCCATTTTAGCTAGAGCGCGAATTTCACGTGCGAGCGCCCATAATACCACTGGTGCAGCGGTACCTTCGCCTTCAAGGCCTTGTATAATACGCATTACACCGGCTTGATCGCCTTGCAGAGCGGTATCTGCCAAGTTAAATACATCATAGCGTGCGCTATTGGCAACGGCGGCGGCTACTTGCTCATGACTGAGCTTACCTTCGCCGTAGAGTAGGCGTAGCTTTTCAATTTCTTGAGCGCAGGCAAGCAAATTACCTTCAGTACGCTCACTGATTAATTGCGTACTGGCGAGGTCTGCTTGCAAGCCAGCCTGACGCATGCGTTGTGCGATCCAACGTGGTAATTGTGCGGCATTGATTGGCCATGCTTGGACAAGTACACTGGCTTTTTCAAGTGTCTTAAACCATTTGGTTTTTTGTGTGCTAGATTCAATTTTGCCAGCAATGATTAAAAGTAGTTTGTCTTGCGGCGGATTTTCGGTGTAAGTGACCAAGGCTTTACGCCCGGCATCGCCAGGGTTACCGCTGGGGATATGCAATTCTAACAGTTGTTGTTCACTAAATAAGGATAAGGCATTGGCACTTGCTAATAATTGCTGCCAATCAAATCCTGTTTCTACGACGAAGCGTTGACGTTCGATGAAGCCTTGTTTGACTGCTTGCTGGCGAATAGTATCACTGGTTTCTTGAACTTGCAGCGGTTCGTCACCACACACGATATAAATACTTGCCAATGGCTGCTTTAAATGTTGTTCGAGTTGCTCGATACGCAGTTTCATTGTGCTGATTTAGCGCGTGGTTGCTTGGCAGCATTAGTCGTGATTTTTTGCTGGCTTTTTAATTTGGCTGTTGCTTCTGGTGAACTAAGTTGCATTAACAACATGCGCACAGCGGTTTCTTGCATTTGATTTTGTGTTGTTGTTTTTTGATCGCTACTTGCCAGCATTTGATCGGCTTGAATTTCGATATTGCGTGGTGGTACTTCGATAGTTTGTACAGGCAATAGCACACGACCTTTGGCATCAAGCATTTGATAGTTGACGGTGTAATACATGATGAATTGGCGTATCTGGGCATTACCACCAACAGCCTGTTCATGTTCACGGAAATTAGTGCTCATAATAACAAGTGTGTAGGGGGTATCGTCAGGGTTGTTAACTACCTTTACGTTGGCGTATTGCAAAGCATCACGTAATGATTTACCAAAGGTGCTATAAGGTTGGCTGGTTTGGATATACACTTTGTCAAAAGGCAGTTCTTTTGTTCCCTCCGGACCCGCGCCACGCAAATGAAAGCCACATGCACTTAGAAAGCTGGTAAGCAATATAACGATAAAAAAAGTGCAGCGGCGTGTGAATAAGGGCACGTTTAAACTCCTAACTAAATAGCGTTACGCAACGACGATATTGACTAATTTACCAGGGACAATAATCACTTTCTTACAGTCTTTATCAGCAACAAAGCGTTGAACGTTGCTATCCGTCAATGCACTTTGACGGATAGCGTCGTCATCAGCATCGTTGGCAATTTCAATGTGGCCACGTAATTTGCCATTAACTTGTACCACTAACTTAACTGTGTCTGTTTTCAACGCTTCGGTCGCCACCTTTGGCCAGGATGCAACCACGATTAAGTCGCCATATTCCAACTCTCGCCATAAGACTTGGGTCATATGAGGTGTTATCGGTGCTAATAAACGTAATAGGATACTACAGCCCTCATGTGCAATGGCTTTTTGTGCCTCATCGTAATTCTCTTGTTTAACAGTTTCCGCCAGACGATAGAGACTGTTTAATATTTTCATACTTGCTGAGACGACGGTGTTAAATTGCAAACGGTCGGTGTCAAAACGCGCTTGTTTCAAAACTTGGTGAATCTCGCGGCGCAAGGCGACGGTATTGCTATCCGTTTGACTCCAATCGATGGTACAAGAAGAACCGCATTTCATTGCTGAATTACAGGATTTAATAATTTCTTGATGGCTATGAGCATAAGCCCAAAGGCGCTTCAAAAATCGGTGTGCTCCTTCGACACCACTGTCAGACCATTCTAATGATTGATCTGGCGGTGCGGCAAACATCATAAATAAACGCACGGTGTCAGCACCATATTTGTTGAGCAATGGCTGTGGATCGACGGTATTGCCTTTGGATTTAGACATTTTGGCGCCATCTTTTAAGACCATGCCTTGTGTGAGCAGGCGTGTGAAAGGTTCATCAGAATTAAGCAAGCCTAAATCACGCATCGCTTTATGAAAAAAGCGTGCATACAACAGATGCATGACTGCATGTTCGGTGCCACCAATATAGTAATCTACAGGAGTCCAATATTTTGCGCGGTCATCTAGCATAGATTTCTTTTGGCCCTTACACGCAAAGCGTGCGTAATACCAGGATGATTCGATAAAGGTATCAAAGGTATCTGTTTCGCGCGTGGCTTTGCCATTACACTGTGGGCAAGTGGTTGCATAGAATTCAGGCATGGATTTTAGTGGTGATGTGTGTCCGCTGAAGGTAATATCTTCGGGTAGCTCAACTGGCAAGTCTTTTTCTGCAACGGGTACTGTGCCACACTTGTCACAATTAATCATTGGAATAGGCGTTCCCCAAAAACGTTGGCGCGAAACACCCCAGTCACGCAAGCGGTAATGCGTCTGCTTGCTGCCTTTCTTGTTATCCACTAAATAATTGGCGATGGCGGCAAACGCTTCTTCTGAGCTTAAGTTATCGAATTCACCGGAATTTATTAACACGCCGTGTTCGGTAAAGGCTGCTTTTTTAAGGTTACATTCAGATGCATCGCCATGTGGTTGAATAACTTGTTTGATTGGCAATTTATATTTTTTTGCAAACTCATAATCACGTTGGTCATGTGCGGGCACTGACATCACTGCACCACTGCCATATTCGCTTAATACGAAATTGGCAACCCATACTGGCATTTCATCACCAGTAATTGGATGGATAGCTTTGAAGCCGGTATCAATACCTTTCTTATCCATAGTGGCAATAACTGCTTCAGCGACCATGATGTTTTTGCATTCATCTAGAAATGTCTGTAATTTTTTATTTTTTTGTGCGGCCTTGAGGGCAAGTGGATGTTCGGCTGCAATCGCTAGATAAGTCGAACCGAGCAATGTGTCTTGGCGTGTTGTAAAGACTTCAACAGTTTGGCCCTCACCTTTGATTTGGAAATCAATACATACCCCATGTGAGCGTCCAATCCAATGCCGTTGCATGGTTTTGACTTGCTCCGGCCAATTTTCTAACTTATCTAAATCTGCCAATAATTCATCGGCGTAGTCTGTGATTTTTAAAAACCATTGTGGAATTTCGCGACGTTCGACAAGCGCTCCTGAGCGCCAGCCACGTCCATCGATGACCTGTTCATTGGCCAATACAGTTTGATCAACAGGGTCCCAGTTGACGATAGCATTTTTTTTATAAACTAAACCTTTTTCAAAAAGTTTAATGAAGAACCACTGCTCCCAACGATAATAGCTAGGTTTACACGTAGTAAGCTCACGGCTCCAATCATAGGCAAATCCCAGGCGTTTGAATTGCGTGCGCATGGTTTCTATATTGGCATAGGTCCATTTAGCCGGTGCAACATTATTTTTGATGGCAGCATTTTCTGCAGGTAAACCAAAAGCGTCCCAACCAATAGGTTGTAAGACATTTTTACCCAACATACGTTGGTAACGAGAGATAGTATCGCCGATCGTATAGTTACGCACGTGCCCCATATGGAGGTGGCCACTGGGGTAAGGAAACATGCATAAGCAATAGAATTTTTCTTTGCTTAAATCTTCGTTAACATTAAAGGTGCGTTGCTCTTCCCAAAGCTGCTGTATTTGTGTTTCAATAAGCTCGGGATCGTAATTTACGTCCATATTTTGTCGTGGCCTGTGTCGTATAACCCTATGTCGTATAACTAGGATGCGTAGGATAACGCTTTAATTAAAATGTGCAAGCGTTTTGAGTTAAATTTGAACTATTATTGACCGATTTTAAGGGAGGTTTTTGTGCGAGATTCTAGTAATGAACCAAACAAGAAAAAGTCAGCATCTGCACGTGATAAAGAGGCGCAAGGTTATGAAACCATGATGTCACGCGTACACGATGCTCTAGAACACTTTGATAAAAAAGCAGAGCCTGTATTACAGGATTTAGTCGATCAAGCTAAACGAAAAGCGGTCGAACTTGAAGAGTTAACGGAAGATGAAGCTGAGAAAGTTTCTGCATTTTTATTGCGGGATTTGCAGCATGCTGCAAATTTTTTGCGTGACACGCGTAAAGGCTTAGCTGATTGGCTATATTTCGATTGGCAATTACTCGAAGATAAACTATGGGATATGTTTAATAAGGTTGCTGACCGTACGCGTATTGAGTTATTAGAGTTCGATATCGATCTCAGGCATGGACTTGAATACCATGGTGGTGAAGTAACTGGCCCAGGTACTTTAAAGTGTGAAAGCTGTGGTGAAACAGTGCAGTATCATAAAGTTGAAGTTATCCAGCCTTGCGAACAATGTCACCATAAAATCTTTCAGCGTCTTGCATAATGGATTGACACATAGTGTTGGTTTTTTTGCTATAAAAATGCGCCTAAATTAGCTAAGGAGCGGCTTCAGTGATTTTAAAGATAATAGAATATTTTATCGTGGCGCCAGGTTGTTTTGTTACTTTATTATTGTTAGCGATTTTGTTCTGGCGCTCAAGCAAGCTGGCTGGCATTATCGTCACACTCACTATGCTCAGCTTATATTTTTTGAGTACACCGTTTGGAGCACGTTACGTTTCTATGCCGTTACAAGAATATGCGCCTTTAGTAATGAGTCAACTGGGTCAGTATAATAATGTGGGAGCAATCGTTGTGCTCGGTGGCGGACGTAAAGCCAACGCGCCCGATTACGGTGGTGATACCGTTTCTTTAAAAACGTTGGCACGGTTGCGTTATGCTGCGCGCTTATATCGTGTGACAGGTTTGCCGATATTAGTGTCAGGCGGTTCAGTCTTTGGTGATGTCGAGCCAGAATCTGAGTTGATGGCAAATACATTGCAAAAAGATTTCAATGTGCCTGTACAATGGCAAGAATCGCGTAGTCGTAATACCAAAGAAAATGCCGATTATACAGCAGCTTTATTACAGAAGCAGGGAATTAAGCGCGTTTTTCTCGTTGATCAAGCCGTGCATATGCCACGCTCTGTTGTTGCTTTTCGAAAAGCAGGCGTTGATGTAATACCAGCGCCCACAGATTTTGTTACCTTGCCAAAAGCGCATGCTGCGACGGTGGAGTGGCTGCCCTCTGGACATGCTTTGTGGGAGAGTAGTATGGCTGTTCACGAATATGTGGGGCAGCTATGGTATGCGCTTCGGTATTAACAAAGCAAAGCTTCGGCTTTTTTGCGTGAGCTTTGTTGCCGGCTAAGTTTAACTCAGTCATTTAGAATATCTAAACTCCTTCGTTAAACTTAACCGGCGCCGCGCTCACACACAAAATCCTCGCTTTGTGGTCTGTCAACTTTGCGTGAGCTTTGTTGCCGGCTAAGAAGGTAGGTTATTCGTCCCGTTTTTTAACACATCGTTGTATTGCATACGCTAAAATAACCAACAAGAAACAGGCAACGATGAGTGGTGTAATGCCGATTACGACCCATGGGGTTGAGCCTTGCATTGCATAGTAGCTGCCAGTGAGTACGCCAGCTTGGTATTTGGGTAGAGCTTGCGTGATTTCACCCAATGGGTCGACGATCGCGGTGATGCCATTGTTGGTTGCTGATAATAAATAGCGTCCTGTTTCTAAGGCACGCATTTGTGCCATTTCTAATTGTTGCGCTGATGCAATTGAACGTCCAAACCAACTGTCATCAGAGATGGCAATCAATAAATTTGCGGCTGGTAGTAAACTTCTTACTTCGGAAGGGTAAGCTACTTCGTAGCAAATCAACATCGCGACTTTATAACCGTTGGCATGGATAAGCGCTTGTTGCCAAGGTCCTTCACTGAACTCCGACATGGGGATATCAAAAAAACCGATTAAACCACGGAAGATTTTTTCGAATGGCACATATTCGCCAAACGGCACGAGGTGGCGCTTGTAATAGGTGCCTTGGGCATTACCTAAGGCGATTGCCGCATTGAAATATTGTTGCTGATCTTGAACATTACCATTGTGCATGCTGATATGATCAACGGCAATAGGCAAACCCAAAATCAAAGCAGTGTTATGTTGTTTAGCACTTTGTGAGACCTTCGCTAAAAAAGGTTGTGCATCACGCTTGAGTAGGGGAACGGCGGCTTCTGGCCACACCACAAGATTACTTTGCCAATGAGCTTGCGTCAGCTGCCAATACTTTTTGAGTGTATTGGGGATTTCTTTGGGGTCCCATTTGATTTCTTGCGCAATATTACCCTGTATTAGCGATACTTGGAGCTTTTCTCCCGTTTTCTGTGTCCACAGTACGGGGGTCATGGCAAAGCAAGCGAACCAGATAAACAAGAAAATCCCCATGGTAAATAAGCGCCAACGATAGTTTTCTAAAATAAAGACGACACATAAGGCGGCGCTCAAGGCAACGAAGAAGGAAATGCCATAGACACTGAATAAAGGAGCGATACTGCGTAAAGGTGAGTATAACTGTGTGGTGCCAAGCAGAAGCCAGGGGAAGCCGGTAAATAGCCAACTGCGTAATAACTCGAATAATACCCAGAGGGCAGGAAAGGCGAGCAGTAGTGTGCTTTTGCTTTGGCGCGGGAATAAACGTACATAGGTGTAACCGTGCAGTGCAGTGAACGCCGATAAAATGAATATAAATAAAGTGGTGATCAATAATGCCAGCGGCACATTCGTGTTGCCATAACGGTGAATACTGATAAATACCCAGGATGCACCGCTGGCAAAGAGGCCAATGCCATAGAGGGCGCCACGTAAAAGTGCGCGCTTGCGGGTGCTATGCATCCAACAGAGTAATAATAGCGCTGCTGATGCCACGGCGAGGATATAAACATTGAAAGGGGCGCTGGCAAGCGTCAGCATGATGCCAGCAATCACCGCAGTGATGTCGAGATGTAATTGTTTATTTTTTATTTGCGTCATGATTTTCATGTGGCGTAATATAACAGTGATTACCACATTCGTCACACTGAACAATTGGGTAATGTGGGTGCTGGTACTTATTGATTTGGATTTAGCCGTAAGAGGAATACCATTTATGTTGAGTTTTATTTGGTTAGCATTGGTCATTTCATCGATAGCTTTTGGGCTTTACGATGGGCATATTACTGATGTGGTCAATTCTGTAGCAGACTCAGCCAAGTTGAGTGTGCAAGTGGCTATTGGCTTGACTGGCATCATGGCGTTTTGGCTTGGCTTGATGAAAATTGCAGAGGCCGGGGGCTTGGTCAATGTTCTAGCGCGTCTTTTGCGTCCAGTCTTAGTACGTCTTTTTCCGGAAGTGCCGGCAGATCATCCCGCGATGGGGGCGATAGTGATGAATATTGCCGCCAATATGTTGGGGCTTGGCAATGCTGCAACACCATTTGGTGTCCGCGCTATGGAACAAATGCAAAGCCTTAATCAATTTCCAAGTGCCGCAAGCAATGCGATGTGTACCTTTTTAGCGATTAACACTTCGAGCGTGCAGCTTGTGCCAGTGACCGCTATCGCATTTTTAGCGGCAGCTGGGGCGACGCAGCCAACCGCTATTATTGCAACTTCTTTATTTGCAACAACATGTTCAACCATCGCAGGGATTAGTGCGGTGAAAGTTTTGCAGCGCTGGTCTATCTTTCGCATCCGAGGTGAGCGATGATTGCAATAGGTAGCAGTGCACAACTACTTTCAAATAGCATTTTACTTGCTATGGTTGCTGGTATCCCCTTGTATGGCGTAATACGCAAGGTAAACATCTTTGAAAATTTTGTGCTAGGCGCTAAAGATGGACTGTTATTGATGCTGCGAATTTTTCCTTATTTGCTAGCGATGATTGTGGCAATTGGTATGTTTCGCGCATCTGGCGCGATCGACGTTATGGCGCAATATATTGGGCCTTGGCTGAATAAGTTAGGTTTGCCTACACCCGTTTTGCCGCTCGCTTTGTTGCGTCCTTTTTCAGGCAGTGCAACCAATGGGATGTTAGCTGAGTTGGCGCATACGTATGGCGGTAATTCTTATATCGCGCATTTGGCTGGGACTATCATGGGTAGCACAGAGACGACATTTTACGTGGTTGCAGTTTATTTTGGTGCAGTTAGTATCCGCCGTACACGACATGCGATACCCGCGGGTTTATTTGCTGACTTGGTTGGTGTTGTGGCGGCAGTATGGATTTGTGGTCGGGTCTTTCTGCATAACTAGTGGCGCTAAAAGCCTCGCTTTTCGAGTTTAACTAAGTGATGTTTTTTTGGTTGATGGTGACGTGAAGTAAGCGAATACGGCGATTATCGGAATGTAAGACCTTGAATTGGTAGTTGCCAATATTTACCGTCTCGTCACGTTTTGGCAGGTGGCCGAAGGCTTTTAAGACTATACCACCAATAGTGTCAAATTCTTCTGTGTCCATATCGGTACTGAAGTACTCATTAAAATCTTCGATTGGGGTAATCGCTTTAACTGTAAACTGAGCCTCGGACAGTTTCTTAATATTAAGTTCATCGTCGACATCGTATTCGTCTTCTATCTCGCCAACGATTTGCTCAAGAATATCTTCCATAGTAACTAAGCCTGCAACGCCACCATATTCGTCTACTACGATAGCCATGTGATCATGGTTGACACGAAACTCTTTCAGTAACACATCTAAGCGTTTACTTTCAGGTACGAAGACTGCGCGGCGCAATGATTGCTTAATATTAAATTTCTTTCTATGCCCGTTAAAGCTATATTTGAGCAACTCTTTGGCTAATAGAATACCAATGACTTCATCTTTGCTTTCGCCGATAACGGGAAAACGCGAGTGCCCAGATTCAGAAATGAGAGGCAGAAAATCTTCTGGCTGTTGTGTGGCTTTAACGACGACCATTTGCGAGCGTGGTATCATAATATCACGCACTTGCATTTCGACTATTTGCATAACGCCTTCGATCATGCCGAGTGCATCCGCGTCGATCAGTTGGCGTTTTGCTGCATCGCGTAATATGCTTACCAACTGTGAACGATCTTGTGGATCACGCATGAAAGCATGGGAAAGTTTTTCTAGCCAATTTTGCTGGGAACCATCGGCGGTATTTTTTTCGTCATCCATTGTGGTGCTCATATCAGTCATCATTAACAATCAAGTATGGGTTTGCAATACCTAAGCCTTCTAATATCGCAATTTCTAAGCCTTCCATTTGTTCAGCTTCTTCATCGGTAACGTGGTCATAGCCGCGCAAGTGCAAGATACCATGTACAACAATATGTGCCCAATGTGCGCTGGTAGTTTTGTGCTGAGCTTGCGCTTCTTGGGTGATAATAGGCGCGCAGATAACCAAATCACCGAGTATATTGAGGTCGTCTGCTTGAGGTAAATCGCCATAGGGGAAAGATAATACATTAGTTGGGCCGGATTTGTCACGAAACTGTTGATTGAGTTGTGCCATTTCATCATTATCAACGATACGAATGACCAATTCTGCTGGTGTGGTAGCATCGGTTAGTGCTGTATCAACCCAGCGTTGGAATTCAAAGATTGTGGGGATATCGGGTGCTGATGAGTCATTCACAAGATCAATTTTACATTTCACTGGTATTGCTCACTTAGTGTTATTTTTGTCATTCTTTTCATTTTTATGATAAGCCTCGACAATGGTTTGCACCAATGGATGGCGTACTACGTCTTTGGTTTGGAAAAAAGTAAATCCGATATTGTCGATACCCTTTAATACCGCGGCGGCATGACGTAAGCCTGAAATTTGGTGATGTGGCAAGTCAACCTGCGTGATGTCGCCGGTTACGACGGTGTGTGAGCCAAAGCCGATCCGCGTTAAGAACATCTTCATTTGATCTTTTGTGGTGTTTTGCCCTTCATCAAGGATAATGAAAGAGTCGTTGAGTGTACGGCCGCGCATATAGGCGAGGGGGGCGATTTCGATAATAGTATGGTCAATGAGTTTAGCCACTTGTTCAAACCCCATCATTTCATACAGGGCATCGTAGAGGGGGCGTAAGTATGGATTGACCTTTTGTGAAAAGTCACCCGGCAAAAAGCCAAGGCTCTCACCGGCTTCAACAGCTGGGCGTACTAATATAATGCGCTTCACGAGATCGCGTTCGAGTGCTTGTACAGCACAAGCTACGGCAAGATAGGTCTTACCGGTACCTGCTGGGCCAATACCAAAGTTGAGATCGAAACGATCAATATTGTTAATATAATGACGTTGATTTACGCTGCGAGTTTTGATTAATAGATTGCGCGTGTGCACCACGGTTTCATTGTGTTTTTGGTTGTCGAGCTTTGGCTCATTGGATTTGTCTTTTTCATCATCTGGGGTAGTTGCTTCGTTTTCTTGGACAATTTCATTGAGAAATAGATGCACCTTTGCGGGGGTTAGGATTTCTTGGTGTGCAGTTTCTGCATAGAGATAATTGAGTAGTTTGCGGGCTTTTTTCGCAGATTTTTTGGGGCCAATGATCTGAAATTGATGGCCGCGATTGATAATTTCAACGCCGAGATGGTTTTCGACTTGTCGTATATGCTCATTACACTGTCCGCAAAGACTGGCTAACCGATGATTGTCAACAGGATCAAGAATGACGTTGTAGGATTCAAGTTGTGCGTTCAAGATAGAGCATTTACCTCAATAAACAAAACCTTATAACGTAAGTATAGCGCAATCTCAGTTGTGCTAACTACGTAAAAATACACAATAATTATTTAATAATCGTATGGTTTGATTTAACTCGTTGATTATAGCGTAAAAATTTATGGCTAAGCAACTTCTGTAGTCTCTTCAATGAGTTCACCGCGTAAAGAGTTGGGGCGTGCTTCGCTTATACGCACGTCGACAAACTGGCCGAGCAAATCTGCACCCCCAGCAAAGTTTACCACGCGATTATTTTCAGTTCGGCCTGACATCTCCGCTTGATCTTTTTTCGCATGGCGGTCGACTAAGATCCGTTGCACACTGCCAACCATGCTATGACTGATAGCCTGGGCATGTTGGTTGATGCGAGTTTGTAATATCGCTAAACGTTGTTTTTTTGTTTCCATACTGACAGTGTCATCTAATGATGCAGCAGGGGTGCCTGGACGACGACTATAAATAAAACTATAGGATGTATCGAAACCGATATCGTGGATGAGTTCCATGGTGGCGGCAAAGTCTTGGTCTGTTTCTCCAGGGAAGCCAACGATGAAGTCAGATGAGATACTAATATCAGGGCGTACTTTGCGTAATTTGCGAATTTTTGATTTGAATTCCAGAGCAGTGTAGCCACGTTTCATTGCTGCAAGAATGCGGTCCGAACCACTTTGCACAGGCAAGTGTAGGTGATTAGCTAGCTCGGGTACTTCGGCGTAAGCTTCAATTAAATTGTCAGAAAAAGCTACGGGATGTGAGGTTGTAAAACGAATACGATCAATACCATCAATCGCCGCAATATAATGGATCAATAGGGCAAGATCCGCGATTTCTTCGACGCTAGTCGAGCCATCTTGGTTGTTGTTGTACAGCGCACTGCGATAGTCATTAACGTTTTGACCTAACAAAGTAATCTCGCGTACACCTTGTGCAGCGAGTGTTGCCGCTTCGGCTAAAACATCGTCGAAAGGGCGACTAATTTCTTCGCCGCGGGTATAGGGTACAACGCAGTAGCTACAATACTTACTACAGCCTTCCATAATTGAGATATAGGCGCGTGGGCCATTGGCACGTGGATCTGGTAGACAATCAAATTTTTCAATTTCAGGGAAACTAATATCGACGACAGATTTTTTCTTGGCTTGCACTTGTTGCAGCATTTCAGGTATGCGGTGCAAGGTTTGTGGACCAAATACCATGTCGACATAAGGGGCGCGTTTGATGATGGCATCGCCTTCTTGGCTAGCGACACAGCCACCAACCCCAATCACCACGTGTGGATGTTTCTTTTTATGTTCGCGCCAGCGCCCGAGTTCGGAGAAAACTTTTTCTTGAGCTTTTTCGCGGATTGAACAGGTATTGAGTAGGATAATATCGGCACGCTCGACAGTATCGGTTACTTCGATATCCTGCGCTGCTTTGAGTACATCGACCATGCGTGATGAATCGTATTCATTCATTTGACAGCCATGGGTCTTGATATAGAGTTTTTGTGTCATGATTAATTTTTGAACGCTTTTTGTTTGGACTGGGAATTATACCCCCCATGACTGCGTGGGGCCAATCGAAAATACATAGTTTGCCATGCCAGATGGGTGAAAAGTGCATTTTTGCGGGTACAATGGGCGGCTTTATTGTGATTACGGAGGGTGCTGAGAGGTGAGAAACATTATGTTAAAACTGGTCATATTTGATTGGGACGGTACTCTTGTTGATTCTATGGAGAAAATAGTTACTTGCGTCAAGGTCATTGCGCAGCGTCGTAATATCCCAGTGCCTGATAGTCAAACGATCAGCGCCCTAATAGGTTTGCCTGCGTAGACAATCGCTATTGCCACTGAGTTACCACTCAAGAAAATCAATGAGTTGCATCGAGATATGCAAGCGAGCGTTAGTATTGAAGAATAATGGCATCAGATTTTAGATACGCGCAGGGGGGAACTTACTGTTTACCGTAGTTGCGCGAGTGCTTATACTTTAATCACACTCAAGATTTTCGAGAAATAGACGTAAATGCCCGGCCATCTTAAATTGTTTGGCAATTAAGTTGTGTTTCCTACCTAAGATAATTTGCTTTATGTGTTTAGGCATTCGCCGATAATATTTAATGCCACCAATCATTTCATACAGTACATTGATTAAATCAAAGACATCTTCCTGTATGCGATGTTTGTTAGTTTTGCCAAGGTTGAGTAAATCGATAAGGAAAACTTGGAATTGAATGCCTTTGCGTTTTACGAGGATATTATCAACATGTATATCGCCATGGTATTCACCCAAGAAGTGGATCTGTTCGACGCCTTGTACAATTGCATAAAAGAGGTGTAGTGCCTCAAAGGGTAATAAGCGTTGTTGAGGTTGCTTTTTGATGTACTGTGATAAAACGATGCCATCGACAAATTCTGAAACAAGAAAATCAATCGGTTGGCGACGAATTTGGATGGTATCTTGGTGGTGGTATTGAATAACGATGGGACAGTTTTTCAATTCAAATAATTTTTTCGCGTAAGTGATATGAGGTGACTTGCTGGTATAGCGATGTCGATAAAATAATTTTGCTGCGCGGATAATACCCGTTGCGAGTTCTTCAACTTTATAGACTTCACCCTCCCAGCCTTCGCCGAGGAACTCCAAAACTCGATAGTGGCGCCCTAAATTACGTCCACAAGGTAATCCAAATTTGGCTAGTCTTGTCAAAACTCAAACTCCCTTTTATTAGTAAAAGACAGCGCATTGTATATGCTGAATCGCATGCTTTGTAAAGAAAAATTTAACGAGTTGTGTGATTAATGCGTTAAATTAAAAACCTAAATTTTAGGGGTATTTTCGTTTGCTTTGGATCCGTACTATCCCCATTCCTCATGACTAAGGGTTTAATAAATTTAAGGAGAGAGTATTGTGAGTGATAATAAAATCAAGCAAGCTAATGCGCATCAAGATAACCAACATAACTATAACGAAGTAATGAAATTGATGGATGCTATTCTAGACAAACTCACCCAGATTGATGCTTTCGGTGCATTAACCGTAAGTAAAGATTTAAATGAAGTGGATGAAGAGGTGTTGAAAAATTGCTTTTGGGCGATGAGCGATATGACCAAAGAAACGTTAGAAATTGCCGAACATTGTTATGGCAAAATTTCACGACTAACAGTATAAAATAATGCAACCAGCTTAATAACAGCTAATGTCCCGCAGCGGGCTGTGCCTCATAACGGGGTGGGCGTTGCATGAGGAAAACTAGGGGTAACATAAGCAAAAAAGTCATAGTTGCGAGTCGATAGCAATCTACAAAGGCGACCATGCTTGCTTGGGTATACAGTGTTTTGCCAAGTAAAGGTAAGGTATGAGGGTTATTGAGGCTGAGATGCGCGTTTTGCAGCCAATGTTGGAAATTCGAGCTAAATTGATTCATATGACCACCCAGACGATTCCAATTGATCTGCGTCTCGCGTGTTAATACTGTGCTTAGAATCGAAATTCCGATTGAACTACCCAGGCCACGGCCAAAGTTATAAAGACCAGTTGCCTCAGCAGTTTCACTTTCATTGAGGGTGGCGTTTAATATTGTTGAAAGTGGTACAAAAAACATGCCCATGCCAAGCCCTTGTAAAAAACCGCTGCTTAAGATTGGCCACATCCCCATTTGTAAATTGAAGCGACTCATCAGAAATGTCCCTGTTGCTGAAACGATCAGACCTAACACTAGTATGCGCCGTGGATCAAAGCGATTTAGCAAACCACCGCCACCGATGATCAGCATAGCAATGGCACTAGCAATACCACGTGGTGCCATCACCATGCCTGTGGTCTCAGTTGGATAATTCATAAAATTTTCGAGCATGATGGGTTGAATGGCGATAATCCCAAATGCGGTAATCCCAAACATGGCCATCATGAGGGTACATGCCGTGAAATTACGGTCATGAAAAATGCGTAAATTGACGATGCTGTGTTTGATCTTTAATCCACGCGTGATAAAAAAGGCAGTCGCTAGCATGCCCACCAGACTCAGGGCGATAATGCCGTTATTACTGAACCAATTTTTTTCATTGCCACGGTCTAACACGACTTGAATGGCACCGATGCCGACAGCCATTAATATTAAACCTAACCAATCGATTTTTTCAGTATTATCACGTTTTGATTCAGGAATATATTTCAAAGTCATGTACAAAGCGATGATACATACGGGGATATTTAGATAAAAAATCCAACGCCAATTCATTGATTCAGTAATATAGCCCCCTAGGGTCGGACCGAGCACCGGGGCAGCCATGATGCCAACGCCCCAAATTGCCATGCCTTTGCCACGTTCTTCGGGAGGAAATACACCCGTTAACACGTATTGTGACATTGGTACTAACGAGGCTCCAAAAATCCCTTGCAAGGTACGGAAGAAGACAATCTCTGGCAAGTTAACGGCAGTGCCACATAGCATTGATGCGGCAAGAAAGCCAATAATGTTAATTAATAATAGGCGCCGTTGTCCTAGGCGTTTGACGAGAAAACCAGTTAACGGCATACAAATCGCAGAAGAAACAATATAGGACGTTAATACCCATGTGATTTGCTCAGAGTTAGCACCTAAAGTACCCATCATATGTGGCAAGGCGACATTGACAATAGTCATATCGAGCACTTCGATGACGGCTACTAACATGACGGCGATGGTAATATGCCAGCGAAACGGATTGTGATGAGATGCAAGTTTATCAATCATACGGTAATGTTTATAGTGGTGGCATTACGTTGTTATTTTCGCGGTTGGCGAGTGTATTGACCCTGACAGTACTACTTGCGCCTACGCGCAATGGATATTTTGCGCCGGGATCTTTAAACATGATCTTCACTTCAAAGCGCTGCGTGACTTTGACCCAATTACCCGTCGCATTCTCAGGCGGTAACATTGAAAAAGCAGCACCGCTACCGCTACTGATGCTTTGCACAATACCTTTAAACTTGTGCAGCGGGTATGTGTCAACGGAAATTGTTGCTGCTTGTCCTGGTTGTATGCGTGCTAAATCAGTCTCTTTAAAATTAGCTTGTATCCACCAGGTGTATTCTTCAACGATAGAAAAGATATTTTGACCACTGGTCAGCATATCCCCGCTACGGGCGTTGAAATTGATGAGTTTACCACTCGCTGGCGCGGCCACGTGCGTGTAACTTAGATTTAATTCAGCTTGATGTAAGTTGGACACCGCCTTTTGAATTTCAGCATTTTGTTCACCTGGGGTGCCTAAGTCACGCAATGCTTTTTGCAAGCTACTTTGTGCTGCTTTGAGGTTGGCTTCTGACTCTTTGTATTGTGCGTAGGAATTATCACCACTGGCAATCGAGACTTGGCCGGTGCGTACTAAGTCTGCGGTACGGGCATGGTTCTTTTGATCATCGACTAATTGTGCTTGTGCTTGCGCGACATTAGCGCGTGCAACTTCGATGGCTTGTTCTTTGGTGCCGACCTCTTGACGTGCTAACTCTAATTGGGCCCTAGCTTGCTCGACGGCGATTTGGAAAGGCCGCGGATCGATATTGAATAAGGGCTGGCCCTTTTTGACAATTTGATAATTGTGTACATAAATTGCTGATACTGGTCCACTCACTTGAGGTGCAATATTGATGACGTGTGCTTGCACATAAGCATCATCTGTTGAAGGATAGTAATGGTCGTAGATCAAGTAGCCAATAAATACGAGCGCAACGGCGAGAGTGATAAGTCCCCAGATAAAAATACGTTTGCGTCCTTGAGTTACTGCTTGAGTTGGTTCAGACATAAGATTGGCCGCCTAGAAAAATCGCAAGAGAGCGATTCTAACACAGGTTGTATAACAGGACTATTAGAAATTTAACCACTTAATGCGAGCAAGTGGGAGAAAAAATAGCGCGCTATTGGTGCCAAGGGGTTGTCTAACAAGTGGTTTTTTCGCTATGCTATGCGCATTCCGCTAAACAGGACGCATTCAAGGAAGGTAGGAAATGTATAACAAGCGTTGGCAGCTGGCTCTAATTGTACTACTGGCGATCAGTTGCTTAACAGTGGCTCAAGCCGCGCCAAGAAAAAGGCTTTGGCCCTATTGGGATCAAGTCGATCCATTATCGACTAAAAGTATCGACTTTAGTGCTTGGCAAAAATTTTTAGATAAATATATCAAAACGACTTCTAACGGATTAAACTTGGTTGCGTACCAATCGGTGTCTAACCGAGATAAAAAAGAACTAGATGCCTTCATCAAAAAAATGTCGCAGGTTAAGATTTTTGATTATAATCGAGCTGAACAATTTGCTTATTGGGTGAATCTCTACAATGCCTTAATCGTGCAAATGATTTTGCAACATTATCCCATTCGCAGCATCATGGATATTGATATCTCTCCCGGGGTGTTTGTGCGCGGACCCTTTGGGGCGAAACTTATTAAAGTCAATGGGGTTGCTTTATCGTTGAATGATATTGAACATCGCATATTACGTCCGATTTGGAATGATCCGCGTACTCATTATGCTTTAAATTGTGCATCCCTGAGTTGTCCCAATGTACAAAAAACCGCATTTACTGCGGCGAATAAAGGTAAGCTATTAAATGAAGCCGCAGCTGAATATATCAATAGTCCGCGCGCAACGCGTATCGTCGGCGGACGTTTGTATGTGTCGAGTATTTATGTGTGGTTTAAGCGAGATTTTGGCGGTACCGATCGAGGGGTGATTGACCACCTGCGAATTTACGCCGAACCGAAACTCGCAAGAAGATTGCGGCACATCAATACCATAAGTGGTGATTCCTATAATTGGAATTTGAATAATTATTAGTGTTACACCAGCCTGCCAGCAAGATGACAATTGTTTTTCCACTGTGCTAGAATCCATTCCTGTTTATTATTTGGGTAAAGTTCATGCGCGTCCTCGGTGTCGAAACCTCTTGTGATGAAACTGGTATTGCTATCTATGATAGTCAGTATGGTTTAATTGGTCACACTCTTCATAGTCAAGTCGCATTGCACCAGGTGCATGGTGGTGTGGTGCCGGAGCTAGCTTCGCGTGATCACATCCGGCGTATCGTACCGTTAATCCAAGACTTGCTAGTGCAGGCTTCATCCCCCCTCGCGGAGCTCGACGGCATAGCTTATACCGCGGGTCCTGGTTTAATTGGAGCTTTGCTAGTAGGCGCCTCTGTGGCACGTAGTTTGGCTATGGGCTTAAATATTCCCGCAGTAGCGGTACACCATATGGAAGGACATTTGTTGGCGCCAATGCTTGAAGATGATGTACCAGAGTTTCCTTTTATTGCATTATTGGTATCGGGTGGGCATACCCAATTGATGCGAGTTGATGGTCTGGGAAAATATCATATTCTCGGTGAATCGTTGGATGATGCAGCAGGTGAAGCGTTTGATAAAACAGCCAAGCTACTAGAGCTAGCATATCCTGGTGGGCCGGCATTAGCAGAGTTAGCAAAGCAGGGTCGTGATGGGATTTATCAGTTTCCACGCCCCATGACGGACAGGCCAGGCTTGGATTTTAGTTTCAGTGGTTTGAAAACCTTTGCCTTAAATACCTTTCGCAAAAGCGATGGGAATTTACATAGTGATGCAGCGAAGTTACAAAACCGTGCAGACATTGCTTATGCTTTTCAGCAGGCAGTTGTATCAACTTTAGCAATCAAATGTAAACGTGCATTACAACAAACAGGTTTGCTGCGTTTGGTTGTGGCTGGTGGGGTTAGTGCAAATCAAGCTTTGCGTGAAAAGTTACGAGCTTTAGCTGCATCCTTGAATGCGCAAGTCTATTATCCACGCCACGAATTTTGTACCGACAATGGCGCAATGATCGCCTATGCTGGTTGCCAACGTTTATTGGCGGGTGAAAGTGATGGGTTGGAGATTAATGCGCGGGCACGCTGGCCACTAAACCAAGCTTAAGATAAAGGTCAATCTCCGCGTTAAAAAGCGCATTTAATTCGGTGATTTTATCTTAGTCTTGGGGCAAGTAGCTAGCTTCGCGTCACTTCTTACCTATCTTACTCTCTGTGCCCGACACCAAGCGTTTAATATTACCCCTGTGGCGAATAACTAAGATCAAACTCATTGCTGCGATGACAAACCAGCCGGGATTGTCGGTTAGGAAGTAGGTATACACGGGTGCAAGTACTGCTGCGGTTAATGCGGCGAGTGAAGAATAACGAAAAACTGCTGCCATGATTGCCCACGTGGCAATTATCGCTAAACCGACTAACCATGACATTGCAATTAAACCGCCAAAAGCAGTGGCGACACCTTTACCGCCTTTAAAACCAAAAAAGCATGGGTATAAATGCCCGAGGAAAGCCGCGAATACCACAAGCGTGAGATTCAAATCGGGTAAACCATAGAGTTGTGCGGTTAAGACAGGAATAGCGCCTTTTAATACATCGCCCAGTAAGACTATTACTGCGGCTTTTTTACCACCAATACGTAAGACATTAGTTGCGCCAGGGTTGCCTGAACCTTGTTCACGTGGGTCTGGCAAGTTAAATAACTTACATACGATGATAGCGCTGGATAAAGACCCAAGCAAGTAAGCGAAGATCATAAAGGCGGCGGTGTTTAACATGCATGCTTCCTTTCAACGACGACAGATAAAAGAGAGGGGTACGATATACCCCCCCCCCTCTTGCTATTTATGGTCAGTGACTAGATACCTTGCCAAACTGACTTATCGCGTTTAGGTGGTTTGCTGTCTTTAAATTTGAAATTACCATTGCCTTGATTTTGCATTTGCGCGATCACTTTTTCGAGGTACTTCATCGGTGGTGCGCCAGGAATCATAATCGCTGTTATCTCTTTGTTGCCGGCGTTGTTATTGGCGTTGGTGGTGCTAATAATCAATGTCGGGGTGCCATTAATGCCGAGTTTTTCTGCGAGTTTTTGATTCGCTTTGATTTGTTTGCTGATGGCAGATGCCTGCATATCTTTTTGTAATTGTTTGACATCGAGGCCAGCTTGTTTAGCAAGCTTTAATACTTCGTCATTTGTTAATGGTTTATCAGAGTCCATCAATGCATTGTGGAACTGCATGTATTTACCTTGCTGTTGTGCAGCTAGTGCGGCTTTAGCAGCGAATTCAGAATTAGCGCCAAAGATGGGGAATTCTTTAAGGACCACACGCAACTTGGGATCTTGTTTAATTAATGAATTCAGCGTTGGTGCGAATGCGCGACAGTGTACACATTGATAATCAAAGAATTCGACTAAGGTAACAGGGCCATTGGGATCGCCCATCACCGGGTTTTTGTTGTTATGGAAGATGCTTTGGCGGTTAGCATTGATCGCACTTTGTGCTTCTTTTTGTGCCTTCTGTACCATTTTTTGTTGGAATGTCATGACTGTTTTTTGCATGTCTTTGCTGGACATTATTGGCTTGTTGCCAGCCATTGCATCGCTCACGCCTTTGGCAAATACAGTTGGTTCAACTTGAATTGATTGTGATTTAAAGCCTTGGGCAACCTTGCCGCCGATATCAAAACCTAAGCTATAGCTGAGCTTGTCTTGCTCTGTGCTTAACGAGGTTTTATTGGCTGCCTGGGTTTGGCTGATGATTAAGCCTAGCGTCAGGGGGATGAGAATTAAAAATAATCGTTTCATGATGTCTCCAAACTAGCATGGTTGCTGAACTGAGTCGCCATTCTAAACGAAGTACGCTAAAGACTAAAGAAGTATGGGTGCTTATTGTAGAGAGTTTGTTAGAATAGCTATCTGGTTAATTATTGAATTAGAGAAGACAATGGTACCAAGTGAACATAATTTAATCTGGATTGATTTGGAAATGACGGGTCTCGATACTGATAATGACTTGATCATCGAAATTGCAACGATTGTGACGGATTCACAATTAAATGTTGTGGCAGAAGGGCCAGTATTGGCGATTCATCAGTCCGATGAAGTGCTTGATGCGATGGATAAATGGAATAAAAAGACACACGGCAAATCAGGCTTGATTGATAGAATCAAGGCCAGTACGTTGACGGTTGCACAAGCAGAAGCGCAAACCCTTGCGTTCTTAAAAAAATATGTGCCAGCAGGCGTGTCACCGATGTGTGGTAATAGTATTTGCCAAGATCGACGTTTTTTATTTCGTTTAATGCCTACGCTCGAAAAGTATTTTCATTATCGTCATTTGGATGTTAGCACGCTGAAAGTGTTGGCACAGCGCTGGTTGCCTGGGATCCTGAGCGGTATCAAAAAAGAATCTCAACATGTTGCTTTGCAAGATATAAAAGATTCTATCGACGAATTAAAATATTACCGAGAACACCTATTTGTCGAAAAGGCCCAATGATCGTCTTAGCATTATTGCTCATGTTGAGCGAGTGCCCACGCAACGTGTTCGCGCACTAAGGCGGAAGGATGCTCTTGGCGTGATTGCAATGCTGCAATGATCTTGGTGCAAGTAGGTGCATTGCCTAAAGCTACCGCGATATTGCGTAACCAACGTTCGTGGCCAATCCGGCGAATCGCAGAACCTTCTGTTTTTTTCAAAAACTCAGCTTCATCCCAAGCAAACAATTCGATAAGCTGTGATTTATCTAAGTTATGGCGTGGGTGAAAATCTTGGGTGGCAGTGACCTTTGCGAAGCGATTCCAAGGGCACACGAGTTGGCAATCATCGCAACCATAAATACGATTACCAAGTAGTGGCCTAAACTCAGTGGGAATTGTGCCTTTCAATTCAATTGTTAAATAAGAAATACAACGCCGCGCATCTAATTGGTATGGGCCCACGATTGCTTGCGTAGGGCATATATCGATGCAAGCACTGCAACTGCCACAATGGCTATGCGCTTGTGGGGTATCACATGGTAAGGGTAAGTCGGTATAAAGCACACCGAGAAAAAACCATGAGCCTGCTTTTGCATTAATTAAATTCGTATGTTTGCCGATCCAACCCAGCCCCGCTTTTTCTGCCAAGGGTTTTTCTAATACCGGTGCACTGTCGGCAAAGGCACGTTGTTTAAAATCACCGGTAACCGTGGCGATGCGGTTTGCCAATTGTGCCAAACGGCGGCGAATTAATTTATGATAATCGCGCCCGACGGCATAGCGAGATACATACGCGCGTTGTTTGTCGCGTAAGTTGTCTTTGATGTCGCTGCTGGGTGGTAAATAATTAATGCGAGCACAGATCACGCGCTTAACGTCGGGTAACAGCTGTTGTGGATGACTGCGCAACTTGGCATGACGTGCCATGTAACCCATTTCACCATGATAGTGTTGCGCTAACCAATCTTGTAAGCGCGGAGTATAGCCATCGAGCTGGGTATCAGTAATAGCGATATCATCAAAACCCAGCTCGATGCCCCACAGCTTAATGTCTGTAGCGAGTTGGGCATAATCGAGCGAGTCTTGTGAAGGTGAGTCTGGCGGTTGCGATGCTGAAACCATAATAGTCCGGAGTATCGCTGATTAATGAGTCCCGGTCAAAGCGTAAGAGGGGAAATGGTTGCTGTATCCGTCGCATCTGTAGCGGTGTCTTGTGTCGGACCGCTTGGCGCTTTGTATGAGTGTTGCTTATCAGGGTTGCTATTAAGGTAGCCAATGCGAGCTTGTGAACCTTTTCTGCCTGCGCTTTTTGAAGTAATGCCTAAATAAGCTGACGCGGAGGCAACTGAGCTGGATTGGGGCTCTTGCCTAGCTTGTTCAAATATTTTTTGTTTAGTGTCACGGGAGCGCTTACTTGTGTCTGGTTTGGTGACACCAGAGCCTGCTGAAAGTTTATGTGTTATTTCTTTGGTGCTTGTTTGAGGCACTGTTGGTCTTGGCATGTTACATCTCCACCTGCTTAAATGTAGGGCTTCCATGCTTGGCTTTTTCTAACTTTCCAGATCCTTTGGGTTGGTAGTTAATTATACAACCAATAGTAAACCTTTTAACTCAATTTGACAATCTCTCCCATAAGCAGCATCAGCCTTACGCAATATGCCATTCCAAGGTATCATAGGCGCCAGTTACGTCAGCGCGTTGAACCATCGTGAGAGAGCCATTACAGTCATGCAAGCAGTAAAAAATATTTATCAAAATCAAGCAATTAGAGAATTAGAACGCATTGCTATCCAAGATTTTAATATCGCTGAATACGAACTCATGAACCGTGCTGGGCAAGGGGCATTTGACGTTTTGCAACAAACTTGGCCAACTGCAAAAAAAATAGCCGTGGTTTGCGGGGCTGGTAACAACGGTGGAGATGGTTACGTTATTGCCCGCTTGGCCAAAAAGCAGGGTTTAGAGGTAACGGTTTTGCATATTGGTAGTCTTGAGCGCCTCAAGGGTGCGGCATTGACCGCGATGCAAGACTGCGGCGCGGCCAGTGTGCCACTGGCTCCTTTTAAACCCTATACGGGATTTCACACAGATGTCGTTGTCGATGCAGTATTGGGTACCGGTTTGCAAGGTAATGTGCGGGGCGAATTACTCGCGGCTATTGAGGCGATAAATGCAGCGCAAGCGCCGGTCCTTGCCATCGATGTGCCTTCGGGCTTAGATGTAGATACCGGGCGGGTTTTAGGCAAGGCGGTTAAAGCGCAACGTACTGTCACTTTTATCGGTAATAAACCGGGGTTGATGACGGCAGCGGGGCGAGAGCATTGTGGTGTGATTAGCTGTAATGATTTACAGATCCCGCAAGCAGTTTTTGATCAAGTTGAGCCCAGCGCGCACTGTTTGGATATGACACAGTTGCTCCAAACTTATTTACCACCGCGTAATCGTAACGCGCACAAAGGCGATTTTGGCCATGTGTTAATTGTCGGCGGCGATTTTGGTATGGCTGGTGCAGTGCGCATGGCCGCTGAAGCAGCGGCACGTGTTGGCGCTGGCTTAGTTAGCGTTGCGACACAACCCGAGCATATTGGCGCAATCAATGCCGCACGGCCAGAAATAATGTGTCATGGTATTGTGAAAAACGATCAATTGAGCCCTCTATTACAGCGCGCGACAGTGGTTGTGGTGGGGCCGGGGATTGGCCAACAGCCTTGGGGACAAAACCTGTTAGCGAAAGTGTTAGCGAGCGACCTACCGTTAGTTGTGGATGCTGACGCCTT
Organism: Gammaproteobacteria bacterium; assembly: GCA_021773335.1. Classification (GTDB taxonomy): domain Bacteria; phylum Pseudomonadota; class Gammaproteobacteria; order JAJFKG01; family JAJFKG01; genus JAJFKG01. The sequence continues at coordinate 116,947 of JAJFKG010000051.1, forward strand.
AAATATAATGGCTTTAGCGAGCACGAAAAAAACAGTGCAACGCGATAATTGGGTGTTGACACCACATCCCGGCGAAGCAGCACGTCTGCTAAATTCACAGACGCAAAAAGTGCAAGAGGATCGCTTTGCGGCAGTGCGTCAGATGCAACAGGCATATCATGGCGTCGTTGTGCTCAAGGGTGCGGGTAGTTTAATTACTGACGGTGACGGTATAGTGAGTGTTTGTCCAAATGGCAATCCTGGCATGGCCAGTGGCGGCATGGGAGATGTTTTAAGTGGCGTCATTGGTGGTTTGGTCGCCCAAGCCGTAGCGTTACGCAACGCGGCTGAACTTGGTGTTTGCCTCCATGCAACTGCTGCCGATCATGCGGCCAGTCATGGTGAGCGTGGCATGTTAGCTTTAGATCTTTTACCTTGTTTACGTCAATTGGTGAATGCGCAATGACACAAACGCATTTTTTTATCCAAGATGAAGCTAGCATGCTTGCGTTTGGTCAACAGCTTGCTTGCTTGAGTCATAGTCCCATGGTTATTTTCTTAAGTGGTGAATTAGGCGCAGGTAAAACCACCTTGGTGCGCGGTTTATTGCAAGGGTTTGGTCATCATGGCAATGTTAAGAGTCCGACATACACGATAGTTGAACCTTATGAATTCGCTCAGCAACAAAATGATGTCAAGCAGGTTTTTCATTTTGATCTCTACCGGTTGAATGACCCACAAGAGTTAGAAGCCCTAGGTTTGCGTGATTATCTTAATGTCGACGCTGTGTGTATTTTTGAATGGCCAGAGCGTGGTAAGCATTTATTGCCACAGGCGGATTTGGCTTGCCACATTGAGTATGCGATGCCTGGCCGTACATTGATGTTTAGTGCGCAGTCTCCACATGGTGAACAAGTATTACAAGCGCTCGCAAGCAGTGAGGAGACTGAATGACAGTTTACTTACGCCGTTTAGTGATTATTGGTTTATTGTTGTGTTGGCCATTACTGAGCCTTGCTGCCATGGCAAAGATTTCTTCCGCGCGAATTTCTTCTCAGCCACATAAGACGCGCTTAGTTTTGGTGTCAGATAAGCCAGTTAAATACAGGGTGTTTGCCTTAAATAAACCACAGCGTGTTGTGCTTGATATCCAAAATGCCAGCTTGCAGACAAATCTAAAACATTTGTCTTTGAGCAAAACACCAATAAAAAGCATCCGCACGGCAAAACGGCCTAACCACCATTTGCGCATTGTTATTGACGTTAAACAAGCAATGCATCCTAGTGCCTTTTTACTAGCCCCAGAAATGAATTATCGTGATCGTTTAGTGTTAGATCTGGAGCCGGTAAAATCGCACCGTCACGTTGTGACACATAATTCTAGACCGACTGTGGTTAAATCAGCGCTACCGCTTAAAAGTGCAGGGCGGCGTGATATTATTGTGGTTATTGACCCAGGACATGGCGGTAAAGATCCCGGAGCCAGCGGACCACGAGGTACGCACGAGAAAAGGGTCGTATTAGATATTTCGCGTGATTTGTATCATTTATTGAAAAAACAGCCTGGCATGAAGCCTGTTATGACGCGTAACTCAGATCAGTATATCAGCTTACGTACGCGCTTGCGCATTGCACGTAAAGATAAGGCAGATATGTTTGTTGCTATTCACGCAGATGCATATAAAAACCGCTCGGCACACGGTGCTTCTGTGTATGCCTTATCGCAACGAGGCGCAAGTAGTGAAGCTGCGCGCTGGTTAGCTGAAAAAGAAAATTACTCTGAACTCGGTGGCGTTGATTTAAATAGTTTGCAAGACCAGGGCCAAATGCTGCGTTCGGTATTAATTGATTTGTCGCAAACAGCAACAATCGCACAAAGTGTTGAGATTGGTAATTCAGTATTAGGCCAACTTAGCCGGGTGGGTAAGCTGCATCACAACAAAGTGGAACAAGCTCGCTTTGTAGTGTTAAAATCACCCGATATACCGTCCATTTTGGTTGAGACGGGTTTCATCTCGAATCCGCGCGAAGAGCGTAATCTCGATAATCCAAAATACCGAATTAAGCTCGCAAAAGCGATTTTTGCTGGAATTAAAAATTATTTCATGAAGAATCCACCACGTGGTACTTTATTTGCGGCGATGAAAGAACAAGGCGTGACTAACTATGCATTGTTGAAACCAGTAAAATCGCCGGCAAGCAAAGCACATACTTCAACGCACAAGCCAAAGCATGTTTCTACAGCGAAAGCTAACTCAAGCAAAAAGGCGGCAGCTAAAAAACAACAACTTTCCCATAAGAAAAAAGTTAAAACGAAAACCAAGGCGAAATCTAAGCCCAAGCTGCAGCGCTATAAAGTTGCACGTGGCGATAGCTTATCGATTATCGCTGAACGTCAGCATACGAGTATCCGTAGCTTACGCAAACTGAATCATTTATATTCGAATAACATTTATGTAGGCCAAATATTAAAAGTACCTGCGTAGTGATAAAAACAAGAGAATAAATATGTCCTCACACCCACGTATCCATTTACTTGACACGTTATTGGCAAATCAAATTGCAGCAGGTGAGGTCGTGGAAAGACCAGCTTCGGTGGTCAAAGAGTTGTTGGAGAATAGTTTAGATTCAGGCGCTAAAAAAATTGAAATTGATATCGAAAATGGCGGTATGCAACTCATCCAAATTCGCGATAACGGCTGTGGTATTCGTAAAGATGATTTAGTGTTATCGCTCAGTCGCCATGCGACAAGTAAAATTAGTTGTCTAGATGATTTGGAAGCCGTGATGAGTTTAGGATTTCGCGGTGAAGCACTTGCAAGTATCAGCTCGGTTTCACGTATGCAACTTGTCAGTCGTACGGCTAATGAAAAATCAGCGTGGCAAATTAATTGTGAAGGGCGTGACAATCCTTCTACAGTTGGTCCGGCATCAGCACCTCAAGGTACTGGCGTTAGCGTGCGAGATTTGTTTTTTAATACTCCGGCGCGCCGCAAATTCTTACGTAGTGCGAAAACTGAATTTAATCATATTGAAGAAGTTGTCAAGCGTATTGCCTTGAGCCGTTATGATGTGAGTTTTATTTTGCGCCACCAACGGCGAATTGTCTTGGATGTTAAGGCGGGAGAAGGACAGTTGATACGTGAAAAACGTGTAGGTAAAATCTTTGGTGCGCGTTTTTTGCAGCAGAGCCTTGCAATAAAAAATCAAATATCAGGTCTTCACATCACTGGTTGGTTAGGCTTGCCAGACTTTTCACGTAGCCAAATGGATCTGCAATATTTTTATGTTAATGGACGTATGATACGTGACAGATTGATTAATCATGCTATACGCCAAGCTTATGCAGATAAACTGCCTCCTGGACGTCATGCTGCTTATGTATTGTATCTAACGCTGGATAGTAGGCAAGTTGATGTTAATGTACATCCGACTAAACACGAAGTGCGTTTTCATGAAAGCCGTTTAGTGCACGATTTTATTTATCGCAGTTTGGATGAAGCATTGCAAACTACGCAAGCTGAGTTATCTGCTGTACCTGACGCTGAATTGGCGTCACAAAGTATGAATGATAAGACAGGACATTATCAGGGAGATTTTGCAACACAACAATCTAATAACTATAGGTCTACGCCTGGAGCAAGTCGTTTAGGGCACTACCAAGTGCGAGAGCAAATGGCAGCTTATCAAAGCCTCAGTAAACCACCACAGCCGCACTCATACTCATCATCTAAGCACTCTACAACATCAAATTCAGAACTCGATCCAGCCTTGGGTAATTTACTAGGTGTGCTACATAATAAATACGTATTAATAGAAAATACGCAAGGATTGTTGATGATTGATCTCGTTGGTATGCGCGAACATGTCTATCTCTTACAGTTGCAGCGTGATTTGCAAGCGAGTGCTTTATGTTCGCAGCCATTATTATTGCCTGAAACGGTGACTTTAGCGGAACAACAGATTGAGTCTATCGCTGCATACCAAGCTAAGTTGCAAACATTGGGAATTAGCGTAGAGACCCTGGGGCTAACGACATTAGTGGTGAGACAATTACCGGCACTTTTGCGCGAAATGCCTGTAGAAGGTTTTATACAGTTGCTAGCCCAAAAGTTGCTAGGAGTAAACGAACAACGAGATCTTAGTGCGTTGCTGCCAGTGCTTGCTCGGTATGCAGCCCAACATCAGCAGGACACGAATTTAATGACGATTAAACAACTCAGCAAACAATTCCTGCCAGTCTTAGAGCAGTATCCACAATGCTGGCGCCAGTTTTCCCTATCCCAACTTGATGAATTGATGAATCCTGTAGAAGCATGACAGAGCGCGCTAAAATTATTTGTTTAATGGGACCAACGGGAGCTGGTAAAACCGACCTCGCCATTGCTTTGCATGAGCAATTGAACTGTGATGTGATCAGTGTTGATTCAGCGATGATTTATCATGGCATGGATATCGGTACTGCAAAGCCAGATGCACAGACATTGGCGGCTTGCCCACATAGATTGATCGATCTTTGCGATCCAAGCCAAGTTTATTCAGCTGCGCAATTTCGCATGGACGCCTTACGCGAAATTGACGATATTATCGTTGCTGGCGCCACTCCGTTGTTAGTTGGTGGTACGATGTTGTATTTTCGTGCTCTGCAACAGGGTTTGTCGCAACTGCCCGCGGCTGATCAAAATGTGCGAGCAGCGATAAGCGCGCGAGCTGAGCGTGTAGGTTGGCAAGCATTACATGCAGAATTGATGCGAACTGATCCCAAAGCTGCAGTACGTATTGATGCCAACGATCCGCAGCGAATTCAACGTGCTTTGGAAGTCTATCAAATCACAGGTCAGCCGTTATCAACACTCTGGGATACAGACAAGCGTGTTTCATTTCCTTATGATGTGCTTAATATTGCAGTGGCGCCGACACAGCGAACACAGTTACACGCGCGCATTGCCAAGCGTTTCCAACAGATGTTGGACGACGGCTTGATTGATGAGGTGAGACGGCTTTATGCGCGTGATGATTTAAATGCCGAGTTGCCGGCACTACGCGCAGTGGGCTATCGCCAAGTATGGCAATATCTGGCGGGTGAATATGACTATGAGCAGATGCGGGAACGCGCTATTGCGGCCACGCGCCAGCTAGCTAAGCGCCAGCTGACGTGGTTGCGCCACTGGCCTGAATTGGCGTGGTTTGTCAGCGAGGATCCCAAACTTATTGCAAATGTTTTACACAGCGTCCGGGGTTTTTTACGCTCGGACGCATAAATGGTGCCAGAAACGTTTTGCTTCTTTGTTTTGCATGCTACACTTAATCAGTGCTTGCTTGATTTTTAAAAAATTACGCAGGAATAAGGGGCTGGTGAAAAATAACAGGCCCTAGGAATTATAAGAACTATAAGGGAGATATACGATGTCAAAAGGGCAATTTTTACAAGACCCTTTTCTCAATGCACTAAGGAAAGAAAAGGTGCCAGTATCCGTTTATTTGGTGAATGGCATTAAACTCCAAGGCCAAGTCGAATCGTTTGACCAGTTTGTGATCCTTCTCAAGAACGCCGTCAGTCAAATGGTTTATAAACACGCAATATCCACGATTGTACCTGCTCGCAATGTTAAGTTCGCTCCGAGTGAGGAAAATGGCGATGAAGAAGGTACTGAATCTGGTAGTGAATAACGCGACGCAGTCTTTTATTCAGCAAAAGACTGTGTTGTTCTCGCGCACAACCGCTGTGGTTTATCCCCGTCTTACCCTGTTTGGTTAAAAACTTTTCGGAAGGTTATTGCCTTGTTTAAAGACATTGAATCAGCAATATTGGTGCACATTGACTTTCAGCGTGGCGAGAATCAAGAAGATTTGGCAGAATTCCATGAATTAGCATTAGCAGCGGGCGTGAGCCCAGCCGGCGTTATTGGTGGTTCGCGTCAATCCCCAGACGCAAAATATTTTGTAGGCACGGGTAAGGCCGAAGAAATCCACCAGTGTGCACAAGCACATAATGTTGACTTAATCCTATTTAATCATGAATTATCACCGGCTCAAGGGCGCAATTTACAGCAATTGTGTCAATGCAAGGTAGTTGATCGTACCGATTTAATCTTAGATATCTTTGCCCAGCGTGCGCGGACGTTTGAGGGGAAACTACAGGTTGAGTTGGCACAGTTAGAGCACTTAGCGACACGTTTAGTCCGTGGTTGGACTCACTTGGAGCGCCAAAAGGGTGGTATCGGTTTGCGTGGTCCTGGTGAAACGCAGCTTGAAACGGATCGACGTTTGTTACGCGAACGTATCAAAACAATACGTAAGCGTTTAGAGAAAGTGCGTCGTCAACGCGAACAAGGTCGCCGTGCACGCCGCCGCGCTGCAATTCCTACGGTGGCGTTAGTGGGTTATACCAACGCAGGAAAATCAACCCTATTTAATACCCTAAGCAATGCAGAGGTGTTTGCGGCGGATCAATTATTTGCGACACTAGATCCTACCTTGCGACGCATTAAGTTGACAGATGTTGGTGATGTCATTTTGGCAGACACCGTGGGTTTTATCCGTCATTTACCACATGATTTGGTTGAGTCATTTAAAGCGACGTTAGAAGAAGTCCGCGAAGCTGAGCTATTGTTGCATGTGGTCGATGCCCATAGCACTACAAGTCGCGCTAATATAGAGCAAGTACATGCAGTACTGGCGGAAATAGGAGCGCAGCGTGTACCTCAGCTACAAGTATTTAATAAAATTGATTTGTTAGAGCACCATAAGACACGCATTGAACGTAACAACGCTGGCCAGCCAAGTCGCGTTTGGTTATCCGCGACAGAGGGTAGAGGCTTAGAACTATTAAAGCTGGCCATGCAGGAATTGCTCATGCAAGAAATGGTGATCCGCGATGTTTGTTTGCCTGTTGCAAGTGCAGCATTACGCGCCAAGCTTTATAAACAAGGCGCCGTTCTGGCAGAAGCTATTGATGAGCATGGTCATTATATTCTGACCGTTCGCTTGCCATACAATGAGTTTGAACGTACTTTACAAGGTAAATAGACTGTCTATGTGCCTTTATTACAAAAGAGTGCTTGCGACAAGGCAAACAGCAGCCTAGAATCATGCTTTTGCCAAACTGGGCCTCGTAACAATAGGAGAGAGATATGGGCTGGAATGAGCCAGATAATAATGGGAAAGACCACGACCCGTGGAGTGGACGTCAAAAAGGCCCACAACAACAACCCCCCGATCTCGATGAAGTATTCCGCAAATTACAGCAAAAAATGCGTGGTATGTTTGGTATTAAAGGTGGTGGTTCGGGCCCATCTGCAGATGGGCAGGATGCCGGCTCTAACAAAGGTGCTTTTCTCGGTTTTGGTTTAATTTTATTGGTTATTCTTATTTTTTGGGCGTTATCCGGCATTTTTATTGTTGGCGCTGCAGAGCAAGCAGTTGTCCTACGTTTTGGTAAATATGTAGACACTGTAGGTCCAGGCGCTCATTGGATACCGCGTTTTGTCGATAGCCAATACAAAGTTAATATCCAACAAATCACAGCCTTTCCCTATCAAGCGGAAATGTTGACAAAGGACGAAAATATTGTCGATGTAGCAATAGTCGTTCAATACCGTGTCGATAATTCGCGTGATTTCTTATTCAATTCCGTTAATCCTCGCCAGACATTGCAAGAAGCGACGGCTAGCGCTTTGCGCCAAGTTGTCGGGAACGATACCTTGGATCAAATTCTCACGACTGGTAGACAACAAGTACGTCAACAAGTTGATGAACAGCTCACTGAAATTTTAGATTCGTATAATGTTGGCTTGAAAATCATGGATGTTACCATGCAACCGGCGAAGCCACCGGAAGCAGTAACCGCTGCATTTGATGATGCGATCAAAGCGCGCGAAGATGAGCAGCGTTATATTAACCAAGCGAGAGCTTATAGCAATCGAGTTGAGCCAATTGCACATGGGCGAGCGCAACGCCTATTAGAAAATGCACGCGCTTATAAGCAACAAGTGATGTTGAAGGCGCAAGGTAAAACGGCGCGTTATCTGGCAATGTTGCCGGAATATCAAAGTGCACCCGCAGTTACGCGCGAGCGTCTGTATCTTGATGCGATCGAATCAGTTTTGAATAAGAGTAGTAAAGTATTGCTCGACGTAAATAATAGTAACAATCTTATGTATTTACCATTGGATAAGATCATGCAACAAACACGTATGCAATTGCCTAGGTTAGATGAGGGCGATCCGTCATCGTCTGTATCGACAGCCTCAATGGTTAATGGGACACCAAAGGCAAGTAATACGGGTGCTGATACTAGCACACGTCCATCGCGTGATGCTTTGACAAATCGCAGCACAAATTATGCTGGCAAGGGGGCGTAAATCATGAGGAACAATAAAGCGTTAGTCATTATTACCTGCTTATTAATTCTGTTAGTTGTTGGTTTTGCGTCTGTATTTACCGTCCATGAAGGTCAGCGCTCTTTAGTGTTGCGGTTAGGGAAAATCGTGGATACGCCTAAGACAGGACAAGCCAAGCTCTACAATCCTGGTTTACATTTTAAAGTGCCGATTATTAATGTTGTACGTCGCTTTGATGTGCGCTTACAAACCTTGGAGGCGAAATCATCACGTATTCTGACTGCAGAACAAAAATATGTGATTGTAGATTATTATGCAAAGTGGCGTATTAGTGATCTACCACTATATTACACGCGTACTAGCGGGAATAGTCAATTAGCTGAACAACTTATTCGCCAAAAGATCAATGATAGTCTGCGTGCGGAGTTCGGGCGCCGCACTATTAATGAGGTGGTGTCTGGGGGACGTGGTGATATCATGTCGTTATTGCAAAAAGAAGCGAACAGCAATGCACAGAATTTAGGTGTGAAAGTCATTGATGTGCGCATTAAACGCATTGATTTACCAACGCAAGTGAGCCAGTCAGTATACAGTCGGATGAGTGCGCAGCGTGAACAAGTTGCAGCAAAACACCGTGCTGATGGCCAGGCTGCAGCAGAAAAAATTCGTGCTGAAGCCGATGCAAATGTCAAAGTGACTGTAGCGACAGCAAAGGCGAAAGGTGCGGCAATACGCGGACAGGGTGACGCGCAAGCGGCGAAGACCTATGCAGCGGCCTATAAGCACGACACCAGCTTCTATGCCTTTTTGCGTAGCTTAGAAGCTTATACAGAAAGTTTTAATAATAAGAGTGATGTGATTGTCTTAAATCCAAAAAATCAATTCTTTAAATATTTTAACGAGGCTGACGGTAAAAAAACAGCGAGTAACGGTTAGCAGCTTACTTGACGTTAAGCCATTAGCTAGAATGAAAGTAAAAAAGTCGGGATTGCCCCGACTTTTTTGCGTCCGCTTGATGAGCGAATGAGTATGCTGAGTTACCTATTAACTGCGATTGCGTTAGTATTTGTTTTAGAGGGTGTATTACCTTTTTTATGTCCACAGTGTTGGCGTCGAATGATAGTGAGTGTGGCGCAGTTTAATAATCGTTATTTGCGAATAATTGGTTTGTTTAGTATGGCTATCGGTATGGTTATTCTGTTTGTAGTTCACCATCTGTTATAATGCGCAGGTTTGTGGGCATGGCTAAGGTAAATTGAAATGGCAAAAAGTATCGTAATTTTAGGCAGTCAATGGGGTGATGAAGGTAAAGGCAAGGTTGTTGATTTGCTAACGGAACGCGCTAGCGGCGTGGTGCGTTTCCAAGGCGGGAATAATGCTGGGCATACCTTAGTGATAGATGGTCAATCGACAGCATTACGCCTAATCCCTTCAGGTATTTTGCGTCAAAATGTCCAATGCTTCATTGGCAATGGCGTTGTGATATCGTTATCTGCGTTGATGTCGGAAATCGAAGAGCTCGAGAGTCGTGGGGTTGCGGTGCGCGAGCGTTTAAAGATTTCACCCGCTTGTCCCTTAGTCATGCCTTACCACATTGCCCTAGATGTAGCGCGCGAAGAAGCAAAAGGCAAAAATGCTATTGGCACAACAGGACGAGGCATTGGCCCTGCATACGAAGACAAAATTTCACGTCGAGGTTTACGTTTGGGCGATGTCTATTACTCGCAGCAATTTACCGAGCAATTGGCTGAGCTTGTCGATTATCATAACTTTATGCTGCAAAACTTTTATAAAGTCGAGACGATCGATTTTCAAAAAACGTTGCAAGAAACCCTAACCCTAGCTGAGCAAGTTAAGCCCATGTTGGCTGATGTACCTGCGTTATTACAAGCGTTCCATCAGCAAGGTAAAAATATTATTTTCGAAGGTGCGCAAGGGAGCCTGCTTGATATTGATCATGGTACATACCCATATGTAACGTCATCAAATACTACAGCCGGTGCAGCAGCAAGTGGAAGTGGTGTCGGACCATTGTTTTTGGATTATGTCTTGGGTATTACTAAGGCTTATACAACACGTGTGGGTGGTGGGCCTTTTACGACGGAACTATTCGATGACGTTGGCAAACAGTTGGCAGAACGCGGTCATGAGTTTGGTACCGTCACCGGGCGCCCGCGTCGATGTGGTTGGTTTGATGCTGTGGCAATGCGGCGGTCAATCCAAATCAATAGTATGTCTGGTTTATGCATGACGAAGCTGGATGTCTTAGATGGTTTGCAAGCTCTAAAAATTTGTGTGGGCTACGAATCTGAAGGACGCAGGTTGTTATTACCGCCACCAGGCGCCAAGGCATTAGCTGGATGTAAGCCTATTTACGAAGAATTGCCGGGTTGGCAAACTTCCACTGTGGGGGTTGATAACCTTGCAGCACTACCGAATAATGCGCGTGCCTACTTACAGCGAATTGAAGATCTCTTAGAAATTCCTATCGACATAGTGTCAACCGGACCAGACCGTATCGAAACTATCATTAAGCGTCATCCTTTCGATTAGGGATATGCCCCAGAGACTGCTGATAATTCTGAAGGCTGGTTGGTTGGATTCATTCGTTAAAGATTGGTGCCGAGGAGAGGACTTGAACCTCCACGGGGTTACCCCCACAAGCACCTGAAGCTTGCGTGTCTACCAATTTCACCACCCCGGCGGAAAGCGCAATCTAACGACTTGGTTAGAGCTTGTCAATTGTTAAGTGTTTGATTGTTGCGCTGGTTTTAAGCCTAATGTGTAGTTCAAATATTGCCCCTAGTAAATTTACGCAGATTTAATATTTCCTTAAGGTGCTTACATTAGTATACGCTCCACAAACAGTTGAAAGTGAAGGGGTGGAAGATGGCCGAAGCCGTGTCCGCAGACATATTTGCAGAGTTAAATACGAGCAAAATACGCTCAGATGATACGCTGCTCGATGATATGCGTTTGATTATTAAGGAATATGTTGATGCTTGTCTGGCTGGTGGTATTGATCCACAAGAGGCCAATTCGCTTAAAGACCGATTCAATCAGACCCGTGAACAATTAAATAATAGTGTGTTACGCGATTACTCATCTTTTGAGTTTATGGAGACGCTGTATAAGCAAGAGTGTTTGCTACGCGATTAGGTTTGCTTAAAGTTTTGCCAGTTTTGCTGGCACGAATCCAGAATACAGACCCAGGCCTTGTCTTATTCGGAAACCCGGTTGAGTTTACTCAATCGGGTTTTTTCGTTTTAAGCGGGTATACACCTTTCGCATCTGAGCCTAAAACTTCGCATCTTTAGGTACGAGGGGTATAATCCTTACAGATTTGCCCATTTATACGCTATATGTTGCGTATGGCTAAACAGAGTAAAATTATTAGAAAGAACAATATGACGAAAAATAAACGAACTAACGACCCGCATTACCAACGTGAAGCGGGAAAATACGCTAAACCAATTCCCAGTCGCGAGTATATTCTCCAGACCCTGGATGCATTTAAGCGTCCAGCGACACGCGCGCAATTGGCAAAACATTTTGAGCTGGAAGGTCCGGAAGACCTTGAGGCGTTACGCCGGCGTCTACGCGCTATGGAGCGTGATGGACAATTATTTTTTAATCGGCGTGGCGGTTATTGCATCGTTTCACAGATGGATTTGATCCGTGGTCAAGTCATTGGCCATCGTGATGGCTTTGGTTTTGTGGTGCCAGAAGATGGTAGTGATGACTTATATTTAGCGGCACGCCCTATGCGTGCCTTGTTTCATGGTGATGAAGTACTCGTCTCAGTGGCTGGTGTGGATCGAAAAGGGCGACGTGAAGGCAATCTCATAAAAGTTTTGCAACATAATACCACGCAATTGGCGGGGCGTTTCTTTTTAGAAAATGGCGTTGGCTATGTTGTGCCTAATAATAAACATATTCCACACGATGTATTAATTTCAGAGTCCGCGCAAGCGGAAGCAAAGCATGGGCAAATGGTGGTTGTTACGATTACTGAACAACCGAGCTTGCATCGTGCTCCGCAAGGTAAAATCAGTGAAGTGCTTGGTGATCACATGGCGCCAGGTATGGAAGTCGATGTAGCGTTGCGTACGTATAATATCCCATGTGTATGGCCACCAGAAGTGAGTCAACAAGCGGAAACATTCGCGCCGCAAGTTGATCCAACAGCAATTGAGGGACGTAAAGATTTACGCGATTTGCCTCTGGTCACTATCGATGGTATTGATGCTAAAGACTTCGATGACGCGGTCTATTGTGAAAGCAAATCCAGAGGTGGTTGGCGTTTGATCGTAGCGATTGCTGACGTTGCTCACTACGTTGAGCCAGGCAGTGCTTTGGATAAGGAAGCACAGTTGCGCGGAAATTCAGTGTATTTCTCTAATAAAGTAGTGCCAATGCTGCCAGAAGTATTATCAAATGGTTTATGTTCTTTGCGCCCCGATGAAGATCGTTTGTGTATTGCTTGTGAAATGTCTATCAGTCGTGATGGCAAGATTAGCCGCTATCATTTTTATGAAGCGGTAATCCGCTCACACGCGCGTTTAACTTATAGCGAGGTAGCGAAAGTACTTGTGCAAGACGATGCGGAACTTAAAGCGCGTTATGCAACATTGTTACCACAATTGCATGAATTATATGCACTCTACAATGTGTTAATTAAGCACCGCGCGACGCGTGGTGCGATCGATTTTGAGTTTACCCAGACTCGTATTGTGTTCGATAGCAAAGGTAAGATAGAAGCAATCGTGCCAACGGAGCGTAATGACGCCCATCGCATTATTGAAGAATGCATGTTGGCAGCCAATGTATCTGCAGCGAAGTTTTTGTTAAAAAATAAAGTACCGACATTGTTCCGTGTGCATGATGGCCCGAGTCCGGATAAACTTGATGATTTGCGTGAATTTTTAAAAGGTTTAGGTTTGAGTTTACGCGGAGGTAAGAAACCAAAACCGGCTGATTATGCGAAAGTATTAACCTCTATTAGTGGACGTGATGATGCACATTTGATCCAAATGGTATTATTGCGTTCCTTAGGGCAAGCGGTATATGGTCCTGAGAATGAAGGACACTTTGGTTTAGCTTATGACGCTTATGGACATTTTACTTCACCAATTCGGCGCTACCCCGACTTATTAGTGCATAGGGCGATCCGCCATATTTTGCAGCGTGGTTCAGCTGAGAGTTTTGCGTATGATGAGAAGGCGATGTTGCGTTTAGGCGAGCAATGTTCGATGACAGAAAGGCGTGCCGACGATGCTAGCCGCGATGTGCAAGACTGGTTAAAGTGCGAATTTATGCTCAACAAAGTCGGTGATGAATTCAATGGTATTATCACTTCAGTTGTATCCTTTGGTCTGTTTGTTGAATTAGAAGAGGTATATGTCGATGGCTTAGTACATATCACTTCACTTGAAAGCGATTATTACCGGTTTGATCCGATCAAACATCGCTTGACCGGTAAAAATACGGGCGTACAATTCTGCTTGGGTGACACCGTCAGAGTACGCGTAGTGCGGGTTGACCTGGACGATAAACAACTAGACCTTGAGCTTATACAAAATATAACAATGAAAAAATGAAACAGTATATCTACGGTATTCACGCAGTTGAAATGCTGTTGTCTAAGCAGCCAGCAGTAATCTTAGAGTTGATTACACAAAAAACTCGCCAAGACCAACGCCTGACAAAGCTAGTCACCCATGCAAAAAAGCAAGGTATTGCAGTTAACGAAGTGCCGCGTGCGCAGTTAGACAAATTAGCCAATGCACGCCAGCATCAAGGTATTGTCGCCCACTGTCGCCATGCTCAAACTAGTATGAACGGTGAGCAGTTATCATTTGAGGATTTGCTTGATAAAATTGCGCAAGGCACGCTAGCATCTCCACCTTTCTTATTGATCCTTGATGGCATTCAAGATCCACATAACTTGGGTGCTTGTCTACGCAGCGCTGATGCAGCTGGTGTTCATGCCGTGATCGCACCAAAAGACAATTCTGTTTCATTGACGCCTACTGTACACAAAGTTGCATGTGGCGCAGCGGAGACAGTGCCGTTCATTCAAGTGACTAATTTGGCGCGCAGCATGAAGCAATTGCAACAGCAAGGCGTATGGATTTACGGAACTGCTGATGATGCTAGCGATGCATTATTCGATATTGACTTATCAGGTGCAGTCGCTGTTGTGATCGGGGCCGAAGGTAAAGGCTTGCGACGCTTAACCAAAGAAACTTGTGATGGTTTGTTGCGTATTCCTATGCATGGAGAAGTGTCTAGTCTTAATGCGTCGGTTGCGACTGGGGTTTGTCTATTCGAAGTGGTACGTCAGCGCTCTGGATGACGAACGTGTTTCTATGTTATGGTCTTGTCCAAATGCGGATTCTAGGTTCAAGGATCAACTCAGTAAGGAGTGCGTTGTTATGCAAACTGAAACTATCGACTACCAACATCAAGATAAAACCTTTGAAGGCTTTGTTGCTCACGATGTGCCAGCTGGGCAACAGCGACCGCTGGTGTTGATCGCCCACGCCTGGGGTGGCCGTGATGACTTTGTATGCCAAAAAGCGCAAGAACTTGCCAAGCTAGGCTATATTGGATTTGCCATGGATGTATACGGTAAAGGCGTTCTGGGTGGTAGCAAAGAAGAGAATACGGATCTCATGTTGCCACTGGTCGAAGATCGTGCCACGCTTTTGGCACGTCTCAATGCAGCACTTGAATGTGCCAAAGCTTTGCCGCAAGTCGATACGCAAAAGCTAGCGGTAATGGGATATTGTTTTGGTGGTCTGTGTGCTTTGGATATGGTACGCGGCGGTGCTGAGATTAAAGGTGCAGTTAGCTTCCATGGTATTTTAACTGCGCCTGAAGGCGTGAAAAATTCTGCTATTAAGGCAAAGGTTCTAGCATTACATGGCCATGATGATCCGATGGTTCCGCCTGAGCAAGTATTGGCTTTTGCAAAGGAAATGACTGCAGCAGGCGTCGATTGGCAACTCCACGCTTATGGTGGGGTGATGCACGCCTTTACCAATCCAGAAGCGGCGGATCTGGATTTTGGTACGGTGTACAATGAATGCGCAGATCAACGCTCGTGGCAGGCCACTTGTAATTTCTTCAATGAGTTATTTGCCTAATTTGCATCCACTCATCCCCTCACGTACAATACCCCACCTCTTTATATCAAAGAGGTGGGGGCTGTGCTGATCAGCTCCATAATCCCATGATTTTACGGGATTTTTAATATCAGTATAGTCACGGGGCTGAGCAAGCCCTGATTTTTTAACTCCTTACTCCACTGTTAAACAGGGAGCCTAAGTCCATAGGGAGACGCATATGCGACACTATGAAATCGTATTCATGGTCCATCCAGACCAAAGCGAGCAAGTACCAGCAATGGTTGAGCGCTATACCTCAATGATTAAAGAGGCGAAGGGTAAAATTCATCGTCACGAAGATTGGGGTCGCCGCCAACTTGCTTATCCAATCAACAAACTCCACAAAGCCCACTACATTTTGATGAATGTCGAATGTGGCCAAGCGATTCTTGATGAACTCGTGAGTAATTTCCGTTTTAACGACGCCATCATCCGTCATCTAGTTATCAATCGTGAAGATGCTGTTACCATGCCTTCGCCAATGCTGAAAGAAAAAGATGAGCATGGTGATCGTCAAGGGCGTTATTCTCGTGGTGGTCCACGTGGTGCATCACGTGATAGAGATGAAGCGAAAAGCGCCAGTGAATAAGCGGCATTTGCTGATGATGAAGGTTGAAATACAAAGATAGAAATTAAAGAGGAGTAAACAATGGCTGGTGGATATTTCAGACGTAGAAAATTTTGCCGTTTTACGGTAGATGGTGTTGATGAGATCGATTATAAAGATCTAAACACACTCAGAAGTTATATAACTGAAACAGGCAAGATTGTACCGAGCCGCATTACCGGTACGCGCGTACGTTATCAACGAATGTTGGCGCAAGCAATCAAACGTGCGCGTTATTTGGCGCTCTTGCCATATTGTGATCGTCACTAAGCGTGTCAGCTTGTGAGTATCGGTGATTCGATGGTTGCAGGTATGAAGGGGACTTGATCGGATGCGCAAGTTTGGTGAGTTTATCTTACGTGGTCGCTTACAAGCGGCAGCAATGGCTTTGATCTTTGGTTTTATACCATTATTGGGTTGGGTCAGTGTTGTTATTTTAGCGTTAGTGACTTTGCGTAAAGGTGCCTTGGAAGGTGCGCTTGTCCTGATTTGGGCAGTTATTCCCGATATTGTGTGGGCGGCTATGGGTAACCATATGGTCCTAGTGTACGGTATTGTATGTGGCAGCTTTTTTGTGTGGTTGATGGCCTGTGTCTTACGCTACACGGTATCTTGGGGTATGGTCCTCAAGGCCACAGCAATATTCGGCATTATCGGTGTTATTGCTGTGCATTTATTTGTGGACGATATCTCCGCGTACTGGGTAGCTCAATACCATAGTTATTACCAAGAATTAGTGAAGGCTGCGAATGAAAGTGGCGCTTTAACCGCTAATGATCAAGCGCGTATGAATGCTTTTGCCAGTGCTATGCAGCAACAAGGCGTTGTGCAATTCATGGCGAATGTATCGACTGGCGTGATAGGGGCCTTTTTATTAGTTGGTAGCTTATTTAATTTATTCTTGGGGCGTTGGTGGCAAGCGGTATTATTCAATCCAGAAGGTTTGCGTAGCGAACTATATACAATCCGCATGAATTACATTGCGGCCTGTGTGTTGCTAGTGAGTACGTTCGTGGCTTATTTGGGTTGGAAGTGGCTTTATGATTTGGTCCCATTAATGTTGGTGCCATTTTTTGCTGCCGGTATTAGCTTAGTTCACAATATTGTTTCAAAAAGTAAAATGTGGTTATTTTTACTGATTGTTTTTTATGGCGGCTTAATAATTTTGTCCCCTTATTCTCTAGGGGTATTATTAGTAGCCGCATTGGTTGATAGTTTTTTCGATTTGCGTCGTCGTTACGGCGTAATACCAAGAGGGGTTTGAGATGGACGTAATCTTATTAGAAAATATTCATAATGTAGGTAAGTTAGGCGACCAAGTTGCAGTTAAGCCTGGGTTTGCACGTAATTTTTTGTTGCCGCAAGGTAAAGCAGTCAATGCAACGCCTGAGAATGTTAAAAAGTTTGAAGCGCGTCGCGCTGAGTTAGAAAAAGCGGCTGCGGAACTTTTACACGCTGCACAAAAACGTGCAGATGAAATTGCTAAAGTGGTGTTGAAAATTCCTGCACAAGCTGGTGAAGAAGGTAAGTTGTTTGGTTCAATCGGTACGCGTGATTTAGCTGAAGCGATTACGGCTGCAGGTGCTGCGGTTGAAAAGAGTGAAGTCTTATTACCAGAAGGTCCGCTGCGTCGCTTAGGTGAGTACGATATCGCGTTGCAAGTGCATAGCGATATTACCACGACGGTTAAGGTACACATTGTTTCTGACGAAGAAGCTTAATCACACCATACACATGGAAGGTCATCATGGCGGAAACACTGACAGCTAGCAATGCACCACGACAAACCAAAAGTGCCGCTGGTATTAAGGTTCCGCCACATTCTATCGAAGCCGAACAATCTCTATTAGGCGGAGTGATGATCGATCCACAGGCATGGGATCGTGTCTCCGACCGTGTGCAAGAGAGTGATTTCTATCGCGCTAATCATCGCACTATTTTCCGTGCAATCACTAGTTTGGTTGCTAAAAACCGCCCACTAGATGTGTTAACGGTCTCCGATGCTCTGAAAGGCGTCGATGATTTAGATAATGCAGGGGGTGAAGTTTACCTCTTTGAGCTCGCCAAAAATATCCCGACTGCCGCCAATATTACTGCTTATGCTGATATCGTGCGTGAGCGTTCGATATTGCGACAATTGATAGGGGTTGCTGGCGATATCAGTGAATTAGCATTCAATCCGCAAGGGCGTGAAGGCCATGAAGTCTTGGATGAAGCTGAACAAAAAGTCTTTGAAATCGCTGAGCAAGGGCAGCGCAATGAGGGCCCGGTAGGGATCAAGTCCTTATTGACGAGCGCGATGGAGCGTATCGATACGTTGTATCATTCTGATGATCCAATCACTGGTTTGCCGACAGGGTTTCGTGATTTTGATGAAATGACATCAGGTTTGCAAGCATCAGATTTGATTATTGTGGCCGGGCGTCCATCCATGGGTAAGACGGTTTTCGGGGTGAATATGGCTGAAAATGCGGCTATTCAAACCAACAAACCAGTTTTAATCTACAGTCTCGAAATGCCTGGCGATGCGATCGCGATGCGGATGTTATCTTCACTGGGGCGCATCGATCAACACAAGTTACGCACCGGGAAATTACGCGATGAGGATTGGCCACGCTTGACTTCGGCATTGAGCCTACTTGCTGACAAACATATCTATATCGATGATACACCGGGACTGACTCCAGGTGAAATGCGCTCCCGCGCGCGACGTTTGGCGCGTGAACATGGACAATTAGGCTTGATCGTTGTGGATTATCTACAATTAATGCGTGTGCCAGGCCACAGTGAAAATCGCGCTGTAGAAATTTCAGAAATTTCGCGCTCTTTGAAGATGCTTGCCAAAGAATTAAAAGTCCCTGTGATTGCCCTATCACAGTTAAATCGTAGCTTAGAGTCACGTACCGACCGCCGTCCGGTGATGTCAGATTTGCGTGAGTCTGGTGCGATCGAGCAAGATGCGGATGTGATTGCGTTTATCTATCGCGATGAAGTCTATAATGACGATACCCCCGATAAAGGCATTGCTGAAATTATTATTGGTAAGCAACGTAATGGTCCAATCGGTAAAATACGTCTGGCGTTCTTTGGGCGTTATACGCGTTTTGATAATCTTTCGCGTGACGAAGGTTATGTGGGGATGGATGAATGACCCGTCCTACACGTGCAACGCTTGATTTAAAAGCCCTAGTGCATAATGCCCAGCGTGTACGTGAATTTGCCCCCAACAGTAGACTCATGGCGATGGTTAAAGCCAATGCCTACGGGCATGGAGCTGCGCCGATTTGCCAAACGTTACAAGCGTACTGTGATGGCTTTGGCGTGGCGTGTTTATCTGAAGCGATACAATTGCGTCAAACAGGTGTCACAAAACCGATTTTATTACTTGCGGGGTTTTTTTCACCACAAGACCTACAGTTGATTGCTGACAATGAATTAGAGCTTGTGATCCATCAGGCTCAACAAATAGACACTCTAGAAAAAACAAGTTTAGCTAAGCCATTACGTGTTTGGCTGAAAGTGGATACTGGCATGCACCGTTTAGGCTTTTCACCACAACAAGTACGGGATGCTTGGCAACGCCTACAAGCTTGCAGCAATATCCAAAACGACTTATGTTTGATGACGCATTTTTCTGATGGTGGTGATCGCCAGGCAGTTAAAACTCAACAGCAATTAGAGACTTTTAAGGACGCAGTAGCAGAGCTAGGTGGTGAGCAGAGCTTAGCGCATTCAGCAGCAGTTATGAGCTTGCCTGCGAGTCATGGTGATTGGGTGCGTCCGGGCATTATGCTTTACGGCGTGTCGCCATTTAACGATAGCGTTGGTGAGCAAGAAGGCTTGCAACCCGTTATGACCTTGCATTCGCAATTGATGGCGATACATCAATTGCGCGCTGGTGATACGATTGGTTATGGTAGTACGTGGCAATGTCCCGAAGATATGGCGATTGGCGTCATCCCGGTTGGTTATGGTGATGGTTATCCTCGCCACGCCAAAGCCGGTACGCCAGTATTAATCAATGACCAGCGAGTGTCTTTGGTTGGACGCGTGTCTATGGATATGATCACGGTTGATCTGCGTCCACTGGCACAAGTTCAAGTCGGTGACCCCGTGGTTTTGTGGGGTAAGGGTTTGCCTGCCGAAGAGGTGGCAGCTCACGCTGATACTATCGCTTATGAATTATTCTGTCACGTCACCCAGCGAGTGGTATTTAATTACATTAAATAACGCCTTTTATTGGCCTGGATTGCGATCAAGCTCTGCAGAGACTTCTTTTTTATAGCCGAATAAAAAACACACTTTTGCGATCAAGATGATCGGAATAGTAAGAATGTGAATAAAGTTTTGTTTCCAATTGGGGATACGGCCTTCGACGGCGTGACCTATTAACTGTAAAACGGCGCCAATGCCAAAAGTCACGAGAAAGATATACAAACCGCGTAGAGTAGGGCCAGGTTCCGAAAAGAACCCCGCGAGTAAGGCGAGTAACACTAACAAGATAGCCATAATGCCTGCCAACTGCCAATCCAGCGTTAAGTAATAAGTTAACACGGCTGCGACAAGCAACCATGCCATGTTAAACCCAACGACATTAGGCACAGAGATAAAGACCCAGCTAAATGCCAAAAAGATCGCGAAGAATAATAATGGTACGCTGACAAAGTGGATATAACGTGCCAATGGTTTTCGATAGGTATGTTGGTAATCAATCATGTGTTTGGCGAGACGGCTCATGAGGTATGTCCTTATATAATATCAAGCAGTACCGCTAGGCACGGCGGGATATTGGTTTAAATGATAATGTTCAATCATCTTTTGAATAGTTTTCACATAGGCGTGACGGCGTTGTGAATAATGCTGTAAACCACCCGCCATAGCAATACCACTTAAGGGGCGTCCTTGGGTGCGCATCACCGCACGTACATTACGCAAATCACGATACGCCTTGTGTGAATTCAGAATATGCATATAACTTTGAATGGATTGATCCGGTGTCGCAAAACGTCGCACCTCGAACGTTTGTCCTTTCTTGCGTTGTCTGGGGACAATACCACAGCCCGGTTTATAACACCATTGGCCAAAGTAATTATTGCCTTGCTTAGCAAAACGCGAGGTCCCCCAGCCTGATTCATTAGCCGCTTGTGCTAGCACCAGTGAAGTGGGCAGCACATCGACGCGTTTTAATAATTCATTCCATGTTTGAGCTTTATTAAAGTTTGGGTTATCCAAGTCATAGGACTTTGCTAATTTTGTTAGCCAAACGGTATTTTGGGTCGACAAATTTTCATCATCAAGAAATTCTTTGTGCAGACGTAATAACTGCTTACGCTGCTTCATGACTTGTACATTGACTGCTTGAATGCGCGGGACTGCGAGTTTAATAAACTTTTGTTGCGCCGTTGTTAACTTAGGCGTTGACGACTTAGCATGGGTAGAGAAGCTAAATAAACACAAACTACTCACCACCAATACGGCGAGTAATGCACTCATGCATAAAGATACTGGATAAATTTTGTTTGCTTTAGTCATATTTTTCCATCTCGGTTGTGGTGACAAAAATTTTTTTGTTGAAATGCAATTTTTTTGCCAATGGATTTTATCTTAAGTATTACTAGCTTAGGAAGAAAAATTCATTTCCGCCAGCGATAAAAAATTCATCTATGCATCAGGGGATCACAAATTTTCTGAATAAATTCAGATGCCTACTATACTTAACTTCAAGTGCAAAGAGAGTATTTTACGAACGCCAATAAGCGTCTCGACCAAGAAATTAAAAATAAGAGGTTTAGAATCATGGTAACAAAAGCAATAACAGATCGAGTAAGCCAAAAAGCAACCGGGGCACGAGCCGCATTTAAAGCACAGTTACAAAAAGGCGCTAAGACTAGAGCTGAACAAACAAGGCCCTTTACTTTGGCGTTTACTGGCGGTCACGACGAGCATGTCGGATCGGGTCACCCTATGGATACAGGTCCGCGTAGTCCTGCGAATATTAACCAATTTCCGGCTGGCTGTGATGCTGATGTAAAAAGTTTTAAAGGGGATGTGCATAGAACTGACACGAGAGTTTTAGATAAAGATGGTAAGGATTTAGTGGAAAAACCTGGCAAGGACGGTGAAATCCTTGATGAAAAAACTGCACCCCAACAATCTGCCGACGCTATATTAAAAGCGCTAGAAACAAGCAAAGTTAATCCCTTGCTTAGATATTTTGTTGAAGGTTATGCTAGCCAAAAAGGTTTCGGCAGAATCTTTCAAGATGAAGCGATAGTTGCACACATGGCGCCACTACAGGTGCTTCCCGCCAATAAAGGTGCGAATCAATATACTTACCAGCTACTGGACAGTACTGAAGTGGCGAGGGAATATAGCGGTGCACAACAAGTCCTTGTATTTCAAGAACAGACAACGGCAATGTCATTAATGGATGTGAGTAGCCTTGGCGCGGAACCTACTAAAGCCCAGTCTGGTTATGCGTTTCGCGTCACAAATACACTGCATTTCTGTCTAGAGGAAGATGGCAGTATCACTACTCACTTTAAAGGGGCGGCGATTACCAGTACAGATCCAGCTGCTAAAGAGATGCTGTATCAAGCCTTTGCTATGCGCGCTTATTCCAAAATCACTGATACCGGCGATTTGGAATTGGGATCACAGCTAGATGGCATTGACTTTAGAATGATAGCGATGAGTCTGGAGTTGCAAGCTGTGTTAAAGGCCATGAAGCCATTTGAATTGGCTAAACTTATGTTTGATGGCACGCACGAAGCTGCACAATTTAGTTCAGAGCAAACACAGGTTTTGTTAAGTTTGGGTGTAGATATCAATCAGCTCATGTCAGCGCGGCTTGCGTCACTTAACAAGGGTGAGATTGTTGAGTTTTTGTCTGAGTTATCAGACGATGCGTTCACGATGTTTTATGCAGGTGCACCACAAGCTAAACAGGCGGTGAATAATGCCAAAACTATTGATGTTTCAACGCTGACATCTGGCGCATTTAAGCGTACGGTTGAAGCTACTCAGGCGCATGAAAGAGAGCTGGGGGAATTAAAACCACCGCAATCACCCGATCCGATGGAGGCTGTACGAGCAGCTCCGGTTGAACCTGAAATAAGCTCAGTCGATCATTTTAGAGTGTTTACTGGGCCGAGTTTGGGCGGTGGATTCTATTATAAGGCGCCGCGTAGTGGTACTGAACGATCGATCTTGGCCGATGATGCAAACATGGGGCGAGCTACTCCAGTTAAGGCGGGGCGTAGTGGTAGCTGGTCACTATCAAGCTTATTTGGTTCTAGCAAAGCTCGTCGTAGCAGTGACGGAAACAGCACTAGCCGCACTTCAACAAGTTGTGCTCAAGAGCATAAACCAGCTGACTTTGATTCGTCGTCGTTACCTGTTGCAAGTTGTTAGAATTGTAGCCTACTGTCTCTGCGTCAAGCCCAGATGTAGCCCGGATAAGTTGCGCAGCAACGTCATCCGGGATCAGCCATCGCAAACACCCTCCCCGGATGACGCGCGTGCCGCGCTTATCCGGGCTACGGCTTACGTATACAAATGCTAATGTAGACTTGATGCGCATGCAAGCGTGCTTATCAAGGCTACACAAGGGCCAAATTGTCCTTGACTGCGAGACAGTGGGCTACAATGTTTATTCAAGCTACTGTGCTTCATGTTCCAACAACCACTCTTTAATTTGCAATGGCTTACCCGAAGTCTTGCCTGAAAATCCACCCATACCACTACTAGCGACAATGCGGTGACAAGGAATAATTAAAGGTACAGGATTTTGGCGACACGCATTACCGATGGCACGTGCACTGGTATTGAGCTGTTTGGCAAGTTGGCCGTAAGTTTTGACCTTGCCAGCGGGTATTTTTGTTAATGCTTTCCACACGCGTAATTGAAACGTGGTACCGGTGATTTCGGTGTCGATATCAAAGGCTGTGTGTTGTTTATCGAAGTAAGCTTGTATTTTTTTGCACACACGTTTAACTGCCGGTGAGTTGGGAGCGTTAATTTTGTGTTGCTTAGCTAAAAAATCAATATGCGTAACCGCGTTATTTGCCTCATTAAGAATAATGCCAAGTTTGCCAATAGGGCTGTCGATAACTGCGTGGTAGTTACCAGCGTTTTTTTGCATGGGGAGCTCCTTTTTGCCACAAAAAAGTAGACTGGTCCCCACCCACCAGGGTGGGGACCTTAAACTTAAGGACGCGGTGTGTTCTAGAGAACACTGGTCCCCACCCTCAGGGTGGGGACCTTAAATTCAAGGACGCTGTGCGTCCTTATTTTACTTTTCCTTGCGTTCCGCCGCTGGAGTGGTGAGACGAGGTGTCACTTTTCTCAAGGTCATAGCTTAGCTCATTCTTTAGCTTATTGTCCATTCACAAAAAAGGCACCATAAGGTGCCTTTTGATTTTCGCTGAAAGCCGCGTTTATGCCTTGGCTTTAGCTTTGCCTTTACCTTTGCCTTTTTTACTGCTGAAAGATAATTTTTCTTTAATACGCGCTGCCTTACCAGTGCGGCCACGCAAGTAGTACAGTTTCGCGCGACGTACTTTACCACGACGTTTAACTTCAATGCCGGCAGTCAACGGGCTGTAGGTTTGGAAGACACGCTCAACACCTTCGCCGTGAGAAATCTTACGTACGGTGAATGCCGAGTTTAAGCCACGGTTACGTTTAGCAATGACCACACCTTCAAAGGCCTGGATACGTTCACGATTCCCTTCTTTAACGCGCACGCTGACGACCACGGTATCACCGGGAGCAAATGCAGGGACGTCTTTGCTCATTTGCTCTGTGTTTAGTTGTGCTATTATGTCACTCATATTCCTCTCCTAAAAAAATAACTTCGTCTTTTGGTTCAGCTCTGCGTTGCTAGATTATTTTTAGTCGGTCATTTACCTTAAGTAAACTCCCTCCTAAAAACAATCTAGCGCCTTGTTCTGAGTCAAAATACTCGTTATTTTATATTTGCTTTGACTCAGCTTCGTATTTCATGTTCGCGGATAAACTCCGCTAATAATTCTTGCTCTTCGTTACTCAAAGAGTGCTTGTCTAACAAGTCGGGGCGGCGTTGCCACGTACGTCCCAGTGCTTGTTTAAGGCGCCACCGGCGAATTGTCTCATGGTTACCTGTCAACAATTCGGCGGGAACCGCCATGCCATCAATTTCTTCTGGCCGCGTGTAATGCGGACAATCCAATAAGCCTTGCGCGAAAGAATCTTGCTGTGCCGATTCTTCGTGCCCTAAGGCACCTGGTAATAAACGCGTGATGGCATCAATCATCGTCATCACCGCCAATTCACCGCCGCTAATCACATAATCGCCTAGCGACCATTCTTCATCGATGTGACTTGTTATCAAGCGTTCATCGATACCCTCATAACGACCGGCGACAATAATCAAATTCTCACGCTGGGCCAATTCACTTATGCCCGCTTGGTCTAAGGGTTTGCCTTGTGGCGACACATAGGCAACGCGTGTGCTGGGTGCGGCCTTTCGCTTAGCTGCGATAATCGTATCTCGCAGTGGTTGCACCATCATCACCATGCCAGGTCCACCACCGTAGGGGCGATCATCAACATTGCGATGTTTACTCGCGCTATAATCGCGTGGATTATAATAATCGAGCTGTAAAATACCTTGCTCGATAGCGCGCCCAGTAATGCTATGTTCTAAAGCGCTAAACATCTCCGGGAAGATGGTAATGATGCCAATGTTCATCCCAAGGCTTCCCAATTAACACGCATGACCTTGTTTTCAAGGTCGATATCTATCACCACTTCACCGGGCAAATAAGGCAGCATGTGTTGCTTTTTGCCTTCTTTGACGATTAACACGTCGTTGGCGCCGGTTTCGATGAGGCGGTCGACGGTGCCAAGGGTCTTGCCCTGTTGGTCGATTACCGTCAACCCTTCTAAATCTGCCCAGTAATACTCGCCGGGGTCGAGACTCGCCAATTGCTCACGTTCGATACCGATGTGGGCGTTGGTCAATGTTTTTGCTATTTCACGGTCATCATAACCATTGAAATGGGCGATAAAGCCGTCACCGTGCTGTTTGATGTCGCTGACCTCGATGGCTTGCCAGCGCCCGGCGACTTCGATTTGCCAGGGGGAGTAAGTGACGATGTTATCTTTGGGGTCAGTAAAAGAATGAATCTTGAGCCAACCTTTTACCCCGTAGGGCGCCCCAACCTTGCCAATGACAAGCGGGGCAGCGTTATCGCCACCAGCCATACGCAGCTATGCTGCTTGGCTTTGCGCCTTCTGCCATTCGCGCAGAATACGTTTTACGCGAGGAGAAGGTTGAGCGCCTAGGTCAATCCAATGTTCAATACGTTCCATATTGAGGCGTACAGGTTCTTCACCGCCTGTCGCGATAGGATTGATAAAACCGAGTCGCTCGATATAACGACCGTCACGCTTGTTGCGTTTGTCGGTAGCTACAACGTGGTAAAAAGGGCGTTTTTTAGCGCCGCCACGGGTTAAACGAATCACAACCATTATAGAGGTCCTTATTTTGTCCAAAACTTATACATGCAAAGGGCGAGCATTTTATCTTATTTGGGGGTTGGGATCTAGTGGTTAAACTGCGGGTGGGTGCAGCAGCCTGGGGCTCTGCGTCCCACCTCTTGGTGAGCTGGCCCCACCCCTCCTGGAGTGGGATCTTTAAGTGTGATCTGGCCTTTCTTTCTACTGCATGCCCGGGAAGTTCCGCATCATCTTCGCCATCCCCCCACCTTTCGCCATCTTTTTCATCATTTTTTGCATGTGCTTGAATTGCTTAAGCAAACGATTGATATCTTGGATTTCGGTACCGGAACCGTTGGCGATGCGCTGTTTGCGTGAGCCATTAATCAGGTCTGGGCTGCGGCGTTCTTTCTTGGTCATGGAATTGATGATCGCTTCGATGCGTACCAGTGATTTATCGTTGACTTGCTCCTGGGCCGCATCTGGGATATTCGGTACGCCGGGCAATTTGCTAAGCATGCTGCTGATGCCACCCATGTTGCGCATTTGAATTAATTGGTCACGAAAATCCTCTAAATCGAAGCCTTTGCCTTTCTTGAGTTTCTTTGCCATTTTTTCGGCTTTTTGCTTATCGACTTTGCGTTCGGCTTCTTCGACCAACGTCAGAACGTCACCCATGCCGAGAATGCGTGATGCGACCCGATCAGGATGAAAGGCCTCTAAGGCATCTGTCTTTTCACCCACACCCATAAACTTGATCGGTTTTTCAGTGATCATGCGCACCGATAACGCTGCACCACCACGCGCATCACCATCCGTCTTAGTGAGGATGGTGCCAGTTAATGGCAGAGCATCATTAAAGGCTTGTGCACTATTCGCGGCATCTTGTCCTGTCATGCTGTCGACGACGAAGAGTGTTTCAATCGGGTTGATGGCCTTATGAATGGCCTTGATTTCATCCATCATTTCGGCATCGATATGCAAACGTCCGGCGGTGTCGACAAGCACAACCTCCAAGTGCTTCGACTTAGCGTGAGCGATAGCATCTTTGGCAATTTTTGTGGGTTTTTGTTTTTCATCACTCGGGAAGAAATCAACTTCGATTTCGCCAGCCAAGGTTTCTAACTGTTTGATCGCCGCTGGGCGGTAGACGTCGGCACTGGTAACGAGCACGGATTTTTTCTGGGTTTCCTTGAGCCAGCGCGCTAACTTGGCCACGGTGGTAGTTTTACCTGAGCCTTGTAAGCCTGCCATCAAGATCACCGCTGGTGGTGTTGTTTTGAGGTTAAGTGCTGCATTGGCTTCACCCATGATATGCGTTAATTCTTCTTGCACGATTTTTACTAAGGCTTGGCCGGGATTGATGCTGGTCATGACTTCGCGGCCAATCGCACGTTTGCGGATGTCATTGATAAATTGTTTGACAACAGGCCATGCCACGTCAGCTTCGAGCAAGGCTTTGCGGATTTCACGCATCGTATCTTTGATGTTTTTATCGGTCAGGCGGCCCTTACCACTTATACTACGCAGGGTGTTGCCGAGGCGCTGCGAAAGATTGTCAAACATGTGGGCGTTTTCCTCTTTGGAGTTATTGGTCGATTATTATACCTGATAGGTGTTGATTGCAGCAAACCTCGCCCTATGCGATGATTACGCCGGAGTTAGGTAACGTCCTAATGCCGTTGTTAAAAGGTGCTTTAACTAACGCCAGTTTTTATGCAAGTTCAAGAGTGTACGGGATTCAACAAAATAGCGGAAGAAGATGCGTTTCATTATATTGGATATAGTAGCAATTTTTTTCTATTTCCTTGCTGCCGCATGGCAAGGTTTACATTTATTGGGGCGCCGTCGTGAAGGTAAGTTCGGCTTATTGATCCTCGGCAGCTTAGCGGTCTTGTTACATGCGTATTTACTCTATCGTTGGATCGATTTGAGCGGCGTTGGGCAAAATCTAAGTTTCTTGAATTTAACCTCGATGGTAGTGTGGCTGGCAGCCCTGTTAGTATTATTGGCGACAATAACGATGCCAGTAGAAAACCTAATCGTATTGATATTTCCAATAGCAGCATTCTCGATTGCTTTAGTTGTACTTTTCCCCATGCGGAACTTAATCAACACGGGTACTGAACCACGTAAATTATTTCATATCCTATTATCATTATTGGCATTTAGTGTGTTATGGGTGGCGAGTATGCAGGCAATCCTTTTAGCGATCCAAGATCGACAATTACGCAAGAAACAAACACGCGGCATTATCCAATTTTTGCCGCCGCTACAAACCATGGAATCACTGCTCTTCAAGATTATTTGGTTAGGCTTTATTCTATTATCATTAGTGCTCATAACAGCATTTTTATTCTTTGATAATATTCTCGCGCCAGATTTATTACGCCATACGGTGCTCTCCTGTATCGCGTGGGTGATCTTCGCGATTTTATTATTAGGCCGCCATTATTTCGGATGGCGTGGTCGTAAGGCGATTAACTGGACTTTGGGCGGAGTACTCTTTCTCGCCCTATCGTATTTGGGTAGCCATTATTTACTAGCCTTGGTGGGATGACCTTGAGTATCACATCGCTTCTTATTCTCTTTGTTGGTTTGTTACTGTTGATTGTAATCTCGGCATTTTTTTCTGGTTCTGAGATTGGCATGATGTCATTAAACCGTTATCGTTTACGCCATATGGCGCGCCATAAAAATCGTGCTGCGCAACGTGCACAAATTCTCTTGCAACGTCCGGATCGTTTGTTGGGGGTGATCTTAATTGGTAATACCTTTGCGAATATTTTGGCATCCTCGATAGCAACGGTATTAGCGGTACATTTTTGGGGTGACATTGGTGTTGCGATTGCGACGATAGTGTTGACTTTAGTGATTTTGATCTTTGCTGAAATAACGCCTAAAACTGTTGCGGCACTTTATCCAGAGCGTTTTGCCTTTGTCGTATCTTGGCCATTGAAGTATTTACTACGTTTGTTTTACCCTTTTGTTTGGCTGGTTAACAAGATAACGAGCGCCTTATTAGGTTTTGTTGGTGTAAACGTAGAAGGAAGACGTAGTGATGCTTTGACGAATGAAGAGTTGCGTACAGTTGTACGTGAAGCCTCTGGCCGTATGCCATCGCTGCATCAAGATATGCTGCTACGCGTTTTAGATATGGAAAATGTCTGCGTGGATGACATTATGGTGCCGCGCAATGAAATGGTTGGGATCGACTTGGATGATAGTTGGGATAATATTTTGCAACAGATTATCGATGTTAAGCACACACGTTTACCGGTATATCGTCAATCGATAGATAAAGTGCAGGGCGTGTTAGATGTACGCAGGGCGTTAAGTTTGTTGGCCCAAGGAAAGTTAGATAAAGCTGATTTGGCGCAATTTACGCGGGCGCCTTATTTTGTTCCGGAAGGCACACCATTGCATACGCAGTTAATGAATTTTGACCGTGTGAAACGTCGCACAGCATTAGTGGTGGACGAATATGGTGATATTCTCGGCCTCGTAACACTCCAAGATGTGGTGGAAGAAGTTGTTGGTGAGTTTGTACGTGATATTGAACCTGGTTTTGGTGAAGTGCGGCAACAAAAAGATGGCTCCTATGTGGTGCAAGGCAGCATTAACGTACGCGAGTTAAACCGCTTGATGAAGTGGCAATTGCCAGAGACCGGCCCCAAGACATTGAGCGGCTTGATTATCGAGCATTTGCAATCGATTCCGAATCATGGGGTGGGTTTACGCTTAAACGGGTATCCTATAGAAGTGTTAACCGTGAAGGGTAATAAGGTCAAGACAGCGCGTGTTATGCCAGGATTGCGTAAATAAATAAGCCGCATTACAGCATCAAGCTAACAGTATCCCTGCTACGACCTGACGCCCCTCAGACATTAACAAATTATAGGTGCGGCACGCGGCGCCAGTGTCCATGATTTCTGGGCTAAGTCCACATTCTAATAATGGTGTCAGTACTTCATGTGTCGGGAATACCAATTGTTTGCCGGTACCAAGAATGACCACTTCTGGTGCGAACTTGAGGATTTCGGCAAGGTCTTGGCTATTTAGCTCAGCAATAGCGTGGGGCGTCCAAGGTACGAGTAAGTTCTCAGGCGCAACAATGAGATTTTGTGAATAGCATTGCCCCGCAATTTGGATAGATTGCTCACCATAAGCTTGGATGCGATATGAGGCAGTGCCAGTGTCAAGGCTGATTTCCATGGGAACTCCTGCATGATAATGGCGAAGAATAGCACTTGCGGTCAAAAGATGCTATAAATGGGGCTTTTCTACTTTAAGGTACTTCGGAAATGGATGAGTTTGCCCGCATAAAACGTTTACCTCCTTATGTATTTAATACTGTAAATACTATTAAGGCGCAGGCGCGTGCGCGTGGCGAAGATATTATTGATTTTGGTATGGGGAATCCCGATCAACCAACGCCACAATACATTGTCGATAAGTTGATTGAAGCTGTGCAGCGCCCGGATACGCACCGTTATTCCGCTTCCCAGGGGATTCCACGCTTACGTCGTGCGATTTGCCGTTGGTATGCTGATCGCTACGACGTTGAAATAGATCAAGATCGCGAAGCCATCGTCACAATTGGTTCTAAAGAAGGTTTAGGCCATTTAGCCTTAGCAACCACTGGCCCGGGTGATGCTGTTTTAGTACCTAATCCTGCTTATCCGATTCACCCTTATAGTTTCACTATTGCGGGTGCCGATATTCGTCATATTCCCTTACAGCCTGGCGTGGATTTTTTCGCCGCGTTGGAAAAGGCGATTCGAGATTCTTGGCCTAAGCCGAAAATGCTCGTGATTAACTTTCCATCTAACCCGACGGCGCAATGTGTGGAGTTAGAATTTTTTGCCAAAGTGATCGACATAGCAAAAGAGCATAAGATATGGGTGATACACGATTTGGCGTACGCAGAAATTGCGTTTGATGGCTATAAACCACCTTCAATTTTGCAAATCCCTGGCGCTAAAGATATCGCGGTTGAGACTTACTCCTTATCTAAAACCTATAATATGCCTGGCTGGCGTGTGGGTTTTGTGTGTGGTAATCATAAGTTGGTTGGCGCGTTAACACGTCTAAAATCTTATTTAGACTATGGGATGTTTACCCCGATTCAAGTGGCGGCGATCCATGCCCTTGAAGGCCCGCAAGATTGTGTAGCTGAGATTTGTGAACTTTATCGGCAGCGTCGTAATGTTTTGTGCAATGGTTTGCAATCGATTGGTTGGGATGTTCCATTACCTAAGGCAACGATGTTTGCTTGGGCAAGAATCCCAGAAGAATACCAACATTTAGGTTCGCTCGAGTTTTCGAAATACATGCTGCAGCACGCGAAAGTCGCGGTGTCGCCCGGTATTGGTTTTGGTGAGTATGGTGATAGCCACGTGCGATTTGGTTTGATCGAAAATTGTCATCGTACACGCCAAGCCATTCGCGGTATTCGTGATATGTTCCGTAAAGATGGCATTACTAAACAGAGCGCATAATTACATTTTTGAATTGCCATATTTTGCGTAACGCACGCCTAAGAATGCGATATAGATCCAACCTATCATGAAGGCGATGCCACCGATGGGCACGAGGTATCGTGCATCTGGCAATGGTATTAGCACCATGCTATAAATCCCACCACAGAAAAATAAGATACCAATCACAAATGATAAACAAGCGAGACGCAAGATACGCGAGTGGCGTGCGCTCGATAAGCTGAGAAACACTAATACCATAGCGTGCCACATTTGGTAACGTACGGCGGTCATGAAGGCTTGGTACTCGCTACTGGCAATATGCAGTTGTAACATGTGATCGGCACTGGCGCCTGCCATGACTGCGCCTAATCCTAGTAATCCACCTAGTGCTAGCCAAATATTCATGTCACCTCCTGTATGTTTTCTGCTGCAGTTTATCACGGCGCAGAATAAAATTCTTTTTCGCTTTTTTAGTCCGACTACAAACTGGTCCCGTTGCTCCAGCGGCGGGACCTTAGTATTCCCCTGTTGGTTACGCTTCTTGACGCCGTCGGGGTGGGAGATACTTTTTTCCTATGTCGTTCGCTTATTGCTGCGCCCTTGTTCGCATTAGGGTCGCAAAGATTCGACATCCTGTCTCAGCTTTGCTCATTGTCATCCTTAGTCTAGAACGGTGCAGATTGCTAGGTTGCCCCGCTTTTCAAAAGCAATGTTCAGTATTTTATTTTTTGAATGTAGGAATTTAAACCCGGTAGCACGTCATTCCGTGCTTGACACGGAATCCAGAAGCATATGAGGTAGCTGCGTAGCAGCTCACCGATGTCGGATGCGAAGCATTCGACTTAGAGAATGCTGGTATGTTTTTTGAATAAGCACAGCTTGTTAAAGATCAGTGCTGGCTAGACAAAAGAACGGGGCCATCAATATGGAAAGAAAATTTTACGCAAAATTTAGAAGCATGAATGTAAATACAATATCTGGCTTAGTAAATAAGAAATTGAAGTTTTCAACGGTATTCGAGTTCAATGATTTTAATGAGTTGCATTATATCTCCTCTGCTGTTGATGAATCTAAATTAAAGTCTGCTCTCAACGAGAGAGTACAAGCTGGCCTGAGTACAAATGATATTTGTAATGAACTGATTGCTAGTGGAAAGTACCTTAATAATTTTATAGATGAGAGATTGCGTCCTTGGCTTAATAGTGGAAGGCTAAATAATAACTCAACACCTGAAAAGTGTCGCCCCCCTTTAGAAGAATACTTAGCTTACTCAAGTGTTGGTATATTTTGCATTTCTGATATTGACGTATTTAAAGATAAGGTAGTTAACCCTAATGATGACTCTCTTAAATATCGCGGCGACGCAGCTCAATTAATGTTTGCGCATTATGCTGATAATTTAAGGGGTATTTGTCTAGTTTATGAAGCACAAAATGGCGCGGACTTAATGAAAGTTGAGTATGAACAAGGGATAAAAATATCAGCTGGAGAGACAAATAGGATTTTTCGATGGGTGCGAGAAGACTATGCTAGAATAGACATGGACGACTTTCTAAATAAATCAGATTATTGGAAATACGAAAAAGAATATCGCATTTTCAAACAGCCCGGCTTTTATTCATATAACGAAGCTAAGCTAGAATTGGTTGCAATTCTACATACCCCAAGAATTGGCAAGCATCATATAGAAACGCTAAATAATATAAATGAAAACTTTTATGGGGGACAACTGCTTATTCAGGAGATTAAGGCAGCACTTGGTACATATGAATTCGTCGTTTTGAGCAAGTCAAATGGAAATCGAAATGTGCTTGATTGGTTGAATGGTAAGCTTAACTCGTCTAAGGAGTCTTAATAAGTAAATAGCTCTACCCCTTTTTTTACTTTAGGCACTGTCAATTCATTATCTCTCGATTGGCAAGAGCTGGGGTTGCGAGGAAAGGTTTTTCGACATTTTGAGTGAGCAGCGAGCGGAGCGCAGGGTCATTTTCGCAGGGATGCGAAAATGAGCAAAGCTGAGACAGGATGTCGAATCTTTGCGACCCTAGCGCGCAGTGAAAGGCGCAGCCAAGCGAACGAAAGGAGAAAAACCTTTCCTCGCAACCCCAGCGGTATCAATAAGCGGAACCGAATAAACAATCTTAATAACGAATCTATGCTTCCCAACCCCAGCAGTGCTAAAATCCACCTCCATGGTCAGAAAATTGCATAAAGCCCAGGAAAGAGACAAAATGACGAAAATTGCAGCAGAAGCACAACAGCAAACACACAAACAAACACAAAGCGCACAAACAAAGGACAAACACTTGCAACCCGTAAAAGTCGGCATACTCGGATTAGGCACCGTCGGTAGCGGTACCGTCAACGTGCTCCACAATAATCGCGATGAAATCACACGTCGCGCCGGGCGCGCCATCGATGTCACTCATGTCGCATTACGTGATATAAAGAAGAAACGTGATTGCAACACGCAAAATATCGAACTCAGCACCGATCCCTTTAGCATCGTCAACCAACCCGACATCGACGTCGTCGTCGAACTTATCGGTGGTACCGACATCGCACGCGAACTCGTGCTGCAAGCTATTGCCAATGGCAAACATGTGGTTACCGCGAATAAAGCCTTGATCGCCCATCACGGTAATGAAATTTTCGCGCAAGCACAAAAGCACGGCGTCGTCGTTGCTTTTGAAGCCGCAGTCGCCGGTGGTATACCCATCATTAAATCAATTCGCGAAGGTTTAGCCGGCAATCGTATCGAATGGTTAGCGGGTATCATTAATGGCACGTGTAATTATATTCTCACCCAGATGCAACAATACGGACGTGACTTTGCCGAAGTGTTAAGTGAAGCGCAAAAACTCGGTTATGCCGAAGCCGACCCAAGTTTTGATATCGACGGTGTTGATGTCGCGCATAAGCTTACGATTCTTGCTTCGATTGCATTTGGCATCCCTTTACAATATAACAAAGTCTATGTCGAAGGTATCCGCAATATTACCCAGCTCGATGTCAGTTATGCAGAACAACTGGGTTACCGCATAAAACACTTAGGTTTCGCGCGGCGCCAAGCCCAAGGTATAGAGTTGCGCGTGCATCCTTGTTTTATCTCGCAGCAATGTTTGCTTGCGCATGTCGATGGCGTGATGAATGCAGTACTCGTCGAAGGTGATGCCGTTGGGCAGACGTTATATTATGGAGCAGGTGCAGGGGCGAATCCAACAGCCTCTTCAGTCGTTGCTGACTTAGTTGAAGTCGTACGCACACTCACGACCGATAGTGAAAACCGTGTCCCACATCTCGCTTTTCAAGCCGATGCCTTATCAACAACGCCGATCATGTCCATCGAAGCAGTTGAATCTGTCTACTATATTCGTATGCAAGCACGCGATGAAGCAGGGGTGTTGGCCGAAGTTACGCAAATCCTGAGTGAATTAAATATCAGTATGGAAGCTATTTTACAGAAAGACCGCGCCGAACATGCCAATCATGTCCACGTCGTGATACTGACACACAAGGTCCCAGAAAAGCACCTCAATACCGCGATTGAACGCATTGAAGCATTGCCTGGCATTGCGGAAAATGTTTTGCGAGTGCGCGTCGTTGATCTGTGACGAATAGCTAACCCGTTGAATAATAATAATTTATTATAAGGCGGAAACATGCCGGGGTTTGTTTCTTGACCACTGTCATGTTAATATGCCCACCTTTAATATATAGGCATACAGGCACCTATTCACATGCAAGACCGACTCAAAGCTGTCAGACAACAAATAGATAGCATTAACAATGAAATTTTACAGCTGATTAATCGGCGGGCTGAATTGGCCAAAGAAGTTGGTGACATCAAACGTGAAGCTAATCCCGAGCCGAATTATTATCGTCCTGAACGTGAAGCACAAATCCTGCGTGAATTGATTGCCAAAAATCCTGGGCCTGTACACGATAAAGATGTCGCACAAATCTTTCGCGCCGTGATAGCGAGTGGCTTAGCTTTGCAGCAACCCTTGACGATTGCCTACCTAGGGCCGCAAGGCACCTTTTCACAAGCAGCAGTCGCACAGCATTTTGGTAATATAGTCGGGCAAAAGCCGGTTGCCTCGCTAAAACAAGTTTTTCGCACGGTTGAATCGGGTGAAGCAAATTACGGTGTCGTGCCGATTGAAAATTCTACCACCGGTTTAATAAAGCCAGTGCTTGATTTATTAATCAGTACCACCCTAAAAATTTGTGGTGAGATTGAAGTCCCGATACAACACCATTTGCTGGTAAAAGCACAACATAAAAGTGAAATTAGCCGGGTATATTCGCATGAGCAATCGCTACAACAATGTCAGCAATGGCTCGAAAAATATTTGCCAAATGCACAGCACATTGCAGTTGCCAGTAATGCACAAGCAGCGCAGTTGGTGCAACAAGAAGATGGTGCAGCTGCAATTGCCGGTAGTGTCGCGGCACAAGTATATGGGCTTGAAAAACAATATGAACATATTCAAGATAACCCCAATAATAGTACCCGCTTTGCCATTATTGGTGAACAAGTAGCGGGATTGAGTGGCGTAGATAAAACCTCTTTAGTCGTTGCGATGGCAGATAAACCCGGTTCCTTATCAGAAATTATTGGACCATTTTCACAACATAATGTGAATTTGTTATTGATTGACGCTAGGCCCTTACGCCATCCAACTTGGGAATGTGTTTTTTATATTGAAATAGAAGGGCATTGTGATGATGACAAAGTCGCAGCGGCTATCGCAACCATTAACCAACAACCAATTATG
The DNA here is from genome assembly GCA_021773335.1 of Gammaproteobacteria bacterium. GTDB lineage: Bacteria > Pseudomonadota > Gammaproteobacteria > JAJFKG01 > JAJFKG01 > JAJFKG01. The sequence continues at coordinate 153,793 of JAJFKG010000051.1, forward strand.
CTAACGGTACTAGGTTCTTACCCTAAGAGCGTTGAAATATAAGCGAACTGATAAAACTATGGCAAATGAAACTATGACACCTGAAAGTAATACCCCTGAGCTTAATACAAGCATCAATAATGGCCCCGGCGAATTAGTCCTCGATCCTAAACATCCTGGTATCAATGATGCAGACTATGTTGCGCGGCGTAAGTTGTTTTTTGATACCTCGCGTCGTCATCGTCTCGCCAAATTAGCACCACCTGAGATTGAATATAGCGAAGAAGAACACAACATATGGCGCTATATTTATGCAAAATTAGATGCGGCACACCAAACTAAAGCATGGTCAGTTTATTTGGCAGGTAAGCAAGCCTTAGGCTTGGATGTTGCGCATATGCCACAATTAAACTCTTTGAGTGAGCGTTTGCAACAAGAACATGGTATTTCATTATTGCCGGCGGAAGGTTTGTTAGATACGCGCGATTTTCATGCCCACCTTTATCAAGGCATTATGCCATGCACCCAATTCATTCGGCATGCATCAAATCCAGAATATACGCCTGAGCCTGATGCCGTGCATGATGTGTTGGGCCATTTGCCTGCACTAATGGATAAAGAGTACGGCGAATTGACGAGTTTGATCGGTCATGGGGTTAACCTTTCTAAAGATGAACAATTGCAAGCTTGGGATCGCATTTATTGGTTTACCATTGAGTTTGGCCTCATTGAAGAAGATGGTGAGTTAAAGGCGTTTGGTGCCGGATTGTTATCGTCGTTTGGTGAAATGGAATATTGTTTTTCCGAGCAAGTAGAACGTCGTCCATTATCGATTGCCCAAATTGTTAAGACCGATTATGATCCCACGCAGATGCAAAATGTTTTATTTGTGATTCCATCCTTAGCTGAATTGCGTCGTCAGATTGAAGCGTTTATTAAAACACTCTAGTTGCTTAAGCGCTAGCCTGGGAAATAATAAAAGAACAAGGATTACCAATGCCAGAAATACCTTATACGGGTCTCGTCGATAAGTACCGTTCGCGCTTACCCATCGGCAAAGACACGCCTGCTGTCAGCCTCAATGAAGGTAATACACCGTTGATTCAGCTGCGCAATATTCCTAAATCGTTAAATATTTCCGTCGATATATTTGTAAAGTATGAAGGCTTAAATCCCACTGCTTCTTTTAAAGATCGTGGTATGACCGTAGCTGTCACTAAAGCAGTCGAAGAGGGGAGTCAAGCAATCTTATGTGCTTCGACTGGCAATACTTCTGCTGCGGCAGCGGCTTATGCGAGTCGCGCTGCGATTAAAGCATTTGTGATTATTCCTGAAGGTAAGATTGCTCTAGGCAAATTGGCGCAAGCGCGTATGCATGGCGCGACTATTTTACAAATCAAAGGTAATTTTGATGCGGGCATGGAGCTTGTCAAACAAGTCGCAAGCGAAGTGCCGATAACGATCGTCAATTCGATTAATCCGTATCGTTTGCAAGGGCAAAAGACGGCAGCTTTTGAGATCATCGAAGCATTAGGCAAAGCACCTGACTATCATTGTTTGCCTGTGGGCAATGCCGGTAATATCAGTGCCTATTGGATGGGATACAATGAGTATTTTAATGCTGGCATCGCAACAACACGTCCTATGATGCTAGGTTATCAAGCTAGCGGTGCCGCACCTTTTCTCCGTGGTCATCCCATTGAGTATCCCGAAACTGTTGCGACAGCGATCCGCATCGGCAATCCACAGTCATGGGATTTGGCTTGTCAAGCGCAACAAGAATCTGAGGGTTGGTTTGCTGAATTAAGCGACGAAAAAATTTTAGCAGCACAGCGTTTATTAGCGGAAAAGGAAGGCATTTTTTGTGAGCCTGCGTCTGCTGCTTCAATTGCGGGCTTATTGCGCGATATAGAACAAGCAAAGATTGCTACCGGTAGCACGGTTGTTTGCACACTCACAGGACACGGTTTAAAAGATCCAGATATAGCGATTGCACAAAGCCAAGCACCTATGCTCAATGTTGATGCCAAGTTAGCTGCAGTTAAAGAGGCAATCAGCTCACGCTTAAACGGCCAATAAAATAATAATGGTAAAATAACGATGACAAAAATAATAATACGCCGCCACAAGCAAGAAACCACCACAACTTTACCCGAGCACATCCACCCTGTCTTGCGTCGTGTGTACAAAAACCGCGGGATTGCGAGTGAAGATGAATTAAACACCGAATTGCCAGGGCTGTTGCCTTTTACCGATTTGCTCGGGATCGATAAAGCCATTGAAATATTATATGCTGCATTACAGCAACAAGAGCGTGTTTTAATTGTCGGTGATTTTGATGCCGATGGTGCGACGAGTACGGCTGTTGCGATTAGTGCACTACGCAGTTTTGGTTTTTTGCATGTCAATTTTATTGTGCCTAATCGTTTTGAATATGGTTATGGCTTAACACCTGAGATAGTTGCAGCTGCATGTCAATGGCAACCGGATATCATCATCACTGTAGACAACGGCATCTCGAGTTGTGCCGGTGCTGCGTATGCCAAAGAGCAAGGTATGCAAGTCATTGTTACTGATCATCATTTGCCAGGTGCAGAGTTACCGGCTGCCGATGCGATCGTCAATCCCAACCAAGTGGGCTGCCCGTTTGCGAGTAAAAACCTTGCCGGTGTTGGCGTTATTTTTTATGTGATGCTCGCTTTACGGAGTTATCTGCGTGATAAAAATTGGTTTGCCATTCAGCATTTGCCGGTGCCAAATATGGGACAATTACTTGATTTAGTGGCTTTGGGCACGGTCGCTGATGTCGTTCCCTTAGATCGCAATAATCGCATTTTAGTGCGCCAGGGTTTGCAGCGTATCCGTGCCGGTAAAAGCCGCATTGGTATCGATGCCTTATTGGCGGTGGCTAAACGCCAAGCTGAAAATGTTACCGCGAGTGATATGGGTTTTGCCCTGGGGCCGCGGCTTAATGCGGCAGGGCGCTTAGATGATATGTCACTGGGGATCCATTGTTTGCTGTGCGATGATCCAATCATGGCAAAACGTATGGCGTTAAACTTAGATAATCTAAATAAAGAACGCCGTAGCATCGAAGAAACCATGCAAGAACAAGCACAGCAGGCGTTGGCAAAGTTCGATCGTCAACATGAACATGATAGCGAGAATTTGCCATTGGGTGTGTGTTTGTTTGATCCCCAGTGGCACCAAGGTGTGATTGGCATTTTGGCGGGGCGTCTGAAAGATAAATTACACCGGCCTGTGATTGCCTTTGCTGTTGCTAATGATGATGAAGTTAAGGGTTCGGCGCGTTCAATTGCCGGTGTTCATATCCGTGATGTCTTGGATGCTATTGCCAAGCAATATCCAGAGTTGATTAGCAAGTTTGGTGGACATGCTATGGCGGCTGGACTAACCATTAAACGCAGCGATTTTCCCGCATTTGCGCAAGCATTTGCCGCACAGGTAAGTCAGCACTGCGATGCCGATATTTTACAAAGTAAAATCTATAGTGATGGTGAGTTACAGGCCGAAGACTTTTCTCTTTCATTAGCTCAATCACTGCGTGCAGCGGGGCCGTGGGGACAAGCCTTCCCGGAACCATTGTTTGACGGGCAATTTGAAGTGCTGAAGCAGCGCGTAGTTGGTGAAAAACACTTAAAATTACTCTTACGCCCGCTGAATAGTGATCAAGCTTTAGATGCCATCTTTTTTAATCCTGATCTTGATGCGTGGGGTAATACGACAGCCGCTGCCACTCGTCAGCATGTTACTTTGGCTTATCGCCTAGACGTCAATCATTATCGCGGCGAAGAGAATGTGCAACTTGTGGTAGAGCTAGCACTCGAGAAGGAACAAGTGCTAGCAGAACAAGTAGTGATGGAGTAATAAACTATGTACAAGATTTGCTTTTACGTACCGGAAACCCATGTTGAAAAAGTCAAAGCAGCCATCTTTACAGTGGGTGCAGGTAAAATCGGTGATTATGGAAGTTGTTGTTGGCAGGTGCTGGGAGAGGGACAATTTAAACCTTTAGCGGGTAGCCAGCCATATCTTGGGCAGCGCGATCAGTTAGAAACGGTTGCTGAATACAAGGTTGAAACAGTGTGTCAAGATGCGGATGTATGGGATGTTGTCGCTGCATTGAAAGAGGCCCATCCGTATGAGGAGCCGGCATATGATGTGTGGCAACTCGCTGATATATAGTCGGGCTTGCATAAAAGCGCAATCTCTTCGTTAAGAATAATTTTTAACTCAGTCATTTAGGGCGACTAAACTTCTTCGTCAAAAATTATTCTTGCCTCGACCTTGCGTTTTTCTGCAAGCCCTTGCTTAGGTAAGGATAATCTCTTCGTTAAGAATAATTTTTAACTGAGTTCAGACTTGTCCCCCCCTAGGGGTGGGACGTATAGCCATGGGTGCTGCTGCGCCCATTCTATCAATTCACCCGCGCAATCACAAATTCAGCTAATTCACGCAAACGCGTAAAATCCACGCCAGTCTTATCGAGACAACTCAACGCGTGTTCATACAAGCGTTGCGCTTTTTGTTTAGCGCCATCCAGGCCCAACAATTTTGGATATGTCGCTTTATCACTCGTGATATCTGCGCCTTGCGTTTTGCCTAAAATTTCACTGCTGCTTTCAATATCGATGATATCGTCACGAATCTGAAAGGCTAGACCAATGCTAGCCGCATATTCACTCAGCAAATCAAGCCGATGCTTATTGCCACATTGCGCGGCTAAAGCACCTAATTGTACACTAGCAATGATCAATGCCCCGGTCTTCATGCGGTGAATGTTTTCTAATTGATGCAAATCGATCAATTGATTTTCTGCGGACATATCTAAGGCTTGCCCACCAGCCATACCATGTGAATTAATTGCGTTGGCCAAAGTACGTAACATTGTGACTTGGATCTCAGCCGGAAGTTTTAAATTAGCACTAGCTAATAGACTAAAAGCATGACTTTGCAGCGCATCGCCTGCCAAGATAGCGGTTGCTTCACTAAACGCCTTATGGCAAGTTGGTTTGCCACGACGTAAATCATCATCATCCATGGCGGGTAAATCATCGTGAATCAACGAGTAAGCATGCACCAGTTCCACCGCGGCTGCGCAGGCATCGCTACTGCTTTGATACGCTTTAGCATCGAGTTCAGCATTCGCGAGCAACGCGTCTGCAGTGGCATAGACCAACATGGCGCGTAAGCGCTTGCCGCCATTGAGCACGCTATAGCGCATGGCTTCATGTAATTCGCTGGGTTGCGTGCTGACAGCAGGCAACACTGTCTCTAAGTAATGTTGGATCCGCTGCTGGCATTCTTGTAAATAAGCCTTAAAATCCACGTATTTCACCCCTATAACTGACTGTTTTTAGAGAATTTATCGCTAATGACTATCGGTAAAGGCGCCAATTGTACTATAATGGCCGGCTATTGTGTAATGAGAGACGAACAAAATAGGCAAAGACCCATGACGAGCGCAGAACGAGTCATTTTAGTTGACGAACAAGACCGTGAGATAGGTACGGAAGAAAAGCAAGCCGCACATGCGAAGGCCTTGTGTCATCGCGCTTTTTCAGTGTTTATTTTTCGCCAAATCGAGGGTGAACCTGCTTTATTGCTACAGCAGCGTAACCCTGAAAAATACCATTGTGGGGGCTTGTGGACGAATACCTGCTGTAGTCACCCGCGCCCTGGCGAAGAAATCATTACCGCAGGCCAACGCCGCTTGCGTGAAGAAATGGGAATTGATACCACTCTATTTTATGTTGATAAGTTTCATTATATTGCCAAGTTTGATAATGGCTTGACTGAAAATGAAGTCGATCACGTCTTAGTTGGCAGCATTGATTACGATGATTTTGAGCTCAACCCCGAAGAAGCAAGTGATTGTCGTTGGCAGCATCCTGACAAGGTTTTACAAGATATACAAGCCAATCCCAATGCCTACACACCTTGGTTCAAACAAGCTTTGCAATTGGTGCTTGATAAGGGCGCCTTGGCAACTTTATTTGCCTGAGCAAACAAAGGCTTTGTTATGTTAGATCGCACTATCTCTATTGCGCCCATGATGGATTGCACGGATAGGCATTACCGTTATTTGGCCCGTTTACTTTCCAAACATGTTTTATTGTATAGTGAAATGGTGCATTGCAATGCCATTATCCATGGTGATCGCGAGCGGCATTTACGTTTCAATGGGGAGGAGCATCCGGTTGCTTTACAACTTGGTGGCGCCAATCCGCAAGATCTCGCTCAAGCGGCAAAAATTGCTGAAGATTATGGTTATGATGAAGTGAATCTCAATGTGGGTTGTCCTAGTAGTCGCGTGCAAGCAGGGCGTTTTGGTGCTTGTTTAATGGCCGAGCCAGCATTAGTGGCAGCATGTATTGTAGCGATGCGCGAAGTGGTGTCCATTCCTGTGACAGTAAAAACACGCCTGGGTATTGACTATCAGGATAGTGATAAATTGTTGCATCAGTTTATTGCTAGCGTCGCTGCAGCGGGTTGTGAGGTTTTTATTGTGCATGCACGTAAAGCATGGCTAACAGGCCTCAGTCCAAAACAAAATCGTGATGTGCCACCATTGCAATACGAGCGGGTTTATCGTTTACGTGAAGTTTTTCCACAATTAACTATCGTCATCAATGGTGGAATCAAAACCGCACAAGCGATCGGCGACCACCTCGCTCACGTTGATGGCGTGATGATCGGGCGTGAGGCATATCATAATCTGTATTGGCTAGCAGCTTTGGAGCAGCGCTTTTACCCTAACAATGATGCTGTTCCTGGTCGTGCCGCGATACTTGCTGAATACAGCGACTATATCGCGGCACAATACGCTCAAGGTGTGCCGTTAAACCTCATGACGCGTCATCTTATTGGTTTATATCAAGGTATGCCCGGGGCCAAGCAGTGGCGTAGATTTTTATGCAATAATGCATTAAAAAGTGATGCGCAACTTTTTGATTTTTTACGCGCAAAGCACAAAATAGCTGCTATTCTTAGTACTAAAGGGCAGGTTAGTGAACAGCTAGCCACACAATAAAAGCCCGCTTCAAATGCAACAAATGACACGACAATAAAAGAAAAAACACAGTAAGTTGTGTGTCTCACACAGAGAATGGACTCTCTGCAGAAAATCAAACACAATATGCACCAAGCTCCTGTGTTTGTAATAATAAGCACTATGGACAGATAACGAGTAAGCCGTTTGCGGTAGTGGTACATATTGTTTTGGTGGGGAATCCTATGGTTGATAAAGTTGGTACTGAACAAGCTATTTTGCGGCGTGTAGCGACGCGTAAACAGTTGCGAGATATGCTTGGTGGAACGGCAGCTCGAACCATGCCGGATTTGCGGGAGCGTCTGAGTGCAGATGTTGTGCCGACTTTACGCAGAGCAGCCACTGAAACAGCAATCACGCGCAAGGGCGCAAAAAAACGTGACCGTTCTTCACGTATGTATGCTGGTAGTAAAAAAGCGAAAGAGGTGAAATCAGCTGCTGCACAAGTTGCTTATCAACATTTGAAGGAAACTGCGGAAAAAGCATTTGCAGAATCAGCGCACACCACTGATACGCTGACAGTGTCATCCGAACAGGCAACAGCGACACTCACGCAATTGCAAGCAAGCTTAGAAGGTTTTGCTAGCAGGGCCGCAGAGTTTACGCAATCAGGACTGGCACGTGAGGTTGCTGCAAACTTAGGTGGTCATTTAGCATTTATCATCTACGATGCGCACAATTTACAAGCAGATGTCGTGGCAATGCAGGTCGCATTAGCTCAGGCTGGTTCACATGCTGATTTAGAAGCGCTTTATGAAAAAATCCAACGACACCCGCTCTTTGATGCCAAGGCGCCTGAATTTGCCAATGGTATACAACCTAGTGCACTCCGTGCCTTCACTAGTATTGAAGTATTAACGAGACAGTTGTCAGCACTCAGCACACAAGCTGATGCCTTCGTGGCAACCTTGGGCGAACAATATAGTGAGCTAGCTATAACCGCTGGTCCAGATTTTACCGCAGGGTTCGTGCAAACGACGCAACAGCTGGCTGGATATCAAAGTCTGAAACAACACATCGTTTCGCAGCTAGATGCTGTTAATCCAGATTCATTGCTGGCTTCTATGGGCCGTGTGCAAGATGAGATACAAGCAGCTGGCATTACTCGTGATAATGTTGGGAAAGCTTCGATAACGCAGAGAAGTCGTTGGTTGGGGCAGTACCGCATAGCACGTAGCCAAGTCGATGCGTTGCTTGAGCAAAAAGAAGAAATTAGCAGTCTTGCTAATAAATTAGCTAAACAACAAGGCGATTTAGGCGAGGGCTTGACTGGTTTTGCAAACGATAGTGCGGCGTTTTTGGCAGGCATAGGACCTCTTATTACTTCGAACCACGATGAAAATAGCCTGATTAATCGTGAAAACCATTTAAATCACATTGCCAATGCGATTGAGTATATGGGCGGGGCACTGCCAGAGTCAGTGCATTTTGGAGATGACACCAATAAAAAATTAACAGAATTAGCACAGGTGCTTGATCGCAAACCTGAAATGCAAACGGTAATTCGCAGTGCACAAGCGATCCTAAAAGCGCTAGTCAGCGATGCACGTTTGTCGCAAATGATGGAGTTTGCTGACAAACAAGCATCAGAGTTTGCCGCAATCAATGCAGAAAGTACAACTGCAATTGATATGCCACAAGCGGTTGCCCTGTTGGAGCGCCTGCAAACAGTGCGCCGTGAATTGCAAGATCACCAAGCAGGTTATAATGAAGCCTTTGCTACTGTGCAAGCTCAATTAAAAGATGCCACAGGTGCTTTTTTGACGGCAAAGGATGCGATACGTTCTGCGCTTGTCGCTCTGCCTGAAAAACAACAAAGCAAAATGCGTTCGCAAATGCGTACGTGGAATAACTTGTTGGGGCAGTTACAAGGCCCACTAGGAATATTGAGTACAGACGGTGTGAGTTATGTCGATGCACAGTTGGAAAAAGTGGACTCTCTGGAAAGGCAAATTGAAAGTCACTTACAAACGCGTATGCAACAACAACGTGAAGTGCGTGAACAGCAACAATTGACAGAGGCACAAGCTAACCTGGCTAAGCTTGCAAAATTGGTTGCTGATCATGCTGAAAAAGCTGATTGGACGTCGGAACAATTAGCCCAGATAGTGGTGCGTTTAGAGTCGTCACAGCAGCAGTCGCAAGCATTACAAGGCAGAATTGATACTGAGACATTTGACGCGCTTGAAGAACGTCGTGATGCTATTCTCGAGCAAGGACGAGCTGCTGCTACCAGTGATTATTTGCAAATTTTATTTGTACAAGGTGGTGCTGACCAAGACATGTTAGCTGTTGTATTGCCAGATGAGGTAAAACAACAATTAGGTGTCGCGCGTGGGCAATTGACGGGTAATACAGACGCTTCGCCGACCACAACGTCGGCTGCCGTGGCAGAATCTTCTCGTAGTTTGTCAGCAAGCGTTGCTAGCACTGAAAAACCGGCGTCATCTGCCAGCAGCAGTGGTTCGCACGATGATATGGATATCTCTTTGCCAGAACGCGTAGCATGGCCTCGGCTAAGTGGCACCCGAACAGCGCGTAGCTTTACGGTGATGACACCAACAGGACATTTACGCGCAAAGTTTGAAAAGGCATTTGCTGATGTGCGTACGCGGCAAGCGGAAGCCTTAGCATTACACAAAGTAGCTCATAGTGCATTATTAGCAGCACGCAGTGACTATCATGAATGGCGCACAGAGGCTAGAGAACTTGAGCGATCTATTGGGACGCGCGTACCAGGTGAGGCTCTAGACAAATTAGCAAGCCTATTGGTTGCACAGCGCACATTGCAACAGGCAACAGTTGAGTCGGCTTTGATGCGGCAAGAAGCTGCTATAGGGGCTTCTGTAAAAATTAGGGCAGTGATACAGGCATTTGCTAACAATAAAGCCTTCTTCAAAGAAACGCCACCTACGGCTAAACACAGATTAGACGCTCTCCATTCCGCTTTAATCAAATACAAAGATCAAGTGGATGCTTTTGTAACCGACGTGAGATTGCACACAGGTTTAATAGATCCTTCCTTGGCAAGCGCAGTACGCATTAGCCCTGCCGGGAGTATGTTAATCACCAATAGTATTATTAACGCAATACTTAAGCACACTGATGGTATCACGCCTGATAGTGTGGAAGAATATCGCCAAGCCTATGAGACAATCTTAGCTCGCTTAGGAGAAAAAGGCGTAGATGTAAAGACCCGCGAGACCCTATTAAAATACGCGGAAAATAGCATTAACATCGCCCCTGAACTTGCGCGTGATGCCGCTGCATTTGAGGCGCGCCAAGCAGAGCTCGCCAAAGATGATCCAATTATCGCAGATGTTTCCGGCTTGTTTGCTGATGATATGGATGCTGAAACAGATACGGTATCTGTGCTCGATGACATGAGTCAATCTGAGAGCGATGTGCAATCATCATTAAGTAGTATTTTTGATGCCAGCACAGAAGCAATGACACAATCAGATGATGCATTGGTTGATGATTTTGGTGATGCAAGTGAATACGCAGACTTAGTGGCTGAGTTTAACCCTGATACAGGAGCAGGTGCCGACACCAGCCCTGCCGCTACAACGCCTAAGCCAGCGGCGTTACAACGTGCGCGTGCGCATACGGTTGGATCAGAGTTGGATCAGTTCAGGCGGCATCAGTTAATTGTTGCGGAATTAGAACGACATATTGCAAGCACTAATGAGCTGTTTGCAGTTAATCATGCGCGTACTTTGCAGAGTGCTGCTGCTATTTCTAGCGAATTTCATGCTGAGCAATTATCGGAAATAACGCATGCGGGACAAACAGGGTCGCAAAGCTTTGTTGCAAGTGTGCAAGCACTCAAAGATTTCCTGGCGTTCTATAAGACAGCAGATCCGCAAGTGCAGGCGCTCTATAAAGAACAGTATGAGGCAGTGAATGCACAGATAGCTAATTTGGTTGGCAATGCTTTAACGCAGTTTGCTGATTACAGCAATCATATCGGCGTGCTCGAGCGCGAGGTGAGAACGCTCACTGAATCGGGAGCTTTAATGCAAACTGCCCAGGACCTAAAAGGTAAGCTTGCAATCCTGCGGCAACCGATGGCAGTCCAGTATGACAATGGTATTGAAGAATACGCACGGAGACTTGCTGATATCGCAACTTTCGCCAATGAACTTTCATCCTTAGATGAACAGCTTGATGTGGTAGAGCGATTGTCGACACAAGTGGGTTTTATGCAAGCCATTTTCGCGAGCAGTGAGTCGCTCGCGATTCTCTGGCGTGTACTGCCGGAGGCCTTTCCAAACCATGATGAAACAATTGCTGCAGAGAAAGCTCGCGTAGCTCAATTAGTCAGGTCGATTAGTCCTCTGGCTTTACAGCTTGATGACATAAACATTAAGTTTGGTGAGTTATATAACACTGCACAAGAGCCAACCATCACAGTTGGTTATCAGCGTGTCCCAACTCGCATGCAATTGGTTCGTAGTGTGCTGCATTTGCTTGCGGAAGACGTTAAAGAGCTCAAGGTGACGAACTTGAAATCAACGGCTGAATTGATTCAAGCAAATATTGAAAGATTAGAGGCACATCTGCAGTTAATAGAGAGACTGCCTTTTGCTTTGAGCGAGCTAGAAAAATCGACGGATTCTATACTGCTTGATCAGACTTCAGAGTCTCCACAATTACGAGTTATCATGCTCATTAACAGGCAATTGGAGCAATTACGCAACTTACAGCCGCTTAGCCAGCTTGACGCTATAAGCATAAGTGATTTAGTTAGCCAGGTTATCGGTGAGTCTGCCCAACCAGTTACTGTCGCTGATGATGATGTAGAGATGGCAGATGTTCAAGAAGAGGCTGGCGTCGCCGCACATCGCGACTTGCTGGATAGTATTGAACAATTTGATACGGCTGATTTGCGTCCGGTAGCGCAAGATGCAACAACTACAGCACCGGCAGCTACAGCTGGCTCCGCATCGCGTGCGGCAGGTACCACGACAATGGCGACAACGCCAGCGACTACCACCGTGGCCAATGCACAAGCACAAGCTCAACAACCCAGACCGCAACAAGGCAACGGTTTTTGGGGATTCCTCAAACCTATTACGGATTACGTTACTGCATTAGTAACTAGTATGCTACATGCTGTCGCGCCGGCTAAACAACGTGAAAAGGCTATTGTCTCTGATGTTAAAGCAGTCCATAAGCAGCGTCATCGAAGGTCTGATTCGCTTGCCAAACAGACAGCTGAATTGATGGAAAAATATTTGGATGAAACAGGCTCTATACAAAAAGCGCTGGATAGTGCGCGTACTTTGTCAACACAGGCGACGAAGGCGTTACATGCTGCAGAGGATGGCCAGGCTGACGTGCAGGCTTTACAGAATTGCGATAAGCAATTGCGAACTTTGTTCGGCAAATTTACTCGCTATCAAACTAATGTTGAGCGCTTGCTGCAAAATGCTGCGACTCAAGGTCCGCATATCGTGAATAGTGGATATATGAAAGAAACTGATTTTAGTAATAATGTAGTTATGCTGAATATGACCAAGAGTAGTATGGTAGCTCTGCGTAGTCAGTTAAGTCGCTTGGAGCAACAAACCAGTCAGTTATTGGGTATCGAACTCATGAAAGTCCACCAGCAAAAACAGGAAGCTAAGCAACGTGGCGAACTATTGGGGACGGCTGACGCAACGGTTAAGCATGCCGCTGACAGTATTGTTGACCCAGCCTTAAAACCGCCAGATGCCTCATCGGTCGCATCACCAGCAGCGTAGTCAGATTGGCGCGTTGGTGATTTTTCCGGTAAAATCGCACCAACTTTGATCACGTTGGTAAGGTAAAACACGATGCATGTACAGACTGTCGATTTCCAAGCCCCTGAGGCGCCAGTATTATTTACTCAATCGTTAAAAGAAACCGGTTTTGCGGTATTAAATAACCATCCCATTCAAGCTGCTGAAATCGATGAAATGTATGCTGCTTGGGAAAGTTTTTTTGCTTCTGATAGTAAGCACGATTTTCTCTATGACCATGATAATCAAGATGGTTTTTTCCCTGCAGAAATTGCCGAAGTGGCCAAGGGCAATGATATCCGTGATTTAAAAGAGTTTTTCCAACTATACTCATGGGGACAAATACCTGAAAATTTACGTCCCATTAGTCTGCATATGTACACCAAGTTAAGCAATGTCGCTGCGACCTTGCTGAATTGGCTGGAAGAGAATACCCCTGATGAAATCAAGCAACATTTCTCCGAGCATTTAAGTTCAATGATCCAAGATAGCCCGCGTACCCAATTACGTATTTTGCATTATCCGCCGCTGACGGGTGATGAAGAGGCTGGCGCAGTGCGTGCAGCAGCACATGGTGATATTAATCTGATTACCCTATTAGTTGCGGGAACTGCTCCTGGCTTACAGGCACAAGACAGTGCAGGCAATTGGCACGATGTCAGTTGTGATAAAGGTGCTGTGGTGGTGAATGTTGGTGATATGCTGGAGCGAGCTTCGCAACGCTATTACAAATCCACTATTCATCGCGTGCTCAATCCAACGGGTGAAGCTGCTAAAAAAGCTCGTATGTCTTTGCCTCTATTCTTACACCCACGTGACGAAGTCTATCTCACCAATACCGTTACTGCGAACGATTACCGCATCGAGCGTTTAATCGAGTTGGGGATTTACGACAAAGCTAAGGCAACAGCTTGATATTCGGTTTTGCATTAAGTTTGAATGCGCAAAAACCCCTGTTTTTCATTTGTTAAACGGTATTTCTACGCTAGGCTTATTATTAAGCAAACAGGCATTTTAAACACTTGTTGCGATAAAGTGTTGACAGCAAGATCAATAAGATAATTTTGAATACGGTGGAGGTTATTATGGCGACGAGATTTGGAATACGTTCAGGTTTTATGAAGTTTGGGAAAAGCGCTATGGAAGCAATGTCAAAAACATGGCAAGCGGTGACCCAAGGTAGTGGGACACGTGGTCGTGGTAAAGCGATTGTAGAAGGCCAGCGTCGCACAAGCCATCAACAGCAGCAGCGTGAATTAACAAAAGTTGAAGTCACAGCTGAACGTTTGCGAGGCATTATTGATGGGACGGCGCCGGCTTACAAAACGGCGGATGCTGCCAAAGAAATAGCTGATGAAATAGGTGATTTTTTACTTGCGCATGCAAGAAAAGGGGGACAGGCTAGCAAGCTTAGTGAAAGCGATGTGGTACAGTTAGAAAAATACAGTCTAAAGCTTAAGCGGACAATAGCCCAAGTAAGTCTTAGTCACAAGCTTGGAGAGGGGCTGCTTGGCGATGCTAAAGCCCAGGTTAGTACTTTAAAAAATGACCACCTAGCACCAAGACAGCTTACTGCGGCAGGGGTGAAGCTCAATGCGCTTAATCAGAATTTGTCAAAGCTTCAAGACCGGCTCACAAACATCAAGGAGAAGGTTGATGTGCTAGTTAAGGAAGCAAAGTATCAAAAAGGTAAGGCCGCCAAAGAAGTCGCAGACAAACCTACTAGCCACACACCTGATGTTGAGAATGTACAGGAAGCTGGAGTCGCTACTAGCAGCACTACCTTCACTATAACCATGGGAGGCACGGGAGGATAGACTTAGTTTTATTCACACCAGTACCTTCTGCAAATACCCCTCTACATTATCGCGGTCAATCACTTGGCCGCGATATCCTATATGTTTATCCGGACGAATAAGATAAATGCTCGCAGCCTTAGCACCATAACGTGCGTGACATTGCGCATTAGCATCGATAAGCACATTGGATTGCCAAGCTTCATTCAATGATTCAGGCGTGATTTGGTGGGCATCAGTGAGGATTAAAAAGGCTTGCATCAAACCGGGATAATATTGCTTAGCCCAATCACCAATCGCCATTAATTGCTGCACTTGTTGTTGTGTGCTTTGGTAAGCGAATAATAACAAAGTATGTTGTGGGCCTTTGAGTAGCTCGTAGAGACTTAAACTGTCGTTGGGTGCTTGCAAGCGTGCTACTGCTTGCTCAGGTAAGCGTGCGCCGGCTTTAGGGCCTTTGGCGAAGGCCATATTACTCGTCAATTTGCTGAGATCTAACCAATTAATCGCTTCGTTGGCGACGATGGGGCTCTTGTGATAATTGATTTTTACCTCAGCCATTTGGTCGGCCATGGTATGGCGAAAGGCAGGTAACTTAGCCAAGTTTTGTAAAGAAGTATTACGTAACTTTTTCAATTTAGGATTTTCGACAGTAATCATCTTGGTCATCATGCCGGTGGCACGCAATACACCTTCGGCAACAGGGTGACGCTCAGCATGATAACTATCCAACAAATTATCGCTGGCTTTGCCGTGTATAGCTAAAGCGAGCTTCCACGCTAGGTTATAAGCGTCTTGAATACCGGTATTCATGCCTTGGCCACCGACGGGTGAATGGATATGCGCAGCATCTCCGATAAAGAAAACACGTTGATGACGATATTGAGCGATTTGACGTTGGTTAATCCAAAAATGCGACGTCCAGGTCGGTTCTTCAAATTCGATAGCAACGGGGCAACGTTGTTTAGCGATCGTTTTAAAGTGTTCTAGGCTAGGGTTGGTGACATCTGCGAATTCCTGAGTGTGACTGACATCAGCAATCACACGTGAGAAATCTTTTAAGGGAAGTACAGCCATCACGCCATCTTTTGACATAAAGGCATGCACTTGGTCGTGTGGCAATGGCCAGTGAATTTTGACATCAGCCATAATGAAATGTTCTGCTAGGCTTTCACCTGCAAAGTTTAAATCTAAAAGTTTACGTACGATACTATGGCTGCCATCCGCTGCAACCACGTATTGGCAACGGATCTCTTCTTCGCGTTCATTATGGCTGTATTTGACACGGGCGGTGACGCTATTATCGTTTTGAAAAATACTGATTAATTCTGCTGGACGTTCGACATTGGCGTGCAGGGCTTGCAAGCGTTGATTAAAGACTTTCTCTGTGCTTTGTTGTGGTAACCCCAAGATATAAGGGTAGGGTGAATCGATATCGCTAAGATCAATATGTAAGATCTTTTCACCTTCAGCATATAAGTTGGTGGCATACAGTTTATTGGCATCGGCAGTCGCTGCGGGCAAGATGTCTAAATCAGCGAGTATTTCTTGCGTGCGACTATGAATGGCTAGCGCATTCGAGGTTGTTACTGGTTGTGGTAATTTATCGATGATACGATATTTAATACCGTGTTGTTGTAATGCACAGGCCATGGCTAAGCCACTGGGGCCGGCACCGGTGATTAAGATGGGTAGGTTGCTATCCTGCATTGTTTTCTCCTCTCGGACCGTCACAAAACGCCAATGTCTTTGTTAAAAGTTGCGCTTAAGTCGGTCATTTATGTTGAATAAACTCTCTCACTAGGCGCCGCTGTTGCTTCGACTTTGATGTTTTTATTACCTATTAATCAGGGCTACGCGTAGCCTATTGTGTTTGGAATCAATGCCTCGCTTGTAGCCTTGATAAGCTGCGTAGCAGCGCATCAAGGTTCCACGGTCATTAAAGCCCCTTGATGCGCACGTAAACGTGCTTATCAAGGCTACAATTTAACGGCAATCTAACATATTTTGAACGTATAAAAAATGCCTATTTTTATTGGCATTTTGTCATACTGAAAAGCGTTGTCGGGACTGATATTTCCCATTATACTGCCGCAGTTTTATAACAGATACAGTTGTCTATTTTTTGCAACGGAGGAAACCATGCGAATTATCGTTTTGGCATTAGCATTATTAGCAGTCGCGTTTTGGCAATCGAGTCAAGCCGTCGATACGATTACATTTTCTGGTAAACCCATTCATGTGAATGATGCTCGTGTGACATTAGGTCAAGTGGTACCACAGATCGATTTGGTTGGTCCAGCATTACAAGCGGTCGATGTCGGTGGTAAGAGTGGTCGCGTGCAAGTGATCGCCTCTATTTTGTCGTTGAATACAAAAGTCTGTAGTGCCGAGACGAAACGTTTAGAAGACATGGCACGCGATAATCCCAATGTTGACTTTATCGTGGTTACAAAAGATTTGCCATTTGCATTGCAACATTTTAGCAAAGAAAACAAAATTAAAAACCTAACCTTAGCGTCAGATTTTCGTGGCGATGCTTTTGGTGATATTTACGGTACGCGCATTACCGATAGTAAGTTAAAAGGTTTAAACAATCGAGCGGTGTTTGTTATCGATGCTAATGGTAAATTGATCTATAAACAAATCGTCAAAGAAATTAATACTCCACCGAATTACCGCAAATTAGCTAAGGCTATCCATAAAGCCGAAGAACGTAGTAAGGCGTAATATACAGGGTTTTTCGTCAATCCCACCTTGTAGCCCGAGTCTGACAGATCGGCGCGAACAGTCCTGGTCCCACCGCTCTGCGGTGGGACCTTAACGTTACTCACCCTATTCCTATGCCCTGTAGCTAGGCTGGGATATTATGAATGGATACTCCAGTAAGCCGTAGCCCGGATAAGCGCGGCACGCGCGTCATCCGGGGAGTTTGTTTGCGATTGCTGTTCCCGGATGACGTTGCTGCGTAACTTATCCGGGCTACATATGAGCTTGACTACAAGACATTAGCCTACATGACTCAATAGCCTAAGACAATACCTGGAAGATATGGAGTAGTTTCTGTGCATGTAATAGGGCTATTTGCATCAGGATTATTTGTTCCGTAATACAAATCAAAAGTAAAATACTCTCGCAATACTCGTAGCAAGGTTTCCAAGAAATTTTCGCTTCGTGTGTTTGCAGGTGCAGGGGTGATTGTGGTGGTTGTTCCCGTAGAGCTATTTAGTTGCCGAAATTGTCGAGCTTGGGGAACATGCTGTGATGCAAACGTTGTGGATGGTTTACTCCCATCAGAGGTTGGCAATATGAAAGTCCCCGTAGTTTGGCTAGTGAAATCGACATCCATGCTTGAACTGGCCAGTGAGGTGCCTACTGTGGTGGTAGCCTCGTCTGCTTGCTTTTGCTCCTTAATGACGATGGCTGGCCGCACAACCTCACTTAAGCTGGATTCAAGCATGCCATAGCTATCGGCTGCCAATTGGCGTTGTAGCAGTGGGACGCGGGTATCGAATATGTTCGCAACCGCCAACAATTGGATACTTAGTGTGTCAGCGCTTAGTTTGTCAGTCGATAAATCTCCAATTTTTTCTCTCAGAGCTATTTCATAATTGCTTTTGGTTTGAGAGTTGCTACTTAAATCAATATAGTCCCGATGATCATCTTCGGGTTGTATGATTGCGCGATAGGCTGCAAATATGCCAATAAAAAATCGCATGGCCAAGGATGTAATTTCACGCTCATTACCTTGACGTAAAAAATCTCTATCTTCAACGTTGCGAAAGTGGTGCAAAATACTAGCTTGTGTTTTATGTAAATTAGCAATTTCATAGAATCTCAGTTTTACCTGATCTGGAAAGTTTTTCACAGCCGTTCGCAGGCTTCGTAGGGCTTCTATGTGGCCGTTGCTGTGACTTTTTGATTGGAGAATGTTACTTACCCAAGCCTCAAATTTTTGTTGTTCTTCTGCGAGGTTGGTTGTTTGAATCACGGGAGTACGGCTTGAGTTTCCGCTATCGCGTGAAATATCGGGTGCGGTTTGTGCCCTTAATAAAGGTGGGCGCTCCGAAGAGCGTCGGCGAGTGCTCGCAGCGCTGCTTGTAGGCCATCGTGAGGTCATGGATTGGCTGCGACCTAGCTGAGGTGGACGGGCTTTTCTTTTCGCTGCATCGATGCTTCTCTCGGCTGGTTGGGGACTATCACGCATAAATCACCTCTACAAAAAACTCTAAATATTATTACTATCCTTGCCGCGAGAGAAGTTAAAAATGAATTAATCCTGAATTCATAAAATGCAAATATTGTTTTCGGTCTCTCAGTAGGTATAGCAACTGACAGTGAGAACGCAAGAAACATGCGGCGAAAAATTCACATAAATTTGTGCATTAATGTGTGAGTTTTAGGCCTATTTTTATGGGCTATTTCGTAAATGGCTGTAAGCGGATTAATCTTGGGCTTGTGGCAGCCTACACTATCAGTAGCTTAGTGTTTGGTCGACAAAGCGTAGCACTTATGAGATCCTATCTACGTACAAATACAGGATGAATTAGCAAAGGTGATGTGATGTACGGTAGTTTTTCTAGCATAACTGAGTGGACTAAAAAAGGTAAACGAAAAAGCACCCAAGAGGTGTATGGCGAGAATGAGCACCATGCTTCTTCATCGAGCAGCAGTGGAGAAGAAGAGAGTAGTTTGCTTTATGATTTGGGACAGATGGGGTTTTTGCCTCCCTCCCCTGCTTCCTCTGAGGAAGAGGATACTTTTTCGTTCTCTACGTACTTGGGCGAGGATCCGAGTAACATAATTTATTCTCCTTCTTATAATAAGTGCATGGCATCGGGTAGCAGTACTACAAATGACAAGAGCAACCGCGTACGAGAAGCGGTTCAACGAAAGCAAAAAACGCGTGATGATATTCGTGTCCTTTTTGAGTTTGCGCGAGAAAAGAAAATGTGGGCAACTCTGGAATATGCCATAAAATGTTTAGAAGAAAGTAAGATTGATGTCGATCAAGACATTAAAAAGCTATTCAAACAGTTTCTAAACAATGCAGACATATCTTTAAGAAACATGGCATCACTATTAGAGCTAGAAGCAGAGTTATTTAGAACGATTGATGATCATCCTTTACTCCGAACTTATCTTGAAACTACACCAACGCTTTCTTTTCAGCTAATGGTCAAGCTAATCGATCACGAGGTCAAAAAGTTTAGAAAGGCTGAGTCAAGCATAAACTATCAGACGAGTGCAAACAAGATTGGGCGTTTACGGGTAATATGTGCGTTAATTAGTATCGAGGGAGAAAAGGTTGATATAACCATAGGTGCAGGCAGTAACAGGGGTAAAGTGGGTAAATTTGAGTACCTTAAAGAGGCAATGAAATTGCTTGGTAATTCTCCAAACATGGTAGCAGCGGTTGAGGCGCTAAAGAGAAAGCTAGTTGATGATAGCGAGGCTGATCAAATTTGCAATGCCACTGAAAATCAGTCGACTTTCAACCTAAGGTAAATGTTGCTCGCTATTCTGAATTTGACAAATTGCCTGAGTCTATCTTCAATCGACGCTCATTCGCATGCCGTTCTAAGGCTAAGTCAATCAAACGATCAATCAACTGCGGATACGCTAAACCACTGGCTTCCCATAGTTTCGGGTACATACTGATGTTGGTAAAACCAGGGATTGGATTCACTTCATTAAGATAGATACTACCATCGTTTCGCAAAAAGAAATCCACACGAGCCATACCTTGTAATTCTAATGCCATGAAAGCACGTACAGCTAATTGTTGAATCGTGTGGCGCGTCGCAACTGGAATGTCGGCGGGCACGCTTAGGC
The DNA here is from genome assembly GCA_021773335.1 of Gammaproteobacteria bacterium. Lineage (GTDB taxonomy): Bacteria > Pseudomonadota > Gammaproteobacteria > JAJFKG01 > JAJFKG01 > JAJFKG01. The sequence continues at coordinate 174,243 of JAJFKG010000051.1, forward strand.
TAGCCCCATCTTCATCTAAGTATTTTGCCGCATACGAATAAAATTCCTGATGCGTGATAACTTCACCGGGTAAGGCGGCGATGGGATTATCGTTGCCGAGCACGGAGCATTCGATCTCACGCCCTTCGATAAATTCTTCGATTAACACCTTAGTATCATATTCTAAAGCAAGCTCTAGTGCGGGTTGCAACTCAGCAAGGGTTTTTACTTTACTAATTGCTACGGATGAACCTAAATGTGCGGGTTTAACAAAGCAAGGTAAACCTAATGTATTAACAATGGATTTTAAATTGATACATTTGAGTTTGTGTTTACTGACACTCATGAAGCGGACACTTTGAATGCCAGCGTCACGCAGCAGGCGTTTAGTGACATCTTTATCCATACTTGCTGCACAGGCGAGGACATCGGCGCCCACAAAAGGAATATCGGCGAGCCGAAATAGCCCTTGCACAGTGCCATCTTCACCAAGCGGGCCATGTAGCACCGGGAAGATCACATCTAGAGAGGTAATCGATTTATTGAGTTTTAAGTTAATTAATTGCTGGTTATCACCGGGTAAAAGCGCGACGTTATCACTGTTGTTGTTGACGCGCAGCATTTTGGGATTGCTGGATTCGAGTAAAGATTGTGCCGATTCTTGTAAAAACCATTTGCCTTGTTTATCGATGCCGATCAGGGTGATAGCGTATTTGTCTTTATCGAGGGCTTCGATAACATTTTTTGCAGAGGCGACCGAGACTTCGTGCTCGGCGGATTTGCCACCAAACAACACACCAACCTTGGTTTTTTTAGGCATAATGATACTTTCCTTTCTTTTTTTAAAGAGTTAAATCTGTAGATGAATTCAGAATAAGAGGCTGGTGGGGCCAGACTCAGTGTCATGGGAACAAAGTTTAACCTGAGAGGGATGGGTATACAAGCTTTTCTCTTGAAAAAGTGAGAGAAATGCAATGATATCCTAATGTAGCCTATTGCCTTCTAGTCAAGCCCAGATGTAGCCCGGATAAGTTGCTACGCAACTTATCCGGGCTACGGCTTACGTACGAACAAATGCTAATGTAGCCTTGATAAGCCGCGCAGCGGCGCATCAAGGAGCAGGGTTTGCTAATACATTCCCTTGATGCGCACTATGCGCTTATCAAGGCTACATCTGGCCTTGACGCAAAGACAGTAGGCTACACAAGAACCAGGCTGCAATTTGCAGGATGACGAAGATGCCACAAAAAAAGCAGAGGACTCAAGGCCACGAGTGGCAATCAATCCTCTGCTCAACGTTAAACTGTCTACTCCGCCAGCTTAACTGAAGGCTTGACGATCCTTAGTCGTCCCAGCTTAAAGCGCCACCGGTTTGGTATTCAATCACACGGGTCTCAAAGAAATTTTTCTCTTTCTTCAAATCCACGACTTCACTCATCCATGGGAATGGGTTTTCAGCCTTACCGTAGATAGGAGACAAACCGATTTGTGCACAACGACGATTAGCGATGAATTCCATATACTCTTTGAACATACCGGCATTCAAGCCCAACACACCGCGCGGCATGGTATCGACGGCATATTGATATTCGAGCTGCGTTGCTTCGTGAATCATGTCTTTGATTTCCGTTTGCAACTGAGCATCCCACAGGCCTGGATTTTCAACTTTAATTTGATTAATAACGTCAATACCAAAGTTCATATGCATCGATTCATCACGTAGGATGTATTGGATTTGCTCTGATGTGCCCGTCATCTTGTTGCGACGCCCGAACGAGAGTAATTGCACAAAGCCAACATAAAAGAAAATACCTTCAAACACGACATAAAAAGCCACGAGATCGCGCAGAAAGCGTTTCATCCCATCAGCACTATTGGTTGAGAAATTTGGATCATTGAGTGATTGCGTATACTTGAGTGCCCATGCCGCTTTATCATGTACCGAAGGAATTTCACGGTACATATTAAAGACTTCTGCTTCATCCAAACCAAGGCTTTCGACGGTGTAACTATAGCTATGTGTGTGTAGTGCTTCTTCGAACGCTTGGCGTAACAGATATTGACGACATTCAGGATTGGTTAAAAAACGGTAAACGGCAAGCACTAAGTTGTTGGCTACCAACGAATCAGCCGTTGAGAAAAATCCCAGTGCGCGTTTGATGATGACGCGCTCATCTTCACTTAAACCGTCGGGATCGCGCCACATGGCCACGTCTGCTGACATATTAATTTCATTCGGCATCCAATGGTTGGCGCAAGCATCTAAGTATTTTTGCCATGCCCAATTATATTTAAGTGGAAATAGCTGATTTAAATCGGCACGACAGTTAAGGAGTTTTTTGTCATCGACTTGAATGCGCTTGGCACCCATTTCAAGTTCCTCTAAACCGGTGATACCGCCCTGCGTCTGTGGGTGCGAGTTAGCAGTACCCGTGGTACCACCATCTTCGCCACCATCTTCGCCACCGTCTTCCTCTTCTGAATGGTTGCGTAGAATGGGCTTAGGATGCGTTGTTTGTGCATGTTGGCGTAGTTTTTCTGCCAGCTGTTGGTCCAATACCGGCGCAGGCGCACTTGGCATTTTTGCTGGTGACTCTTGGGATTGCGCTGCAAGCACATCTTCGGGATTAGCAACAGGTGGTGAAGCGACTGCAGTATTATCATCATCAAATGAAAATTTATCCCAATTTAACATTATTTACTCCTCTCTATCAGATATTCTCTTCCGTGACATTAAATCTGTAACAAAATCCTATTCGCACGCTTCACAACTTGGATCATCGATGGGACACAATTGTGGTTGTGACGAATCGACATTAACCGCATTCAAGTTGCCGGTATGCATAGTTGATTTTTCGGTATTGGTGGCGCCAAGACTACGTAAATAATAAGTTGTCTTGAGCCCGCGGATCCATGCCATGCGATAAATTGCATCGAGCTTTTTACCGGATGGATTCGCCAAGTATAAATTGAGTGATTGTGCTTGATCGATCCATTTTTGGCGACGTGAAGCACACTCGATCAACCAGCGCGGGTCGATTTCAAATGCGGTGGCATAACGTTGTTTGAGTCCTGCTGGTATGCGATCAATGCTTTGTACGCTACCATCATAGTATTTCAAATCATTGATCATGACTTCATCCCATAAGCCCAACGCTTTGAGTTCATTGATCAAGTAGAGATTCACCACAGTGAATTCACCGGATAAGTTCGATTTTACATACAGGTTCTGATAGGTTGGTTCGATCGATTGTGACACGCCACAGATATTGGATATCGTGGCGGTGGGAGCGATCGCCATGGTGTTAGAGTTGCGCATACCAACGGTCCGGACTTTGGTGCGTAAAGCATCCCAATCTAAGGTTGTACTGGTATCTTGATCGAAATATTTATCACCGCGTGCTTCGCGTACAAATTTTATTGAATCAATAGGCAAAATGCCTTTGCTCCATAGCGAGCCTTCGTAACTTGCATAGTTACCACGTTCAGCCGCTAAGCCGCTGGAGGCATCGATCGCACAATAGCTAATGAGTTCCATGGAGCGATCGGCAAATTCCACCGCTTGTTCATTACTGTACGTGATACCGAGTTTGTAGAGTGCATCTTGAAAGCCCATAACCCCTAAACCAATGGGGCGGTGACGTAAGTTAGAGCGCCGCGCTTGTGGTACGGAGTAATAATTAATGTCGATAACATTATCTAACATGCGGATGGCGGTCTTAACGGTACGACGCAACTTATCTTCATCCAAACCTTTGTCATTAATGTGCTGAGGTAAATTGATACTGCCTAGATTACATACCGCAATTTCTTCTTGTGAAGTATTCAACGTGATCTCTGTGCATAGGTTTGAACTGTGGATCACGCCAACATGCTGCTGCGGAGAGCGTAAGTTACACACGTCTTTGAAGGTTATCCAAGGATGGCCTGTTTCAAATAACATGCTTAGCATTTTACGCCATAGCTTGATCGCGGGGATTTTTTCAAAATTACGGATTTCACCAGCTGCCGCTTTAGTTTCATAAGTGACGTAAGCGTGTTCAAAGGCTTTGCCGTATAAATCGTGTAAGTCAGGGGCTTCATCCGGTGAAAACAATGTCCAATCTTTTTCTTCCATTACACGCTGCATAAATAAATCCGGCACCCAATTGGCGGTATTCATATCATGCGTACGGCGACGTTCATCACCTGTGTTTTTACGTAATTCGAGATAATCTTCAACGTCGCGATGCCATGATTCTAAATAAGCGCAGACAGCCCCTTTGCGTTTGCCGCCCTGATTGACGGCAACCGCAGTAGCATTCGCTACATTCAGAAAGGGGATGGGGCCGAGCGATTTACCATTGGTACCTTTAATATGGGCGCCCATGCCACGCACGGACGTCCAATCATTACCGAGCCCGCCGGCGAATTTGGATAGCAATGCATTATCCTTAATTGCACCATAGATGCCATCCAAATCGTCGGGTACTGTTGTTAGGAAACAACTTGAAAGTTGCGGGCGCAGGGTTCCAGAATTAAATAGGGTCGGGGTTGAACTCATATAATCGAAAGATGAGAGCAAGCGGTAGAATTCGATTGCGCGTGCATTTTTATCGTCTTCACGAATAGCCAAGCCCATGGCGACGCGCATAAAGAAGGCTTGGGGTAGTTCAAAGCGAGTATTTTCACTATGAATAAAATAACGATCATACAGTGTTTGTAGGCCAAGATAAGTAAATTGAAAATCACGTTCAGACTCGATTGCTTTACTCAACTTATCCAAGTCAAACTCAAGCAACTGCGGGTCTATTAATTCTAGGTCGACACCGCGTTGAATATATTGTTGTAGATACTTGGGGTATAATTTTTTCATTTCTGCGGCAGTGGCGCTGGTGCCTAAGCCAAGAAAGTTGAGTGCTTCACTGCGCAAATCATTCAACAATAAACGGGCGGCAACATAAGTGTAATCTGGCTCTTTTTCGATGAGTGGACGTGCACTCATAATCAATGCCTTATTGACGTCAGCAAAGGGAATGCCGTCAAAGATGTTGCGCAAGGTATCTTGTATGATCATATCGGCATTGACATCGGTCAAGCCTGAACAGGCTTCTTTGACAGTTTTGCTTAAACGTTTGGTATCTAAGGCTTGTGGCTTACCGCTAGGCATTAATACCTTAATGCCCGCACCTAGGTCACCACTGCCTTCGCCGCCGTCATCGGCTTCTTCTTGCTCGCGCTGTTTACGGCGTTCTTCACGATAAAGAACATATGCACGCGCCACTTTATGATGGCCATCACGCATCAGCGCGAGTTCGACTTGATCTTGAATTTGCTCAATATGAATGGTGCCACTATTGGCGGTACGGCGTTTAAAAATATCGGTAATCGTAGTACTGAGTTTGGCGACAATATCATGGATACGGTTAGATGCAGCAGCACTACCATCTTGCTCAACCGCAAGAAATGCTTTGGTCATAGCGACTGTGATTTTTGATTCGTCATAAGGCATAACGGTGCCGTTACGGCGAATTACTCGCAGCTGCCCTGGTGCGGTTGCTAGGACGTTATTTGTGGCATCACTATTATTTTCTACAAGCTGTGAGGTGGGTTGATTGCTGAGCGTAATTGTCTCCGTTTCCATGCTTTCTCCGGTGCAATAATTGTTCGTTTTGTTCCATGCAGTGGCGCCTTTGTGAAAACTCTAATCAGAGGTAAACCCCAATATATAGGTGTCTGTGCCACTTATCGGTACAAGATAGAGGGTATTCTGCCAAAAAGCAAGGCAACATTATGCGGAAAAAGTGTGAGTAAATTCAGGTAATAATTTAAACGATTAGTGCCTCCTGTAATTACAACTAGTTAGCGTTACATTGTTTTAAATATGATAAGAAATGATAACTTATAGGACAATCATGCGCGGCTAGGTATAAGCTTACAGCCGCGCAGATTGGTTGGGATTCAGCCTAATGCTTGTTCGAGGTCGGCTACTAAGTCATCAACTGATTCGATGCCGATAGAGATACGCACGAAGGTGTCACGAATCCCTAATTCCGCACGACGCGGCGCAGGGATCGAGGCATGTGTCATGATGCCGGGATGTTCGATCAAACTTTCCACGCCACCTAAACTTTCTGCGAGTGCGAAGATTTGACAACGTTCTAAGAAACGGCGTGTTTCATCTAAGCCACCTTTAATGTCAACACTGACGATACCACCGAAGCCTTGCATTTGTCGTTTTGCAAGGTCATGTTCTGGATGGTTGGGCAATCCTGGATAGTAAACTCGTTCGACCTTTGGGTGTTGGCTGAGCCACTCCGCAATATGTAACGCACTTTGACAATGTTGCTGCATGCGTAGGGCTAAGGTTTTTAATCCGCGTAATGCCAGGAAACTATCAAAGGGGCCGGCGATGGCACCGATGGAATTTTGTAAAAATCCCATTTGTTCGATCAACTCAGCATTGTCACCAACGACGGCAATGCCGCCGACCATATCAGAATGTCCATTTAAATATTTTGTGGCGGAATGTATAACAATATCAAACCCAAATTCGAGTGGGCGCTGGATACAAGGCGTTGCGAAAGTATTATCGGCAACGGCTATGATGTTTTTATCTTTAACTAGTTTGGCAACGGCCTCGAGATCGACAACCTTAAGTAATGGGTTGGTGGGTGTTTCTACCCAAATCATGCGCGTATTTGGCTGTATAGCCGCTTCTAGAGCGTTTAAGTCACGCATATCGACGAAGCTGAAATCGAGGTTTGCTGAGCGTTTACGCACGTTTTCAAACAGACGATAGCTACCACCGTATATATCATCCATCGCAACGATGTGATCACCCGAATTTAATAACTCAAGTATGGTTGCAGTTGCCGCCATGCCGGATGCGAATGCGAAACCAGCTTTGCCACTTTCTAGATCAGCGACACAACGTTCGTATGCCATGCGCGTTGGATTTTGACTGCGCGAGTATTCATAACCTTGATGCTCACCAGGACTCTTTTGTACATAAGTCGACGTAGCGTAAATGGGCGGCATGATGGCGCCAGTGCTGGGGTCGGGAGTTTGCCCGGCGTGAATAACACGTGTGGCAATATCGAGTTGTTTATTTGTCATGAGATTTTCCTACGTAAGTAATTCAATAGATCGCTGCGAGTAATAATGCCGAGGAATTCATCGCCATGCATGACGATGGCAACATGGTCTTTGGCAAATGTTTGCAGTAATTGTTTGATGGGTGCGGTGTGGACAACGACATCCAGTTTTTTAGTCATGTACTTGCTAACAGGATCACGAAAATGTTCAGGGTGATCATTGACTGCAAGCAAGATATCAGATTCATCGATGATGCCACAGATATGATCATCTTGTAACACAGGTAGCTGTGAAATGTCATGCATTTTCATGCGTGTTTGCGCTGCAATTAGCGTTTCATCGGGGGTTGCTACCACAGTTTCATGCTTGCGATGCAAGCGCGAGATTAAATCACGCAAATCACCATAGTGCTTGCGCTCGATGAAGCCTTGATCCAGCATCCAATGATCATTATACATCTTCGAAATATATTTATTGCCACTGTCAGGGATGATGGCAACGACACGTTTACATTCTGTTTGGCTACGACAATAATGTAACGCAGCGGCAAGGATGGTGCCTGATGAAGAGCCGACAAAAATACCTTCTCTTGCCAATAGTTCACGACCCGTGGCAAATGAGAGTTGATCCGAAATGCTGTAAGCGCGATCGACCAGACTTAAATCGCAAATGTCTGGAATAAAGTCTTCGCCGATACCCTCTACTTGCCAGCTACCGGCTTCGCGCATCACGCCTTCATTGACATAATCTGCTAATACTGAACCTTCGGGATCAGCGAGAATGACCTGTGTTTTTTCCGACATTTTCTTTAAATAACTACCAACGCCGGTGAGGGTGCCACCGGTGCCAACACCGCAGACAAAAGCATCGATATTATGTTCCATCTGTTGCCAAATTTCAGGGCCGGTACCTTCGACGTGTGCTTGCACGTTAGCAGGATTTGCAAATTGATTCACGTAAAAAGCATTTGGTGTCTCTTGCGCAATACGTGCAGCATAATCTTGATAATATTCAGGATGACCTTTAACGACGTCAGAGCGTGTCATTAATACTTCAGCACCCATGGCTTGTAGGTGAAATACTTTTTCTTGGCTCATTTTATCGGGAATTACGATCAAGAGCTTATAGCCTTTTTGCGCGGCGACTAGCGCGAGACCGAGACCAGTGTTGCCGGCAGTGGCTTCGATGAGAGTGCCACCTGGTTGAATTAAGCCATCACGTTCAGCAGTTTGCACCATCGATAGCGCGATACGATCTTTAATGGACCCCCCGGGATTGTGATATTCCAGTTTCGCAAAGAGACGACAGGGCCCTGTATCAATATTGCGCAATTCTTGTAGGGGCGTGTTGCCAATCGAGTCGAGGATATTGCTTGCGAACGTCATGAGGGGTCCTGATTTTTATAAATGGGCGCCTATTATAATCGGGACGGGGGCTGAGCCCCAGTGCGAAGTTAAAAAATGTCTGTGAATAAATTTTTTGTTCAAAAAATAGCCCATTCAAGCAGGGTCAGTAAGCGGAAATTTTTCCAGTAAGTACAACGGGTAATTTGTAATATTGCCATCGCACTTTAAGTTCATTGGTGATGTTCTTACAGCATGCTTGGGCTGGTACTTATTAATATAGACCAATAAGCTTTTCTTTTTAGAAGACGTACCCGCCTTGGTCTCAATAGGAATTAAGTTGTTTTTGACGGTCGTGATAAAATCGACTTCTGCTTGATTGCCACTGGTCCAATAATACAGGTGTTCCTGTCTGCTGTTCATTAGTTGCTGTGCTACGATATTTTCAATAAGTGCCCCTTTAAACTCCGAAAATAAATGGCTTGTATTTAAAACGGCACTACTGTCTAAGTTTGACATTGCGCATAATAGGCCAGTATCAAGCAAGTAAAGCTTAAAGGCATTCTTATCACTATAAGCAGGTAATGGTAATTTGGGCGTGCTGATATCGTGGCAACGATACACGATGCCGGCGTCGACCAACCATTGAATGGCAGCTTCGTATTCGCGTGCTCTGGCGCTGGGTTTTATCGCACTGAAGACAAACTTCTTATTTTCTTTGGCCAATTGCTGTGGGATTGAATACCAAATTTCAGTTAGTTTGGCAATTTGGTTGGCTTGCGCATGTTTGGCGAAATCAAACTCATAAGCTTTTACAATTTCAGCTTGTATCACGCGCACTGCCTGTAAATCACCTGTATCCCTATATACCTTGATTGCCTCTGGCATACCACCTATAAACGTATAAAGTCTAAATAACTCAAGCGCCTGTTCGTGAATGGCTGCGGGCAAGGGTGTAATTGAATCTGTAGATTGTAAATATTCAAGCAGTGGTGTTTTTTGCATTGCTTGCAGGAATTCAAAAAAACTCATGGGCAAGAGTTTAAGGAGTGTTACCTTACCAACGGGAAAACCATTCTGCTTACTGACTTTGAGTCCTAATAGCGAACCAGCGGCGGTGACAAAATATTGCTGACCCTTTTCACAGAAGTATTTAAGGGATGTGAGCGCACGTGGGCATTCTTGTACTTCATCAAAAATAATTAACGTTTGTTTGGGATCTATCGTGATACTGAAGTAGGCACTCAGTGAGCTAATAATGTTTTCAGGATCTAAGTTATTCTCGAATAAGCTATGAATATCACGATTTTCTTCAAAGTTAACCGTAATAAAATCGGAGAAATGTTTTTTGCCAAACATCTCCAGCAAGTGAGTTTTGCCGACTTGCCTAGCTCCCAGTAGGACTAAAGGCTTACGGTTTTGTGTGTTTTTCCAGTTCTGTAACTGTTTGATACAAAATCTATCCAAAATGGTCTCCCTAGTAGAACACATTATTCGTATGAATAAGGTGGAGTATATCACATTATTCCTATGAATAATGTGGGGAATATCACGTTATTCATACAAATAATGTGATTTTGAGTTTAATAACTTATGTTAATCATATGGTTATGTAAAATTGGTCGTAGGCTGGAAAGTGTAAGCCGTAGAGAGAGATATTTGTCTGCAGATTGTGGGAGATGCCTTATCTGTGTTTAACCCTAGACAGTTTATAAGCCAATTCATGGACAAATAGATACAAAAAACAACCAGTTGCTATACTTTTGAATACCGATTGTTTAATCATTAATCACGGACGAATCGATGCGGGTGCTTTTTCTTCATAATAACTTTCCGGCGCAATACCGCGCGTTGGCGCCTTATGTCGGCTCGATGCCAGACAATGAAGTTTACTTTGGCACTATGAATTCTAAAGGTGAGCTGCAAAATGTGAAAAAGGTGTATTACAAATTGCACCGTAAAGTGAACCCACAAACCCATCATTATTTACAAAATGCTGAAAATGCTGTGTTACATGGGCAAGCGGTGTATCGTATGGCGCAAAGCTTGAAACGTCGTGGCTTTTATCCGGATATTGTGTGCGCGCATTCAGGTTGGGGGCCGCCGCACTTTATTAAAGATGTTTATCCGCATACGAAATTATTAGCCTATTTCGAATGGTATTATCGTGCAACTGGCAGTGACTATAATTTTTTGCCGAATGATCCAAATGATGAAGATGGACGTCTCAAATTACGCATGAAAAACGTCGCTTTGCAGATGGATATGGTTGGATGCGACCACGGTGTGTGCCCGACCCAGTGGCAGTGGTCACAAATCCCAGAGATGTTTCAAGAGAAAATTTCAGTGATACACGATGGTATTGATACGGACCTGATGCAACCTGCCGCTAATGTTAGCTTTACGGTACCAAATACCAATATAACCTTAACACAAAATGATGAGGTGTTAACTTATGTGGCACGCGGTATGGAACCGTACCGTGGCTTTCCACAACTGATGCAAGCTCTAGCCGTGTTGCAAAAGCGTCGTCCTAATTTACAGGTGATTATTGCTGGGCAAGACCGCGTTGCTTATGGGCGCTCTTTGCCGGAGAAACAAACGTATAAACAAAAATATTTAAAAGAACTTGACCTGGATTTATCACGCATCCACTTTACTGGTTTGTTGAGCTACCGACAATTAGCACAAGCCTTTCAAGTGTCTTCGTTACACTTATATTTAACGGTGCCCTTTGTGTTGTCTTGGTCAATGTTAGAGGCGATGGCGGCTGGCTGTGTTGTGTTGGGTTCAGCGACTGCGCCCGTAGAAGAAATGATTGAAGATGGTAAGAATGGTTTTCTCGTCGATTTTTTCTCAGTCGATGATATTGTTGTGCGCGCTGAAGATATTCTCACAAATCAAGACAAAATGCAGGACATCCGTAAGCGCGCTCGCCAATCTATTCTAGATAACTATGCTCTCGATAAGATGCTAGCAAAGCATTATCAGTTGATGCAGGATGTTATTAATAGTTAGCCATCGACGGGGCGGGGTTTGCCTTTTTTATCAATCGCGACAAACGTAAAAATACCTTCAGTGACTTTTGCAGGCTCGGCGGTATGTTTACTATTGCCTTGATTGATGGCCCAAGCTTCGATTTTGATCGCCATTGAGGTGTTGCCCACGCGGACGATTTCAGCATAACAACGTACGAGATCGCCGACTTGCACCGGGCGTAGAAATGACATCGCATCGATGGCCACTGTGGCAGAACGCCCTGGTGAACGCTTACGTGCCATGATCGTGGCACCGAGATCCATTTGCGAGACTAACCAACCACCAAAGATGTCACCATTAGGATTGGTGTCAACCGGCATAGCGAGTGTGCTAATCACGAGTTCGCCACTGGGTTGTTGTTCGCTTGGTTTATCTTTATTTGGCATAACTACTTACCTTAATATATGTTTAGTAGGCGTTAGTAACAGTATAGTAGTTTGTTAGAGAAATGATCAGTAGCCACCTTTTTTGCCGGTACCCAGGAAAACAAAATCCCAGCTTACGCTAAATGGTTTCCACCAAGGGCCTACACCCGTGGCTTTGTCTTTATGATGGAAGAAGCCATTATAGGAGGGGGGTTCGATGTTATAAGTCAGGCGATATTTGCCAACACCATCGAACTTCACATTTGCGCCATAGTGTGGGCCATCATTGGCAACCATAGGCATGAATGAGCCAGTAGCTTCCCATTGTGGTAAGCCTTGTGCATTCAAGAACTCTTTGCCATTTTTATCCAGCTTAACGATATGGTATGCGATTTTCAAATAAGGGATCCATTCGCCCACACCGAATCCATTAGGGTTATTCTTTAAGGCATGGATATCTGCTTCTAAGTGTGCGTCAGGATTTTTGGGAAAGGTTTTCAAGGTTGGCATCATTACTACAGGTTGCAGGTAAACGGCACCAATTTCCATACCATTTTTTTCCACCGCTTGGCCAATCGGGTGCTCTGCTGCATTTACTCTTTGTGTAAAACACAGTAAAAGTACAATTGTTGCTAGTAATCCAAGGGTTTTTTTACGCATTTTGTTCTCCAAGCTAATTAAATTTAATGTAAAACGACGAGGGCGTGGCGATAATTTTCTAAGAGAGAAAAGTTCACGCCAAAGATTGCGGGCCACCAGGCTAGAGCGACTAATGCACTGCCAACGATGCCAGGCAATGCACATAGATGGCGGCGTATGCCCGCTAAGCCTTGTTCTTTTAATAAGGCGTAACCTAAATAAACACTCCAAATGACGGCAGCGAGTAATAATATACCTTTGCTATAGCCCAATAACGTATTGCTAACACCCCAGGAGTGTATGGCGCTAAAGAGTAAATCACCCAGGCTAATGATGATAGAAATCATGGCCACCGGCGTGAATTGGTAAGCCAATTCAATAAAACGTTGTTTAAACGTACCTTGCGCACCACAACGTGTTGTTAACCAAGAAGCGAGTGCTGTACACGCACTTAACGTGATGACAGCTAATAACATCCATGCCAGCATAAAACCAACAATCATGAAGAAGTTCAACCAATTATAGACCTGCCGTTGCTCGGGGTGGACACTCATCAGCCAGTGAGGGCCTGGATTGCCGACCCAATACCAACCTTGATTAATAAACCATACGCCAACAGTCTGTTGTAGGGTTTGAAACTGCGGCATGATCAACCATAAGAAACCACCTAAGGCGACGCCGGTGCTTAAAAATAAAAACCATACTTCAGCGCTATTGGCATTGTGTTTACGAATTTTAATCACTTCTTCGCCCGGTTTGCGAAAACGCACAAATAAGCCACCGGGTGAACTTGGTTTTACACAGCGAAAACACTCAATACAATGGCGTGATTCTTGTTTTTGGCTTACAGCAATCATCGTCGGACAAATACCATGCTCGGTATATGTATCATTGCCAGGACGGCGGTGTTTAGGGGCAAACTGTACGGCACCAATGCGTGAGAATACACCGAGTAACAAGCCAATTGGGCACATATGCCGACACCACGCGCGTTTTTTCTTGCCATACACAAAGCCAATGAACAGAGCGAACAATAAAGTTAAGCCGAATATTTCTGTCATTGCGCTTGCTTGATCACGCACATCTACGGTTTGCCCGAGAATAGTCACGATAATAAAGCTGACAATCGGCGTACCCTCCCAGCGTACCCAACGTGGAATAGTCCGCTGTAGGCCGACTTTATTGGCCCATTCAGAGGCGGCACCTAATGGACATAATAAGCCACACCAACTGCGCCCGGAAAAGATCACTGAAACAAATACCAAAGGAAACCAAACGCCCCACATGATAAACAAAGAAAATTCGGTAAAGTTATTTAAAGGGGAAGCACCGTGCATAGGTTCTGGCAGAAATGGCGGAATGAATAATACCACGAGAAAAAATATAAACATCGCCATATGCACCAAGGCCAATTTATTTTTATGGCGATAGATGAATTTCTCAAGCTTTGCGGCGAAGCCATTTTGATTGCGTGTTTGGTAGTCTGGATTTGCTTCTACGCGTACGGGAATTTGGCGTAGTGCTTGCTGTGCTTTTATCATTACTGATTTTACCGTGATGTACTAATTTCATTAAACTCCGCTGTGCGCATACGTCGTTTATCAAGACCGCTGTAAACGAGCCAGCCAAATAAGGACAAGCCCAAAAATATTGCTTGTGCACCTGCGCTCTCGGCGGTTGAAAAAATTCCCAGCCATGGCAATTGCGGTATCCAAGTCACCGGCGTAATGGCTATCCAGCCTGCTTCCTGCAATTCTAAGATGCCGCCGCCAATGAAGAAAAAGGCCATATAAAATAAGAAGATTGCCGTGACTGAAAAGAAAAATTTAAAGGGAATTTTAAAAGAGGCGCTCTTCATGGCCCAATATATAAAGAATAAAGCGATACAAGCTGTGATAAAACCACTGATCAATGCGATGGATTGTCCGTGACTACCAATCGCGAGGGCTTGATAAAACAAGATGGTTTCCGCGCCTTCACGATACACGGCAAGAAATGCGGCTAATCCTAACGCGAATAGGCTGCCACGCGTGAGAGCACTATCCATTTTTGATTTGATATAACCTTGCCAGCGTGAAGCTTCACGTTTGGAAAATAGCCAATAACTGACATAAAAGAGTACTGCAGCGGCAACTAACATAGTGATTCCTTCCATCGCTTCACGATTGGCACCAGCCGCTTTGAAGGCGGTTGCAAATAAATAGGCGGTAACTGCACTGGCTGCTAAGGCAAAACCCACACCGTAATAAATCACTTTAGCTTTATCGCCAGCATTTGCGCGTCGCAAGTAAGTGAGCAGGGCAGTAATAATCAGCATTGCTTCGAAACCTTCACGTACTAAAATAATAAAAGATTGTGCGAATGCCTCACCAAATGTGCTCGCGCTATTACTTTGTAACATCGCCAAGTCATCGTTGAGGCGGACTTGTAATTTTTGCCAAGCTTTTTGAATTTGTACTTTGTTGGCGTTGCTGCTTGATAAGCCGATCAGCTGGGTAAATAGGGCTTCAGTTTTGGTATTGATGGATGGCGAGATGGCTGTGACTGCGAGTTCCATGCCTTCACCTTCGTAATGATCGAAGTATAAGCCGGAAAATCCATCCATCGCCTGCATGCCATTTTTTGCGGCGTAATCTTTGACTATGGAATTACCCTTATCGTTGATAGTAGTAACGGTTTTGTGAAAATCTGTTGGTTTAGGTGTTGTATTAACAGTTGCCGCGAGCACGACACTGAAGGCAAATAGACAGCTGATAACAAGTAAAATCTTCGTTATATTTTTCATTACGGATTTATCCTACGTTGTAAACTTGTTTTTTCACTTTGGCTTTATTAAGAGCGAGCGCTTCTTTTTGAATCGCCTGACATAACTTGCTTGTCATTTTGGTAACTTGCTGTTTTTGTGCTGATGAAGGATTAGCGCTCATCGCTTTAGGAATAGCACTAAATTGCTGCTCGATTTGGAAAACATGCGGCCCACCCAACACGGTGCGTACCGCTGGTTCCATATTGGTGTCGTAAACTTTGAAATAAGCCATCACCGCGGTTAAATGCGCTTTACCAATTTGACCTTGTTGATAGAGTTGAGATGCTTGAGCGAGCGCTTGGCACACTTTGTCTGCTTCCGGACCCCAGACGCCGCCAGTCTTGCTGGGCTTTTGGTTCAATGTCGTTTTTTGATTAGTTTGTGTTTTAATGGGGGCTGCTTTTGTGTTTCCC
Organism: Gammaproteobacteria bacterium; assembly: GCA_021773335.1. Classification (GTDB taxonomy): domain Bacteria; phylum Pseudomonadota; class Gammaproteobacteria; order JAJFKG01; family JAJFKG01; genus JAJFKG01. The sequence continues at coordinate 189,904 of JAJFKG010000051.1, forward strand.
TGGGCAGCAAAAGCCGGCACTATGCTCAAATAGAGACAGCTTGCCAATGCAATAAATGCTATTTTTTTCATAGAGTTAGGCTCCGAAACGCGGTTTGATTCTGTATACCTTACATAGTAGGGAGCCTAGTCTAGTGTAAATCTAAATAAGAATCAATCTCAATTAATTGCTAAGTGATCTAAGTCAATAGGACTTTGCTTAAAATTTGGCAAATCTGGTCGGCATGGGGTTGATCTAAAATGAGAGCTGGTAATAAGCGGATAACACGCTCACCCGCCGTATTGAATAATAAGCCTTGTTCTAAGGCGGCCTCCATATAAGGACGGCAGGCTTGTTTACATTCAATGCCAAGTATTAAGCCTTTGCCGCGGATGTCGATAACGGTGTCATGTTCAGCGAGTTGGTCGCGCAATTGCGCTTGTAGGTATGTACCTATTTTTGTGGCATTCGCGATCAAATTTTCTTGCTCTAACACATCCAGTGTCGCTAGCGCGGCACGACAAGCTAAAGGATTACCACCAAAAGTAGAGCCATGTTTACCCGGCTGCAATAAATCGCGCAGCTTTTCGCCAGCAATCGTTGCGCCAATTGGTATGCCATTGGCGAGTGCTTTTGCTAAAGTGACAATATCTGGCGTGATAGCACTATGTTGATACGCCATAAATTTACCTGTGCGTCCCATGCCGGTTTGGATTTCATCGAGCATGAGTAACCAATCATTTTGATCACATAGCTCGCGCACTGCAGTTAAATACCCTTCATCAGGCACTTGTATGCCACCACCACCTTGAATAGGCTCAAGCCACACGCCAATAATATTTTTTTCGTGTACGGCAATTTGTTGTAATGCTTCAATGTCGTTGAATGGGGCGCGAATAAAACCTTTGACTAAAGGTTCAAAGCCAGCTTGGTTAGCGCGTCCAGCGGAGGCGGTGAGAGTTGCTAAGGTGCGTCCATGAAATGCACGTTCCATCACGATAATGGTAGGTTCCTCAATGCCACGTTGGTGACCATATAAACGCGCCAATTTAATCGCTGCTTCATTTGCTTCAGCACCACTATTGCTAAAGAAGACTTGTTGTAACTGAGTTAGAGAAACAAGCTTATCAGCAAGTTGTTCCTGTTGCTCAATGTGGCAAACGTTAGAGGGTTGTACGAGTTGGGTGACTTGTTGGCAAATTGCGTTGGCAACGGTTGGATGACAATGCCCCAGGTTGCAAACAGCAATGCCAGCAAGTGCATCTAAGTATTGTTTTTCCTGGGAATCCCATAAGTGCAGACCCGCTCCGCGAGTGAAGGTAACGGGCAAACGTTTATAGGTGGGCATCAAGCTTGTCATTAAGTTTATTCCTAGGTGGATTCGAATGTAGGTTAGTGCTGTGTCCTGCATTTATGCGGGACACAGCCCAACACTCACATCTTAAGTATTACGTCTAACCTGCAAAATTACTTGCAACAAAATCCCAATTCACCAAATTCCAAAATGCTTCAATGTACTTGGGGCGGGCATTGCGATAATCGATGTAATACGCATGTTCCCAAACATCGCAAGTCAATAGTGGCGTTTGGCCATCACGTAATGGATTGTTAGCATTACTACTGCTGACAATGGCCAACTTGTTATTAGCTTTGACTAGCCAAGCCCAACCAGAGCCAAAGGTGGTTGCCGCGACCTTACTAAATTCTTCACGAAACGCGGCAAAGTTACCAAAAGCAGCATTGATTGCTGCTGCGAGATCACCACTAGGTTCACCGCCACCGTCGGAGCTGAGGCAATGCCAGTAAAAGGTATGATTCCAAACTTGTGCGGCGTTATTGAAAATACCACCATCGGCCTTTTTAATGATATCTTCTAGGGCTAAGCCCTCGTACTTGGAGCTAGGAACTAGATTATTTAGATTGGTGACATAGGCTTGGTGGTGTTTGCCATAATGATATTCTAGGGTTTCTTTAGAAATATGGGGTTCTAGAGCATTTAGCGCGTAAGGTAATTTCGGTAATTCAAAGGTCATGTTAAGTCTCCTAATCGGTCTTTATTGAGCTTGGCTATTATCCTAAAATCCGCAGTTGGCCAGCGATTAATAGCGTAAGGCCTTAATTCATCTAGCTAGTTAAAAATTGTCTCATCACCAGTGAGGTGACCACGAAAATTTTTAATACGCTATCTGAAACAATTCCTTACACCCTTAACCCGCGTCCAACTGCGGATTCTAGGATTATCCTTAATACACAACAATACAGCAATGCTCAGTTTTCTGATAAAATCAGCGCGCAAATTAGGTTATAGATGGCGACAAGAAGAGAATGATGAGGTATTTATGCAAACGTTAGATAAAATTAAGCAGCAAATCGGTGATAACCGTATCATGTTGTACATGAAAGGAACACCTGAGATGCCGCAATGTGGATTTTCTGCACAAGTGGTACGTATTTTAATGGCTTGTGGTGAAAAATTTGCATATGTGGATATTTTGGAAAACCCTGATATCCGCCAGGAGTTGCCAAAGTTTGCAAATTGGCCGACTTTTCCTCAGCTATATGTTGATGGTGAATTGGTAGGTGGCTGTGACATTGTAACAGAGCTCTATGAAAAGGGTGAATTGCAGACGTTAGTTAAACAGACAGCCAAATAGGAAAAAGACTTAATAAAGGAGTACAAGGATGAAGAAAGTACGTTTTTTCACGGTTGCTGTAGGGCTGATACTGGCTTTAATGCTCGGTAATAGTTTTGCAACCAGCCATGATAATGCTGCGGGTGCGTCCGCTAATACAACGGTGAGCAAACCAGCAAAGCAAAGCAATACGCAGGCATCGACTATGCAGCAGGCGATTACGACGGCAGGGAATATTACTAATTATACAGAGTCACCGGTGTTGGTTGGTGGTAATGTCGATATCACCGCGAATAATCCGCACAGTGCTTTTATCTTAGGCGGTCAAGTTGCGCTGGGAGGTAATGTTGGGCGTAATGCCGTGGTTTCTGGTGGTAAATTGCAGTTGAATGGCAAAGTTGGGCGTGGCGCGTATCTTGTCGGTGGCTTAGTCAATTTATCTAAGCAGAGTAGTGTGGCCAGCGGTGGTTTTATCCTCGGTGGTGAAGTGAACCTTGCTGGTAACATTAGCAAAGATGTACGCGTTATTGCCGGAAAAGTGAATATCGCTGGTAATATCGACGGTAATTTAAATGTAGTTGCGGGCAATATTCGTGTGGCCCCAACCGCACGTATTTCTGGCAAGCTCGAATACATTAGCCCTAATCCAGTGGTTGTTGCACCTGGTGCCATTGTTAAAGGTGGTGTGAGCAAAATGCCACAACAAGATGTTGCCCAAGCTAAAGGCACATTAGGTGGTGCGGCATGGATGCAGAAACTCATGTTTGTGGTCGGCATGTTCATAATAGGTATTGTCTTGAGCTTATTATTCCCACGTTTTGCTGGCTCAGTCGCGTGCAAGTTTGCAACGCGCTTTTGGTCTAGCTTTGGGATGGGGGTGCTTACCTTTATCGTTACCCCAATCGTTGCCTTTGTATTATTTGCAACGGTGGTTGGTGTTTCGCTTGGTGTGCTGTTACTCGTATTCTACGCACTAGCGTTAACATTTGCTTATGTTTACGCAGCACAAGGCTTAGGTTTGTTGTGCTTGCGCATCGTTGGCAGCAAAGCACAAACCTTTACCAGTGGTAAGCTGATTATTGCCGTATTACTCGGTATGATCGTCTTATATATTTTCAGCTTAATACCTTATGCTGGGGCCTGGTTGATTTTCATTGCTTTAATGTTTGGTCTCGGTGCTTTAGTGATGGCTTTATATGGCTGTCATAAAGCTTGTGGCACCACATGTGGTCATAAAGAGGGTGATGAGAGAGTTGCGCATGAAAGCTAGTTAAAAGCGTACTTCAATTCAACTAATAAAACGCGTCCTTTTAAGGGCGCGTTTTTTTTGCAAAGAACCGCAGCTAAACTTGCGATTGCAAGTAATTTTGTACACCGATGGCATCGATAAGACTGAGTTGTGTCTCTAGCCAATCGACATGTTCTTCTTCGTTTTCTAAAATATCTTGTAACAGATCGCGTGAGACAAAATCTTTGATTGACTCAGCGTAAGGGATAGCTTCTTTTAAAAGTGCGATGGCTTGGTGCTCTAGCTTGAGATCGCAACTCAACATTTCTTTGACATCTTCGCCAATGAATAATTTTCCTAGATCTTGTATATTGGGTAAACCCTCGAGAAATAAAATGCGCTCGATGAGTTCATCAGCATGTTTCATTTCTTCAATGGATTCTTCATATTCTTTGTCGGCGAGTTTTTTAAAACCCCAGTCTTTGAGCATGCGCGCGTGTAAAAAATATTGATTAATTGCAATCAATTCATTGCCTAATACTTTATTTAAATACTCGATGATCTTCGCGTCGCCTTTCATGCTGTCGTCCTTTTGTTCCTTTAGTGAGTGATAGGGGGGAGTGTAGGTAGAAATGGACACAGAAGTCAATATGAAGAACGTTTCACCATTGGTGGTAGCTGCTTTGCCAGACGCAGGTTGGTGTTGTGGAGCACGAAGCGGTGCGAAGCCCAATAAAAGGGGAGAATTATGGGTTATCTGATTGGCGAGTTTCGTCGCTATTACTTTGTTTGAGTAACTCACGGGCATGACGCCCACACTTTCCGCATTGGCTGGCGACACCCAGCTCACAATTTAGGTCGCGCATGGTGCACGCGCCATCTGAAACGGCTTTTTGAATCTGTTTTTCCGTCACTCCTCGACAAAGGCAAACAAACATGAAGCACCTCATTACATAAGCAGCTGATTTTTCAGCAATTTCCATTTATCCATATGCTACTAAGAAGCATGTGTTACTAATGCATATTATACACAAATGAGAATGATTGTCAATTGTATTTGGCTTTAACACTATACCGGCTAAGGGTGGACAGTAATGATATTTTGATGCTTGGAATTAATGCTTATTCTCAGCATACTTATCGCGCACATAGGTAACAAATTCCTCTTGAGTTAATGGTTTGCTAAAGTAAAATCCTTGCATTTCTAAGCAATTTTCTTTTCTTAAGAAATCGATTTGTTCTTGTGTTTCAACACCTTCAGCGATGACATCTAAATCTAAATTATTTGCCATGGAGATAATAGCGCGAATGACGGCTTCGTCATTTCGGTTTTGAAAGTTTTTTACAAAGGATTGATCGATTTTAAGTTGGTTAATAGGTAAATCTTTAAAGTATTTTAAGCTGGAATTACCCGTGCCAAAGTCATCGAATGAAACCTTGATACCTTGTTCGATAATTTGATTTATAACGTCCAATAAAGCGGGGTTGCCAATCACAATATTTTCACTTAACTCAAATAATAAATACTGTCGTTCTAGACCCGTTTCTTCTAATATAGATAACGCCATGTTAATAAAATTGTTCTGGCTGAGTTGTAGTTCAGAAATGTTCACAGCGATGGGGACATGACAGATGCCCTTGTCTTGCCACGATTTATTTTGTTCGCATGCAGCACGCAGGACCCAGGCCCCTATCGTTGTTATGAGACCTGAATCTTCGGCCACTGGGACAAAATCAATAGGGTGTAGGACACCTTTCTTAGGATGATGCCAGCGAATCAATGCTTCAATGCCAACAAGTTTATTTTCGGGTAGTCTCAACTGTGGTTGATAACACAGGAAGAATTCTTGTTTCTTTATGGCACGTCTAAGGTCAGCTTCCATTTCTAGGCGTTGTAGAGTTTGTTCGTGTAATCGCGGTTTGTAAAATTGAAATTGTATGACTTTACTCTCTTTAGCTAGATACATCGCCATATCGGCATTGCGCAGCAATTCCTCTGCGTTGTCTCCATCGTCAGGATAAATACTGATGCCGAAGCTTGCACTGATATTTATTTGATGGCCCGGAATAGCTATGGGATTTTCTATGATAGCTAGTAATTTTGTTACGATGTTTAGAATAGCGCGACGATTTTGTAGTTGCGATAAAACAATTACAAATTCATCTCCACCAATGCGGGAAATTACGTCATATTTACGTAATAGCGTTGAAACGCGTTCAGCAATCGTCTTTAAAACTTCATCACCACTATCATGTGATAGACTGTCATTGATCAGTTTGAATCGATCTAAATCAAAGAACAAAATGGCAAAGAAGTTTTTATTGCGTTTTGCCCGAGCCATTTCTTCTTCAATACGCTCGATAAGAAAAAAACGATTGGGTAAGCCGGTCAACAAGTCATGAGTGGCTCGGTATTCTAATTCTTTTTCAACCTGGATACGCTGAGTTATATCGCGAAAACGCCATACACGACCTATTGTTTTATTATCCAACTTTTGTGGTTGGGTATGGTATTCAAACATTCTATTATTTTTTAAAGCTAGTTCACCATTTTTTGTTTTCTCAGGATATTGATTAACTTCTTGTGTAACTTGTAGGAACTTGTCTGGCTTCTCAAGTTTAGTAGCGATATGTTTGATTAAATGATCAGGTTGCTCAGTATCCACAAGTGCCTTAGGGACTTCCCACAGACTAATTAATTTTTTATTAATTTTGATAACGTGATTTTTTTTGTCGGTGACCAGTATACCTTCTGTAGAAGATTCTAATGTAGCTTGTATCATGGATAGAGAATTTTGTAGTGACCGGGTACGATCTTTTACTTGTGATTCAAGGTCTAAAATATCTTGTTTCTTTTCATTAGATAGTTGCCAGTTTCTTGTGAGTGCAAATGCTAATTGTCTAACTGCAATGTTATCCAATGGCTTTTTTAAAATAAGAGGGAGATTTTCCATACCGAGACTTGCAAAGATTTCTTCCCATGTATGGTTTGGATAGGGTGTGCAAATGACGATTTGAATGTCTGGATCAACGGCTACAAGTCGTTTAATTGTTTTAATACCATTAATGCTTGGTGGCATATCTATAGCGACAAATGCTAATGAATAAGGCTTTTCTTCGTTGATTGCTTGTTTGACTTTTGCAACACCTTCTTCACCTTGTAGTGCTGAATCAATCTCAAATACTGGATAGCCCGTATATTGCGTGCCTTCGTTGCTACCAAGTATTTCCTGATCCAAGGTGTCAAACTCCCTATCATTTTTCTTTCGTACACGTAATATTTTCATGAAATTATCGTGGCTTTCAGGAGCATCATCGATGACAAGTACTTTAAAGGCTTTTATGTTCGCGCTCATGATTGCCCTTTGCTATTGTTATTTCTGGGGGAGAGGGGCGCAGTCAAATAAAAACTTGTGCCATACCCAATGTTTCTGCATTCCGGTGCTGAAAAACTTAAGCTGAGTGTTGATGTGAAATCTAATGCTGCGAAATCCTTTTCAGGACAATCGGGCACACGGTGGCAGCTGAAAACATGGATTTTCATTGTCCTTCCCTTTCCCTGCTGGAGAGTCATTTAAGTTATCTAAACTATGTAGACTGAGTGGTTAGCCGATTGTTCCGTAAATTTTGCTCGAATGTGTGGCTAACTGAAATGGTTTATCATTTGTTGGTAACGGATAACTTTAATATGTTTAAAATCATATGGTTACATAAATGAGAAGTGTCTCGTTATATTCAGAGATGTGAATTAGTCAGTGGGTGCTTGTGCGAGGCTCGACAAGGCGAATTTTAATGTAATTGATTAATTTAAAAGCTTTTTTGCTAAATAATCCCCGATTTTTTGCCTTTGAATGAGTTCTTTTTTTGACAACGAATTGAATCTATGGCGTGAAAACGACGCCTCAATTTAACTATATATATAGTATCAAGGTGTTGAGCTTTGTTTAGAAATAATGGTTCTGTGCTAATCAGGGTTTAGCAAGCAAGTCCAGCATTGACTTTCTTTGGCGCTTTGTGGACACTGGCGCGGTATTTTTAATTGCAAAGCTACGCAGTTAATTATGTTGATGTCTTTGCAGTCTATAATAAACAAAGGAGAGCGGTTCATGAGTATTCTCGTCGGTCGTAAGGCCCCAGATTTTAGAGCAGCGGCGGTGCTTGGTAATGGTGAGATCATTGATGATTTCCATTTCGCACAGGCAACCAAAGGCAAGTACGCGATTGTGTTTTTCTACCCACTAGATTTTACGTTCGTGTGTCCATCCGAATTAATTGCATTTGATCATCGCTTAGAAGAATTCAAAAAGCGTAACGTTGAAGTGATCGGTGTTTCAATCGATTCTCAATTCACACACCATGCTTGGCGCAGCACGGCGACCAATCAAGGTGGTATTGGCGAAGTTGGTTACACGCTGGTCGCTGATGTGAGTCATAACATTTGTCGTGCCTACGGTGTTGAACATCCGGAAGCCAAAGTTGCGTTTCGTGGAACATTTGTGATCGATCGTGATGGGATTGTGCGTACACAAGCGGTTAATGACTTACCGATTGGTCGTAACGTAGACGAATTCATTCGTTTGGTTGACGCGGTACAGTTTCATGAAGAGCACGGCGAAGTATGTCCTGCAGGTTGGAATAAAGGTGATAACGCGATCAAGGCAACACCAAAAGGTATTGCAGATTATCTTGCAAGCAATGCTGAAGGACTTTAAACGTTTATAACTTGCGCAATCTTTAACAATAACTTTGTTGAAGATTGCGTTTTCCGCAAAATTTTTTTCAAAAACTTTTCTAAAACATACAAATAAACATAAAAAAACTAAATATTTCTTTAATTTACTATTGCACATAAGCTTTGCTGCGATTAGAATTAGCTCCGAACTAGTTTTATACAAAACTATGTTCTAAATGCACAGGCGTGCAGAACTTGGGGGAGCGATGCATTAGCCTTGTGATTTTAGATCGAAATCGAAGTTAATTTCTTAATTTTGGTTTTAATTTTTGAGTTTGCGAAAGTGTAATGACTGCCATTCGGGGTTATTGTCCTTTCGTAAAACGTTTTTGGAATAATTAATAACGTAGCAAGGAGATTCGAGAGGATGAAGTTAAGATCGATCGTGCTAGCAACAGTCGGAGCACTGGCGTTGGCAAGTACTTCTTCTGCTCTTGCGGCGGCTCCAGCGGCGCAAACGAAATCAAATCCCCGTGGGGATATGACTTCTTTGCAAAACAGAGCTAATCGCATTGAGTCAGTATTGAATCAAAATGAGGGCAGTGTGCTCGCAGAGAAACCCTATCTCGGCAGCGACTGGGCGAAACGTATCACGGTAAGTGGTCAATTAAACGTGGATGGTAAGTGGAGTAATCACCGTACTGGTCCTCAGCAATTTACCACACCGGGTAATTCACTTTTCCGTGGTAGTCATCAATCAGACATCTTTTTGAATAATTCTCAAATCGATGTTGATGCTTACATCAACAGTTGGGCGAAAGCGCATATTTCGTTAACAGGTAGTGATCCTGCTCGTGTTAGCGATCAGGCTAAGAACGATTTTGGTAATACCGGAATTGAACTTGACGAGGCTTATATCACTTTTGGTGATCTCGACAAGTATCCTGTGTATGCCACTGTTGGTCGTCAGTATATCCCATTCGGTGTGTATACACGTCACGTCATCACCGACACCTTAACTCAATCATTGAGTGAAACCCAAGAAACAGCGGCGAAACTTGGTTTTGCAACTGCCTTTGGTCTCTATGGTTCGGCTTATGATTTCCGTGGTCAAACTGATGGTGTTAACGGCGCTGGTACAGCGAACAATAACACCAACTACCGTTCTAACAACTTTGGTGCTGAGTTAGGTATTACCAATCCTAACCAAAACTTGCCAGAGCAGTTAGGTGGTTACCAAATGGGTTACATGTTCAGTGTTGGTTACTTGAACGATATGCAGGACGTTGACGCAATTGCTAACGTCTTATCCGCTGCTCCTGGTGGTGGTGCTCAATATCGTGCACGTAATACAGATGTACATGGTGTTGCTGTAGACGGTAGCGTAAACTCTGGTCCTTTCTCTTTGGCTGGTCACTATGTCCAAGCCTTGAATGACTTTGACGGTGCTACACCAAACGGCTTGGCGAATTCTCGTCCTTGGGCCGCTATGGGCGTAGCTGCTTATGACTTCAAAGTCATGGACCATGACACCACATTGGCTGTTAACTATCAGCAAAGTGGTCAAACTCGCAACTTAGGTCTGCCAAAACGTCGCTTTGGTGCGAACTACAAAGTTGGTGTTCTCAAAGATACCAACGTTGAGTTCCAGTTGCTCGAAGATCAAAACTTCGACAGCGCACCTGGTGCTGAATGGCGTACCGAAGGCGCAGTTCGTCTGTCTGTAGACTTCTAATCAAGTAATTGATTGTGTAGTCAGGAAGGGGGCCATTGGCCCCCTTCCTTTTTAGAGCTTCGTATTTTGGCCGATGGCTGCGTTGCAGTCGTAGTTTTTGCTCGGTCATTTACTTATGTAAACTCCCTCGCAAAAATACACCTGCGCCTTGCCCTCTGCCAAAATACTCGCTCTAAAAATGATAAAAAACCTCGCCATAAATAAAAAACAAACCACTTCTTGTACGTCTCCCCGTGGGTGCGCCCGACAACCAGCCTCCACTGCATGCGGTCCTGCTCCTAACGCTCCAGGGTTGCGGCCTTAAAGTGACGGACGCTCTTGCGCCCGTTCTTAGAGTTTGTTGGGGAGTTTAGATTGGAGGTTATCCTCTCAGTCTCCACTGTACACTCTCTCCCGCTCGCAACGGTACCACTACATCCTCACCAAATTTAATTATCTCTGGCATTTGCCAGGCTTCTTTAACGAGTGTGATTTTTTCAGCGTTTCTAGGCAAACCATAAAAGTCAGCACCATAAAAACTAGCAAATGCTTCTAATTTATCGAGTGCGCCATAGGCTTCAAATACTTCAGCATATAATTCGATCGCTGCTGGTGCTGAATAAATGCCAGCACACCCACAAGCAGATTCTTTCTTCCCGCGGGTATGTGGTGCACTGTCAGTGCCAAGAAAAAACGTTTGATTTCCACTAATGGCTGCATCGATAATTGCTTGTTGATGTTTGCGATGTTTGAGTATTGGTAAACAGTAATAATGTGGATGAATTCCACCAACCAATAAAGCATTACGATTAAATAAAAGATGGTGTACGGTAATTGTTGCCCCAACATGCACAGGCATTGCCTTAACAAAGTCTACTGCATCTTGTGTTGTAATGTGCTCTAAGACAAGTTTAAGTTTAGGAAATCGTTGTATTAGAGGCACAAGTTTATCGCTAATAAAACGAGCTTCGCGCTCAAAAACATCAATGTCATGATTAGTAACTTCGCCGTGAATTAATAAAGGCATACCGATGTCTTGCATGACCGCTAGCACTTCATCAATCTTTTGCAGGTCAGTGACACCACGGTCAGAGTTTGTGGTTGCACCAGCAGGATAGAGTTTTGCGGCATAGGCTAAACCTTCCTGGTAACAGGTGCGTACGTGCTCTGCATTGATGTTATCAGTTAAGTAGAGTGTCATTAATGGGGAGAAATTATTTTTTTGCGCTAGGCATGCCATGATGCGCGCGTGGTAGGCAGCAAGCGCTTCGCTCGTTGTTACTGGCGGTACGAGATTGGGCATCACGATGGCTCGCGCGAATTGCCGTGCTGTTGCATTGACGGTTTGCGGCAAAAAATCTCCATCACGTAAGTGACAGTGCCAGTCATCGGGCTTGCTGATAGTGAGTGTTTGCATTGACTTTCCTTCTCCAAAATTTATTTAACTGATTGATTAATAATAAATTTTATTTTTTTGTTGAATGTGCGCAGATAGGCCATTATCGCGCTAGTTTAGCGAATTCACAATGCCATTGATCAACTAGATCGTAAGCACTACAACACTATTTTTAACAAAGAAATTGGGCTTTTGCGTAAGCCCTGTGTATCATGCGCAGCATAGATTTGCTAGCAGGAGTGTTGCCCAATGGGTTTTTTGACTGAGCCAGGAACATGGATTAGTTTGCTCACCTTAACAGCATTAGAGATTGTGCTTGGTATTGATAATTTAGTTTTCCTATCAATAGCAGTTAACCGTCTACCTGAACACCAACAAGCAAAAGCGCGTCAGCTAGGTTTATCTCTAGCTTGTATACTACGTTTAGCTTTATTAGCGTCAATTACCTGGTTAGCGCGCTTGACGACACCGTTATTTAGTTTTGTTAATTACAGTGTATCTTTGCGTGACTTAATTTTTTTAGGTGGTGGCTTGTTTCTTGTCGTTAAAGCGGTAAGTGAAATGCATGCCACCATCGAAGCAGGTGACGAAAAGACAGGTGGTGGTAAAGCAAATGCATTCTCGACTATTATTTTTCAAATTATTTTATTTGATTTGATTTTTTCACTTGATAGTGTGATCACTGCTGTTGGTATGGCAAAGTATTTCACGGTGATGGCTGTAGCTATTATTATCGCAGTGATATTAATGATTGTAGCGAGTGGACCCTTGAGCCGTTTTATCAATCGCCATCCAACTATTAAATTATTAGCATTGAGTTTCTTATTAATGGTAGGAATTGTCTTAATAGCTGACGGTCTACAATTCCACATTCCACGTGGCTACTTGTATTTTGCGATGGCCTTTTCAGTGTTTGTTGAGTTTTTGAATAGTGTGTTACGAAAACGTCGCCGTACTCGTTCACAGCGCCGAAGAAACTAACCATGTATCGCTCAATTCTTATGCGAAGATTGTTTCTGAATCACTTTTTTTGTTTTCAAGTGGGCGATTTTCCGGTAACCTTGCGCTTTTTCCATAATCCGGGTGAGAATAATTCTTATCAATAAGCACTAGGAGAATAATGTGAAGGCAAAGTTGGCGATTGTGTTGGCAGTTTTAAGTGTTATTCTACCTCTCCAACCAACCTTCGCAGCTGATTCTAAGCCCCAAGCCGTTGAGCAAGTAAAACTTGCGCAATCCATGCAGAAAATTTCTGCACAAGCGCAAGCCTTACAGAAACAAATGCAAGGCATGCAGTCGCAGCTACAAGAGTTACGCAATCAAGAGCAAACCCTGCAGCAAGAAAATGCTCAGCTGCGTGCACAAAATAAACAGCTTGTGTCCGCCAATGTCAATTTAGCGCAAACGCAAACGACTAATGCCATTGCCAAAGCTAATCAGCCTGCACAAAAGCCAGCTATAGGACGCAATCAAACAACAAAGCAGCCAGGAGTCAAGGCTGCGACACCAAAGCCAAGAGCGCAGCGTCAGGTGCCACAAACAACTATCCATTCACAACAGCCACCCTTACAATTTGCGCAAGCGAATGCTCAATCGGGTAATATTTCCTCAGCTAAGGCTATGCCAGTATCTTATTCTCGTCACAGTACAGACACACAGCGAAAATCAGTGCATCAGCCACAAAAAGCCACGGGTGCGCCTGCAGCTGTGCATCGTGGACATGGCCAAGGCGGCGGTAATGACAGTCATACCCATACAACAGACGCAACACTTGTTTCGACTACTGCGGGTACTACACCAGTGGAAACCCAGGAACAAAACTCACAAAAACTATTACACTCGGTTTCTGTAGCGGGTACCTACGTATACACCTCGCCTTACTTTGGTGTGCGTTCGCAGTTTAATGGCAGCAATTTGATTGTGAATACTTCAAGCGTGAATAAGGATTTGAACTTATTGCAAATGCGCCAGCAAGTGCAAGCTGCACGTAAAGCGGCCGGTATCAAACAACCCACACATCCCATCATAGCGTTGAGTGGTGAAGTTGAAGGGCAAGCAATTTATAACCGTACTTATGCTGGCGATAATGATAGTGACATCGATTTTACTGATGGTGAAATCGATTTGGCAGCATTGATTAATCCATGGATAACAGCATTTTTGACGTTTTCTTATGACGATACTCCGTTACCAGCAGCAACAGCTGGTAGTGGTCGTCGTATTAATAACTCCGAAGTTGAGTTAGACCAAGGATTCTTCTCAATTGGTAATCTTGATAAGTTACCAATGTATTTTTCAATGGGACAACTTTATGTGCCATTTGGCCAATACAGTAGTTATATGGTCAGCGATGAATTGCCTAAATTATTGGGCCGGACCAAGTCACGTGCTGTTGTCTTAGGTTACCAGCAACCGGGTAATGCAGGTGTTTACTCGAGTTTATTTGCTGCGCGTGGCGATACACGTACCTCAACCAATGAGGTCATTAATGAGTGGGGTGCCAATTTAGGTTATGTCTACGACTATAAAAAGTGGAATGCCAACATTAGCGCGAGCTTCTTAAATAATTTAGCTGATTCCGATGGCATGCAAGATAATGGTGTTGACTCTAATATGCAATTTAGTGGTTTCGACCGCAGTAGTTCAACGGAACGCATTAATCATTATGTCCCAGCCGTCGATGTACAGTCTACTCTTGGTTATGGCCCTTATAGTCTCTTGACGGAATACGTGGGAGCAACACGGCATTTTGATTCAAGAAACTTATCGTTCGATAATCATGGTGCGCAACCACAAGCGTTCCACATTGAAGGCGTCTATACCTTCAATATCTTGGGCAGACCAGCTTCTCTTGCGGCTGGTTATGATCAGTCATGGCAAGCCTTGGGTTTGAATTTACCTCGGCGTCGCTATATCGGTACGCTCAACTATTCTTTCTGGCGTGATACGATCGCGAGTTTGGAATTCCGCCATGACATTAACTACAACAGTGGTACCAGTGCAAATGGTAACGTGAGAACGTCACCGAGTACGCCGCTGAGTCCTGCGGGGCATGTTAATAATGTGTTGACAGCTCAGTTCGACGTATACTTCTAGGTTGCAAGAATAAATTGAGGCGCTAGCTTCGTTGCTAGGTCTCAATGGTTGCATAGATTCGATGCATATAGAGCTTGTCATCAAATGCTTGTTGTTGCTGTTGCATATCCCATAAACCTTGCGCCAAACAGCCCATAATGCGGTGCTTAGCTTCATGCGCATCACCAATTTGTGCTAGGAGTTTTTGGAAAGCGGTGCTTATGCCATCCGGTTTGTCGATGCTCAATTGCTCTTCGATGGCCATATGCAGTGATAAATGTAAAAAAGGATTCACTTCACCCTGATCGACATCATAGTCATACTCACGGTATTTTTCAGGATCAGAAAAAATTGCTTGATATTCGGGATGTATCAGCATTAAGGATAATAACATTGTTTCAGTACCCTCAAGCACATTACCATTTTTATGCTTTTGCCAAACTGTAAAAAAATAATCGCGGGCGGTATCACGGTCGTTGATTAACATACTATTATTATCCTATTGTAACTATTCAATTATCTTATCTTTAAATTCACATAAGTCACTAATGACACATGCCCCACAGCGCGGTTTGCGCGCCAAGCATACATAGCGACCATGTAATATCAACCAATGATGAGCATCAAGTTTAAATTCATCAGGTATAACCTTCAGCAATTTTTTTTCGACTTCCAATACATTCTTACCAGGTGCAATATGCGTGCGGTTTGAAACACGAAAAATATGGGTGTCGACTGCGATAGTGGGTTGCCCGAAGGCTGTATTCAAAATCACATTTGCGGTTTTGCGGCCAACTCCAGGTAGCGCTTCTAAAGCAGCGCGTTCTTGTGGCACTTCACTGTGGTATTGATTTTTGAGAATCTGACAAGTTTTAATAATGTTTTTTGCTTTAGTGTTAAATAAACCGATAGTTTTAATATATTGTTTAAGTGTCCTTTCTCCGAGCTTAAGGATTTCCCCCGGCGTGTTAGCAACGGGAAAAAGTGCTTTAGTCGCTTTGTTAACACTCACATCTGTCGCTTGTGCTGACAAGATAACAGCGATCAATAGTTCAAATGGACTTTTGTAGTTTAACTCAGTCGTGGGCTTCGGATTTTCTTGGCGAAAACGTTCGAATATTTCGCGGCGTTTATTTGCATTCATTGCTATGTTCCTTGCCTATTTGCTCCGCTACCTGTGTTGACGTTTTTGTTTAACACGTTGCACGGCATCTTGTATGTAACGTTGGCGAGCACTAAGCGTGGCGTTAATAGATGCTTTTTTCGTCGGAGTATTTGCTGTCTTATTATTAAGTTTAGCTTTTTGAAAGCGCTGTGATTTTTCCGCTTGCAATTGTGCGAGGCGCTGATTGCGTGCTTGAAAACGCTGACGAGCGGTATCGGGTTGATAAGCGCGCTGCGGTAAGTCAATTATATCAATGCAATCGACTGGACATGGCTCAACACATAATTCGCAGCCAGTACATTCACTCGCAATCACACTATGCATCTGCTTGCCCGTTCCGAGAATGGCATCTACTGGGCACGCTTGAATACACTTGGTGCAACCGATACATTCGTCTTCACGAATAACAGCAGCCGTTAAGCCTTTTTCTTTATCTGCCATGTCGGTAAGCATCGTTTGCACATTTTGGCCAGTTAGCGTTGCCAGTTTTAATAAGGTTTCTTGTCCGCCAGGTGGGCATAGATTGATAGCTTCATTGTTTTCAACGATCGCTTGGGCATAGGGTTGGCAGCCAGCATAAGTACACAGGCCACATTGTGTCTGTGGCAAAATGGCATCGACAGCTTGGACAGTAGGTTTCACGATTATTAACACGCACCTAGTTGTGCGTCGTTATCTGCTGCTGATGTCTGTGCGTGCGAAGCAGTTTCTTTCATGGCGAGTACCTTGTTAGAATCGATACGTTGCATTAATGGTGTAAACGTATTAATTGTGTGGTTTGTTAAAGCTTGTTTGCGTGATGCCCAGTCCAATGGTGGAATATTCAGGAATGTCTCAACCTGAGCTGCTAAGTGTGGCAAGATGGGCTTGAGATAGATGATTAGTAGCCGGAATAAATTCAGCCCCATAGAGCAAATCAATTGTACTTCATCAGCCTGGCCATCCTGCTTAGCCAACACCCAAGGTTTTTTTTCGTCGATATATTGGTTGGCTTTATCGGCTAAAGCCATAATGTCACGTACCGCATGGCTGAGTTCACGTTTGTCGAACAGGCTTGCAATATCATTGCCAGCATCGACAAAGGTTTTAAACAGGGCTGGTTCGCTTACTGCGTCCGCCAGTTGATTGTTATATTTTTTATTGATGAAACGCGCACAACGACTAGCAATATTAACGACTTTGCCGACCAAGTCAGCATTCACACGCAATTGAAAGTCTTCTAGATTAAGGTCAATATCGTCGATATGACTATTAAGTTTGGCTGCATAATAGTAACGCAGATATTCCATATCGAGATGTTCGAGATAATCTCGCGCCTTGATAAATGTACCACGTGATTTTGACATCTTGTATCCATCGATAGTGAGAAAGCCATGGACGATCACTTGATTGGGTAAACGAAACCCAGAGCCAGTTAGCATGGCTGGCCAAAACAACGCATGAAAATACATGACATCTTTGCCGACAAAATGATATAACTCAGCCTTACTGTCTTTGTCCCAATAGTCATGAAAATCAATGTCACTTTGCGCATCACAAAAATTCTTAAAGCTAGCCATATAGCCGATCGGCGCATCTAACCAGACATAAAAGTATTTTCCAGGCTCACCAGGAATTTCAAAACCAAAATAAGGTTCATCACGTGAAATATCCCAGGGGTGTAAACCAGCCGCAAACCATTCTGCCAGCTTGTTAGCAACTTGAGTTTGCAAATGGCCGCCGCGTCCCCATTCTTTTAATTGCTCGGCATATTTTTCAAGTTTAAAAAAGAAGTGCTGTGATTCTTTTTGAATAGGCGCTACACCTGAGAGAACTGACACAGGATTTTTTAAATCAGTTGGACTGTAGGTTGCACCACAGTGCTCACAGTTATCACCATATTGATCTGCCTGGCCACAACGCGGGCATTCCCCTTTGACATAACGATCGGGTAAAAAGATATTTTGCTCAGGATCAAAGGCTTGAGTAATCACGCGTGATTCAATATCACCGTTATCTTTTAAACGTTGATAGATCAATTCAGCTAATTGTTTATTCTCTGGAGAATGTGTTGTATAAAAGTTATCGAAGTCTATGGCAAAATCTGCTAAGTCACGTTTATGTTCATTGTGGTATGTGTTGTATAAGTCCTCTGGATTGATCCCAGCTTTTTGTGCCGAGAGCATGATCGGTGTGCCATGGGCATCACTGCCACAGATGAAAAAACATTCATGACCCTGCATCTTTTGAAAACGCACCCAAATATCGGCTTGCACATGTTCGACCATATGGCCAAGGTGCAAAGAGCCATTGGCATAGGGGAGGGCGCAAGTGGCGAGGATTTGACGTTTTTTGCTGGGCATAGTATTTATTTTCAAAGGTTATAGTTATTAAGGGCTATTGTCATTCAGGCCGCGATTTTAGCGTACCCAGTGCATAGATACAATGCAGCGTATGATACGAAAATCGGGTATAATTGTCCATGCTAGCCTTGGCGCTACACTTCATATTGACTGACGACACTGATGAATTATATAAAACCGTTAACAATTGGGTCTAAGACCTTTAGCACTAACCTGATTCAAGGGCCATTGGCTGGCTATAGCTGTGCACCTTTGCGCAAGTTAGTTTGGCAATATGGCGATGTGGGTTACTGTTGTAGCGAAATGATTTCAGCCAAAGATCTGATTCATCGCAAAAAGCGTCAATCACGTCGTTACACTTGGCGTGATCCGCAAGAAAAAGTATTGTGCTACCAGATTTCAGGAAATACGGCTGCCGAAGTGGCGCTTGCGACCCGTATGTTGACACAACAAGGTGCGGATTTAATTGATCTAAATGCGGGTTGTCCGAAGGCAAAAATACGCAAGAAAGGTGCAGGCTCAAAATTGTTATCGGAGCCACAACGCTTACGCGCAATTCTCTCCACTATGCGTGAGAATACTGACTTGCCGTTGACATTAAAAATACGTGTTGATGGCGATAGTGGTGAGGAAAATAATTTAGTGGTGGCTGAAGTTGCTGAGCAATCTGGCGTGGATGCTTTGATAGTACATGGCCGGCATTGGCGCGATGATTATGCTGTGCCTTGTCATGTTACGCAAATCAAACAATTGGTTAGCACAGTTGCGATACCGGTTATTGCCAATGGTGATGGTAAAACTGCAGCAAGCATTCAACATTTGCTTACGAGCACAGGTTGTGCGGGCATCATGATTTCACGTGCCGGGGTTGGCCAACCGTGGCTATTTTCCAAGCTTGCTGCTGAGTTATCGGGAAAGGTTTACCCACTACCTAGCAGACAAGCTATTGCTGATCTGTTTCTCACTCACGTCAGCGATTTGATTGCGTTAGAAAGTGATAAGCCTGAGAGCGAAAAATTTGCTGTGTTGCAAGCACGTAAGCTTGCTAAGTATTACGCACGGCAAATGCAATTAGATACCAGCTTTGTAACTGAAGTTAATCAAACTCATACCTTTGCTGAACTACAACGCACGGTGGAAACCCATATTGTTTGATCAACACAAGTTAATGTACAGTACATCCCAACTGCGGACCCAGCGCATCGCACAACATGGCTGCTTTTTCGAGAGTCATTAGTATTAACTGCATACCTTCGATATATTGTTCTGCAGCATCATCATCGACTAAAGCCTCTAATAAAATATAATTAAGTAATGCGGCTTTTTCGAGTCGCAAACGCAATTGGTTATAGACAGCTAAAGTATCTAGTTTGCTATGCGTTGCTAATGCCGGTGGCTTACGCTTTTTCATAGTGAGAGTAAACGATAGGCAAATAATCGCGATGCTCCATAAACTTTGTCTTTTGCGCCAGTATTTTTTGATAGACTTCTTCACGATGAATACTAATCTGCTTGGGTGCATCGATGCCGATTTTGATTTGGTTTTGGTAGATTCCAAGGATTGCCACCTTAATATCATCACTAATAATAAGGCGTTGTCCCGGCTGGCGGGTTAAGATTAACATGCTCATCTCCTTTATTTTTCTGATTGTCGAGACCTTAATTTAAGCGAATTGCTTACATCAAGCACAGTTTGATTTAAGCATGTCCAGAAAATGATTTCAAGGGTTTTAACTGTTTTTATTTAAAATGTTGACTTCTAAGGTTGTTTGTGTACAATGCCGACATCAATTAGGAAAAGCAATAAGGAAGGTAATCATGAATAAAGATAAATCACTCCTACAGGCGCGTGGTGGCCGCGTGCGTAAGTTACGTGGATTAACTGGCTTAAGCCGCAAGGTTTTAGGTGAGAAGGCGGGTATCAGTCAGTCAGCTTTGAAGTTTTGGGAAGATGCGCGTGCTGGCGGCTTAACAGAAAAAGGTGCCAAGAAATTGATTAAGGCATGCAAAGAGCAAGGCGTATTTGCGAGTGTTGTTTGGTTATTGCATGGTGTTGGTATGCGTCCACAGTGTATCGATGATATTTACGAAGGGCGTAAACCCGACTTAGAAAAAATCGTGCACTTGTTTGATGAGAATGTCAGACTTGATGATGAGCAAGCTATGCAACATGAAATCGAGTTATTTCAAGGTGGGCAAGATAACCGTGTTGTGATTAATATCATCGATAAGAGTATGGAGCCTTTTTATGATTTTGGTGATGTCGTGGGAGGTAAACGTTTTCCTGCAGAGTTTGCCCCGCACCTAGTGGGTGAGCGTTGTATCGTTGAAATTCGCGATGGCTTGACTATCTGCCGACGAGTTGAAAAAGGCAGTGAAGAGGGCTTGTATAATTTAATGTCGAGTAATGCCCAAGCTAGTTCAGGTCCGTCTATTATCGAAGATGTTGAAATTGTTTCGCTTGCGCCCATTCTGTGGCACCGTAAAAGGGATAAATTTAATGTATTAGGTACCCACGTGAGTGATGGAAGTACAACCACAAGCAATGATGTGGCGATAAATATGCAAACTAGCACTGAAGAAAATATTTGTTAACGTTTTGAAAGTTTCCCCAAAACGGGGGTGGCGACACAATCAATGGGCGTAAAATTATAACAATAATAGCCCAGAGGTAACCCATTATAGACAGCGTGGAAGTCACTACCCCCGTCCCACAATGACAGGATGTTCATAATGACGGAACAAGCGCAACAGTCAGTTGCTAAAGAAGTGTTATTACAAGGTTTTGCCGCGACACCGATCGAATTTTCTTACTCCCATGCTACGCCAAATGTCATCAAGGAATTACAACAGTTAAATGGCATACGTGAAATAGCACCACAAGCTAACATGCGCGTATTGAATGCGTATTACAAGGCGAACTATCCGGGGGCACTCGCGCGTGTCTACACACGCGAATCAGTCTATAATCGTTTACTTAGACTCGCTGATCTATTGGCGCCGACTGCAGGCATTGAGATTTTTGATGCCTTTCGCACCTTAAAAACTCAGCAGCATTTATTTCATCTACTTTCTCAAGAGATTAAACTGGCACATTCTGAATGGGATGCTGCGCGTGTTGAAGAAGAAGTGTTAAAATTTGTTTCTCATCCCAGTGATCCCAGTCATTTTGCTTTGCCTTTGCACAATAGTGGTGGTGCAATTGATTTAACCATCTATGACCAAGCCTCCGGGCGCTTGTGGGATATGGGTACTGGCATTGATACAGCCAATGAATTATCCTTTAGTGATTATTTCGAACGTGATTATGATCCTAATATTAATAGCAACATCAATGAAACGCGTTGGTATACTGTCAGACAAAACCGCCGTATCTTATTTAATGCCATGTGTTATTTAGGCTTTGTAAATTTTGCTAATGAATGGTGGCATTACGACTTAGGCGATTGCAATTGGGCTGAACAGAAAAAAACACCATGGTTTTATCCTTCTATGGAAAAGATAGTTATCGCACATCACAAGAAGGTTTAATACTAGTCTATTGGTGACAACGACACTTCCCATTCCTTCCGTAGACTCGTTCCACCTTGCTGGGCGGAGCGTAACCTCATGCATTAAAGGCAAACTTACTGCTTATAGCGCCCGAATTTAAAATTTTCATTCGCAAAAATCGTTTTTTGGTAGATGTGATGCATTAACAAAGGCTTAGGGTGTTTCATGCCTGAGTGACTGACTAAGCATTCTTTTTGATTGCTTGCTTCTAGCCGATCACCCAATAATGCTTGAGTTTCCGAATCTGGGCCAGCGTAGCCGAGTGCGGGTGGCACGACGATATCTTTCGACGTAATAATGGTAAAGATAATCGCAGCTAGCTCATTACCTGCACGGTGGTACTGACTGGCATGTGTGGAATCCCAATTGCCATGCAAAAAATCCTGCGGTATATGTAAGGTTGATTCAGTTAAGCCACTTAAAGTATGCGCTGCATTTTTAACAGCAGCGCCAATTTTTCGCGGATTATTAATTTTTATCAAACCTAAGCCAAGTATTACACTATAATTTTTAGGAGTCTGTCGCATAAATTGGCGTATCTCTTCTAGGTAAGGGCTCCATGGCACCAATTTATCTTCATCAGCTAGACTTTCATCACGTGTTGTCGATGCATTATGAACATCAGTATGACTTCGATGGGTAATATAGCTGCCGAGGATATAAGAGAGACAATTAAAAGCGACACGGTGTTGCTTGCTAAAATAGTGTGTCTGTTCGCGCAACGATAATTGATGGGATTTGTCACTTGTATTTAATGGGTGCTCATTCAACCAATCTTGATAGAAGGATTGACGTTCGTCACTACCTTCTAGAATATACGTGAATGGCCGCTGAAAAAGATTAGCAATACTATAAATGCTACGCAAATGATTAGGCATTTGCCAGAGCCTCATTAAATGCATGGCACTGGCCACGGCGACCATACTAATGCCAGCGGTTGGATCGGCGGCTTTTTTCTGCAATAGATAAGCGAGCTTTGCGAGGTCATAATCTGGTAGTGGGCCCAGGACATTGTCTTGATGACTGTACAAGACCATAATTTTTTTCGCCATCTTATAGGCATGCTTAAAATAGTATAATCCTTCGGGATCATAGTGTTGCTGGCGTGGCACAAAGACATTGTTTGGCACAGCTGCTTGCCACATGATCAATTGTGCAATGCTGCCTGGCGGTAAACCACGCCTACCCAATTCTTCCAAGGTATGCATGAGCACTTGATTGCCAAGGCTGTGTGCGACAATATTAACGTGTATACCTTCGCGATAAAGTTGTTCCACTAAACACGCGACCAACTTGGCTGGATACTGTGCCATGCGTACTGCAGCCATATAATCGGCTTCTTCTGAGGTATCGCCTTGCCATGAAATGTGAATTAGACGCGTATAGTCTTGATAATTAGTGTGCTTGAATTGTTTGCTCGCACGGTTCAAATTATCTTCCATCCATAACCACCAGTTATGTGCGCCAAAGCCATTGTATTTGCTGTCTTGTTTTTGCAATGGTAAATTGATGGCATGTGGGTAGCGTGCTTGCATAAGCTCTAGGCTACGCAGCAAGCTGCAGTCTTCTTGCCCGTATTGAACAACACGCACTTGGCCATTTTTATATTTACTAGGAATAATGTCTTTATTAAAACGCCCAAAAGGTACGTTATAGCCGTGAATAAAGAGAGTTGCATTATTGCCATTGTTTTTCAGATAAGCGATTTCTTCTCGCGTTAAACGGGTGCGTCGATAACGCCAAAATTTTTTGGGTAATGAGGTGAAATAGTGAAGGGTTTGTTGTAAGTTAGTTTTTTCTTGTGTGGATAGGCGTAAACCTTCTTGCTGTAACAGCTTCTCAAAAGCAGAAATGGTTTCAACACGAAAATTAAAAATTATTACTGGGAAAAGTACGGTCAGCGTTAATTTCTTTTCATTTGTATGACTGTCAATGGTGAGCTTGTCATACAGGTGTGGTTTAATAGGTTTGTTATCGATTGCGGATGTGAATAATACTTGATTATCTTTGTTGCCAGTAAATCGTAATAACAATGGCTGGGATAAGTCGATAGGTAAGACGTGAATACGACTATTTTTCACGGCGCCAGTGTGTATGACGGTGGGTGGAGATTCCCCCGCGTTCGTGTCAAGCAATATTTCATAATGGGTTTCCTCCAAATAATTAATAGACGCAGCGCCTGTTTGTTTTGCATCAAAATTGATATCAATAAACAAACTGCCACTTGCCAATTGTAAGCTATTATTATTTGCGGCTAGCATTGCTATTTGATGTAAAATTGGCAACTTGGGTATATGGATTGATTGTGGGTTATTAATTTTTGACACTTTTGTTACGTTACCTAACAATTGCATAGACTGTGGGTTTTGTACGTGTATGTGTTTTGCAGACAGTGTAACTACGCCATTGGCAGCAATATGTATGCCGGCATAGCCTTGCTGAATGTTCAATGTGCCTTTGCCTTGGCTGCGTAAATGAAGCGTACGCCCAGCTTGCAAATGACTGCTACCTTGCTGACTATGCAATAATAGATTTTTATTCAACACAGTGATTGTCGCCAGCTGTTTAGCAATAAGGTTATGTGCTTTGGCACTATTGATCTCAATGTTATTCCTAGCCTCGAGCGTCATATTGCGTTTGCTATATAAAGCGGCTTTGTATTTTGTTTGCCAATGTAAGTCACCTTGTTTGGCCTTATGCCAAGTTGAATGCTGACTGCTATGGCGTAGGCTTTTTTGTGTTTTTAGTTGGGTATTATTGCCACTGCTTGCTTGAATAGTCTGGCCAGCTTGCCAAATAATTTTTCCTTGCGAACTTGTTAACGTGATTTTGCCAGTGCCAGTGGCATTGCGCAGTTCAATATGATTAAGGTTGGCGGCGGTGCGCAATAATATCGCTTCGTTATTATGTTTGTCATCCAATTGGATTTCATTGTCGCCATTACTGCGCCAACGGTTGAGAGTATTATTGTTAGCAGTAATGGGGCTGCTGTTTTCCGCATTAGGTAAACTAGCAAAAATCATCGGACGATCGGGGTTGCCATGTAGACAAGCAATAATTACTTCGCAACCGTGTAGTAACGGTGTATGCCACGCTTTATTTTTGTTATCAGTCGTATCTAAATAAGGGTATAACCTTGGCACCCAGTGACTTGCCGTGGTTGGCGTGTGGGTTTGCAAATCAAAGTTAAACTTGATTTTGTAGCACCCCAGCTTATCGAGGTGCGCATATTGCGAGTTACTTTCGATCTGAGCAGTAAACAAGTACGGGAAGCGCGGCATCGCGGTGGGTTTTGCGCGATAGGGTATGCTACTCGGTATTAAGCACATTTCATTGTGATAGTGATACAGTGTGTCGTGATCGAAACTGTCAGTGTTTTGACGTAGGGAGTGTTTAATGGTATCGATGATATAGACACCTGAGTAACTTGTCTGTGGGGCATTTAGATGAATGAGTTTGCCGCAACTTAACTGTGCAATATTACTCTTGGCACTTAGTTGAAAAACCTGAGTTTGCATATATTCACGATATAAGCGTGCTTGTTGTTGCGCTTGCTGCTGTGAGTTTATGCCACTGGCAAAAGTGGCCTGGGTTAGTGGGTTACCCAATACAGGTTCATTCTGTAGCAACTGATCAGGCTGAGTTTCATGGCAGTCGCTAATGTGATAATCCTCTGTAGTTGTACGTGCCGTAGCTTGTAAGCTAAAAATACAGCTTGGATCAGGTGAACTTAAACCATGACTAGGATTATACTCTAGCGGTGAACTGATCGCGTATTGAAAATAGTGGTTATTATCTGCAAAGTATAAATCGCCATTGTCAGAAGCCACATAATGAATGCCAGCGTGCGCAAGCAAACGCGCCAAAAAATCCAAATCAGTTTCAGTAGGAATTTGTGCAATATAGTCGTGTTTGCTCACGGCTTGAGTTAAGTTAAAGTGCAATTGTTGCTTGTGATAGCCAGCTTGTTCGAGCACCTGTGTAATGATTTCTGGGATTGAGCGTTGCAAAAAGATACGTGGCCCAGATTGCAAAGCACAATAAGCCAAGCTTGGCTCTATTCGCAAACCGTATTTAATCCGACCGTCGCAGTGTAAGCCATATATCTCAGTGGCAGTGATAACGCCTGTAAGCGTACGTGTTTGTGCGTACACTGCGGTGCTAATCGTAAGCTTAGCCACTTGGCTAAGAAAGCAATCAGGCGAATCTGTAAAATGCGTCCTCGGAACTAGAATGTCGACATCGAAGCGATATGGCTGTGAGATTGTCTCAGTGCCTTCTAAACTTAGGATGTCATAGTTTTGTTCCGCGATGCATAAACGAAAGCAAGCATGCATGATGGGTGTTTTGTTTTGCAACATGTCTCAACCTTATTGTTATTCTTTTTATTAATTGGGTTATGGCACAGTATTTTAACGATTCAATCGCGATCACGCTGTAAGACATTGCCCTTATCTGCTGTATTTTTTCATAGTGCTGCGCTGGCGGCTGTGGGCAATTTCGATTACAATCGACCCGTTTTTAACGATGCTGATTTGCCGCAATTTTCCATCAAAATAGTGCAAAACAGTGCTGAAATAGTTCACTATATACACAGCCGGCAGGAATATGTTTAATAAACTAGCAAAAAAGATTTTCGGTAGTCGTAATGAGCGCACCTTGCGCCGTATGCAAAAAACCGTTGCAGCGATTAATGCCTTAGAACCACAGATGCAAGCACTCAGCGATGATGCGTTGCGTGCGAAGACCGATGAATTTCGTCGCCGCCTGCAGGGTGCAGATGGTCAGCGCCCTGAAACCCTGGACCAAATCTTGCCGGAAGTCTTTGCTGTTACTCGTGAAGTAGCAATGCGCACCTTGCACATGCGTCATTTCGATGTGCAATTAATCGGGGGTATGGTTTTACATGAAGGTAAGATTTCCGAAATGCGCACCGGTGAAGGTAAAACCTTAATGTCGACCTTACCGACTTATCTGAATGCATTGACTAGCAAGGGTGTGCATATCGTTACGGTGAATGATTATCTTGCTAAACGGGATGCTGCGTGGATGAATCCGATTTATGAATTCTTGGGCATGAGTGTTGGTGTCATCGTGCCAGACATGCCCCATCTTGAAAAACAAGCTGCTTATGCAGCTGATATTACTTATGGTACTAACAATGAATTTGGTTTTGATTATTTGCGTGATAATATGGCCTTTAGTCTCGAAGACAAAGTACAACGCGATCTACATTACGCGGTTGTCGATGAAGTTGACTCTATTCTTATCGATGAAGCACGCACGCCATTAATTATTTCAGGGCCAGCCGAAGAAAGTTCTGAGTTGTATCAATTGCTCAATCGCATCGTGCCACAATTGATGAAGCAAGAAGCGGAAGACGGGCCGGGTGATTACAGTGTTGATGAAAAGACAAAACAAGCGTATTTGACTGAAGCCGGCCATCAAAAAGTCGAAGAAATCCTTGTTAAAGAAGGTACGATTGGCGCGAACGAAAGCCTGTATGATGCCAAGAATATTACGTATATGCATCACTTGAGTGCCGCCTTGCGTGCACATGCATTATTCCACCGTGATGTTGATTATGTCGTGCAAAATGGCCAAATTGTAATTGTCGACGAACATACAGGGCGTACTATGCAAGGGCGCCGTTGGTCGGAGGGCTTGCACCAAGCGGTTGAAGCCAAAGAAGGCGTTGCCATCCAAAGTGAAAACCAAACGCTTGCTTCGATTACTTTCCAAAACTACTTCCGTTTGTATGAAAAGCTTTCTGGCATGACTGGTACTGCCGACACGGAAGCCTATGAGTTTCAACAAATCTATGGTTTGGAAGTGATAGTCATTCCTACCAACAAACCGATGATTCGAGATGATCGCCCAGACCAGATTTATATGACGCAAAAAGAAAAATTTGTGGCGATCACCAATGACATTAAAGAAGCCATGCAGCGCCAACAGCCGGTATTAGTTGGTACCGCGTCGATTGAAACTTCTGAATTTGTTTCTGAAATGCTGAATAAAGAAGGCATTAAACATCAAGTCTTGAATGCTAAGTTCCACGAAAAAGAAGCGCAAATCATCGCTGAAGCCGGACGTCCGGGCAATGTGACGATTGCTACTAATATGGCAGGTCGTGGTACTGACATTGTTTTGGGGGGGAACCTTGACGCTGAATTGGAGACATTAGGTGGCATAAGTGAAGCTGACGTGCAGGCGCATAAGGCTGAATGGCAAAATCGCCATGAAACAGTATTACAAGCGGGTGGTTTATACGTGCTGGGTACCGAAAGACACGAATCGCGTCGTATCGACAATCAATTACGTGGTCGTTCTGGACGTCAAGGCGATCCTGGATTAAGTCGTTTTTATCTTTCGCTTGAAGATAATTTAATGCGGATTTTTGCTTCGGATCGTGTTGCAGGGATCATGCGTCGCATTGGTCTGCAAGAAGGTGATGCCATTGAACACTCTATTGTGTCTAAGGCGATTGAAAATGCGCAGCGTAAGGTTGAGGGTTTTAACTTCGATATGCGTAAGCAATTATTGCAATATGATGATGTCGCCAACGATCAACGTAAAGTCATTTATAGTCGCCGTGCCGAATTGATGGCGGCAGATGATATTTCGGAAGCACTGGCCGAAAGTCGTCACAATGTGTTAGATGAAATGATAGAACAATTTGTCCCGCCGGACAGTTTCGATGAGCAATGGGATGTGGCAGGTTTACAGAAACAATTGCAGCATGAGTTCAATCTGCAATTACCGCTGCAAGCGTGGCTAGATGAAGATGAAGCTTTGCAGGAAGCGGCGTTGCGCGAGCGCATATGGCAAGCTTTTTCCGAGCATGCTAAAGCTAAAGAAGCAGGGGTTGCGCCAGAGATCATGCGTCAGATCGAAAAATCCATCATGCTACAAGCTTTAGATAGTCACTGGCGTGAGCACTTAGCAATGATGGATCACTTGCGTCAAGGGATTCATTTGCGCGGTTATGCACAAAAAAATCCAACGCAAGAATATAAGCGCGAAGCATTTATTTTGTTTAGCGATATGTTAGGCCGCGTCGAACAAGAGGTGGTTGCCACGCTGTGCACAGTGCAAATCCACGATCAAAATGATGTCGATGCGATAGAAGCACAACGCCGTCATGCCGCAGAAGTTGCCATGCAAATGCAACATGCGCAGGCACAAAATCCATTAGCATTGGAAAATGCACAACAGGCGCAAGGTATGCCGCCTGGCATGGGTGAACAACCGCAAGCGGGTGAGTCGGGTGTGGTACAAGTTGTGCGTGAAGGACGTAAGGTTGGTCGTAATGAACCTTGCCCTTGCGGTTCGGGTAAGAAATACAAGCAGTGTCATGGCCGCATCTCACATTAAGAGTTTCCAGCAAACAAGTTCTGATAAACGGCGGGTGATCCACGCTGTGGCCGGTATTGTCTATAATGCACAGCGCCAAATCTTAATTGCGTTGCGGCCAGAAGGGCGTTATTTGGCCGGCTATTGGGAATTTCCAGGTGGTAAGGTCGAAGCAGGCGAGAGTGCGCCACAAGCCTTACAGCGTGAACTGCAAGAAGAAGTTGGAATTTATATTGATTTAGAGGTATGCCAACCGTTTCTCAAACTTAGCCACGATTACCCCGACGATAAAACAGTGATTCTTGATGTGTGGGCCGTAGATAAATTTTCTGGACAAGCCTATGGGGCAGAAGGGCAAAGCATACAGTGGGTAGATGTCGAACAATTATCCCAGCATGAATTTCCGGCGGCAAATATACCAGTGATTGACGCGTTACTCAACATGCATCACGTGCAAAAACCTCAGAATAGCTCATGAGCGGTAGGGAGTAATTCGTAGCCATCGATAACGTCTCAGAAACAGCAAGCCGAGGGAGTCCTCGATACCATTGAGCTGCCGGATGGGTCATGAGTCACAGAGGCGCCATGATTATCCAGGTGAGTGATAAACTCGCTGGCGAGTAGCGCTAGAGTTGTTTCCTGTTTTTCTAGCGGCTCTTTATTGTCTATGACATGGTGTTGAAAAGCATTAAAGCGTTCAAACGTTTTACCTAAGTCGTCTGTGGGCTCCAAAAGCTGGTTTGGATAGTTTTTCAAGAAAGCTTGGTAGCCTGGTAGCTGATGTTGATTTCGCGCGACAAAGAACTGTAAGCTGCGGGTTAGGGAGCTGACCTTTTCGTTAGCTTGAGCGCGTAAAAAGTCTTTTGTGATACCCTGATTGGGATCGCGTGCGGTTACGGCTGTTTCGAAAGCTTTCCAATTTGTTCGTAACGCTTCAGGCAATAACGTATTGTCACTATCAACGATGCCTCTGATGAGCAGTAAAATAGCGATATGATGGTAGGGTTGCTTTGCTTGAGTAGAAGAATCATTGTTAAACTGTTCCGCGAACCAGGCTAAGGGTTCTTTAAATTGGGCAGCATTCTTGATATCCACATCTGTGTCCAGGAGCAGTTTGACGGTGTCAGTGTGGCCCTGCTCGCAAGCAGGGCGCAGGGGAGTGCTGCCATATTTGTTAGTCGCCTTGATATCCGCGCCCATCTCCAGGAGCAGTTTGACGATGTCAGTGAGACCCTCCCTGCAAGCACGGTGCAGGGGTGTGTCGCCATAATCGTCAGTCGCCTGGATATCCGCGCCCATCTCCAGGAGCAGTTTGACGGTGTCAGTGTGGCCCTGCTCGTAAGCAAGGGCAAGGTGCAGGGGGGTGCTGCCATATTTGTTAGTTGCCTGGGTATCCGCGCCCATCTCCAGGAGCAGTTTTGCGATGTCAGTGTGGCCCTGCTCGTAAGCAAGGGCAAGGTGCAGGGGAGTGCTGCCATTTTTGTTAGTCGCCTGGGTATCCACGCCCATCTCCAGGAGCAGTTTGACGGTGTCAGTGTGGCCCTCCCTGCAAGCAAGGTGCAGGGGAGTGTTGTCGTCTTCGTCAGTCGCCTTGATATCCGCGCCCTTCTCCAGGAGCAGTGCGGTAAGGTTGCTGAAGCCACGCTTAAAGGCGTAATACAGTGCGGTTTTACCCGCCTCGTTTTGAAAGTTCACGTCGGCAACTATATCGGGATTAGTTAGCAGTGCAGTAACAGTCACACAGACATCCTCCTCCGTGAGCTGTTCATTTCGAACAGCGGCCATTAAGAGCTCGGAATGGTTATCGTTATATACCGGTAATGGATTATTGGCGGCAATGGATGATGCGGTGATCCCCATGTATATTCTCCTGTAAACCTGTGTTGACGTGCGGTGCTTTTACGACAAAGCTGTCTGGGCACTCATCATTATGCTATGCATTATACTTACAATTTGTTCAAAAACAAAACAATTAAATTATCATCTGTAGTCACTTGATTTTTAGCTGGTTTTTTATTTATCCTTTTGGGTCAACATTGAAATAGAGGGCAACCCGTCTTGCAAATAATCTGTCATTTTAAGTGGCTATTTTGCATGATCTCAAGCAGTGAAATATAACGAGTAATTTGCTATGCTCTGCCCTGGAATTTTACGGCAGTGTGACCGCACTGGTGTGCCAACAAAGGACGTTAACGATGAAAAAGATGATAGCCTTATGTTTAGTGCTTGTTGTGCCAATGCTATTTTTTACGCAACATGGAGCCGCACAAAATGGGCCCGCTAATTCAAATAATAGCAGTGCTCAAAGTGGTCTTGGCATTAGTAATAGCGCGACGAATCAGATTAACCAACAAGCAGACTCTGAAGCAGACGTGTTTAGTCCGCCTGGCCAAGTAAATGCGCCAACATCGCAAACTACCCCAGTACAAACAACCCCAATGCCACCCGCAACAGTCCATCCAACGCCCGCGAAAACTGGTGCTGGTAGCCAAGGCATGGATAACTACTTAACTATTCCTGAAGGCAAGACGTTGTATATTAAAGCTTGCAGCAATTGTCATGATCCTAATTTAGCAAAAACTATTGGTGCGCCACCGGCGTTTGACCAACAAGCCTGGGAGCAACGTATTGCTGCGGCTAATCAAGCCCTGCAAAAAAATCCTGCACTCAAAAAGAAATTTCCAAATGCTTATGCGTATCTTGTTTATCAAGTGAAGATCGGCAAAGGTTTAATGCAGCACGGTGGTTTATGTCGTGAAAGCAGTATCTCACCGAAAGACTGTAATGAAGCGGCATTTGAGGCGGCAATCAAATACATGAGTCAAGCACAACATAAGCCAACGCCAGGTAAAACAACGGCGGCAACGCCAGCGACTTCACCGATCGCAATGCCACCAACGCCAGCTCAGTAAGGTTAGTCATCCTAATCCTCCTAATAGCCTCGTCCCACCCCTGTGGCATAGCGTTCCCCATAAGTCAGTAGAGCCGTAGCCCGGATAAGCGCGGCCCGCGCGTCATCCGGGGAGGTTGTTTGTCATTGCTGTTCCCGGATGACGTTGCTGCGCAACTTATCCGGGCTACCTCTGGGCTTGAGGCAGAAGCCGTAGCCCGGATAAGCGCGGTACGCGCGTCATCCGGGGAGGTTGTTTGCGATTGCTGTTCCCGGATGACGTTGCTGCGCCACTTATCCGGGCTACCTCTGGGCTTGACGCAAAGACCGTAGTCTACAGGACTGCATATAACCAATTTATAGAGGGTATCTTCCATGATAGCTGTAAGCTTTGCACCAGTTTTTATGGGGAACGCTATGCCTCTGGGGAGGGACCTTACACTCACGCACGCTAGAGCGTGCATCCCTCAGAGCTACAACACACAATAAGAAATTTCAAATGGAATATCTTCTTCTGCAAGATCACCGCGTATCTGTGTGTGATGAACAAAAAAGCGTGCTGCAATGCGATGACGGCCAATACTGATTTCAGGATAAAAATGCGCAGTGCTGGGTAATGCAATACGCACCAGCTGGTAGGACAATTGTGGATCTAAACCCTCTTGATAAAAACCACCTACCGCGAGTTTGATTTTTGCAGTGGCACTTTCACGGATCAGCTCTAACAATAAGCCGACAGTTTGCTGGAGCATGCCAAGTTGGCTGATCCATGTCTGCAAATCTTCAGCGCGTTGTTTATACGGTTGATTTAACCAGTAATGATACGCTGGCGCATCAGCACTACAGGTGCCACCGGGATTATTCAAACTTTGACGGACGTTATCGAGAAATTCATTTTGACGTAGCTCGTCACCCAATTTACCACGCGTATTATGTAATTGATTAAGACAATGTTCGAGTTCTTGCAGGATATGATCCAGCTTCGAATGATCAACACTGGGTGTATCACGCAATTGCGCGAGATTACTATGACTGCGACGCATTTCTTGGGTCAATTTACCTTTTAAGTCGGGACGATCCGAAACACAAATAATCTTAATGATCGCATCAAGCACGGCATGACTCGCCCAGGTGGTGTCTTTATCGATATTGTGTTGGATTTTTTGGAGGAGGTGCTCAATCCTGAGGCAAACTCGTACGTGTTCGTTGAGGGGTTGCTCGTAGATGATTAATCCATTGTCTTGCATTGGTTTTATCCATATAGTAACTAAACTGCGTAATCATACCACTAATGAAAATATACTCAAATTTCTAGACTTCTATTATTTTGCCTGGGCAAGAGAAAGGTATTGGCTATGCAACTTTGCAACGGTTTGTTCTAGTGTATCAAGATCATCGCGATTGTCGATCACATCGTCTGCAATCGCCAAACGTTGGGCGCGTGCTGCTTGGGCAGCGAGGGCGGCATTGATGTGTTGGGTATCACTATTGTCGCGTGCTTTGAGACGTTTGCGTTGTTGCGACTCTTCAGCATCGACCACGAGCACACGATCAATACCGTCTTTAAGGCCAGTTTCTGCTAATAGAGGGATCACCATAATACAGTAATCTGATTGCGCTTGTTGCGCACGTGCGCGTGCTTCACGCATGATCAAGGGGTGTAACAACGCTTCTAACCATTGGCGTTGCTTAACATCGTTAAAAATAATATCGCGCAAACGACGCCGGTCAAGTTGTTGTGTTGTCGCATCTTGTAAAATATCGTCACCGAAATGTTTGATGATCGTTGCTAGGGTAGGGGTATTTGGCTCAACCAATTCAGCGGCAATTGCGTCGGTATCAATAATGGTAACACCAAGCTTTGCAAAGAGCGCCGCAACCGTCGATTTGCCACTGGCTATGCCACCCGTTAATGCGACAATGAACATTTTGTTTTAGACACCAGTGACAAAGGTCAAGTAGGCTTGGTTGATGGAGGGTCCCCAACACAGACTGATCCAACCCGCAAGAGCGATATACGGCCCAAATGGAATCGGGATGCTTTCTTTTTGGCGGCGAATTAACATCACTGATATACCGACAACAGCCCCAAGAATAGAAGCTAATAACACGATTAAAGGTAACATTTGCCAACCAAACCAAGCACCAAATACAGCAATGAGCTTAAAGTCGCCATGCCCCATGCCTTCACGCCCAGTTACGTGCTTAAACGCCCAAGCAATTATCCATAGTACGCCGTAACCAAGTAAAGCACCGATGATCGCATCATGCGGGCCAACAAAGCTATCAAATAAACTAATGAAAAGACCCAGCCACAGTAACGATAGGGTAATGCTGTCGGGCAATAACTGATGATCAAAATCGATAAACGATAAGGCGATCAATGACCAGCTTAATACTGCCGCGGCGAGGGTAATCCAACTAACACCGAATAAGATAGCTGCAATGACAGTAAGTACGACGCTCAGTGCTTCGACGATAGGGTAGCGCCATGAAATGGCTTGTTTGCAGTGAGCACACTTACCGCCGAGAAAAATGAAGCTTAAGATGGGGATATTTTCCCAAGCACGGATCATCGTTTTGCAATGAGGACAACGTGAACGCGGGCGCGCAATCGTGAAGGTTTCCTCTTTGCGCTGTAAGACTTTTTCGGCTTGTTCAGCATTCAAGAGTGGGGCTTCACCGCTGGTCTTATCGACTTCAAATAGGAATTCAATGCATTCGGTGCGCCATTCGCGCTCCATGATCAATGGCAAGCGGTAAATGACAACGTTAAGAAAGCTCCCCACGATCAAACTGAATAAAATTACTAAGGTGAAGAATAGACCCGGATGCAAGACCAGGTAGAGATAATAGGGCTGTAATATGGATTCCATCGTTCCTTATCCTTGATAAACAAAGCCAATATTTGCGCAAAGGCGTAATATTAGCATAAATGGTGGGATGCAACACTAATCTCGTTATCCATCACTGCGCTCAGGATGGCTGAACTACATAATCGAGCCCATACGGAAAATAGGCAGATACATCGCTGCAATCAGTCCGCCTATGACGACGCCCAAGACTAACATGATCGTGGGTTCCAGCAAGCTGCTGAGGGCATCAACTGCATTGTCGACTTCTTCTTCATAAAAAGTTGCGATCTTTGTTAACATTTCCTCGAGTGTGCCCGCTTCTTCGCCCAACTCAACCATTTGCACAACCATATCAGAAAACTGTTGTGTGCGTTCGATAGCATACTGCAAGGTTTGTCCTTGGGTGACATCTTCACGAACTTGTAGTGCTGCTTCTTTATAGCGGGTGTTACCCACGACTTCGGCGACACAGCTAAGTGACTCAGTCAGCGCCATGCCCGCGGCAAATGTAATAGCAAGTGTACGGGTAAAACGTGCAACACTGGCATTTTTTAAAATGCTGCGAATGATTGGTATTTTAAAACTGATATTTTCTAAGCGTTGACGAAATGCTGGCGAGTGTCGTTTAGCATGTACAAGCCAGTAGCTTGCGCCAGCGATAATCACGCCTATCAGCCACCAAAAGTGTTGGAATCCACGCGCTATGCCTAAGACAAACCGAGTGAAGGCGGGCAGTGTTGCACCCATGTCAGCAAACATCATTTCAAATTGAGGTACGACAAAAAGCAAAAGGATCGCTGTGACGAAGAAAGCAACCGTAAGTACGGTGGCAGGATAAAATAAGGCTTTTTTGATTTTCTTTTTAAGTGATTCTATTTTTTCTTTATAGACGGCAATCTGGCCTAGCATTTCATCGAGTGTTCCAGACTGCTCACCGGCTGCAATTAAATGACAATACAGATTGTCAAAATAGCACGGATGTTTTTTTAAGGTGTCCGCAAGCGTGGTGCCGGATTCGATATCTTTTTTTATGCTATTAATAAGATCTTTCATCATCGTTTTCGGGTGTCCACGTGCGATGATATCAAGGGCCGAAACGATCGGAATGCCAGAGCGCAGCATGGTGGCAAGTTGACGACTGAAGAAGGCAATGTCGGCAGTCACGATTTTTTTATTGCTAACGCCAAATACAGGTTTGGCTTTCTTACGGATCGCTTTGATGCGAATGCCTTGGCGGCGTAATTCGAGTTTAGCTAAGTTTAAGTTTGCGGTTTCAATTTCACCGCGATTGATATCACCGCGTGTATTGTAACCTTGCCACAGATACGTGTGTGGTTTGACGATTTTTATGCGTTGTGCTGCCTTGGGGGCCATTGTGTATTTGTTACCTAGCGTTATTATCTATATGACACGGTTTATTTCAGCAAGGCTGGTTATGCCGTGTTTGGCGGCTTCAAGGCCTGAGCGGCGTAAATTTTGTACGCCTGCTTGCTCAGCTTGGGCCGCAATATCTTGGGCATTACCGCCGTGCAGTATTATACGCTCAATTGCCTCAGAAATGGGTAATACCTCGTAAATACCAATGCGTCCTTTGTAACCACCTTGGCAGCGCTCACATGCGCCAGCTTCATAGAGCCGTAAGTCGGCGATTTCCCCTGTTTGAAAACCGTATTCCAAC
Organism: Gammaproteobacteria bacterium; assembly: GCA_021773335.1. Taxonomy (GTDB): domain Bacteria; phylum Pseudomonadota; class Gammaproteobacteria; order JAJFKG01; family JAJFKG01; genus JAJFKG01. Next base: position 226,439 of record JAJFKG010000051.1, read on the forward strand.
AAATTGGTAGGCGGCAGTGTTTGTGTCTGTTTGCACGAGGGACACAGGCGGCGGACTAAGCGTTGAGCGACGACTAAGCGGATCGAGCTCGCTAAATTGAATGGCGCCAAGCCCATATTCAATAGGCGAGTGAGAGTTTCGGCAGCGCTATTGGTGTGGAGTGTAGATAAAACAAGGTGCCCAGTTTGTGCGGCTTTAATGGCAATTTCGGCTGTTTCCAAATCACGTATTTCGCCCACCATCATGCTATCGGGATCTTGTCGTAAAAAGGCGCGCAAGGCAGTTGCAAAACTCAAACCCGTTTTGAGATTGACATGTACTTGATTGATGCCGGGTAAGTTGATTTCGACAGGGTCTTCGACTGTTGAAATATTGCGGTGAATTTGGTTCAGCAATGTCAAGCAAGTATATAGCGTAATGGTCTTACCACTACCGGTTGGCCCAGTAACTAATACCAGACCTTGTGGTTGTGCGATCGCTTGTTGTAATTGAATTTGTTGGGCATTACTCATACCTAAAGCATCAAGCGCAAGAATTTTATTATTGCGATCAAGAATACGTAACACGATTTTTTCGCCGAATAATGTTGGGCAAGTGCTGATGCGGAAGTCGACATCCTCAGTTTCAGCAAAAGTTTGTTTAAAGCGGCCATCTTGCGGTAAGCGACGTTCTGCGAGATCTAAATTCGATAACACTTTTAAGCGTGCGGCGATGTGCTTAGCGAGTTTTAGTGGCGGTTGTGCAACGGCAGTAAGTAAACCATCAAGGCGTAAGCGAATACGATAATAATGTTCGTAAGGTTCAAAATGAATATCGGAGGCGCCACGTTTAACCGCATCTGCTAAAAGCTCGTCGATAAAACTCACTATATTCGCTTCAGTCAACTCTTTTTTGCGTATAGCTTGCGCCGATGGCTGTTTAATTGCTCGATGTTCCATGTTGCTAGGCAAGAGTCCGTGGCGTTGTGATGCGCGCATGAAGGTATCCCTTTATTATTTTAATATTTAGTTTGTGAGTGTGCTGCATGACATAAATTTTCACTAATACAACCACCACTGACTACCCAACGATTGATATGTTCTTCGCTAACCATTGGCGTTAATACATAAGTGGGGTCATTATAAAAAACTCCGGATTTGGGAGTGACGGTAATCACCCCAGCCGCCGTCACTTTAATAGAAGCAACATTGCTATAAGTTTTGCTTGCGGGAATGCCGCTGCCGCTACTTGCTTGGTTGCACTCAGTAATAGAGCCTCTATTCTGAAAACATTGTTCCACGCCAGTTTTATACGGTGCACTTGCCTGAATGATTTCGACGTATTTTGCTTTGCGTGTGTAATCGATATAACTTGGCACGGCAATAGCCGCGAGGATGCCAATGATAGCGACGACAATCATTAACTCGACTAAAGTGAATGCTGGGGTGCAATTACGGTAGGCCGTGCGTTTAGCGTTAGCAAAATTGCTTTGTGTTTTGCACGCGCCTAAACAGTTTGTTTTTTGTATCCAAGCACGCGCTAGGGAAAATTTCATGGTGTCGTCTCCTCATGGACATCGGATAGGAGTGACAACAGAACCCAAGCCAGAGGCAGAGCAGACTTGCGATCTTGTGCCATTCCTATCAGGGTTAGAGTGATAATTGAGCGAAATGCTGCCAGTGTTTGAGTTTTTTTCATCATTATTATTTTTATTGTTAAATTAATAAGTTATAAGCAATTTGGGGGTGCCTAGTCGCTATTTATACGTTGCTACTTGAGCCTTAACCCTGACCTCCGTTATACTCGCGCACTCGCCGGGCTTGCTTAAACCTAGCCCGCATTATTAAACCTAATTGTGCCGATGTAGCTCAGTTGGTAGAGCAACTGATTCGTAATCAGTAGGTCAGAGGTTCGACTCCCCTCATCGGCACCATTTTTTCGCCCATATTGCACGCAGCTTGAGGCGTTCCTCCTTTAAAAAATTTCGTCATGTATCACCTATACACTCCTCATTTTTCTCAGTCAGAACGCCTCAATCTACGCACACTATGGACGAAAAAACTCTGCGTAGCTCTGCATACTCCCTCATTTAGAGAAAATTTGCAGGCGAGATCGCCACGCTCCCGAAACCCTAAAGCACCAGTAACTACATCTAATACGTCGCCCCAGTCTATATAGCTTGGCACGGAGTCCAGAGGCATATTAACGCCTCTAGAGTCGTCCCCACCCTCCAGGGTGGGGACGTCATAATTACGGGCGCTCTAGCGCCCGACAATCAAATGAACGCACGCAGAGCGTGCGTGAGTCTAAAGTCCCACTCCACTCTCCGAACACAGGCAAAGGGGTGGGACTAGTTTACGATCCTTCGCTACAATCAGGATAACGAAAACGAATACTGTCACTTGGGATCATAACCCAAAAAATCCAAGAGTGATGTAAGCGATCGACGCTTTGTGTGAAAAAGTGATTAGATAATGAGATGGTGAATGTGCTCAATATAAATGATTTTAGAAAAAATTAGTTAGAGCTTTTGTATAATAACCCTTTTTTCATTTTAAAAACTGGAGAAGGTCAAATCTCTTAAAAATTTAGCGGGACACTGGTCTGAACATTGGGGTTATTTAATACCGTACATATAATCGAAAGGTAGCATAACATTTCTTTGATAGGCGGGTCTTTGCTGAAGTAAGCCATACCATCTTTTTACATTTGGAACCTCAGGCTGCTCTATTGTGAGACTAAAAAATCGATATAACGTCGTCCCTATTACAATGTCTGCTAAAGTAATTTCATCACCACAGATATATTTTCGTTCTGCAAGTTGTTTATCTAGAATTTTAAAGTAATCTGAACAAAGCTTAATACCTTCGTTAATTATGTCAGAGTTTCGTTTATCTTCCGGCGTTCTATAAAAAGCCCAAAAAATTTTATCCATGAATGCGGGTTGTAAACTAGTATGCTGCCAATTCATCCATGAATCTATGTTTGACCTAAGCTTTGGTTCTTTCGGCCAATAACTGACGGCACTATATTTTTCAGCAAGATAACGCAGTATAGCGTGAGAATCCCATACTATATGCCCATTATCTGAAATGACCGGTACACGCCCATGGGGATTCATTGCAAGAAACTCGGCAGTATCCAGCTTACCGTGACTACCACCTGCGGGAATATGATCATATTCTAGGTTTAACTCGTCAAGAAACCAAAGAACCTTCTGCACATTAAATGCATCTTTGCGGCCCCAAAGTTGTAACATTATATCGTTTCCATAAATAACTAAGATTCATACAAAATAATTTATAAAATTCTGGATACAGCCCAGTACTTTCAACTTACATATCAAATCTACCATTTTTAAATGAGAAAAAAAAGTAAAAGAAATAAAATGTAGCTGATGGTATATGATAAATCCGCGTTGTTGCCAGGAAATCAATCAAGAATATAACCAGCTTCAAAGCTCAAAATAATTGTAAATTTTAAGCATTATCTCCACACCTTGATGATGACAACTCTCGTACAGCACTTACTTTTTAATGAATGATTATTTTAGATGCTCGCTGTTTATATTGATAATATGGTTGTGACAAGGACAATGATATTAGCCCTATCCATACTTACTCGATATCGCTTCGCAAAAATAAATAAATTTTTTGCCGTTGGCATCGCTGCCATTAGCACTAAACATATTAGATCGAAAGGTGGTAGTTGAAAAATAAATTGCCCAATAAAAAAGGCAATTAATGGATGTAAAAATGATTTAAACAAAATCAATGTGACCAATTCACTCTTTTCTTTTACAGTAAAACTTAGCTTACTGCTTTCAAAGGATAATCCCAATGTTAATAGAGCGATAAATGGGGCAGCCTGTTTGACGATGTTAAATGTATTTGTGAGCGTCACTGGTAGTGCACACTGATATCCACTAACTATCAATCCCAAGATAATGCCAATTAGGATAGGTGTTTTAAAAATAACGGATGTGGCTTTGTAATAAGGCGATTGATTAGTTTTATTGTTTGAAGTAAGTTCAAGTCCTAATACTATAGAAAAATTAAATATAGCTTGCACAACAATTATGCCTGCCACAGGGACAACGGTGTTAAATAACAATAAAAACAAAGGCAATGCGAGGTATGCAGTATTCGTTTGTGTTACAGCCATTGAGTTAATGATTAAATTAGGAATATTTTCTTGAAAAAATCGCCTTGAAATCAAACAAACCAGCAAAATTAGAGAAAGTAATGTAACAAAGTAAGATAATAAATATGGCCAGTTTAGTACTTGTGACACCATATAAAGTTGCTAAATCAGTATCGATAATCACATTTTGCCCACGTAATATTAAAATACGCGAAAAAATATTTTCTTGTGCGGTAAGTTGGTTAGGCTCTGACATATTATTATTTTTTAGTCTATCAATCATCTAATGTCGGATTGAGTAGTATAACTTGTATGCCGTTAGAGTGATGTAAGTGATCGGCGCTTTGTGTGAAAAAAGTGATGAGGTTGGTATAAGGATAAGTGTCTACGTAGAGCTAGGAAATCGATGTTAAAATCATAGGTTGCTCGTTTCTTAATGCCGCTTGCCTAATAGAATTGCCTGTGACAACTTTTGCAAAACAGGTGGTATAGTACACCAATGTCATTAATCACGCGGTACTAACGCAGGGAAAGAACAGCCTAGCATAGGCTCAAGTTAAAATTTTCTGGAATGAATATAAAAGTTCTATGAATGTTATGATTGAAACATTGCAGGGGGAAGAGTAACATTTGAGAATTAGAAGTTAGGCGAGTGGGTTGAGCGCTTGCCTATTGGATTCCTTATTACAAAATAGGTAGAACTAGCCAACGCTAATTTTGATATACAAAACTGTAATTTTTTACGGAGACACAAGGATGAAGAACCTAATTTTGATCTGTTTTGTTTTTTCTCTGTTTTTTTTATTCATTGATAGCGCCAATGCAACAAATGAAAATAATGATATATATTTTCAGATTCCCACATTAAAATTCAAAAGCACCAATAAGGGCTCTAGCTTGCAGAATCAACCCCATGTTCAGTCATCGATGTGTGCTGTGATTAATCAAGAGGCTATCATTGATGAAACATTTGAAAAAATTGATGCAAAAAATTTAGGTCTCTTTGTAAAAAAAATTCGTGATTCTATATGTGAGTATTTGGACAATGGGTCAATTAGAGTTTGGGTCCGTGTAAATGCTGAAGGACATATTTTTATAGTAACTGCAGGTGCGAATTTGGGAATGGAAGTTACCGTTAATTGCAAAAGAAAAGTGCCTGCTCAAAAGCGGTAAAATAACTTTATCAGTACTACTAGCGAATAAAAATATCAGCACTCAAACCAAAAAACTTTTTTAAAGCCTGAATTTGCGTTTTGGATAATACTCTCTCGCCATTTAAGAATTTAGAAACATTAGCTTGTCCAGAAAAAATATCAGCCAAATCATTTTGTACGAGGTTGTGTGTTTTCATGAGGTATTTTACTAGCTCTGCATCTGAAATATCGTAACCGATAGGTGGTTGGTGTTGATCATCATATTGTTCGAGATTATCACCAATAATTTCCAGAGCGACCGCAAGCGGGTGCTTTTCATCATCTTTGACTTCATCAATAAGCTGATCGAGTATTTTTTCGAGCTTTTTATACTCTTTATCATTAGCCGGCTTTTTAAACGCAGTGATAGGCAAATGAAACTCGTGCTGATTATGTTTGCTCACATAATCTATCGTTAATGGTTTAGTTTTCATAGTTCGCCTCGGCTCAGTTTATCCTGGTTGCTGCGTTTGCTATATTGTGCATGAGTCCATATTGATCGGATATAACATCGTTTCGTGTTGTAATGTACTGCTGTAATTAAACGGTGGTTATTACCGCCAATATTGAAAACAGTATAGCCGTTGACAGAGTCAACACTATTAAATACATTCCTCAACTCAGTCAAGCTATTTGCCTGACAGCTTTTCATTTTATAGAACCACTCAGTCAGTGGCAGCTTTGCTTGTGCATTGCCGTAATAATAATCACGCAGCTTTTTTTTCGAAATAATATGCACGCTTTTTCCTATGATTTAGTTGTTAGTATATGTCAAGCAGACATATATGTCAAGATGATATAATTTTGTTGTTGGTTATTTTCAATCTAAACATGAGTTATGTTAAGCATTATTGATAAAATCAATTTGTTTTCAGTGGGTTAGAGGGCGCTCACATCCAGGGCAGAGGGCAGCACGAAGTAGAGTAATACTCACCGTTGCCAGCAAGCTCAGTTCAAAAGCACGTGTTGGATCATGTCTCAAAAAATCCAAGAGTGATGTAAGCAGCTGAAACCGCATTTGAAATAAAAAAGTTATCCTTTCATAGTTTCTTCAGGCCAGGGAGCGAAGCCAATAGGGCGTTGCATATCGGTCTTAGGGGGCTCCATTAATTGTCTGATAGCTTCAAATACCACCTTAAATTGTTCGTCATATTTTTGCTCTAATTGATTGAGCTTTTGCTTTAAATATTTATCGGATTCTAAAATTTCGCGCAACTTCACAAAGCTGCGGATTAACTGAATATTGACCCTAATTGCACGTTGGCTCCGTAGCACGCTAGATAACATAGCTACCCCTTGTTCGGTAAAAGCGTGAGCTCGATACCTGCGTCCACCACGTTGTACAATTTTTGAGATCACATTTTGTGATCTCAAAAAATTTTCTTCTTTTTCAGTAAGTTGAAACATAAAATCGTTAGGGAATCGCTCAGCATTCCGCTTAACTGCCTGAATCAGGCTGCGAGTTTCTACCTCGTACAACTGAGCCAAGTGAAAATCTAGAATTACTTTTTCGTCTCTAAGCCAAATGATATAACGTGTAACTGAGCTTGCGGAATTAGCGATATCTTTATTTGTATGCATGAAAGTTGTTCTTGTTATAGTAAAACTCAGTTTCAATCATAACCTAAAAAATCTAAGAGCGATGTAAGCGATCAACGCTTTGTGTGAAAAAAATGGTTTCTCTAGGTTTGAGATCACAAATTGTGATCTCAAAGATTTTCCAATTTTACGCAAACTAGGGCGTAAATAAATTGAATGGTGGACTATAAATAAAGCTGTGGATAATAAGGCATATACGGATAGATGTTTTCGTTGCTCACTTTCATCGGGTTGAATTTTACAAGTTAAATAATACGAAAGGCTGTTCTTTATGAGGGTGGTTTTTAATAGATTAGATTATTTTTCATATTGGGCAAACTTTTTGTATTGGTTTTAGGAGGCCGCAATCATAAAAAAAGTTTTTCCTAATGTTTTTACTAGCTACCCCAAATCCTCACTCAATCACATCACTCTTATACACCGCATTATCATTGACATAATCGAGTTGATTAATAATGCCGAGATAGAGCGAATAAAATAAGGCTTCACTAATCGTATTCGCGTTAAGCTTGTGCTTTATCATTTGCATA
>JAJFKG010000052.1 GCA_021773335.1 Gammaproteobacteria bacterium
CGTGCAATCGCCTCGCCCAACACTAACCACCAAAGAACGCGAGTGTTTGCGCTATGCAGCACAGGGCTTAACGGTCGCTCGAATAGCTGAAATGCTGCATAACAGCCGGCATACCATCTCTGAGCATATGCAAATGATAAAACACAAGCTTAACGCGAATACGATTAGTGAAGCCTTATTTTATTCGCTCTATCTCGGCATTATTAATCAACTCGATTATGTCAATGATAATGCGGTGTATAAGAGTGATGTGATTGAGTGAGGATTCAAGTGTGTAATTTATGACTAATGTATAAGCCTACAAAGCGTGCGATCAGTACGGTTAGGTAAATTTGCCCCAACACAGCTTCAACTGATGCCTGTGCCTCAATATGAATATCCATCATTGTCGCCAGACAAGGTGCTGGCAACAATGGTGAATATTGTTGTTTTACTGCGGTGTGGCGCTAGAGTTCGGCACAATGTTATTTGTGCTCGGTTGCTTGCTGGTGCTGTTTGGCATCAGTGTACCACCGTTAACGACACGTGTTAGATTTTGCAAGAAAATCCGTTGCTCTGACGGTGCCATGCTTTGTATGCGCATAATTAGCGCTTCTTGCATAATTTGTTTTTGTTGTGGCGTAAAACGATTCCATCTAGCACGCATCTTTTGTAATTTCTCTTGTTTTTGTGCAGGCGTCATGTTTGCCCATTTTTGCCAGTGCTTCTGATGATGCATCATTTTTTGTTGCATTTGCGGTTGTTGAGTAGGCATGCCTTGGGTTTGCGTCGTGTTAGCATTGCTTGGTACAACACCTAAGGGGCTGGGTTGGGTGGTGTTGGGAGCAGTGGTTTGGTCGTGGCTGGTTGCCATTGCTAAGCTAGAGAGACTTAATAATAGTCCGGCGCATAAGCCGAGCGAAAATCTGATTTTCATTGCATAACTCCTTGTTCTCATTGTGTCAGTCCTGGGGAATCCCGACGCTAGTGTAGCATTGTTTTAGAATGCTGCAAAATGTAAACAGGAGCCCAATCAACACATTAATTAGCATATTTTTTTTGCTATAGTGTTTAATATTCGGTTTTTTTTGTGATATATTGAGTTAACATTTACCAATGTCGAGTATGCAGATGTTTAATAAGGCTAACTCCAAAACCATTTTGATAACCGGTTGTTCCTCCGGTATTGGTCTATGCGCGGCACAAACCCTCAAAGCGCGTGGCTATGACGTGTTTGCCACCGCACGCAAGGCTGAAGATATAGCGCGCTTACAAGCGATGGGGTTGCATGGTGTAACTTTAGATCTTGATGATTCAGCGTCAATCGAAGCGGCTGTGCAAACGGTTTTACAACAAACCGATAATCGCTTGGATGCTCTGTTTAATAACAGTGGCTTTGCGCAACCTGGGGCAATTGAAGATTTATCGCGAGACGTGATTCGTCAGCAATTCGAGACTAACGTGTTTGGCACCATCGAATTGACCAACCGTGTGATCCCGATCATGCGCGAGCAAGGCCACGGGCGCATCGTGTTTAATAGTTCGTTGTTAGGGTTAGTTGCCATGGCATACCGTGGTGCCTACAATGCCTCAAAATTTGCTTTAGAAGGTTTTGCACAAACGCTACGGCAAGAATTGCATGGCAGTGGTATTCATGTCTCATTAATAGAGCCAGGCCCAATTAAGAGTCAATTTCGCGATAATGCCCGAGATAAGTTTCTCGCTTCAATCGCAACTCGTAATAGTTACCATATGCCATTGTATCAAGCGATGAATGCCGCTTATCGGCAAAATGGCCATAACGCCGCGTTTATGCGTGAACCGCAAGCGGTTGTGAAAAAATTGCTACGCGCGCTGGAGAGCCGCTTTCCCAAACCGCATTACTACGTAACGTCAGCGACGCATATGTTAGTAATGCTGAAACGTCTTTTGCCGCATCGTGTGATGGATTATGTTTTGCGCCAAATAGCCAAACGTGCTTAGTGCACAATCCATCAAATGGTGTGTTAAATGTATTCAAGTGAAAAAAAACGCGTCGAAGTATTTTGCCGAGTGCTTGAGAAAAAGTTTTCGAGTAATAAATTCTCTATCCCTGCAGTTGCGTCTAGCAGCGCTGCTTCGAGTAGTTCGGCGTCTAGTCATAAAGTGGATTCTCTACCGAAACTAAAGTTAATTGCCAAATTAACTACTTTGTTTAACCCCGCAACTTTACGTCAGTGCAATGATTATGCTGAGTTTATCAAGCAGATCAAGCAAGGGCGGAAAATTTTAACGAGATTGCTAAAAAGCTTAAATGGCTACGCTGGTGCGGTAGCTGAGAAGCGAATACATAGAGTTAGAGGCAATGACGTACCGGTCCACCGAATTTTTTCTGATTTGGATAGTTTACTTAAAAGGCACTTTCCGGAATTGGTTTATCCGCTTTTACAGTATCAACTTAACGTCAGTGAACATAAGTCATTATTATCAGCCCTGTGGGCAGTGTTTAGTAAAGAACAGGCGGAAACATCATTCTTAACAACGCCCCTTGCCAGCAGTAGAGCTGCCATGTGGTCGCGTAATAACGTCCTTTTTGAAATACAAGGATTCACGGCAGAGCTGCCTGCTTCAGCTTGCATGCAAGATGTGTTAGATACTTTGCGCCTAAGGCCCGCGATAGCATTGACCCCTCAGCTTTATGCATTTTTTTCGTTAGCCGCACGGTTGCCCATAGCAATCACGGTAGGCACACTTCTGCAAAGGACGTCATGTCCACGTTGGTGGGTTGTACGTTGTGAATGCTTGCCGGAATTGCTGGTGATAGAAACTTCTCAAGCTGCAGCCATGCAGGCTGGCGAATCAGCAATAAAACAACGCCTGCAACAGATATACCTTGGTACGCCTTGGTTGTGTGATGAATCTATTGAAGAAATTGCCAACTATTTGCCGAGTAGCGAAGCGCCCGTACTTGGGAGATCGATTATTACCGTCGATTTGGAACAATTACTTGAGGACGCCGAAGCACAAGAGAATCATCGCAGGTTTGAAGAACTTGAACCAACAAAGTTCAAATGTACTGAGGAAATAAGTCAAGTGCTATGGTCGCAGATAAGCGAAAAATTTGGGCTGTTGCGTGCCGCGCTGAGTATGAGCTATTTTGATAAAGGTAAAGCCTCAGAAAATTTATCAGACACTACAGAAACCTTTTTAGATGCCACTCCCCCAGTTGGTTTGACTACTTCTTTCACCAAAGCCTACGATCGCTATGTCATGCTATGGCAACAATGGAAAACAATCACTGACTTTGTAAAAAAGGTCTCATGGCGTGAGGAAAGTCAGGTGGCTAGCTTGAAAAATCGCGTTAACGCTTTTATAGCCACCTTGTTAAAGCCGATACCGGAAGTGGATAGCCAGGTAGTCAGTGAATATCTGTATCGCTTCAAATTTCTGAAGCGCTCTGATTTGCGTCACTACCTTTGGAAAATAACAGCATGTTTAGGTGATGTCCCAGTTAGTCTGGGGAAGTATCAGGAAATAAGCAGCTATGTGAGGATTATAGATAGTATTTTTGCAAGAGAAGATCGTAATTTTGTAGACACAAACCGATCAGTTGTACCAACTAGCCGCGCGTGGGTTAGAGCAAGTGATCGCTTGAAAGAGGTTAAACTGGAACTTGCTAGCTTAGCTAGCTATTTCGCCGGCACGTCTTGGCAATTATTTGATGTGCAAGGGTTTAGTAAACGACTGTCACAAATTTTTATTCTGCCAAAGAAACAGAAGTTTACAGAAGCAGAGCTTAGTAAGCTTGCTCCAGCCCGAAAGCTTGTCGACGAGTTAGTTGGTTTGTTGCAACAACAGCTGTTCCCAATCATGCAGCTCTACAGTATTGTTGATGAGCTTTATCAGACTATTGTTGAGGTAAAAGATAAGGTTTCGGCGTGTGACAATGCAGAGGCAGTGAAGAGCGTGCAAGCAGATATGACAGTAATGGATGAGATGCTTAAGTTTTTGCAAACAGCACCAATGAATGAGGTGTGCCAAACCATCACAGAGAAATACACTGGCATACTTGAGCGTTTACAGTATGTTGATTTTTACGAGAATTTAATCAGAAAGATACCGATAGAAGCTATAACTACAGCGGCTGTTCAAGCAGTTACAGTTTGGCAAGCAACTATGCCAGCGCGTGCTCAAGCTGGCTCATCAAGTGATGTTACCGTCGGTGGTAATTCGCTGCCGCTGTATACCCCTCGTACCTGAAGATGCAAGGGGTATAGACACAGCCGAGTTGACTACGGATACAGGCCTGCTTGTTCTGGACAATCGATTTGCTTTTCCGGTATCGCTTGTGTGAAAGCGGGTAGGCTTAGACAATGGTTATCGATTGCGCACAGGGTTGGGTATTCGTCTAAAGAAAACGTAAAGCGCTTGGCATTATACAATTGTGGAATTAAGCAAATATCGGCAAAGCTGGGTGTATTGCCAATGCAGCATTTGCCGGTATAATCGCTGTTGGCAATGAGCGTCTCTAAACTATCGAAGCCCGTTTTTAACCAATGAAAATACCAGGTTGTGGTGGTATCTTCCTTAGTGCAATTAAATGCGCTTTCTAGGAATTTCAATGTGCTCAAATTATTTAAAGGGTGCATATCACAGGCGATGATATTGGCGATATAACGCGACCAGGCACGTGCTTTCGTCTCTTCGGGTAATAGCTGCGTTTGTTGCGCGTATTGCTCCTGCAAGTATTCTAAAATTGCGAGGGATTGGCCGAGTTCAAACTTACCATCGACTAAGGTCGGTACACGTGCTTGTGGATTGTGTGTGAGATAGTCAGCTTGCTTATGCGCTGCGTTAACGAGATTAACCGGGATTATTTCATGTTTTAAGCCTAAAAGGTTTAGTGCGATACGCACGCGGTACGCGGCGGTGGAGCGGTAGTATGAATACAATTGCATGTTAAGGCTCTCCTTTGTTTGTGGCGTTATTATGCCTGTAAATAGGCTTAACGTCATCTACCCTCCGGACACAGGCGGGGCTAGCAACGAGCAACCCTTTTCCCGGATGACGCACATGCTGCGCTTATCCGGGCTACGGCTCACTTATGAACAAATGCTAATGTAGCCCGGATAAGTTGCGTAGCAACCTCATCCGGGGCTAGCAATGAGCAACCCTTTTCCCGGATGACGCGCATGCTGCGCTTATCCGGCGGGCTACGGCTTACTGGCGCGGGCTACTATAATTGCGCCTTACCTTTCGGTACAATAGGCCACATTTTACAAAGCATGAACAAGGAGTGAGCAATATGAGAAACACAATAAAAGGGCTATTAATCATTAGCCTAGCTTGTTTGCCGAGCATCACATGGGCGGGCACGAAAACCTATTGCCCTCCCACGTCAGGTCAAGCGCAACAGACAACCGTGCCTCATAAGAAAAAAACCAAGGACTCAGATTCACATTTTGTGTCAGTTTTACTGAGTCAACAGCAAGTGATGTTTCAATATACGGCTACCTGTAATTATTCAGATGGCCATAGCTTAATTCAACTTTCTAGCGTTGCCCAAAGAGGTAATATCGAAGATTGGCAACCCGTCTATCGGCTTGGCGTACCCTATTGGCAGTGTGCCAAGAGTGTAGAAGAGTGTTATTTTTATCTCGCTTAAAGGGTTTTGTTAAATGTTCGATAAAATTACTAACGCTTCCGCACAACTTGTTTTCATGATGAAAGAAAATTTCGTGCTCGTCATGATTATGCTCGGAACACTGTGGGCGTGTTATTTGCTCAACCTCATGACCCGTGGACGCTTGAATAATCTCGGCATCCACCCACGCACGTTTAGAGGTTTGTTTGGGGTTTTCTTCGCGCCATTTTTACATGGCGATGTCAACCATCTATTATTCAACACGATCCCACTATTTTTCTTATTAAATTTTGCTTTAGCGCAAGGGGTTAATTATTTTATTTGTTTGACGTTGATTATCGGAATATTGAGTGGCTTCGCGATTTGGCTGATTGGCCGGCGCGCTATTCATATTGGTGCGAGTGCGTTATCCATGGGCTATTGGAGTTATTTACTTGCTAACGCTTACCAACATCCATCGGCATTTAGCGTGATTATTGCCTTAATTACTTTGTATTACCTGGGTGGGTTAGTCACCAATTTATTTCCTTCCGGGCCAGGCGTCTCATGGGAAGGGCATGTTGCTGGTTTCGCGGCCGGTTTGTTCGCTGTGTATTTATGTCCGTATATTATGTCGCATCCTTTAGTCTATTTTACCAGTCTGGCGATGAAGTTTAATTTCGCCTAAGTTTTTAGTTACCACAGGTTCCGCATGCAAGATTCTAAAGTTGAAAAAAAACTCTTACATTATACCGGTAAGGCGATTGCTGATTATCAAATGATTAAAACGGGTGACCGTGTACTAGTGTGTCTCTCAGGGGGTAAAGATTCATTTACCATGTTGACTTTGCTCAGAAAGCTTCAACTCAAAACCAACAAAAAATTCGAGATTTTGTCGTTTACCCTGGATCAATCCCAACCGGGTTGGGATGATAGCGCATTAAAATCTTGGTTAAGTAAGCGCGATATCCCGTATGCAGTGTTAACTCGTGATACCTATTCGATCGTCAAAGAAAAAGTGCCCGAAAATAAAACCTACTGTTCGCTGTGTTCGCGCTTACGCCGCGGCATTATTTATCGTTATGCACAAGAACATGGTTTTAATAAAATTGCTCTTGGACATCACCGTGATGATTTGATCACGAGTCTTTTAATGTCGATCTTATATAACGGCGAAGTCTCATCGATGCCAGCAAAGCTGTTATCGGATAATAAAAAACATATCGTTATTCGCCCCATGGCCTATTGCCAAGAGGCTGACATTATCACTTATGCTGAAGAAATGCAGTTTCCGATTATTCCTTGTAATCTGTGTGGTACGCAAGAAAACCTTGCACGCCAACGTACAGCAGCGTTAATCAAGTCGCTCGCGGCAGAAAATCCTAAAATCCCCAGCAATATGTTACATGCGCTGACTCGAGTGCGTCCGAGTCAATTGTTGGATCAAAAACTCTGGGATTTTTGTGGGTTGGAGGCGTCGCAAGCAATGGATGAATGCGTGGACGCTTGATCCTTAGGTGGCTTGCTAAGCCGTAGCGCGCATCAAGGCACTGTTAACGGGTGTTTCTCTGTTGGCACAAAATTTGCACTTTCCAATCCCATGCAAAAGCGCCAACGGGAGGAGGAACAGGTGCTACAGCGTAAGCCATTCCACATCGTTATCACCATGATTTTACTCTGGTTTGCCGGTGTATCAGCAGTGTCTGCTGCTTCTGCCCGCAACGATTTGCTACTCTCCGAACTTAACACCATCAGCGTCTTCAAACGCATATCACCGTTTGTGGTCAATATCCACAACATCGAAAGTGTTAGTCAACGTGGCAATACCATTCATGCAGTTGAGCGTGGCGTCGGTTCAGGATTTATTTGGAATCGTGATGGCTATATAGTGACAAACTTTCACGTCGTCCAAGGTGCATCTAAGTTAGCCGTTACCTTAACCAAAGGTATCACCATCTATGCAACATTAATTGCTGCTGAGCCCCGTAAAGATATTGCGATCTTAAAGCTAAATGACAATCGTGATCTAAAAAAATTAATCAAGCCAGCGACGATACCGATTGCAGATTCAGCAAAACTACAAGTCGGACAAAAAGTCATTGCAATTGGTAGTCCTTTTGGTTTTGAAAAGACGCTAACGACTGGCGTGATTTCAGCGGTCGGGCGGTCTGTGCCGAGTATTTCTGGTGTTAGTATCTACGATATGATCCAAAGTGATGCTTCTATTAATCCTGGTAATTCAGGTGGACCGCTACTTGACAGTCAAGGGCGTTTAATTGGCATGAACACGGTAATTTACAGCCGCACGGGTTCGTCGGCAGGGATCAGTTTTGCGGTGCCCAGCAATGATATCAAGCACATCGTGACGCAAGCGATAAAGTATGGCAAGTTAATACGTCCCGGCATTGGTATCCAGCGTTTTACCGACCACGTCGCTGGCCAACTCGGGATAGAGGGAGTCATTATCGCGCGCGTCATTCCAGAAACGCCCGCAGCGAAGGCGGGTTTACGTGGCTCACGCCGCACGAGTCGCGGTAACCTGCAAATCGGTGATGTGATTACCGGTATTAATGGGCAGAGCGTCAGTAACTACGATGATCTATATAATATTTTTGACACCATGGGCATCGGTGAAACGGTCAGCATAGAATTCATTCGCGGTAATAAAAAACGTACGGTCAAACTCAAAGTGATAGATTTATCCGGCAGGAACTATTAGCATTCAGTCTATCTAGATGAGCACCCCACACCTGGAGGGGGGCGAGATTGTAGCCTTGAGAAGCGCCGCAGGCGTGCATCAAGGTTTACCTGATGTGCTAACGCCCTATGAAACCTTGATGCGTCCCTACGCGACTTATCAAGGCTACACTTATAACTAAGAGAATCACAATGCCCGCACTAGCAGCGCATCAAGGTTTAGGGGCTAACCTTAGGAGGGAGTGTGTGTGAAAATCAAAAACATGGTGTACTGACAGGAGTCGAATAGACTCGTCCCCACCCTCTAGGGTGGGGACGTAATGAATAGGGTGTTCTAGCGCCCGGATTTGGGAAAGACCCGGAAAGACCCGAAAGACCCAAAAAATGGTGCCCCGGAGAGGATTCGAACCTCTGACCTACGCCTTAGGAGGGCGTCGCGCTATCCAGCTGTGCCACCGGGGCGGTGGGCGAGCAAACATGACTGTGCACCATTATGCACGGTTACTTCTTATTTTCAATTGATTGCTTAAAATACTGGTTCTTTACTCCCGCATCATAGGGCAAGGAAGGGGAGCAAGGAAGGGGTCAGCAAGGAAGGGGTCAGGCGGCAAGGAAGGGGTCAGGCGGTGAATTAACCCTGCTCAACATAAAAGTGAGGGCGAATTACCCCAGTCATTTCAAATCTAATGAAGGCTTGAAATTTTTTAATAAGTCCCAATCTCCATGGTAATGCCAGCGTTCTAATTTCCTCTCGATTGTGAGCAGCTATGCACTCTGGCTGAATCCGTTTCTAACACATAACTATAAAAAAAACAGAAACAACTATGTCCAGACCATTGCGTATCGAGTACCCAGATGCCTATTACCATGTGATGAATCGTGGGCGTGGAAGACAAAATATTTTTCACTCATCAAATTATTATGAAGCCTTCCTAACTACATTAGCCGAAGCCCATCAATTATTTGATTTACAGATACACGCGTATTGTCTTATGCAAAATCACTATCATTTACTTATCAAAACACCATTAGCTAACCTCAGTCGTGGCATGGGTCACATTAACGGCCACTATACTCAACGTTATAATCGTTTGCGATGGACTGATGGCTCGCTATTTCGAGGCCGCTATAAAAGCATTCTAGTTGACAATGAACACTATTTGCTTAAATTAACACGCTATATCCACCGCAACCCAATTGCTGTTACGGATAGTCGAATTTCACTTAACGACTTCAAATGGAGTAGTTACTTAGCTTATATTGATCGGGCCGAAGCCCAAACTTGGTTATATCGAGAAGAAACCTATCAGCTCTTAGGGCACGAAGAAAAATATATTCATTATAAAAACTATGTCGAGAATGATAATTATACTGATGGGCTTGATACGTTCTATGCGGCTAAAAAACTAAGTCCAATCCTTGGCTGCAAGGGTTTCAAGGAATCAGCTTTATGCAAAACTAGAGGAAATATAGGGCCTAAGGAGCTACGAAAAAAAATTATGGAGCCACCGAGCATATCGCTGATAGTCAATACGGTTGCAAGCACATTTAATACAACACCTGAAACAATCTTGCTTACAACGCGCGGGCAACCAAATTTACCCAGAACTACCGCAATATATTTGGCTCGAATGTTAAGTAAACAGCCACGGCGTGTGATTGCCTATTATTTTGGGCTCAACTCGCCGAGTGGTGTAAGTCATTGCCTGAGTAAACTAAATGAAAAATTAGAAAATGATGTCAAACTACGTGAACAAATAGATGGGTTAATTCACCGCCTGACCCCTTAGTCTTCAACAAGCTAACAGTGTTAGCTTTTTTACGGCTACGCCACATGGTGTGCCAAGTCTCAAAACCTTGATTCTCGGTTTAACCGATCGAAGAAATGGTGGTAACTTAGTCGGCAATCAGATTGTAAAACGTAACAGTGGCGCCGCACAAGCAGACGCAAAGCAACAGCCATGTCCACTTGTGTTAGCGCAGCCGTATACACCTGATGTCTTACTTTCGTTTTGGCGTAAATTTGAAATGCCACAAGTTCAGCACGATGACGCAGCGGCTGCTAGTCATTCTAGTGATAATGGTTTGAGCATATAAGGGGGCAGGTATTCACATTACACAACTTTCCTAGTGCCTCACGGATACTGGCACAGAGGGACGCGTTGAAAGCACGAGAAATTAATTAAGGTTTTACAGCAATTCTCTTAGGAGGGGAGCGCGCTATCTGGCTGTGCCACCGGGGCGGTGAGCGAGTAATTTCGCTAATGCGGCTATTATAACAACCACGGTGTGCCTGTGCACCCGGCTTTCAGTAAGATTATACTAATTGTGACAATAAAGTTTGGACAGGCACGATAATAGGTTGAGTATATTCGAATAAATTTTTATTAATATGTTTTTCATTGAATACAACCTGAAAAGCATGTTTTGCATTAGTTCTTTGCTGATAATAGTGTAATGATTTACTGATGCCTTGATTATTTGAGGACTTTACTTCTACTAAGAACCAAGGTTGTTGGTTTTTGGTTACCAAAAAGTCGACTTCACGTTGTTCTTTGTCGCGTAAGAAATAGAGTTCAAAATCACCGAAACCATAGTCTGTCCAAAAGTGGACGGCTTTGAGTAAGTGACTAGCGACAAAGTTTTCTTTGCGTGCAGCTTCATCGGGTACGTCGCTCCAATCCCAAAGATACAATTTAGGTTGCTTTAACAAGGAACGACTAATGTTGTGCGACCATGGTTTGATTAAAAAGCAGAAATAAAGATTACTTAATATTGTGATCCATTTTTGTGTGGTGTCAGTGGTGACGCGAATTTTTTTTGCTAAGCTATGGTAGTTGACTAGCTGTCCTACTTGGGATTTTAAAAGTTGCGCGAGTAACTTCATGTTAGCGACGTGTTGAATGTTCTGTAAGTCACGTAAATCTTCTTCGAATAATTGCTCCATTTTCAGTCGGCGCCAGCGATTTGAAAATTGTTTGGTTTGCTTGTGAAATGGTTCGGGGAACCCACCTAGATTAAGCAATTGTGTTAGTTCATTTTGTGATATTTTTTTTGGTTGCCTTATTTCTTCTTCTATTAATTTCGGGGCAAGTAATTCAGCGACCGAGAGAGGGTGAACTCGATAAGGAAAATAACGCCCCATTAAGCTGTCACCACTATAACGATAGACATCTAGCTTTGCGCTACCGGTAATAATGAACTTCATACCGTCTTGATGCTTATCATAGTAGCCTTTTAGGTAATTACGCCATTGTGGGAATTTATGAATTTCATCAAACATTAAGATGGGGGCTTGAGTGTAGGCTTGGTTCAGCTTGAAGGCTTCTTGGATATGCTCTGGGCCTTGTAAAATGAGTTGTTGATCGGTTTCGTAATCCCAATTTAGGTAAGCAAAATTGTCTGTGAGTGATTGGGCCTGTTTAGCAATCGTGGTCTTGCCAACTTGGCGAGGGCCAGTCAGAAACAGCATTTGCCTTTCATATTTAAGGTGCTTCTCTAAGAGAGCAAGATATAAGCGCTGCATTATTACCTCTAGGAATATACCTGACCATTATAGATGAGGCTCGATAATAGTCAAGACCATTATCGAGCCTCATCTATAATGGTCGAATTTATAATGCCGTTGAATAATATAAAGGACATTTTTAGTAGTTAACCATTTGATTTTCAAGGTATTTTTTTTGCGGTGG
The DNA here is from genome assembly GCA_021773335.1 of Gammaproteobacteria bacterium. Lineage (GTDB taxonomy): Bacteria > Pseudomonadota > Gammaproteobacteria > JAJFKG01 > JAJFKG01 > JAJFKG01. Next base: position 11,971 of record JAJFKG010000052.1, read on the forward strand.
TCAGGCGGTGAATGAGTCCACCTAAATATCAATATGAACAAGGATTAATTCACCGCCTGACCCCTTCGGTATTTTAATTAAATATTGCTAATTAAAAGTTTTTAAACTAAAATTTTCTTATTAAAGGTTTTCAGTTATCTTTTAATTAAAGTGATTTTTCGAGCAATTTATGAGCAGTGTTGAACGAATAGGGCAGCGTTTAAAAGTTCCAACAGCAGGTGAAGCGTATTTTACTTATATACCCCAAGCATTGCCGCCTGTGCCTGCCTTAAAGATGGAAACGATTTACTCGCTGCTGGACCAAGCCAATATTGCGCTTGGGCGCTTGGATGGTATAGCGAATTTACTACCAGACCAAGAGCTTTTCCTCTATATGTATATCCGCAAAGAAGCGGTGCTTTCTTCACAAATTGAAGGGACACAATCCTCGCTGTCTGATTTATTGATGTTTGAGAGCGAAAAGCAACCTGGGGTGCCTGCGTATGATGTCATTGAGGTATCAAATTATGTTGCGGCTATGGAGTATGGTTTAAAGCGGCTAAATGAAGGCTTTCCTCTATGTCTGCGTTTGATCAAAGAAATTCACACAAAGCTATTGAGTAGGGGTAGAGGCAGCATGAAACAGCCAGGAGAATTCCGGCGTTCACAAAATTGGATCGGCGGTACTAGACCGGGTAATGCTAACTTTGTACCTCCGCCACCAGAAAAATTAATGGACCTATTAGGCGATTTAGAAAAATTTATTCACGATGAAAAACAGTTACCAACGTTGGTAAAAGCTGCTCTTGTGCACGTTCAATTTGAGACAATACATCCATTCTTGGATGGTAACGGACGCTTGGGGCGTCTACTAATAACCTTTATTCTGTGTGCGGAGGGCATTTTAGCAAAGCCTTTGCTTTATTTGAGCCTATATTTCAAAGCAAATCGCCAACAATATTACGATTATCTACAGCTAGTCAGAGATACCGGTGATTGGGAAGCTTGGTTAGCTTTTTTTCTTGAAGGTGTTATTCAAACAGCCGAGCAAGCTGTGGAAACCGCAAAAAAAATTATTGCTGTATTTGATCGTGACCGGGAGAAAATAAAAACACTGGGCAGAACGATGACATCTATATTACTAGTGCATCAGTATTTAGAAAAACATCCAATTACTGACATCAGAAAAATAGAACAAAACTGTGAACTTAGTTTTCCTACTGTAGCTAGGTCAATAGAACAGTTGGAGACTCTCGATATTGTGCGAGAAATTACTGGCAAAGAGCGACAAAAAGTTTATGTTTATACACAATACATAGACATTTTAAACGATAATATTGGTGGCTTTTAACGCTCAAGCAACACCTTAATATCCTTCTCGATAAACATCTCTTTGATTTTGCCTTGGGTAAATAGCCGCGCGTTTTTGAGTTCCATTTGCGGGGGATGAGCAATTCACTCGAGCCATATATAACCCCTTAGTCTTCATTATGCTTGATATTTATCAAATAGTGTCATATAATGACATTATTTGATAAATTTATCAGGTCGCGTATGAATTCAAACTTTCTTCAACAACTCATCACCTGGCCTAACTATTTCATCTCAGGCAGTGAGTTAAGGTCTATACTGCCTGGTACTGAAGATGCTAGAAAGGCAATTATTAAACGAGCGGTACACGAAGGTTATCTTCAGCGACTGAGACGAGACTATTATTTAATTCGTCAGCTCCCTAATAAGCCAATGCTTAACACCTTTGAGTTAGCCCAGTTTATTTATGGCCCGTCCTACATTAGTTTTGAATCCGCGCTCAGTTATCATGGTTGGATCCCCGAACGAGTCACTGTGACTTGTAGCGCCACAGTAAAGCAAACTAAATCATTTAACACGCCAGTTGGAGAATTCAGCTTCGAGAAAACACCTAATGATTCATTTAAGCTGGGTGTTTCTTACATCAGAGAAGAAAGTGCCAGATACTTAATGGCTTATCCTTGGAAAGCCATTGCAGATATGATTTACTGTCGGAAAAAAACTTGGTCAACAGTCAATGATCTTATGCTTGATTTGCGCATCGAAGAAGATAGCATCAAAAACCATAAGTTAGACCTATTAGCTGAGCTTAGCAACGAATATCCTCATGAACTCACAAAAAAAACACTGTATGTTTTTTTTAAGGAATTGATACAATGGCAATAGATATTATTAATGACCGCCTTAAAACGTATGCAATTGAGACAAAACAAGCCGAGCTTAACGCGATTAAAGAAATTAGCCAAGAAGTGGCTTTAGCGGGACTTGCACGTGCTGGTTTTTTTAAACATGCCCTGTTTCAGGGAGGAACTTGTCTGCGTATCGTCCACGGGCTAAAAAGATTTTCAGAAGATCTTGATTTCATCCTTAATGAACCCGATCAAACATTCAAATGGGAGCCCTATTTAGCCGCAATTAAAACAGAATTTGCAGCTTTTGGCTTATCACTTTCTGTTATTGATCGAGCTAAGGCTGCTGATACTGTGAAGAAAGCATTTCTCAAAGAAAGTTCTTTTGGGAAAGTATTAAACTTATATTATGAAAGAACACGTTCTGACACACAAAATATCACCATTAAATTGGAAATAGATACTAACCCACCAGCGGGATCCGTTTCTGAAGCACACACGTTAGATTACCCTTATCCTTTACCCATTATCGCGCAGGATCTACCTAGCTTATTCGCTGGAAAATGCCATGCTTTATTATGTAGAAAATATATTAAAGGGAGAGACTGGTTTGACTTTATTTGGTATATTCAACACAAAATTCAGCCCAACTATACACTTTTAAAAAATGCTCTTGAACAGAGTGGCCCTTACCAAGGCCAATCAATTAGTATTTCAAATGAATGGCTGACAAATGAGCTTGCCAAAAAAATTGTGTCTTTAAACTGGCAAGCCGTTGCAAATGATGTAAAGCAGTTTTTGCCAAACAATTTTATTCACACAATCGATGCTTGGAATGAAGCTTTATTTTTGGCATTGCTCAAAAAGCTAAAGTAAAAAAAGATCGGAGCAGGCCAGACTTTTTCTAGCTGATGCGAAATGTAGTGGGGCTGTGGTTCTATTATGATAACTAAGGCTTGAATTGGCTAGCGCTCATTCTGGAGAGACAGCGGTGATTCAACCACGAGGCGATAAGGTCGTTTTGCCGCGCTAAAATTTTTCTTCACCAATTGGCTGGCAAGTCCTGATAATAAAAGCAAAGAAATAACATTCGGCACCAGCATAAAGAAATTGGCGGTATCCGTGAGTCCCCACACGACTTGTAATGGCATCACAGCACCCATTACCGTCATGCATAAAAAGAATAAGCGATAGCAGATCGAGCCTTTGTCGCCCAATAGATAATGAGCACAACGGTCACCATAATAAGACCAAGTGACTAAGGTCGTAAAACCGAAAAATATCAAACTGATCACAATCACGGCGCCGCCGATATGGCCGATGCCAAGGCCACTTAAACCTTGTTCAAATGCATAAGTCGATAAGGCAATGCCTTGTAGACTTTTAGTCACACCTGATTGCCACGCGTCCGTGGTTAATAGCACCAAAGCCGTCATGGTACTGACAACAATCGTATCGATAAACGGGCCTAACATACCAATCAAACCTTGGCGTGTTGGATCTTCTGTATCTGCGGTTGAGTGCGCAATGGCGGATGAACCTAAACCGACTTCGCTCGAAGATACGCCGCGCGCCATGCCCGTTTTTATCGCTAAACCAATTGCTGCTTATCTAAAGTTAATTGGTTATATGGTCAGTATGTTACAGGGTGAAACTTAAGGGGAGATTAAAAATGATCCAAATATGCCAAATATTACCAGGAATTTTGGGGGTAATTTGACTGGCCTTGTTGTGATGTTTAACAAAATCAATAAGCTATGTGGCCTTGCTAAGCCCCGGAGGGGCACATCAAGGGAATGTGTTGCCTAATGCTTGCTCCTTGATGCGCCCTCCGGGGCTTAGCAAGGCTCTGACAAATCGGCGTGAAATCCATGATTACGGCATGAAGCGGGGGGATGGGTTTAGCCTGGAAGCATCTGTGCTTCAGTTGACGTCTGTTGTGACGGTTGTGGCAGTGGTACGGCGTCAGGGCTTGGTTGTGTCATTTGAGCTAGCGACAGTTTTTGCGCTTTTGGTTCTTCTTTTGGTACATCAGGGAAGGCTAATGCTAAAAATGGAAAACTTTGCGAGGCAGGCAAGGCAGTTTTTGATTTCTGATGGTTTGCAGCAGCTTTATCTGTTGTCGGTGCAGGCTGATGCTCAGGGCGTTCTGTTTCTGGTTGGCTGCTGTTACGGTTGTAAAAAGCAGTTGCGCTCGTCGTTGCTTGTGCTGCATTCGAAGCGCCTTTTAATACTTTGCTACTTAGTGAGCTTGTAGGTGTCGATAATTCAGATTCGTTAGTTTGTTCAGCTTCAGGCTGTGTTGAACTGCTGCTGTGGAGTTTTTCTTTGTATTGTGGCCCCGTTTCTCGGGCTGTTCAAGGCTAGGGTCATTTACTCCATTTTGCTGTAACTGGCCGATAATCGTGCTTGCGGAAGATGATGGGCTCGAAGAAAGTCCTGCGCCTGCTGCTTGGATATGGTTGTTGCCTTGGTCGGCCATTAATGCTTGGAAATATTTTGCTTGGGAAGCTAAGCCAGATGTGGCGAATTGTTCTGGATCTTCACTTGCTTCGCGTGCATGGTATTTCCCTAAAGCTAAGCAAACTTCATGAAACATTGGGTCGCTTGCCGGTGGGAGGTCGACAAGAGTGCGCCAGGGTGATTCCGTTTTAGTGGAAGTGTGTGCTTCTATTTTACTTGGGCTAGTAGAGCTGGCGGCGACAACAGATTGTTCCATTAGGCCAGGTTTGTCATGTTGAGCGAGTGTTGCTAGGTAATATTCAGCTAAGGCGGGATCTTGGATACCTGCCCAGCCTTCCTTAAGAAAATCGGCTGCTTGTTCAATAGCCGCTTTATTACCTTGTACAGCAGCCAACTCGCAGTATTTGCGCGCACGTATTTGACTGGATATGAACTGAGGATACCCGCTCATCGGACGCGTCATGAGATATAAGCGATAAAGTGCTGGTGCATAGCCTCTGTGCCTAGCTACCCAGCGGTACCCTCGATATGCCGGGGATAAATGTTTACCTGCTTGGTCATATGCTTTTTGATATCGTAGTTCTTCAGCTGATTTTAACTGTCTATAAGAGATATTTATTAAAAAAGTTGTCCGTGTGTCCTTGTTAGTAACAGAAGGCGATGTTTCCGGTTGAATATAAATGGCCTCATCCACTATTTCTTTGGCTGTCCTTCTGGGAGTTTTTGCTTGATTTTTTCGAAGACCAATGCCATAACGACGACAAAAAAGTTCTACATACAAACTGTTGAGTCGATCGCAATTATTCATTTCAGTAGAAGTTTCTATTTCAATTTGCACGTGATTTTCGTTTAGCTTATCTGCTTTCAATCCTTTTGCTTGAATACCACTCGGGCTGATTTGGACAATATGACGTTAACCAATGTCCTGGGTGTGGTTTCGTATGTGGTCATCAATGCTTGTCTTGTGCGCATGGTTCACCGTTTGTTTATTTCGAACGTCAAGGCAATGCTGATGTCACTATTGAATTAAAGCAAAATACCACGACTGCCATTGATTAGCTGGCCAGGAAGCGCATGAAAATCAGTAGGTTATCTGTCATCTGCAATAGAATACGGATTTAAAAATTGACGTCCCAAGAAAAATTTTCTATCTGTCTCGTTTAGCATGGCTTCGTCACACACTGAGTCCCAATTAGATTTGATAAGGGCTTTTTGCTTTTCGAAGATCGCGCGTGCTTCTTCTTCTGCAAGCAGAAAGTGATGCGCCACTGCAAGACAGGTTTTAAAACGACTAAGATTATCCGCCCCGTGAATCAGCATCGCTTGTGACGCTTCATTGCCTGTGCGATTTTGTGGGCAAATGTCATATGCAGGGGTCAGCGTTAATTCTTTTCCATTCCAAAATGCGGCATGGTTACGTGCATGGTCGTCGGTGTTACCACATAGAATATTGAAAATAAGGCGTGAAAATAATTCATGTAAGGTGTTTCTCGGATCGGTAAAACGGTGTCGAATGATCTCAGCAAAATTTTCATAATTGGCATAGCGGGCCATCATATCATTGAGGCCAAATAGGGTTAAGGCAGATACTATCGCTTTGCGTGTCCAACCGTGCGCTGATTTTTCACGGTCAAACCGTTCGATTAGCAATACATCTTTGTTGGCGGCTCTGGTTAATTTAACGGGTGCAACATTAAGGCCGGCGAGTTTGGCGAGCCGCATGGCAATGAATTCGGCTTTGACAATATTGTAGAGATCGGTGCTTGCAGAAAATTTAGCAATATATTTTTTATTTTTCTCTTCAATCAACGCTTTTGGACGTGCGCCACCGATTGAGCTGCCGTGAAAGAGCGCGTGATCAAGTTCAGGTGTTAGAGATATGCCTTTCTCTACGCGTTCAGCTGATTGTAACAATTCTTCTAGCGTTGCATTGGTTGCTGAGCGTGGCACATATTCAGAAGGTGACTGCTGGAAATCTAGCGCACCAATGCGATCAGAGCCAGATTCAAGTAGATAGGTCATTTCACTTAGTTCAGCCGTATCTGTGTTTGCACCCTTTAAACCCAGCGTTTTATTGATGATGACTCTGCGGCCCCACGCATCTGGCGCGGCATCGCGGATACAAGCTGGCATGCTGAGGCCTGCGAGTAGGGGCAAAGTGCCTGCCTCCAATGGTAGTTCAGGTTCGTATATGGAAATGGCTTGATTGCTATCATTTACTCGCTCAAGATAACTTTTACCGTAATTGAACTGGATGTTGCCATTATCTGCTTCCAGCTTTCCGGCGACAACTGGCGTGGTTTGTTCTGGCAGCCAAATCCAGACATAAGCTTCTTTATAATTATTATTAGAACTCATCATCAACTGCCTTTGTTTTAATTTGAATGCGCTGGGGTAGTAAAGCGAGCTTATCCCGTGTCTGTTCAATATGTTTTGTAAGTGAGTGTTTGTCTGGTTCAAAAAGATTAACGCCGACGAGGGCAGCTGCTTCAAACACAATGCCGATGGCAGTACTGGGTTCGCCATTTTCGATTTTTTGTAAGGTAGCCCGGGAAATACCGGCGCGGTTAGCTAGGTTTTGCTCTGTCCACTTACGCTGCTTGCGCCCAAGCTTGATTTGTTCACCCAGCAAGGTGAGGGCAGCTTGAGTGTATTTTGAATAAGTTCTCGATTTTGCCATCGTTCCACCAAGTGAATAATTGACTAATATTCTGGTCATTAATGTATTCAGCGATCAGAATATTAGTCAATATAGCAATGAAATGTGTAAAATTCAACTCAAAAATGACTAGTTTATTAGTCATTAAAGGTTTTTATGATCATAATCATGGTCTTTCATTTATTGGCAGGTGAACATCAAGCCCTTGTATATCACCCAGTCTGATCTATATTTGAACAATAGGGCGTTAACCAATGCCCTGGGTGTGGTTTCGTATGTGGTCATCAATGCTTGTCTTGAAGGCAAGAGGGTGGCTTGCGATGATAACAACAAGTGGTAGCACTTACGGTAACTACAGTAACGAACTTCCCAGCGGGGAAGTCGCTGTTACGAATTGGTTGGGGGCGCCCCTGTCTCCATTGATCACTGGTAATATCGATGGCGCGATTCCAACAAATGATTGGTGGTCGTCATTAACGTTTCCACATTTTGGTAATGAATATTCAACCCCGATGTATGCCCATCCACTTGCACTACAAGCTGGAAGTGGCGGCTTATCATTAGGGTATACGCCACAAGCTATTTTTATCAGCAATGGTTCAGAGCAGGTGAAGTATGAATTTACCTATCACTCTGATTTGAACATTGGCTTAGAAAATCTTAATGCCAGCGCTACACAGTTGGCAGATTATTCAGATTGGGCGGTCACGGCGGCGTGGGCGGATAGTGATTCGAGTAATGTATTAGAAGCGACATTTGCGCATGGTTCACCGTTTGTTTATTTCGAACGTCAAGGCAATGCTGATGTCACTATTGAATTAAAGCAAAATACTGCGACTGCCATTAATCAACCGAATCAAACGGTAGAAACCTTTACCTTGGAAAATATCAGTGGCCAATATCAAGGTGGCGGGCTTCAATTTAATGCGCAAGTCAATGCAGGTAGCAATGGCACGAATGCGGTTGGTAACGCTGCGCAAGCGCGTATTTCTATCGACAGCAATGGTGATGGAACATTCGATTATATTGAAACTTATAATTTTATTCCGCTCGATGCTGACCCCAACAATACCGAGAGTTATCAGCAATCTGAGGGGCGCGGCACGGGTGCAGATACATTCGGACAGCCCGGTGACCTTAACAATGCAACGATAAAGTTTGAAATATGGCAAGCCTTTGGTGAAGGTGACGTGGATATTGTCACGGGAGGTAGCTCGACGCTAGATTTGCCCTATCAAGATTTAACGGATCAATCAGGTAATGCGCTTGCAGCACAGCTAAGTTTGGCACAACAAGATGGCGACAACGTGTTAACGGCGATGCCCGAACCTGATAGCAACTTGGTGTTAGGCGCGCAACCGGAAACTAACACAATTGATTGGGAGGGTCCCGGTAGTCTTTGGCATTTAGAAGACAATGTCGCAGGCGTGACTATTAATGGCAATCACTATGCCTTATTCGCGCCAACCAATAGTGCTTGGGAAATTAACGGTGATAGTTTGACATCGGACCTTGCTGGACAAGATTATTTTTCAGCGGCTGTGCTGCCGGATAATAGTTTGGGTACGTTGAATTATTTTTATGAGCACGCCTATGCGTTTATCGCGGATACCACGGCGGCTTATCAATATGATCAAGCTGGTAATCAAGTGGCAACGACGTTTGATATTACCACAGAATTAAAAGAGGCAGGCTTTTCAGATGTGCCATTAACCACGCTATACCGTCATCAATGGTTGAATACCGATGCGGCGCTAAGTGATTATAGTTATAACTCTCCACGCGGCGAAATGAAACTGTTTGAAGGTAATGAATTTACGACGACATATGAGTTTAGTGGGATTTTACCTGCTTTGCCAAATTTGTTGGATAGTCATCAAACCCAAACGGTTTATGATGCAATAGAAGCAACGTACCAGGATTTCACGAGCCGCGAGCAAGTCATTACCGCGCAAGATACGTATTGGGTGGGAAAAGACTTAGGTAAGCTAGCAGAGTTAACCCAAATCGCTAACCAAGTTGGCCATATCGAAGCACGCGATTATTTTTTAAATACAATTAAGACGGAACTTGAAGATTGGTTTACCGTTGATGCAGCAACCGAGGGTGATAAGCAGTTTTATTACAATGCCGAATGGGGGACATTGCAAGGTTATCCCGCGAGTTTTCACTCGGAAACGCAAATTAATGATCACCATTTTCATTACGGCTATTTCGTCAAAGCGGCTGCTGCTGTTGCGCAATACGATCCACAATGGGCGCAAGACTGGGGCGGCATGGTTGATTTATTGGTAAAAGACGTTGCCAACTCTGATCGTAGTGATAGCGATTATCCGTATTTACGCACCTTTGATCCGTATGCTGGCCACTCGTGGGCATCAGGTCATGGGGCATTTTTCGCGGGCAATAACCACGAGTCATCGTCCGAAGCGATGAATTTTGCCGTCGGGACAATGTCCTGGGGTGCGCACACGGGCAACCAAGCGTTGATTGACTTGGGCACATATTTATATGCCACTGAGTTAGCGGCGATCAATCAATATTGGTTTGACGTCGATAACAGTGTGTTCCCCGATCAATTCTCACCTGATGCGGTGGGTATGGTATGGGGAGATGGCGCAGCGCATGCGACATGGTTCTCCGGTGAACCAGAAATGATCCATGGTATTAACTTTCTACCGTTCACCGGGGGCTCTTTGTATTTAGGGCAAGACCCCGATTACGTGCAAGCGAATTATGCAGAAATCATTGCTGAAAATGGTGGATTGCCTAATCAGTGGCAAGATACGATTTGGCAATACCAGGCGTTATTTGATGCCGATAGTGCCATCGCGCAATTCAGTGCGACGCCGAATTACCTGGAAGAGGGCGGTGGCTCTTATCCACATATCTATCATTGGTTGTATAACTTGCAAGTTTTAGGGCAGGTTGAAGCAGGGGTAACGGCGGATACCTTATTTTATAGCGTATTTAATAAGGATGGCTTGTTAACTTATAGTGCTTATAACCCGTCCGCGGAAGCGTTAACTGTCACCTTTTCAGATGGTGCACAAATTGATTTGTTGGCGCATGAATTTAAGGCGTTGAATGTGAATGAGGGGTGGTCATCGATTAATGGTGCATTAAGTGATGTTGATTTCGAGCAACCGCCTGTGGAAGATCCGCCTGCTGAAGATCCACCAGCTGAAGATCCACCAGCTGAAGATCCACCAGCTGAAGATCCACCAGCTGAAGATCCACCAGCTGAAGATCCACCAGCTGAAGATCCACCAGCTGAAGATCCACCAGCTGAAGATCCACCAGCTGAAGATCCACCTGCTG